>JAVZPM010000008.1:0-11985 GCA_038881595.1 Candidatus Micrarchaeia archaeon | reverse complement strand
CATGCAGCATCTACATTGATAATGAACTTAACCAAACAAACAACTCTATTATAAATGGATCACTTTCACAATTTGTAATAACTGGATTAAGCGACAACCAACACACATGGAAGATAAACTGCAGTGATGAGGCAGGAAACAGTAATGTTTCCGAAACAAGAACATTTACAATTGATACAATTCCTCCTTCATTATCATTTGTACCACCAACACCAGATAATGAAAGATCAATAACAACTGCAAATGTCTTAATTAACGTATCTGCAAATGAGAACCTAAGTTCATGCAAATTGAATTGGAATGGTTCAGAATACATGATGACTATTCAAAATGCTGATGCTTTAACATATGCATTCTATAATGTTACTGGCTTTGATTTTGGTACCTATTCATATTATGTAACATGCAATGATACAGCAGGAAACTTCAATTCAACAGAAACAAGAAGTGTAAGCTACATAGAATACATTGAAGTAGTAGTTTCGCCTACTTCCTTGAACTTTGGATTATTAGATCCATTAACAAATTCAACTTCAGACATTTCAATAAATGTAACGAACACAGAAAACAGTAATGTTCCAATTTATATATCATTCATTGGAACTGATTTCATAAGCGGAAGTAATATTCTTGGAATAGGCAACCTAACTGTAAGGGCCAATGCAACCAAGCCATCTTATGAATACTTCACTCAGGATCATTCATTATCAACAGATGAGCTTAGCTGCACACCTGTGAAGTATTCATTAGATCAAGACTGTAGTAATATTTCAAGAGGTCAGCAAGTGAATTTATGGTTCAATATACGAATTCCAGGTGGGCAGGCAGCAGGAGACTATATCGCAAATATAACAATTAAGGCAAATGGAAAGAAATAAAAACCTAAATTGAATAGATATATTAATACGATGTTATATTAAGTATGTTAAACCTCGAGGTGAAAATATGGAGTTTAAATATGCGATACCAATGTTGGTATTGTTTTTAGGAATGGGTTTCGTTAACGCTGCAACAACCTATTCTTCAAATGTAACTTTCAGCGTTTCAGTTGCAGAGTTTATTGATGTGACAATCTCTCCAGGCTCAATTACATTTTCAGATGCTATAAATCCAACGGCGAATGCAACAGCTACAACACCAGTAACAGTTACAACAACATCAAACAGCAACGTGCCAATAAAGATATCTATTTGGGGATCTAACTTTGTAAATGGAACCAACACAATACCAATTACAAATCTAAGAATGAGAGCAAATGATGTTCAGCCAGCTTATTCAGATTTTGTTGATCCACATTATGTAGATACTACAATGCGAACCTGTAACGCAACTTTATATAGTGGCAATCAGAATTGTTATAACATAGCCCCAAACAATACAGTCAAGTTATGGTTCAACCTATTTGTCCCAGGAGGAACAGCTGCAGGTTCCTACAATGCGATCTTGACAATACAAGCTGATAAACAATAAGTGGTTTGAATGAATAAATTTGTTTTTTCTTTTCTTTTCTTTTTATTTTCATTAAATCTAGCTAGTGTAGTAGTTGCACAAGATGCACCAAGATTAGCATTTGGTTCTGTCTATTATACAAAAGGGGCATCAGTTACTCCAGGATCCAACTTTTCTTATGATATTTATTTCTTTGTAGATTCAGAATATGGAGATAGAACTGCACACATATCTGTTTCAGTTGATTCTCCTGAAGGCTGGAAGACTTATGTCCTTCCTGAACTTACGAATCGTACATTTAATATAAGTGGAACTTTAGCAATTTCTGAGGAAAATATTTATGTAGAACCAAGACCAAAGCTTCAATCAATTCCAGATCTTAATGAAGAAGGAATATATTACATAATGTCTCCAAGCGGAAGGGGATATTTGCAGGCAAAGAAGGTTACAATATATGTAAACGTGCCTGAAAATGCAGAGATAGGAAAAACATATTTAATCTCAGCAACTGCAGTTGCAAAATATTTCGGTGATTTAGGTTCATTATCATTTTCACAGGCCAGGAATTTTGATTTTAATGTATTAATAAAACCCCCAGTTTATACAGAACAAGTAGTGACGGAGATGCAACAACCAAACCAAACCAGAAATGAATCAGAAAATACCTCTCAACAGAGCGAAAGTAATGTTTCAAATGAAAGTTCAACCGAATTAAATAATTCGATAATTCTAAACGAGGCAAAGAACGAGATTCTTCCTTATCTAATTGTTGCAGCAGTATCTGCTGCAGTTGTTTACATTTTAGTTAAGTACGGAAATGGAAAAAAGAAGCCATATAAAAACTACAAAGTAAGATCTGATGATGACAACGGTGAAGAGTAAATTATTAGGTGATTGGAGTGGAATTTGATTTTAATCATATATACTGTAAATTCATATTAAGTGCATTCTTTTTTCTATTTTCAATCTCATTAAACTTCGCTTCAATCTCATCTGATATCGGTGTTAATGTAACTATAGGGCGGGTTCCTGTTTTGCAGATTAATAATTTTACAGTATTTCCAGATGATATTCCAATTGGAAACTCTGCAAACTTTACTATAGAAGTTTATAATATAGGTAATAGTGATGGAAATGCATCTTCATTTATCCAAATATATAATGGCTACAATGTAATCGATTCATTTTCATCAGGTATATCTGTGATTCCATTTTCATCTACTCCCACAAATGTCTCTGTTTTACACAGCATGAATTATCCAGTTGGAAATTATATTGCATTAGGATACATTAAATACAATAACAAAACAATAGGCCCAGTTTATTATAACTTTTCAATTAATAGAGGCCAGCCACCATCTGTTTATTTAGTTTCTCCATTAAATAATTCCATTACTAGTTTAAACAATGACACTCTCGAATTTGTCTTCTATGTTGATGATGTTGATTCAAGCCAATTCACCTGCAGTTTATATCTGGACAATCAAAAGGTTGGAGAAAATAATTCAGTCCATAGGCTTGTCAACACTTCACTAAAATCTAATGTTTCATTTTCTAATGGAATTCATACCTGGTTTGTTAGATGTACCGATAATGGAGATAATTCAGCTGATTCTTATACCTGGAATTTGCACACAGGTTCTTTCTGTCAGATACTTAATATAAGCAATCTTTATTATGTGATAAATGAAAATCTTTCTTCGGATGAGACATGCTTTACAATTACAGCTTCAAACGTGACTCTTGACTGTCAAGGATATTCAATTTTCTTCAATTCTGGTTCTGCAATTATTATTCAAGGACAAAATGCTACAATCAAGAATTGTTCGTTTCTTCAGAACAACAATCTTTCAGCAACAGCCATAAAAGTAGAAAACAGTGGAATTAATTCAAATATTATAGATAATATAATTAACATAAAAGGAAACGAATCTAGAGGATTGATTCTTTTAGCAGGAAATACAAATATAACAAACAACTTTATTGGTATGTCAGGAGACGATTCATTTGCTCTTTACCTCCAGAATACTAGTGGAGACATAATACGAAACAATTCTTTTATACTCACTTCAGCTAAGAGTAAATTCATATATGCAGATATAAAAAGTGTTCACAATTCGATTTCTGAAAATATTTATGTTCCCCCATCTGAATTAGAAGGATTTTTAATTCAATTCTATGTAAATCAATCTGAATTAAATATTACAATTCCGTCTGCAGGAAGAACTCCATCATTAGGATTATATATACCTGAAAACTCAACTCAGGAATTGGTAGAAGTTAATCTTACAACAATGTTTATAGATTCTTTAAAGGTTCCAATCGATATCGCTTCAAAAGAAGGTTATCTTAAAATGAAGATAAATATCTCCACTTCAAAATTAATTCAGGCCAATACTTCAAATCCAATCATCTTCACAATTAATACTTCTTCAATGAATCTTAATTCTGTAGAGGAGTCAAGATTGGGGCTTTATATTTATAACGAGTCATCATCCAATTGGAATGCACTTGCAACAGAGTGCAATTTAACATCACATATCTGTAAAGGTTATCTAACACAATTTAGTACTTATGGGTGGATTATTTACATTCCAGTTACAGTAATAGCTGAAAAATCAGAAGAAGTAAAACAAGTTTCTCTTTCAGGTACGCTTTCATGTACAAAGGAATTAGCCCAAATATCAACAGAACCAAATGCTTCTGTAGAGGTTAGATTTCTTGAGCAGCCATATGCAAATTCATTGATCAAAGCAGGAAAGGCAGACGAAAACGGAAGTTTTGTATTTATTGCAGATCTCCCTGGAAGATATCAGATATCTGCAAGAAAAACAGGATTTAAAGATAATTCATTGATATTAACTGCGGCTGATGATTGTGTTCCAAGAATAACATTTGTTAGAAAATGGTTGGAGTGTTCAACTTTATCATGTCTTGTGAACATTCCTGTTCTTACTACACAAATGAAAGATGTGGTAGTTGATCTTTCAGATGTTTCATCAATAATGACAGGTTCGTTATCAATAAGAGACAAATATGGTTCACTAGTCAATTTCTATAGCTTTGTTGGGAAGGAATTGAGATTTCCTTTGATTACAGACAGTTTTACAATAAATTCACAATCTAATGTAAATATGGAGCAAATAAACGATCTTAAAAATGGCAAGGTTACAGTTGTATTTAAAGGTTCAAATACCGCAAGGGTTTCTGGATTTGTTTTGAATCTTGGAGACTTTGGAAATAACTATATAAATAATGTAACTTATGTGGCAGATAAAGAGTATGAAATATTTAGATACACTGTCGATGGAAAAACGGTGAAAATAGATCATCAGCTTTATCTATATCCAAACTCTAAATTTGTGTTCAGTGTAAGTCAGGTTCCATTAAGATGTACATACAGTTATGAATGTCCTTCTGATAGCATATGTCAGAACGGAACATGTGTTGTTGTTCCATGTTCCTGTGGTTATATATTAAATAGAACATGCATACCTTATGAATGTTGCAAGGATTCTGACTGTCCATCAGGAAAATCCTGTATAGCTAATTTATGTATATACACACCACCTACAATAAGTGAAGAAGAGAAAAGATATATTGCAGATAGACTAAACGTACTAATCGTTTCTATTCAATCAGCAAGAGAACAAGGAGAGGATACTACAGCTGCAAGCCAGCTTTTAGAACAAGCAAGAACAGCATATGAAGCAGGTGATTTTGAAAAGGCAAAAGAATTATTAGCGCAAGCCCAGCAGATATTCACGCAAACTATAGAGACGCAACCTTCAATCCCATATCTTGCAATAATGGCTGTAATAGTATTATTGCTAGTATTAGTTTTGGTATACTTATTAATTTCTAAGATTTCTAAGCCAAAATGGAAGCCTAAGAAAAAGAAGTAAATTAAAGAAAAGAGTAATTAAGGGAAACAGCACAAAATTTAAAATAAGAACCATTTAAAATCAAAATAAAAAGTTTACTTCTTTTCCATGTAGCCGCATTTTCCGCAGCTCCATCTGTCCTTGTGCTCAGCAAGCCTTACCCCCGCACCACATCTTGGACAGCTTTTTCCTTTTTTGTATGGTTTTGGTTTTCCTTTGTCTGCCATAAATATCACCTTAAGTCAATACTTTCAGTTATCATTCCAATTTATTTCTTTTTCTCTTTCTTTTCTTTCTTTTTATGCATTTTCTCAAGTATGTCTTTTGAATCGTATAAAAAAACTTCAGCCTTTCCTTGCTTTGCTCCAGCTCTGACAATAAATTCATTTATATAAACCAATTCGGGATGGGCTGTCAATGCCTTTGCAATTGCTTGCTGGATTTCTTCCTTTTTCGGTGTTCCAGCTTCAAAATCAACGAGACACTTAACTTCTTTTCTTTTTAGAATAGGATTGTCTTTTTTTTCTAATATTTTGACTTCAACCATTAAATCACCATAAACTCTTTTATTTTCAAATGCTTAAACAACTATCTTACTCTCTGCATGAGTCTTTTTCCAAGTGTTTCAATAAGCTCAACTTCTTTTCCTGCTTCAACCTGTCCTTGCAGCTCCTTTGGAATCTTCAATTCATACATCTCGTAAGTATTAGGATCCATGACTTGAGCGACGTCTCCACTTACTGAAACTACTTGCGCTATTTTCTTTTCAATTACAGGTATTTCTACATCTGCATCTGAAGGTTTAAGCAAGGTATGTTTGCTTTCATCAAATATGCTAATTCCAGTTATTCTCATCTTTGCTGCTCCATGCTTTCCAGGTGCAGAGGTTTGAATCTCTACAACTCTGCATGGTTCTCCATCTATCATTACATATCTTCCTATCTTAAGATCTTTTGCACTTCCAGGCATTACTGACATAAAAACACCTATTTATACATATATTTATCCTTTTATAAGGATATAAAGAGCAATATAATATAGGCGAGAAAGGTATAAAAGTATATCTATAGCCATATATTTATGGCTTCATCTATTGAAAACAAAATAGGGAAAATAATGATCACTGTATTTGATTCACATTGCCATCTTGAACAGAGTAAGAATCCAGAGGAATTAATCAAGAATTGCATTGATTTAGGCATAGGTTTAATAACTTCTTCAGCAAGGATAGAGGATTTTGAAAAAACTCTAAGATTGGCAAACAGTTATTCTATATATTATAGTCTCGGGCTTCATCCTTTATTAGCAGCTAAGTCAAACAAAAATGAAATAGAAGAATATATATCAAAGATAAAAGAAATTAAATGTAGTAAATTTATTGGAGTGGGAGAGGTTGGATTAGACTTTTTTCTTGTAAAGGAAGAAAAAATGCAGGAAAGGTCAGAACAAGTATTTCTTGAATTCATAAACCTAGCGAATGAAATAAAAAAGCCTTTGATTATACATTGTAGGGATGCATATCCAGAGGTAATTGATATTCTATCTAACGAACTCAAAACCACAGCAGTATTTCATTATTTCAATCAGCCGGATCATGCGAAAGATATAGTAGATAAGGGATGGGTGCTTTCATTGCCATATGTACTTTCAAAAACAAAAATAGCAAAGATATTTGAAGAAGTAGGATATGAAAAGATAGATCACTTCTTGCTTGAAACAGATTCTCCAATATCTCTAGATAAAAAGGAAATCACACCATTGGAAATAATAGAGCTAGTAGAAAAAATTCAAGCTGTAACGGGAATAGAAAAAGAAAAAATAATGAAAAAAACAACAGAAAATGTAAAAAGGGTGTTTAAAATTTAGGTTTATAATCCTATTTCATACTATTACAAGAGGAAACGAAGCTTTTCATTTCTTCAATGCTTGCAAATTCTCCAACATGGCTTTGTTTATTCGAAGGACATACAAATTCAGGTATGTACTTCAATTGTGCAATTCCGGTAAGGCATTCTCTTGCAAGATTTACTGCATCTCGGTTTTGAGAATCAATTCTTATAAACAAATAACCTTCTTTTTCAAGCTGAGTTACCCAGGGCTTCATCTTTTGACAGTGTGGACACCAATCTGCATATATGAAATATACTTTATTGACTTCGCAGTTTGTCTTTATTGTTTCTAATTCTTGAGTTGTCTTGAAATTTGAAGTCGAGTTCGCAGAAGTAGAGTTTATAGAATTATTATTTCCGTCAGAAGAATTAAGTACATACTTTCCCATAATTTGATTTGGTTGTATTAACGAATTAGTTTGGATCTGGTTTCCGATACATCCGCTTGTTATTAAAATTCCCAAAATTAGAAATACAGCAAATATAAATTTTCTCATCTGCTCACCTTTTCTATATTCCGTCATAATTTTTTGAACATATATGATTTTTTATTAAAATTAATAAAAAATAAATTTAGCAAACTTATTTAACAAACTTCACTAATTTTTTAACTGCTTCTACAAAAATATTCGCCTCTTCTTTCGTATTGTATAAGTATAAGGATGCCCTTGCTGAACCATCAATCTTGTTTGCATTGAACCAGGAATGCACACAATGTTGGCCACTTCTTATCATGATATTTTCAGTTTTATCAAGAAGCAATGAGACTTGGTGATATGAAAGATTTTTGATATTAAATGAGAATATTCCACCCCTCATCCTTGCATCAATCGGCCCTAAGATTTTAACATATTCAGCACCAATTTCTTCGCTTAGTCCATTCGTTATTATTTCATTTATCTTCATTTCGTGTAATTCTATATTTTCCAATCCGATATTTTTTAAGTATTCTACTGCTGCACCAAGCCCAATTACGCCAGAATAGTTTTGTAGACCTGCTTCATATTTGTTTGGTACTTTTTCAAACTCAACGCTTTCATAAGTGGAATTGACTACTGTTTCTCCTCCAGTCATAAACTCAGAAAGATTAGAAACTGAATTTTCAGATAGATATAAAATACCTGTTCCAGATGGACCAAGCATTTTATGTCCTGAGCAGGCTAGTGCATCAGGGTTAAGCTTTTTGACATCTATCTTCTTATGTGGTGCAGATTGGGCTGCGTCAACAAGTGTAAAAATTTTATTATCATGTGCTATTTTTATCATCTTTTCTATTGGTTGTGTTGTTCCATCTATATTGGATGTGTGAACAAAGGCTGCAAGCTTTACACTTTTATCTATTTTATTTTGAAAATCTTCAATGTCTCCAAATCTAAAGAATTTCAATTTTATTCCTTTCTTCTTTAGCATCTGCCACGGAATTAGATTTGAATTATGTTCTTTATCAGAGAGAAGTACCGAATCCCCTTCCTTAAAATTGAAAGAGTGGGATATCAGATTTATTCCTTCCGTTGTATTTCTTGTTATTATTATTTCATTAGGCTTAGCATTGAAAAAATTTGCGATTTTCTTTCTTGCGCTTTCAACTTCTTCGGTTGCCTTTTCTCCAAATTTATGGTTGCTTCTGCCAACACATGCAGGATACTCTTCATAATATTCATTCATCTTCCTGATTACTTGAATAGGTCTCAATGTCTGGCATGCATTATCAAAATAAATTATATTTTTTCCATTTATCTTCTTGCTCAAGATTGGAAAATCAGCCCTTATTTTTTCAATATTCAAACCCATATGGGCACCCTAAAATCAATAGTTTAAACCATTTTATTAAATATTATCTTATTTATTCAATATTATTCAATAATAAATATAAATATAATGCTAAATATGATGTTAAGAACAGATATATCAAGAACTGATTTAATATTTTGATTAATTGCATTTTAATACTATAGAGTGATTAAATGAAAGTAAAAATAATTCCACTTATTGATTTTCCACTTCCCTTCAATGAGATAAAAGAACCATTTACAATAAAATTTGATTTGGAAACTGCAGATAAAGAATCCATTGATTTTATTCAAAATGAGATTTCTAAATCACAGCTTTTTGCTAAAGATATTTTGTATTCCTTTTCAAAATATCTTGAATCGAAAGGTAAATTATCAAAAGAAGTTAGATATGTAATTATCACAAATAAAAAACTAATATATAGAAAAAAATCAATTCTTGGCCTTAGTGAATTAGGAGGCAATTCAATAGTGTCGCTTTATCTCATCCAAAAAGAGCCAGATATAGATCAGGAAGAAGAAGCTATAAAAGTTATTCTCCATGAGCTTGGTCATGGCTTTGGTTTAGGGCATTGCAGAGTTAAAGGTTGTATAATGTCAAAATTAGAGTCGATTGAAGACTTAAGAAAACAAAGGCTTGAATTTTGCAATGCCTGCAAGAAAAAACTTGAAAATAGATAAGTTTATCCATTTTGCAATATAAATCTTTTCAGTTGTTCTTCGCTCATTTCTCCACAAACCGCCTTGCCTGTTTTTATGCTGTAGAATGCAGGAACACCAAGGATTTTACAATCCCTTTCAATAGAAGCTGCATACATAAGCATTATCTCTCTATTTGTTTCATTATGCCATACTTCTAACTTTGTGAATATCACTCCTGTTTCATTTTCTACTTTTTCAACTATTGGTTTCATCTTCAAGCAGTGTGGACACTCAGCTCCATAGAATTCAATAAATCCTTCGAGACCGCATGGGGGTTTACCTGTTTGATTTATAGTATAGTTCATGGTACTATTTAAAGTTCCATTAACTAAACTAAGCGGAGCAAAAACACAATTTCCAGTTACTGGATCACAGGTTCCATACACTATTAAATTGTATATACTATATAATGAATAGCCAAAACTTGCAAAAAATAAAATCGTGAAAATTATAGATAGAGTTTCAAAATTCTTAAAGACAAAGTGCGCAACTTTTTCATTCTTCATCATTAAATTTCCAATAATCATGCTCTTTATTTTTTCGTCAAAGCCAGTCTGACATTTTCTTAAAGTTATTTTTCTGAAAGTGCAGTCGAATGCTTCAGCTGCTAAAGGTCTGTATTTTGCTGAAAATATAGATAAAAACGCAAATATAAAAAGTGCTACAAAACAAAGAACCATAAATTAACACCAATTTATTCATAATTAATATTTATATTTAATTCAGAAATTTATATTTAATTCAGAATTGAGTGGTATTAATCTTTCTATATTAAAATATTAAAAGATTGCGAATTTATTCCTTCTCTTTATTCTTTTCATCAAAATAGCTTTCTTTAAAGCTTTTCTTAAACCTATAACAAGGTTTTTTCTCTGGGCATATTCCATATAATTTACATTGTGGTCCAAGAAAAGCAAATAAGCGAGGATTTATTTTTCCTATTTCCAATGCAATTCCTTCTGCAATCTCTCTTATCTCCCATTGTGCCTCTGTGCATGTTCTCTTTCCTATCGCATTCAATGCATTCCATCCATTTATATGGATTAAATCATAAATCATTAATGCATGAGGAATAACTCCTATTGCATCATTCTTTCCAATTCCATACCTTACTATATCTTTGTAAAGTGAAAACATCTGCATAGCTGCCATATTGTATTTGTCTTTCCATTTTGAATCTTCTATAGTTTTAGGAATTATAATCTTTTCTCTTTCAACTGCATCATATATTGATTCAACACTATGGTCCCATGTTCTTTGTCTTATGGCTTGATGGAGAGTTACAAGAGACATTGGAGTAAGGAATCCATTTATATCCGATCCATTATGGCTGTGCTTTAGATTTGCGAGTTCTGCTTCATCTCTATCGATTATCGCTTTCATAATCTGCTCTATTTGTAGTTCTGAGTTTACGAACGTGACTTTTTCAGGTTTTTTGTTTTCCTCTATTATTCTTTGAATAGTTTTATTCTCTCCATAAATCTGCGGTGCAGGATACCATCCTAGCTTTTCATAGTTCATTTTTCGTTCCTCAAACAATTTAGGAGCAACTTTCCTTGCCTCATCTATCATTTTTTGAACTGTTTCTTTTACAACAGAAGGAACATTTTCTTCTTTCGACATTGCATGTAAGTGGGTTAATTCTCTTGCGTCACCTAGCGTTTGTATGTTTGTTCTAGTATAAAGTGGAAGAATATATCTAGCATCTTCCATCGGTATCCCATCTTTTATCATTTCTTCATAAAGCTTGAATGCTGAATCAAGAACTTGAATAGAAATCTCTAGCATTTTACTATTCAATATACTTTCAGGTAGCTCATATCCTCTATCAGCATTTGCCCTTCTTAATGATTGCTGAAGATGAGAAAGATAGCTTGGAGAACATAAGAAAAGAGTAGTGGCTCTGCTAACGTTACAAATTTCAAAGATAAATGCATTTTGATCAGCAACGGATCCATGTCCTCTACCTACACTTGCATTCAAAACCTTTTCAACTTTTTTATCTATTTCTTCTCTAGATTTTGTTAACCACATATCATCATAAATTTGTGTCGGTGTCTTTTCTTCAAAACATCCTAGTGCTCCAAATGCAGATATTTCATCCGGACCAAAATTATCGAAATCTTTTCTTAAGGTATAAGAAATAAGTTTTACTTTTGGCTTTTCAAATCTTCTAGCTTCTCTAAAGTTTGATTCCATATTTCAACTATACAATTTCAATTTATATTTCTTTCTTTTTAAGTCTTATAGAAATATTTTTATAAATTAATT
>JAVZPM010000007.1:0-16932 GCA_038881595.1 Candidatus Micrarchaeia archaeon | reverse complement strand
ACTATAAGCTCGTTTATGTTGGCCACTCTATCTTCCCAGTCTTTGCTGTACTCTTTCTGTAAGTACTCTTCGTATTTTATCTGGATTCCATTTATTTGTCAATTTGAATGAAAGATAATAAATCTCTTTAAATATTCAAGTCAAATGAGTGAAGTGGTAGCATGCGCATTATAAGTCATAACCTTTGTAAAATTTTAGTACTATTACTATTTTTATTCTCTTTTGTTAGTTTAGTGTCTTCTGCATCAGATATATTCATATCTGGAGATTTTAATCATCCAGCTGCATGTCGAGATGTGGACATCAAATATACTATCTCTCTTTATGAAGAGAATTCAAAGGTGACAGGAACTTTTAATGCTTATGGCTACCGCTGTAGAGCAGATCAGTTTTATAATTTATTTGATTGTGTTTGGTCTGGAAGTGGGACGAGTTGTAATGTAAAATGTAGAGAAGTGTCTCAAGAAGATTTACTCTCTTTGCTAACTACGGGAAAAGAGTCTATATCTGGTTCTTTAACTGGAAAGATAGAAAATAATCAGCTGATAGGTTCAATAACTATTGGCGATCTTGGAACAATGAATATCGTAGGAGATATAGTAGAAGACAGTGCATCTGGAAAACTTAGTTTTTCCTCAACATTCAAAAGCGATTTTACTTGTGAGCCAAATGTATATGTTGATGGTACAATGATTGGAACAGGCATTAGAAGGGAAAGAGTGGTAAAAACAAATGTTCAAGAAGAAAACATGATTATAGCAGGGGTTTTCAACACTCCTGATGCATGCAGGAACTTTCCGATACGTTATACTTTGACACTCAATAAAAAAGGAGATAATTTAACTGGTAATTTTTATGGAGAGGCTTGGAAATGTAGTATTTCCGGAGATTTTTGTTCTAAAGTTAAATGCAGGTATGTTTCTTCCCTCCGTTGTGAGCCGGATCCGATAATGGTTAGTGAAAGCGTAAGTGACTCAATAATTAAAAAAAGTGTAGAGATAATATCTGGTAGTGTTTCTGGAAATATTCAAGGTAATAATGTTAATTTAGTTATACATACTCAATTTGGAGATCTGTTTGCATCAGGATCGATCTCATCAGATCAAAATGGAAAGTTAACATTTGCAGGAAATATAGATAGCGGAGTTACCTGTGAACCAGGTGTTTATGTTAGAGGACCAATTACAGGTGAAGGGTTAAAGAATGAAGTTGGTCTTCGAAAAGCAAAACTAGGAGAAAACTGCAGTAGTTCAGTCAGATGTGAGGAAGGAGTATGTGCTAATGAGGTCTGTGTTAAGGAACCAACATGTTCAGGAAATTTAATTTCTTGTGGAGCAAGCTGCTGTCTTTCTTCGCAAACATGTGATGCAACTACAGGATCATGCATTCCACAATACTGTAAATCGCCACTTACACAATGTGGAATGACCTGTGTTGATACAAGATCAAACATCTTAAATTGTGGTAGTTGTGGTACATCATGTCCTATAGGTACTGCATGCGTTAATTCAGCTTGTATAGATCTTAATTTACTTATACTTCCAGATAGAACAAATTGTGGGGGCGTTGCATGCACAGATGATGAGATTTGTTTGGATAATAGATGTATAAAATGTGGAGTAAACCAAACAAGATGTGAAAATTCATGTGTTGATCTAAACACAAGTAATGTCAATTGCGGTTCATGTGGGAATGTATGCAAGTCTAATGAATTTTGTTCAAACGGAGCATGCAAACCTTCATCTTCATGTGTTTTGAATTCAATTCAGTATATAAGATGTGGAAGTGAATGCTGCGACTTGACACAATGGTGTGATCCAATTACTATGAAGTGTACTCCTAGATTACCATTGTATGAAAACATAACACAATGTGGTCCATTTTTAACAGATCTGTCTTCTGATCAAAATAATTGCGGTACATGTTTCAATTCATGCAAAGCAGGGGAATCTTGTATAAATGGCAGATGTAGTGTTTTAGAAACATGTGGGAATGGAAGATGTGGAGAAAATGAAACATGTTCAAATTGCCCTCAAGATTGTGGTTCATGTATAGAGACTGGTTGCAGTGGAGAGTATCCAATTCTTTGTGGTGACAAATGTGTAAACACTCTTAACGATACAACAAATTGTGGTTCTTGCAACATTAAATGTCAAGCGGATCAGATATGTTCTGGCGGAAATTGTATTGGGGTGCTCAATTCAAATTGTACAAGTGACAATGATTGTGCATATGGGTCATGCATTGATTCAACATGTCAATTAAGCAATTGCATCACAGATTCTGACTGCAGATCTAATGAATACTGTAATACAAACTTAGGAATATGTGATGGAGGATGTACCACTTCACCAGATAATTGCAATGAAATAACAGGCTTACCAAGCAGTTGTGATCCAGCAACAAGAAATTGTATTACATTCTTCTGTCCAGTAGGAACAGTTTTATTTAACAACGCCTGCCTGCAGATTACATTAGATTCCTGTAACAAAAGCGAAGAATGCAAGAGCAATATCTGTTATAATGGAAACTGTTTATCTACAGACAATCCTATTCAACCAACTCAAACAGTTGTTAATGTAGGTAAGCCTGCTTTCGGAAGCTCAGCAGGAGGAAAGGCATCTCCTCAACTTTTATCAGTGCAGGAAAATCCTGCTGCATCTGATATATTTTATTCATTATTCCAAACCTCAAAGACAAGACTATTGGCTTACGATAGCTGCCTTAGAGGATCTATATGTTCATCATCAGCTGATTGTTGCGGAGCTCCATGCCTAAATTCAAGATGTGCATGTTCTAATTCAGCATGCACAACCACAGCTGATTGCTGTTCAGGATATTGTGAAAATGGAAAGTGCAGCTCTGCACCTACACAGAAACTATCCTTATTCAGTGCATTAACCAGTCCTAACCTTGGATGTGCAGGTTTGATAGAAGAATGCTCACCAGATGAAAAGACATGCATTTCATTATGCAACGGAATGTCACTTCTTCTTGTCTTAGTTGCAGGATCATTCGGTGCATTCACCTGGACTAGATTCAAGCATCCAGTTGCAGGATTGGTAGCAGCATTCACTCCAATATTGATTGGAGTGGCATTATATCCGTTCCTTGGAATTATTTCAGGAATAATATTATTCAGTTTATTGATATACAAGGATACTGGAAGTATTGAAGTATAAAAGGTGTTAGTATGAAATTTAAAATATCCAAACTTGCAGGATTTAATAAAATCTTATTTTTGTTATTGCTGACTACCCCTTTTATCTTTTCAATTTCTCAGCTAGGGGAGAAATGCCAATTCAGTAGGGATTGTGCTGAAGGATATTGCATAGATGAGACATGCAAGATTCCAGAGGTTTTAGAAAAATACTACACTGCAGGTGAATGCAATTCAACTATAGACTGCACTAACGGTTTTTGTTACCAAAACCAATGCATAGTACCTGCGAAGGATTCTTCAATTGTTCCTTTGGCATCAGGGCTTTCCAATAGTTGCGCAGGCATAATTGAAAACTGCACTGGAATAATATGTATTTTCTGCAATGCAACTTGGATAATTCTGCTATTAGCTGCAGCTATGGCTGCCTTCATAACAAGATCAAAAGGAAGAATAACTCCAATTATATTAATTGCAGTACCTGTCCTCTCTGGAATAATATTTTTCCCATTCATAGGAGCAATAATTGCATTGCTTGAATTAGTGTTGCTTGCGTTTGTCAAGCCAGCTGCAATTAGAACTGGAATACAAGATTTACTTCAGATAATAAAGAAACAACCAGTCCAAGAAAGAAAGGAAGAACAAAAAGATAAAGAAAAACCAAAAGAAGGAGAAGGAATGGAGCAACTTCCTTTTGACTAATTTTTGTATTTTTATTTTCACTTTTCTCATATTTCTAATGTCTTTATCCACGTGCTAAGTGATAGCAATTTAAATTTAATTTCTATATATTAATTGCTATTTTAGATATTAGAATTAGTCATATTAAAGAGGTAAGATAATATGGATCCGGTTTCAGAAAAATGGCAAAAAGAGTGGAGTGAAGCAAAGATATTTCATGCATTAAGATCTGACAAACCTAAGTTTTATCTTGTGTTTGCTTATCCAACTGTTTCTGGAACTCTACATATAGGTCATGCAAGAAGCTATTCAATTCCAGACATAGTCGCAAGATATAAAAGAATGAAAGGATACAATGTTTTCTTTCCATTAGGCTTTCATGCAACAGGAGTGGATTGTGCAAAGATATACGAAGAATGCAAGGCTGATTACAAAAAAGGAGCAAAGAAATATGGAATTGAAGAGGAAGCCGCAAAGAAATTCACCTCGCCATTGGATGTTGACAAGTATCTTGAAAAGAGAATTATAAATGCATTCAAGAGGCTTGGCTTAAGCATTGATGAGAGTACAGCAACATCAACCATAGATCCGCATTACAATAAGTTTATACAATGGCAATACAGAAGGCTAAATTCTCTTGGTCTTTTAAAGCAGGGAGATTATGTTCTTCCTTACTGCAATGAGTGTCAACAAGTAATAAGTATTGATGCTGCCCAGGCAGAGATTGCAGAGGGAGAGGATGCAGAGGTAAAGGAGTATGAAGTAATCAAGTTCAAAGATGAGAAAGGAATAGTATATCCAATTGCAACATTAAGACCTGAAACTATTTTTGGTGTCACAAATCTTTGGGTAAATCCAGATTCTTACTATGTAGAGGCAAAGGTTGATAATGAAACATGGATAATTTCTGAACATGCGGTTGAAAAATTTGTGAATCTAGGAAAGAAGATAGAGATTAAAAGAAAGATCAAGGGAGAAGAGCTCAAAGATATATCTATAATAAATCCTGCAAATGGAAAGAGTGTAAAGATAATACCTGCAACATTTGTCGATTCATCTGAAGCAACAGGAGTTGTAATGAGCGTTCCTGCGCATGATCCATATGACTATATGCATTACAAAGAAGCAACAAATGCTGATGATTCCACAATTCCTTTTGTTGTGGACATGCATCTTGATGGCATTCCAAGTGCAGTTATATTAAAGAAACATAATGGAGATGCTGAGGCAGCTGTAAAAGAGCTTTACAAGCTTGAATATAGAGGAACAATAAGAAAGGACATTCCAGTAATTGGAGGAATGCCGACTGCAAAGGCAAAGGATGCAATTATATCCTATCTTTCTGAAAAAGGTGTAACAGACAAGATTTACGAATTTACAGTAAAACAGGTGAAGGACAGATTTGGTCATCCAGTAATAATAAAGAAAATATCTGGTCAATGGTTTGTAAATTATGCTAACAAGCAATGGAAAGAATTGGCAAAGGAGTGCGTAGAACAGATGAATACTTATCCACCAGAATATAAAAAGGAACTTCCATCTATAATAGACTGGCTAAGAGAAAGACCGCTCATCAGAAAAAGAGGACTTGGAACAGAATTCCCATTCGCCAAGGGTTGGATGATAGAGGCGCTTTCTGATTCAACAATCTACATGGCATTTTATGTAGTTTCAAGAGCAATAAACACTGGAAAGCTTAAAGTTGATGAAATAGATGATGCTTTCTTTGATTACATCTATCTTGGGAAGGAAGGAAATCTTAAATGTAAGAAAGAAGTTGCAGATGAGATAAGGAAAGATTTTGAGTACTTCTATCCTCTAGATCTGAATTTCGGAGGAAAAGAGCACAAGACGGTCCATTTCCCATTCTTTATATTTCATCATGCTGCAATTTTTGAAAGAAGATTCTGGCCGAAAGGAATTTTTGTTAACTGGCATCTTATTGTCGAAGGAGAAAAGATGTCAAAGAGCAAGGGCAATGTTGTATTTTGGGATGATGCAATAGATAAATATGGGCCGGATGCTATAAGATTCTATATGGCGCATGGAACAAACCAATGGAATGACTTTGATTGGAAGAGTGCGGAAATGGATAGATACTACACACATCTTGAAAGTCTCAAGAAATTATTTGATGATTTGATAGAGTCAGCACACAGCGGCAAAGATAATTCTGAAATAAACAAGTGGGGAGAGGCAATATTTGCAAAGAGATTGAAAATGATTGAAACAGAGCTTGAAAGGTATGAGATTAGAAATGCAGCTTCAATTGCATTCTTTGAGATAAAGAATGATATTCAATGGCTGAAATCAAGAGGAGGAAATGTCAGCAAGGAGCTGCTTGGAAATTGGCTTAAAATCCTTTCTCCATTCATTCCACATACAGCGGAGGAATATTGGCATAAACTTGGAAACAATACTCTTATAAGTTCAGAAAAATGGCCGGTAGTAGGAGAACCAGATCAATCCATACTTAAGGCAGAGGAAGAAATAAGAACTATAGTGGATGACTTGAATAATTTAACTAGGATTATGAAAGAGAAGAAAACAAAATTATATATCTATAGCATACCTAATGAAGTTCAATACATCAAAAATGCAGCTGAATTCATAAAAGACAGATTCAACTTTGATAATGTGGCGGTTTACTCTGTTGCAGATAAAGAAAAATACGATCCTTTGAACAAGGCAAGCAAAGCAAAGCCAAGCAAGCCAGCGATATATCTTGAATAATTAATTGCATAATTGTTCAATTTCTTCTTTTTGTAATTATTGTTCTGTTTTTTATTTTCTTTATTTCATAAATGTTCCCTCTAGGATCAACTAGTTGTGCTTTTCCATTTATATTGAATTCTTCATACCAATTGTTTTCAGAAACAGCAAGCTCTATGTAATTTCCTTCATAGATGCTGAATCCTAGCTTTAACGCATCTTCTTTTTGCAACTCTATCGATGCGATAATTCCTTTGATTGAATCATTTCCTATATCTAACCATTCTCTTGCTGCTAATGTATTTGTGATATTTGCATAATGTGATACATAAGTAGGTTCTTTTCCTATAAGGCTTAATTCAGAAATGACAAAATAATGCTCAACTCTTTTATCTAAGAACCATTGATTAATTTCACTTATTTTGTCTTTTATCTCTTCAAGTTCTTCATCAAAAACAACTCTTGGTGTTTCAATATATACTGGTGATAAGTGATTAATGTCTTTGTATTTTTTAATTGCAAATTCCCAATCATATATTTTTCCATTTTTCCCATTGCTGTAATTAATATCAGTATAGTGAATGAATATATTGGATTTAAATCTTAATGGCTCCAATATAATTGATTTAACATTGTGCTGGTTAGATTTAGTTTTAGGCTGATATTTATCTAAAAAAGATGAGTCGTCATTAATAGGTTCAATTAGATATATCTTATCATTTTTTCTTAAACCTTTTATTTTAATCACACACCTATCGATTCCTGTGTTTATTTCTTTACCATCTTTATAAATTCTGTAAATTTTTATTGCTTTTCCAATGGATGATGTTCTTATAAAATCATTTACAGATAAAGGTTGATTAAGATATACAACCGCTCCATCTCTCTTTACTTCTAAAACTTTCCCTATTTCTTTTCCTCTAAAAATTTGTGATTTTGGATTGATTAATTTATTTTTAGCCTCATTGAAAAGATATCCGGTTGTAAAACCCCTGTTACTTTCTAAATTATCTAAATTGATATCCTTTCCATCTATTGCAGCTCTAAAAATAGAAACAACTTTACCTATGTAGTTAGCGTCTTTCAACCTACCTTCTATCTTTATTGATTCAATACCTAAATCCTTAATTTTATCGATATGATTAATAAGATTAAGATCTTTAGTGCTTGTTAAGTATCCTTTCTTTATTTCTTTTCCATTAACTAAAAGCTTCCATGGAAACCTACACACCTGAGAGCATGCGCCTCTATTTCCACTTCTTCCAGTTTGAATATAACTCCATAAGCACTTTCCAGAGTAAGAATAGCATAATGCACCAAATACAAACATTTCAAGTTCTACGTCTACATTTTCTTTGATCCGCTTAATCTGATCAAAATTTAATTCTCTTGCAAGTATTATCCTTTTTATCCCTCTTTCCTTTAGCAATTTTGCAGTATTTGAATTGTGTACAGACATTTGCGTACTTGCATGAATATCGAAAGAGAAGTTTAACTCTCTTGCTAACCTCACCACTCCTAAATCCTGAACAATTATTGCATCCGCTTCATTTTCATCTAAAAATTCCAAGTATTCCTTTATTCCTTTAATTTCTTCTTCAAATATAAGCGTGTTTAAAGTAATATATGCTTTCACGTTATTATTATGACAGTATGAAATAGCTTTTGCAAGTTCCTCTCTTGTGAAGTTCCTTGCTCTCATTCTTGCATTCCAATTCGATCCCATATATACTGCATCAGCTCCTGCTTCTACAGCTGCTTTCAATGCAGATGGGCTTCCTGCAGGAGCTAGAAGTTCGATCATGTAATCACTATTTATATTCTTTAAGATAGTATTATTTAAGTTGATATTATGAGGTTTTTGATCCTTTTAATATTTTGGATTTTAATATTTACATTATTATTGCTTACAATTAAAAATATAGAATATATATTTTTTGATTCTTATAAAATTAATGTAGAATTAAATCCTGACGAAAGAAATGCAATTATCAATTATACAGACAATATTTGTGTGACTTCAGATAATAATCGTAATAAGAGTTGCATAAAGGATGAGGTTAACATAAGTCAAACAAATCAAAATATATTCGTTGAGCAAAATTATACTAATTCAGATTCTAATTATTCTTTAAATAACATTGACTATTCTTCAGATTTAGTCAATGCTTCAAATTACAGCTCAGTTAAGAACGATAGTTCAGAAATTTTAGAAATAATAGATCAGAATAATAGTACTGATTTTATACTAACTGGGCAAAGTGATCCTTTTCTTAAAATTTCTTCTTTTGCATATCAACTACAGAATATAGACCTAGAAAAAATAAAAAATAGCAATTATGATCTTGTAGTTATAGATTATGCTCCAGAGAATAAGTATGTCGGATTTAGTAAGGACCAGATATCTTATGCCAAGAATGGAAACAAATTGATTTTTTCTTATTTAAGTATAGGAGAGGCTGAAAATTATAGATGGTATTGGAAAGATGAGTGGGATGCCAATAACGACGGATTTCCAGATAAAAACGCTCCAGAATGGCTTTTGGAATCAAATCCAAATTGGTCAGGAAATTATGTTGTTAAATATTGGAATGAAAATTGGCAAAATATTATTTTTCAATACTTGGATAAAATTATTAGTGCTGAATTTGACGGTGCTGTTTTAGATACAGTGGATGTTTACTATTACTTTAATAACGAGAATTCAAAGAATGAAATGAAAAAATTTGTAGAAATGATAAGCGAATATGCAAAGGCTAAAAACAAAAATTTTAAAATAATAGTAAACGGAGGAATTGAATTTGTAGAAGATAGAAATTATGTAAATTCAATTGATGGTGTATTAAAAGAATCAGTTTATTATAATGATGGTAAAACGCAGGAGATAGATGAGATAGAATGGACATTATCCTTTCTTCGAAAGTTAAAAGAAGAAGGAAAGAAAATCTTCATCATAGAGTATATAGAGGAAAGGGATAAAGTAGAGTATGTTTCAGGACTAGTAAGAAATGAAGGATTTTTGATTTTCTTTACAAATAAAGATTTAAGTGTTTTATTAAGATGATTTGAATCAAAAATGTCTATCTAACTCTAAAATTTCTCCTTATCGTTATAGAAAGATTTTTATATAAGTTCTAATTTAATTATATTGTTTATTTATCAAATTATAATATTCTTTTCTTGTTTTGTTGCAAAAAGAAGGGGTGATATAATGGAATTCAAAAAACGACAAAGAAAAATAGAAACTCAAAAACATAAAACAGATATTATTGAAGAAAAATTAATGAGAAGAAAGGATTTTGATGCGGAATATGCAAGATTGGTGTTTTCTTCTAAAATCAAGCCATTTGAAATTGTTAATTTGGTGGATAAATTAAAAGATGAAATACAGATACAAAGAGTTGTAGACCTAGTTAAATCAATAAGATCAAATTCTATAAAAAGGAAGATACTATGGCTATTACAAGAAAAATATAAAGATTCAGACGATGAAGTAAAGAGTCTATGCGTTTCAAGACTTAAATGGAGTTTAAATGAAAGGAAAACGGATTATGATAGTTATGTACCAAAGACCTATTACGATCTTGATGAAAAAGAAATTGCAGAACTTTCATTCTATGAAGGAATGGAACGAGCGTTGGAAGAAACAATGGAAGAAGCCGATGAAAAAGGAAGATTGAGACTGACTAATTCTGAGTAACTATTTTTTTATTTTTTCTATATAATTTATTTTTATGAGAACATTTGTATTATACTCTAGGAAAGGAAGAACTGATCCAAATTTTAATAACCTGATAGACGCAGGTAGGATAGACTTAGTAGCTAGATGCATATCCAATGCCTTATTCCTTTCAAAATCGCTTAGAAATGATAGAATAATATGTGTTCTTAATGGTCCACCAAGGGGACCTATCTCTATTGAATTTAATGGATTGCTAAAACCGCTTCTTCCGGATGAGCAGTCAATAGGCAATCTTATTAAAACTGCTTTAAAGTATAGAGTTACAAGTGATTGGAATGAACCATTCTGCGGAGCAAAAGTTGCAAAGAAGTCATTCCAAGATGTAATTAAAGAGCTGTCTTCTTTTCCAATTTATGTTCTTCATGAAAAAGGAAAAATGATTACTGATGTTGATATAGAGTCTAATCCTGTTTTTGTTTTGGGCGATAATTTTGGTATTCCTAGAAATGATGAGACATATGCTTTGAGATTTGCAAAAGATAAGATCTCTCTAGGTAAAAATAGCTATCTTGCCAGTCAATGCATTACAGCTATAAATTGGCTTTGTGATCTTAAAAATATATAATTTTATTTGTTTTTATCTATTTTAATTTATGAAGGTTGCAATATATTGGTTTAAAAGAGATCTTAGGATAGAAGATAATCGTGGTTTATACTATGCAAGCAAAATTGCAGATAAGATAATCCCTATTTTTATAATTGATCCTTACTTATTATCCGATTTCAAAATTTCACAGGATGATGAAAGAGTAGCATTCTTATTTGATATTCTTGAAAATCTTAATAATGAATTAGAATTCTATGTCTTTTATGATAAAACTGATGCGGTCTTTGGAAATCTTTTTAAAAACTATAAAATAGATTTTTTGGTTACTTCTGAACCTTTAACCCCATCAGGAAGAGCTAGATTGGAAACTGTTTCAAATATATGTAAATTAAATAATGTAAAACTTATAGAGGTAAAAGACAATCTCCTTGTAAACGAAAATATCTATTCAATGAGACCTTTCCATCTTTTCTTTAATGATTGGATAAATAAAATCGAAAGCAAAATAAAAAATGTTGAAAAAATAAAAATATTGGAAATTAATGAAACTAAATTCGATGAAATAAAAAAGAAGATAAAAATCAAAAAATCGAAGTATTGGAAATACGAGCAAATTTATGAAATTTTAGATTATGATTTTAAAAAATATAATGTAAATTCTAAAAGCTTAGAAAATAGTTCAAAAGTTTCACCGTATCTTAGAATGGGTTTAATTTCAGTGAGAAAGTTATTTAATCTTGCAAAAGAGAATAAAAGTTATATAAGGCAGTTGTGCTGGAGAGAATATTATTACCAACTTTTCAAAACATTTCCATCAATGAAAAATATAGAATTAAAACCATGGGCTAGAAAAATAAAGTGGAATTATGATGATGAGTTGATAAATGCTTTTAAGGAAGGAAAAACCGGCTATCCGATAATAGATGCAGGAATTAAAGAGTTAAAAGAAAGGAAATGGATCCATAATAGAATAAGGCTTTTGCTTGGAAGTTTTTTAACTAAAAATTTGGCTATAGATTGGAGAATTGGTGAAGAATTTTTCAAAGAGCACTTAATAGATTATGATGAAGCTTTGAATATTGGCAATTGGCAATGGGTTGCATCTGTAGGAGTAGATTATCAGAATTTTAGATACTTTAACCCAATCATTCAATCAAAGAAATTTGATAGTGATTGCAGATATATAAAGAAGAACATTCCAGATCTTGCAACACATGAATGCAGAATGTTGCACGATCCAATAAAATATAAATTGAATTACTATTCACCAATAGTAGACTTTCAAACATCAATAAAAAATACAAAATCAATTTACGTGAAGGCATTTAACAAAAATTGAAATTAGATTTAATTTTCAAATTTATATTTTTCATTAGATGATGTCAATTTAAAATAACTAAAGAAGAATTTGTTGGAATAATTGGACCAAATCATTAATAAAGAAATCAGCAGTTTAAAAACTTTATCAAATATATCTATTTATGGCACCAATAATAGAAGTAAAAAATTTAACAAAGGAATACATTTTTACTGAAAGGGAAGAAGGATTAAAGAGCGCATTGAAGTCACTCATAAAGCCGAAAGAAAAGAAAGTTGTGGCCTTAGATAATATAAGTTTTACAATAGATGAAGGAGAATTTGTTGGTATAATAGGTCCAAATGGGGCCGGAAAGAGCACGTTAATAAAGACATTGACAGGCATTCTTACCCCTACGAAAGGAACAGTTATTGTTAATTCCAGAATTCCTTTTGAAGAAAGGATCGAAAATGCAAAGATTATAGGTGTTATTTTTGGAAACAGAAGTAAACTAGAATGGGATTTGCCAGTCATCGATACATTCAAACTTTTAAAAGCTATTTATAGAGTTTCAGATAAAGATTATGAAGAAAACCTAAGTAAATTCATTGATCGCTTAAAGATAAAAGAACTTTTATATAAACCAGTTCGCAGTCTTTCATTAGGTCAAAAAATAAAATGTGAAATAGTAGGTGCTTTTCTACACAATCCAAAAATTGTTTATCTTGATGAGCCAACTATAGGATTAGATATCTTTTCAAAGGAAGAGATTCATAAATTGCTTTTAAAAATAAACAGAGAGAAAAGAATAACGATTCTACTTACAACCCACGATATGAAAGATATATCTAAGCTATGCAGAAGAGTAATTTTACTAAACAAGGGCAAAATTATATATGATGGACCAATCCAAAAGCTTAAGTCAAAATTTGAGAAAAAAAGAATGATAACTTTCTTATTTACTAGCAAGATCGATAGGAAGAGTAAAAAAATAAAAGAGCTAGCAAAAGATCCGGCAATTGAGATTATAGATTGGAAAGAGAATGAACTTAAAGTAGTTTTGAATCTAACAAAAATAAAGATCAAGGATTTCATAAAAAAAATTCTGGACAATTATGACGTAGTTGATGTAAGAGTAGAAGATCTCGAACTAGAAGAAATTATCAAGACAATATATGAGGAGAGATAATATGTCTAATCTTACAGTTTTTTTAGGTGTATTCAAAACACGTTTTATTTCAAATATAGCATATAGATGGATGACATTTGGAAAAATACTTGCGTTTTTATTTCAAATGCTTATAGTTTTTTATTTGTGGAATTCTATTTTTTCATGGAATAATGTAGACGAAATAAATGGTTTTACTTTCTCTGAGTTAATTACGTATGGCATCGTCGCGCTTTTTATTAGCAATATATGCATTACTTGGCTGGACAGTGAAATTGATTTTCTTGTTAATACTGGAAATGTACTCATGAAGTTAACAAATCCAATAAAGTTGAATGTTTATTTATTTTATATTTTTCTTTCCGATTTTATCTTTTCTATTTTGACTGTTGGTCTGCCCGGTTTGCTTCTTTCCATATTTGTGCTAAATGTTTCTATCCCTGAATTGTCAATCATCTTTGCGTTTATTATTAGTCTTATCCTGGCTGCTTTAATCAACTTTTTTATAGATATATTTTCAGGGGGCCTTGCATTCTGGACAAAGGAGGATATTTATGGATTTAGAATGATAAAAACATTTTTATTCGCACTTTTTGGTGGTTCGTTTATTCCTTTGCTATTCTTTCCACAATGGTTTCAAACCATTGCGTACCTGCTTCCATTTCAAGCAGCATATAATCTGCCTTTATTAATATATATTGGCAAGATACAAGGATTTGAGATTATAATTTCTATTTTACTTCAGTTGTTTTGGGTAATTGTATTGTATTTCACTAGCTCGATCTATCTAGAGAAATCAATAAAAAGATTTGAGGCGTTCGGTGGATGATTATGAAGCATTCAAATTTATTTGTAGATTTAATAGATTCAATAAATCTGTATTTTCAATTTCTTAAGCTATCAGTCCTTAGGTTGGCAGCATATAGGCTAAGTTTTTTCTCCCTCGTGCTGGCATCTTTTCTTAATCAAGTAGGTTCTGTTTTTTTACTTTGGGTGCTGCTGAATTCTATTATAGAGATCAATGGATGGGGATTTGCTGAGCTATTTTTATTGAATGGAATAGCTTCTTTATCGATAAACATTTTTGAATACTTTTTTTCATCTTTACATTTAATGGGCAGCTATATTCAAAGAGGAAGGCTAGATTTCATTCTTGTTAGACCTAGGAATGAGATTTTCCAAATCCTGATACATCAGATCAATGTCGAAGACTTGGCAAGTCCAATTTTTTCAATTGCTAAAATTTTAATAGCATTCTCATTACTAAAGATTACTCTTGGGCCCATTGATTTGCTTATGTTTCTTTTGTTATTGGCATGTGGAATTGTTATAATATTTTCAATTGTCCTTTTTATATCTTCATTATCGTTTTTCTTCTTTGGAATTCATTATATTTTATACTCTTTTTTTGACATTCTTGAGATGCTGAAGTACCCCATTGAGATATATGGAAACATGGTAGCTGTGTTATTTACTTTTGTACTTCCTTTTGCATTTGCTTCATACTATCCAGTTGAATTTATTTTAGGAAAAGGAATCAATAAAGAATTCATCTGGCTAAGTCCTATAGTTGCAGCTATGTCATTCTTAATTGCTTATAATTTATTTAAACTAGGACTTAAGCGCTATAATTCTAGTGGAAGCTAAATAGATTAGGGTATAGAAAATACGTATAAAAAATGCATTTTAAATACTCATAAATTTTAAATTTATGAGATAAATTTGCTTTACTACTTATGCTCCTCTGCATATATTTGTGCAATATCGTTAATCCTTTTTGGAATCTTTTTTAGAGGCATAGTGCCTAAAAGATTAAGAATAATATCTCTTGGCATTATTTCTGCTGCATTTTCTGCAGAATCCCATGCATCGCATACAGCTTTGCGATATTTGTTTTCAAGCTTTTTAAGGAGATCTGGATCTTGAAGTTGTTCTTCTAATCTCTTCTTTAATGCGTTAAGTGCCTTTAGTGGCCTTTGAAGCATTTCCATTACTCCCGGTTCTAATTTAGTATCTTGAAACATTCTTATTTTATCTTCTTCTCTCTTGATATTCTGAATGGTTGTTTTTAGTTCCTCTTCCATTTTTTGTTTTCTAGATAAAGCAATTTCTTTGACATGATATTCGAAAATTGTTTTGCTTAATTTTTCATTTTCCGAAAAGTGCGAAATGAGCTCATCTTGCAAAGATACATAGTCATAACAATAATGTCCTACCACGTAGCTTGCATCATAGATTCTAATAACATTAGCAGTATGGGCATGTTCTATTTCATGCCTCATTATTTCTTTTGAATTTTTGCTTCTTTCTCCCATAGCAATAATTCCATCTAGTTTTTTGCCAGTACCTCGCCACCTTTGGTATATTCCAGGGGTTGGAAGGATCCACCTTCCAAACACAGCAGGATCTAACTCAAAGAAAAAGGTATAAGGTGTGGCGATAACATCATAGAACAACTCTATCCTCTTTTTTCCAATTCTAGGCATAAAAATAAGACGCATGAGTCTATCTACAGTTGATAGTTGTGAACTACGTTCTTCATCTAATTTGGCATAACTTTCAGGTTTCTTCCTAAATGCCATAATAAAAAGCGTTCTTTTTGGCAAGTCTTTATATTCACGAATTTTTTCTCTTACGTTGATAGCCCTCCAAATTCGGATTTTAATACATTTTTTCTGATAAGGGGTCAGTTCTGGATTCTTCTTTATTATTTCTTCCACTACTGCTTTGTGCTCCAGTTTTTGATCCCAAGGTGTATTCTCAATTTTTTCTCTATAATCTTTAATAGCCTTTGCAACTCGCAAATATCTTTTTAAGAGTTCTCTCCTTCGTTCTTCCCATGTGGCATTTGGCATTTGCTCAATAATTTCTTTCAATTTTGTACCAAATGTCTCTTCTTGAAAACGAAATTCATTCAATTCATGCATGTTAAATCTAGACATAACTTATTTATATATCTTTCTATTTTTCTCTATTTTTCGGCCTGTAGAAATCCTTTTAATTTATGAAGATAAACCTCTTAACGACCAAGTTAAGAGGTAGAATGAAAAATAGGCAGAGCAAATTTAAAAAAATTATCATATTAGGCTTTCGGTCAGTAAAGCAGAGAGATTTCTAAATATTCCAGTAAATATTCCAAAAAGAGGTTTACTCAACATCAATTCCTGGTGATGGGAATCCTACCGAACTGGAACAGCAGGAAGGCATACAATAAGAAAGCATAGGCCATTAGATCCTAATAGAGAAATTTATGGGAGAAGAAACATAGCTGAGACTGTCTTCTCTGTAATCAAAAGGAAATTTAGTGGAGATCTGCAGAGCAGACTCACCGAGATAAAGAAGAAGGAAATAAAGCTTAAGGCACTTGTCTACAATTTATGTATTTTAATGACGAAAAAATCTTATTTTATCATCATAGGATTTCTAGAAAGTTGTTTAGTAGATATCTTTTTATATTTGCTTAAATAAAATGAATAGTTGGAGATCAAAAAAAGTAATTTAAATTAAAAAATGATGTTTTATGGAAAGAAATTCTAGCGTTGTATTTCTTTTATTATTACTTTTATCTGTTTCTTTTGCGAAAGATTACTCTATTCCTTCTGCAACTGCAGTTTATGTACTTAAT
>JAVZPM010000006.1:0-32279 GCA_038881595.1 Candidatus Micrarchaeia archaeon | reverse complement strand
ATGATTCTGGAGAAAGATTAGAAAATAGTTTGGAAGCTGATGAGGAAGAAGAGTCTAGATAATCGTCATTATACGCAACCATACCGTATTTTGTTCTGGTTCAAAGCATCCTTAACATTTGATGTGATTTCTTCCTCAATACTTTTGGTTTTGATATCTGCCATAAAATCCCTCTTAAAAGATAAAACTATTTTCTCATCGTAGATTTCTACAAAGCCGATAAAACGAAAAGTTTATATATATCATAAGCATATTGTTTGTATGACAAGTGGAATACCTCTTACATCAGATGAGCGTGAAAGCAGAATTGCGAATCTTTGTAGATTATTAGGATCATACTTTGAAAAACTCACTCAGAATAATCTCGAGCTGTTACAAGGTGCGCCAATTGAAACAGTCAATGCAGCATATGCAAAGCTCATAAGCTTTGGAATTGAACCTGAAAAGATAGCATCAAATGCACAGCTACTCGGTATGGATCCTGAAACACTACATAGACACTGGCAGAACTTGAGAAGATACTTTGCTGCAGACACTATAAGAGAGAACCCTGCTCTTTTAGGAAGGTCATCAAACACTGTTGCCGCGAATGTGCAGTTCCTTGCTGCTTACAGAATTCCAACAGACATGCCATTATTATATTACGCATCTCCGCAGCTGAAAAGAGAAAAGATGGTTTGGATTGCAAAGAATGTCTTTAATACACATATGCTTAATGAATATGAAAGGCGTGAAGCAATTTCAAAAATAAGGCAGCTTGTATCCAAGCATCCGATTGAGACAATATGTCCAAGCGTCAAGCAGCTTGAAAAGAATATCAGCAAATTGAAAAAGCTGGCTGAATCTATCTAGTTCCTAACAAGTCAATATAATTAAAGTATTCAAATTTTAAATGCGCAACTAGAAGAGACAAAATAACACAAAAAGAGTTTTTAAAATATTCATTCAAAAATAGCTAATAGAGCTAGCAATATAGAATGGTGAGAAAATGAGTAGAGATGTGTCAGATGTTCTGTATTCAAATGAAATGGTTTATTGGTATGATAAACTGTATATGGGAGACGTTAGAAAAGTTGTTCGCTTTATCAATTCAATACTTATGAATTATGAATGCAAATCTGTCTTAGATGTCGGTTGCGGAACTGGGGGGCATGCGTTTGAACTCAAGAAGATGAATTATGAGGTAGTTGGTGTAGATGTCTCAAAGGATATGATAGATTATGCAATAAAAAAATCATCGTCTCTCGGAATTAAAATACCGTTTTATATACAGGATATGCGAAAATTGAATTTGGGTAGGAAGTTCGATGCTGCAATATGTATGTTCTCTCCATTTATGTATATGGTTACAAACGAGGATGCTATTTCAGCATTGAAATCAATTAATCAACATCTAAAAAAAGGTGGAATTGTTTTAATCGATGTTGGACCATTGTGGTATAAAATTTATACAGGAGAGTTTAGAACAGTACATGTCGATCATTTTTCTAAAGGAGATCTTAGAATGGAAGCTCACCACAAATCGAGACTGATCCCTGAGCTAGAGGTTGTAGAAGAAAAAACAATTTACCACAGATATATAGGGAAAAAGAAACTGCCAGTAGTGGAAGATGAAAAGGCAAATCGATTGAGACTGTTCTCACCAAATGATTTTGATTTACTTTTCCGACTCACGGGGTTCAGGACATTGAAATTCTTCAGAGATTTCAGTACTGGCAAAAAAGAACCAAAGAAATGGAAAAGACTCATAGCTCTGGCTCAAAAAATCTAACGAGAAATAATAAAGCACTAATTACTGTCTCTTTTTCGAATTAAGTAATGATATGAGTGGATGCAGTTTTAAGATGGTGGTCATTCACAAGAAGAAAGGTCGATAAAGATTTAAAAAAAGAGAAAGCAAAAATTAATAAAGATCTAGAATGATAATATACAATTAAAGAAGGCAGAGTTGATTAGATGCAGCCAAAAGTCAGGTTTGAGATATCTGTGCAAGAAGATATGAAGACTGCTTACAATTTCTTAGGCTACAAGTCAGCAGGAGTAAATTTTTCCAGGAACATTACTAAAATGTTGCCTGCACTCGATGGAATAGATAAAACGTCTGACACTGGGAAGAAATTGATAAGAAAAGAGGTTAATGATTATTACAGAAACCATGAAAAGGAACTGAGGGATAAACTTTCGCAAGTTCAGAAACGATGGAGCAAGATAGAAGACGATTTCCTTGATGAAGTGAGCAGGATTTTTAAAGGGAAACAATGGCCTGAAGGTAAATACATCTGTTACATTTCGATTTTCAATTGTAATCCTAGGAACCTGGGAGACAAGACATTTCAAATGTGGATGAACAAATCAGACGACGAATTCTTAGGTGGAATTGCCCACGAAATGTTGCATTTCATGTTCTATGACTATGCTGGGGGACTTGGTTTCACCCAGAAACAGATGTGGAACCTATCTGAAGTGATCAACACAATACTGCTGAATCTTCCTCAGTTCAAGAGGCTTTTTCCAAACCACGCAGAAAAAGGTTACCCGGCTCATAGTGCATTAATTGAGAGGTGGAAGAAGTTATGGACAGGAGATATAGATTCATTCTTGAAGATGGCATTAGAAAACAAAGTAGATTTTGAACTGTGAATTATCACTTCAGAGCTCTTTTAAACAGCTGTTGATGGACTGTAGAATAAAAAATCTTTCAGATGACTCTGCAGAAATCCTTTTGAATTATTATAAGTATAAACCACTCGTTTGGCCAGTAGACAAACCCACCATCTATTAATAGTTCAAGTAAATTACGGATAAGCTTTTATATCTTTCTCACATAATCATATTATATATGAAAAAGTGAGAAAATGATAAATGAAGGTAATGGGAGAAATCGGGAGAAATTAACACTTACAGCAGCAGAACAGATGTTATTGGCGCATCTAGCAAAAGACTCACTAATATCTACGAATAGATTAAGAGAGATATACAACTCAAAGAAAATAGCTTCGCCGTCCTATTTTAAGATAGTTGTTAGCTCTCTAATAAAGAAAAAAATTTTTCTGCAAATTAAAAAAGGACTTTATTATGTAACAATGGGGGAAACTTATGATGAATTTCTTCTTGGCCAGCACTTATTTGGAGGATACATCGGATTCTCAACAGCCTTATGGTTGCATGGATTAAAAACAGAAATGCCATCAGTATGTTATGTAGTAGTTTGCAAAGGAAAGAAAACAAAGAAGATCGGAACAATGGTATTCAAAACAGTTTCATTGGGAGAAAAGGCAGTAGGATCAATTTATATTGACAGATATCGTGTATCAACTAAAGCAAAAACTTTTTTTGATTGCTTTTTGATTCCAAAATATGCAGGAGGATTTCAGCAAATTATCTATTCTTTGTCTATTGCAGATATGGCTCTTAATGATTGGAATGAATTTTTAGATTATATTAGAAGATTTGGCTCATCGTCACTTATTCAAAGAGTAGGTTACATTGCATCAATCTTAAGAAAATCAAATGCTAGAACAGTGCCTGACTTTTTTATAAGAGAATTAAAAAAAGAATTAGAAAAGAAAGGACCCGTAATAACAACTTTAGATCCAACAATTAAGACAAAAGGAAAATACATCAGCGAATGGAAGATTTATGATAATGTGGGTGAGAGGTTATTTGGAAGTCTGAGCAGCTTTGGAGGCATAATATGAAAATAGATCAAACAATGTTTGACAATCTTACAAAAATTTCTTCTAAATCCGGATTGCCACTACGCAATCTCGAAAAGGAATTGCAATTATTCGGATTTATACCAAAGCTATTTCATCTTCTTGAAGAAAATAGAATTCCTGCAGCTTTATATGGCGGGACAGCTTTGAATAAAGGATTTTTTAAGGAAAAGCAAAGGTTTTCAAAAGATCTTGACATCGACTTGCCATCGAGGAATTTCAAGAATTATTGCAATAAAATAGATTTGCTGTTGCAGCAGTTGAAAGAATATAGAATAGAAAAAACCTATCTTGGAGAAGATGCTGGCGTTTGGAATATTTGGTATGGAAATAAACCTTGGGAATCTTTACTCATAGAAGCAAGAAAGCAGCCAATAAAAGATAAGGCGAAAAAGATAGAATTGCATTCTATTTTGGAGTTCTTAGGAATACCTATACTTCCAATTTATGTCCCATCTTATTCACTTGAGCATCTTTTAGCAAGAAAAATAATTGCATTGAGCAGGAGAGCAATAGGAAAAGACATCTATGATAGCTATCTAGGATTAAAAATGAATCCAGACAGAAATAAAATCTTAGCGACCATTAAAAAAATTACTAAAAAAGATCCAAAATTAGCATTAAATGAAGCCATATATTGGCTAGATGAGGTTAATCTAAAAAGTTCTGACGTAACAGAGCTTCAGGATACTGTGCCTGTCTCATACAGAGAGGATATGAGAAGCATGATAAATTCATTGAAGTATGAGCTAAAAAGATTCTTATGAAAGATTAAGAAAGTTTGCAAATGTGTTGAATCGTTCAATAAGTTGAATTGTTAAGGAAGTGGTATGATGGATTATGAAAGCTTGTAAAATTCTTTAGCTTAACTGGCAGGTTGAAAGATGTGGCTCGGATGGGCTGGGTAATGCGAGGAGTACGAAACGCTGAATCAGTGGCAGACCATAGTTTTAGAACTGCATTGATGACTTTGATTCTTGCACCAGAATTTCCAGAGATAAATTCAGAAAAAGCTATAAAATTAGCATTGATCCATGATGTGTGTGAAGTATATACAAAAGATATCGCCACTAGATCTGAGGAAGAATTGCAGATAGTTTCAAATGAAAAGAAACATGAACTTGAAAGAAAAGCAATTGAAACTCTCACAACATTTCTGCCGAATTTCCAAGCAAAGGAATTGCTGGATTTATACAATGAATGTGAAGAAAAGAAAAGTGCTGAAGCTAAATTCGTTAAGCAGGTTGAGGTAATTGAAACTGCTTTACAAGCCGCTGATTACGAAAGACAGGGAAGAAACAAGGAAAGCTTAGAGGAGCTGTTTGTAAATGCACATAACAGAGTCAGCGATCCCAGGCTGAAAAAACTGTTGGAGAAGATTGAGGAATGGCGCAATCAGAAAAGCACAGAAAATAAGACAGATGTAGAACGTGAGATTGATTTCCTCTTTAAGCAAATTAAGAGGAAGGAAAAGAAAGAATGGAAATAAGAATCGTGATGCGATGACATAATAGAAGAATGGTTTTGTGACCATTGACCTATACCATCAGAAATCAAATATGTTTTCTCATAAAACTTTCTTACATCTTCTGCCAGCGAGAATTCGATATGTTTAAAAGATAACGCATTGATTTGATATTATGTCCAATGGTCAATTACTCTCAAATATATTATCTTCGATGGAAAGGCTTGCGAAAGAGTTCGGATTAAAATTCAGAGGGGAAGCGTTTTCCTGCTTGTTTGTGACCAAGGAAGACATAGTTCTAAGGAATTTCCTTGGAGGATGCCCAGAACCAGATTATAATAAATTCGGTGGCGAAAAGAAAGAAAATAGGCTAAAAAATATTATTCTGTTTACAAACTCAAAGGAATTTTTAAATCATAAGAGAATACCACAGGGATGTGTCATCAGCTGGTTTGATGCAAAACAAGAGTTAAAACTTGCAGAAAAAATTCCAGACACAAATCTAAGGAAAAGAATGGTTAGATTATACAAAAATATTCTTCAACACAAAAGAAGGTGTGGGTCTGGTTTGGCACTTGTTTTTAAACCAATAACTAAAAAGGAAGAAAAAATAGTCAAGGGTATCTTATCACATGAATTTGTTCATCAATTGCTAAATAACAATAATATAAAGTTTCAACGCATTTCTGAAAATGCATGGAAGTGGGACGAAGGATTATGTGTTTATATGGATTACTTCAGTGCGAATAGGCAAAATGAATTTGCAAAACCACCAAAACCTAAAGCTCATTTATATGGGGTGTATTCTGAATATGCTCACAAATGGTATAAATTATTAAAGAGGGCGAAGTCACCAGAAATGCGAAAATTGATAATTTTGAGACAACTCGATAAATTGAGGAAAACAAAACAATCTACTACTGCTCCATGCGTTTAATCTTAGAAAGATGCTGTTTGTTATACGCAGGAATAAGAGTTTTTTAATCAAGGCAAAAAATATAAACATGTATAATAATATCAAAATTAATTAAGCTGTTTGAGATCATGGTGTTAAGATGAGATTAAGTAAAAAGAATAGTGAAAGAAATCGAATGTTCATCACTAAGGAACTCTATCAGTATGCTCTAGAATTGAGACTAACAAAAAAGCAGAGGAGCAAAAACTATGATCCTTGGAACGAAGAGACTACAGTATTCAAATCTGGAAATAAGACACTTGTCTTTGTGGGAACGGTACATCACCCAACAAAAAAAGATATAAGTGTTCTAAAAGAGATAATAGAAACTACAAAACCAGAATTGCTTCTCATTGAAAGAGCTGCAAACACACCATACGAAAAAATCGTTTCGATGATACAAAAACCTAGTGATGAATGGTCAGATATGCAATGGGCCACCTGTTTTGCAAAGGAGAATTCAATCCCTATAAAAGGAATGGATATAATAGATCGATTCAAGCCATTTACAATTGCCGGTCCTTTTTGGGATTCAAAGGAAGAGGGGATAAAAGCTGGATTGCTCTTCTTAGCAATAGCTTACATGCAAAATCCAAAGCGATATGTTGTAAAAGAATTAACAAATGAAGATCGTTTTGATCTTGCAATATTCGACATAATTCAAGAATTCATGTTGGATTCAGGCAGGTTTAATCGGTATAAACATTATCTTCTTTCAGCGCTAAAAAGAGATAGCTCAAAACCTTTCTTTATTTCTTTAAAATCTTGTCTTGAAAAAGTTGGTGCAAAATACATATCAGATCAATCATTATCAGGATTACTTAAAAATTATGTTGATATCAGCCAACCATATCCTTTCTCTACTAAATATAAAATTAATAAGATCTGGGCCTGGTGGGATGCACATAGAAACAGAACAATGATTGAAAGTTGTATCAATGCACTGAAAGAAAGTGATTCTGTCGTTGCTGTGGCTGGCTGGGGACATATATTTGTTTTAAGAGATATTCTAAGAAAAGAAATAGAAAAAAACTTTGGAAAGACCAAGATGTCCAGATGGAAAGAATATAAGAATCAAGAGAGATGATCAATGATTAAATGGAGAAAAGAGGATTCTTACTCTCATCATCAAGAACATGCAGCTGAAACCAATCCTTACAAGCTCAGTGCAATGGCACTTGAGAACTTCTCATTAGAACTTCTCATTCAATTTATGTAGATTGCGATCACTGGACAACAGTTCGGCCACTCTGATGTACTAAGTTAAATTGCTAAAATTACAAATTTGCAAACTATACTTTGCAAAAATGTTGAAAATTTGAAAAGATAGATTTATATAGCTATCTGGCAATATGATATCATGTCAAAAAGAATGGAAATGCTTAAGGAGACAATATTAAGACTTAATCCGCACTGGGAGGATGGTTTCTTTTATAATTTTCCTTTAAAACGAGAAGCGTTTAATAGAATTGTTTCAACCCTCTCTCATCCATTAATAATAACACTTATAGGTCCAAGAAGAGTGGGCAAAACAGTTTTAATGAAACAGATAATCAATCATTTAATTTCTGAAGGCTATTCAAGAAAAAACATTCTCTTCTTTAGTTTTGACGAAGAGATTAAAGAACCGCTTGAATTGCTCACTGCCTGGGAAGAAATAACGGGAAGGAAGATAAGAGGCAATAATTTCTTTATTTTTTTTGATGAAATTCAGAAGTTAGAAAATTGGGCAACTAAGATAAAGCTAATCTATGATAATTTAGGAATAAAGATATTTTTAAGTGGTTCTGCATCGCTGGAAGTAAGAAAAGGTTCAGAGAGTCTGGCTGGAAGAAGCATGGATATGAGCATAAAACCTCTTTCTTTTGAAGAATATCTTATGTTTACAGGAAAACAGCATTCTGAGATAGAAGAAGAGGAATGGAAAAATTATCTCTTCTATATACACAGACAGTTACCAGAACTTGCTATCTATCCATCGCTAGATAGCAAGGAATACTTAACAAGCATAGTAAAGAAAGTAATATATGAGGATGCTAAAAGGTATTATGGAGTTGAAGAATCAGATGTAATTGAAGGAATATTTAAGCTTATTTGCAGAGATCCTGGTCAAATAATCTCAATCTCAGATCTTGCAAAGGATTTTGGAATAAGCAGGGTTACAGCATCTAATTATTTGCATGCATTAGAGAAGAGCTTTCTTGTAAGAAAGCTATATAACTTTTCAAAAAATGCGAGAAAGATCGAAGTGAAAGCAAAGAAATACTATCCATATTATACTTCACTTACTGATTACGTTGGAATCATAGATTTTTCAAAATTAGCAGAGACAGAGGTTGCATGGAAGAGCGAGGCAGAATTTTTCTGGAATGACAGAGGAAAAGAAATTGATTTTATAACAGACTCAGGTTCTACAGGTATAGAAGTGAAGACAAGAAAAACAATTGACGAAAAAGATGTCAAATGGCTTATTGAAAACAGAATAGGTTTGAAGAAGAGAATTCTTATAGTTCCGCCAGACTCACATCTTGACATGGAAGAAAGACAGCTGTCAGTTATCAAGTTGCATGAGTTTGAGTATAGATATAAGAGCTCTAATATGTGAAATTGTTAAAATATTGAAATGCTTAAAATTATAAATTTGCAAACTATAATTTGCAAAAATGTTGAAAATTTGAAAATTAAAATTTACCAAATAAAAGGTGTAATGATATGAAAAAAACAATTAAGACAAAAGATTTTGTGTTAAGACCTCTACATATTAATGATGCAGAGAATATATACCTGTTTCAGCAGGATGCAGAAGCAAAGAAAAACCTAGCTTGGATTCCAGACAGTATAGAGCGAGTAAAGAAGGACATTATTGCAGAACTAAAGAAAAAAGACAGGGAAACGCTGGTAATAGATGTAGAAGGGCAAGCAGTTGGGAGATTACTCTTTCTATGATAATTCCCAACCACAAGGGGAAGTTAGGGTTCTGGATAGCCAAAGAATACAGAAGAAAAGGAATAATGACAAAGGCAGTGAAGCTTGCTACAGATTACTGGTTCAAAAAGTACAGACTAAAGCGAATTTATGCCAATACAAGAAAATGGAACAAGCCATCTGCGAGAGTGCTAGAAAAGGCAGGATTCAAATTCGAAGGCTTGATAAGAAAGGATGTAATGAAAGATGGAAAGTATTATGATAACCTGCTATTTGCAAAGATAAGATAGCATAAAATAAACAATACGCAATGATAAGAAATATAGGCAAACAAACACAAGATAAAATTAAAATGTCGGAATTGAAATAGGAAAAAATCTAGAATGAAACAGAGGTAGAAAGATAGATCATGTAATTATATATGAAATAAAATCCAAATTATACAAATATTTAGGAGGCTAGCAATCTAAATCTTCAATCTTCTTTTGAATCCTTTCTGCAAGTATGAAGACATCTGATCAGCAACGAACATGACAAATAATTTTTCATCCTTTTTCTCAACTGCTGCTACCAGCGCATCGAAATAGCTTTGTGTTTCTTTTGATATATTCAGGAGTGGATAACCTGAATCAAACAGCGCCTTGTTTAACAGCAAGCGAGATATCCTCTTGTTACCATCATTAAACGGGTGAATCATGTAAATTCTTAGATGCAAGAGTGCAGCAAGTTCAACTGCATTAAGCTTTCCTACATTTGCATTATACCATCTTACAATTTCATCTACCTTTGTTTCTATTTTGTTCGGGGTAGGGGGCCTAAACCGTATTTCTTCAATCGCATCATAGCTCTTTAGGTAGATGTAAGCTTGCCTATTTCTTAATTTACCTGGATTCTTGTCCTTGTATTCAGCCATCACTATCTTATGGAGTTTAAGGATGAAATCCTTTGAAATTCCTCTCTTGCTGTCTCTTACATACCTTAATCCATTTATCATATCAAGAGCTACCTTCAAATTCTCATCTCTGACCTCTTTTATGTTTCTTCCAAAGAATTTGTATGCGAGGCCAGCATCTTCTTTGGTGATAGGGACGCCTTCTGTAGTCAGAGTTGTGTATACGAAGTTTACTGTTTCAATTTCTTCTTTCTCCTCTTGTTTTGCCTTGCCAAGGTGCTTAAGCCTATGCAAGTATTGGCGCCTATATTTTTCAAGCTGTATGACTTCTTCTTTGGAGAGGTAGATTCTTGTAGTGTTTCCGACTAGGTCTGTATATATCTTATCCAGCAATTTCATTTTATTTTCTTCAAGCTGGTCTTTAGATGGAAGCCTCTTACCTAGAAACAAGGAATATACCTTAGGCCTCTCTAGTCTTAATGTTTCCTCAAGATAATAGTACTCTTGCCGGTTTATGGTTCGTTTTCTTATTCGCATATAATATGTTGTACGCTTAAATTAATAATACTTACCTTACATCAAATTGGATAATGTATGGTAAAATAATTCGGTTCGAATATTTTTTACGAAGAAACAGTTACCTTACAAGACTTAAGTAAATTGTAAGGTAAAAAGAGAAAGGATTTGACAAAAATTAGCGGAAAGCGACATCCTAAAGTGATCAAATAGCTTTTTTCTTTTCATGCTATCTTAATCCTGCCATGGCATCAAAGACCCATCCGATCACTAGAAATTCACTTGGATCTAATTTTTAAATCAATCTGATCAAAATGGATCATGCCATACTATATCGGAATTGAAATAGGAAAGTCAGCCTATACAGAATTCAGGATGAAAGACGGAGATTTTCATGAAACAGATGACGGCATATATCTTGGAACAGTAGAGGCGAAGGATGCAGAAGAAGCCTATGAGAAAATAAAAAATTTAGAATGGAACAAAAGAAGGGAATTTGACACAGTGATGATAGTTGAGGTTAAGAAAAAGCATTATTTTTAAATTTATTAAGTAAATAAAATATAGTGGTTTTATGTCATCAAACGGAAATTTTCATGAGCTCGAAGAAGAAATTAAGCACTTCTGCGAAGAAAGAGATTGGGATAAGTTTCATGGCGCGAAGGATCTTGCGATAGGAATTTCTACTGAAGCAGCTGAACTTCTTGAACATTTTAGATTCAAATCAGAAACGGAAGTTGAAGAAATGTTTAAGAACAAAGAAAAAAGAGATGAGATTGCGGAAGAGATGGCAGATGTCTTGTACTTTTTGCTTAGGCTCTCGCAGAAATATGATATCGACGTCGCATATGAACTAAAGAAAAAGTTAGAAAAAAACAGAAAAAGATATCCAGTAGAAAAGGCAAAAGGCTCTAACAAGAAATATACAGAGTTGATGGAATGAGGCTCTATGAAGGTTCTTCTCAACAATTTATAGAAGATACCCGCAAAAATAAAATAGTAGATAAATTAGAAACTGCATTTAGAAATTATTACGGTCACAGCGCTTCGCCAAGTGAAATAAATTCTTGGAATAATTCTTTACAGTTTCTTAAAAATGTAATAGAAGATTCGAAATTATTTGATAATATGTTAATTTTGGAATATGAACTTCCATACAGTACACAAAGAATAGATTGCATTATATTTGGCAAGGGATTAAATTCTGAAGAAAATGTCGTTATAATAGAACTTAAACAGTGGTCTAAGGTTAATTATTGTGACATTGAAAATAGTGTCGAAACTTTCGTAGGTGGTGCAAATAGAATCGAACCACACCCTTCTTATAAAGTTCAAGCTTATCATATGTATCTTCAAGATTTCATCGATCTTTTCAATGAGGAATCAGTTAATTTGTCATCTTGTGTTTATTGTCATAATTATAAAAGGGAATCAAATTCAGCTTTATTCGATGTGAAATTCAAAGAAGTTTTAGAAAAACATCCTGTGTTTTCAAAGGATGATGTTGAAGAACTTGGAAAGTATTTGAGAGCTAAGTTATGTGGTGGGAAAGGACTAGAATTATTTAATCGGTTTGTTACAAGTAGAATAAAACCATCAAAAAAGCTGCTCGATTATACTTCTCGTATAATAAAAGGACAACCTGCATTCTATTTAATAGATGATCAGTTAGATGCATATTATACAATACTTGACCGAGCAAAAAAAGCTTCAAAACTTAAAAGAAAATCAGTTATATTAGTGAGAGGCGGACCTGGAACCGGAAAATCAGTGATTGCGTTAAATGTATTAGCAGAGCTTTTATCGATGGGTCTAACTGTTTTTCATGCAACTGGTTCAGCAGCTTTCACAAAGACCCTGAGAAAAATTGTTGGTACTAGGGCAGCTAGCCATTTTAAATTTTTCAATAGCTTTTCAACTGCTAAGGAAAACGAATTAGACGTCTTAATTTGTGACGAAGCACATAGAATAAGAAAAACTAGCGCAGGAAGATATACTAAAAAGGAATTGAGATCAGATAGACCACAAATAGATGAATTAATGAGGGTTGCTAAAGTAGTTGTTTTTTTTATAGATGATTACCAAGTAGTAAGACCAACTGAAATAGGAAGTTCTGATTTGATAAGAAGAACTGCATTAAAGTTTAATGCTGAATTTTTTGAATTTCAATTAAAAACTCAGTTTAGATGTTCAGGCTCAGATGGCTATTTAAATTGGGTAGACAACATCTTAGGAATTAGAGATACTGCAAATATTATGTTGACGCGAAATGAAAAAATGGAATTCAGAATTTTTGATTCACCACATGAACTTTATGAAAAAATAAAGGAAAAAAATCGCCAAAAGCCTAATTCTGCAAGATTAGTTGCAGGTTTCTGTTGGCCTTGGAGCGATCCTAATTCAGATGGCACTTTAAAAGATGATGTGGTAATTGGAGATTTTAGGATGCCGTGGGAGGGAAAGGAAAATAAAAAATTAGCAAAAGGGATTCCTCCGGCTCCATTGTGGGCAGCAACTCCAGAAGGAGTAAACCAAATAGGCAGTATCTATACCGTACAAGGCTTTGAATTTGATTATATAGGTGTTATTTTTGGAAACGATCTCGTTTATGATCCAGAAAAAAAAGAATGGGTCGGTAAACCGGAGAATTCTGCAGATCCAATGTTAAAAAAGGCAAAAGATTTTACAAAGTATGTCAAGAATGTCTACAGAGTTCTACTTACAAGAGGAATGAAGGGATGTTACGTTTATTTCTTGGATAAAAACACAGAGAATTTCTTTAAATCTAGAATTAAAATGGATTAGCAATAACAGAATTGAAGAGCCATACAAAAACCATAAAATGAAAAAGGAAAAAAAGATATTGAGGAAAGCTTGAAGTGAAAAATCATCAATATTGGGAAGAATAATAAACATATATCCTTACTATTATATGTGATGATTATTATGTATCCTCAAGAGTTTATTGGAATTCTAATACCATTTGTTCTTTTAATGCTTCTTTTTCTAAAGATATTTACTACAATCCCAAAAACAAAAGGAAAAACACACAATCAAAAGATACAGATCCTCAAAGACGAATTTGGTTTCAAAAAAATAAACTTACTGTGTTTATTTTATTCTGTATTATTTTCATTGGCTCTCATTGTTGGGCTATACCTAATATTCGGTTACCAAAAGACAAATAATGTCCAAATAGAATTTATCACCGTCATTATGGTTCTTTATAGTCTTTTTTTAGCTCCAATATGGGAAGAATTAGCATTTAGAAGGATTTTATTTGATGATATAATCCTTAATCATGTGTATAAATCCTTTAACATAGATTGGAAAGACTGGAAAAATATAAAGTCTGTATTTTGGTTCTCTTTTGCTCTTTCAGTGCAAGCTTTACTTTTTGTTTTGGCTCATGAATTAACAACCGTTGGTTTTTCTTACTTTGGAAGGTTCCTAATGGCGTTGATAGCTGGATTGGTTTATATTAAATATGATAGAAACATCTATTATCCAATTGCAGCGCATTTTGCATATAACCTTAGTATTGTTCTAGTTAATTTCATCTTATGATTAGTTGAATAAACGGTAATAAATGTTTATAAACAATAATATATTAGAATTTCTAAGAAAAAGTTGTTATAAATAATTAGAAGTTGATAGCGTTTATTAGTTTTAGGAAATTAAAAATCAAAAATATGAATTAAATGAAGTAAAGAGGATATTAAAAATTATATCTAATAAAAAGGTGAAAAAATGTTTTTTACCAAAATATTGAGATGGATGTTGTTTGCTGGTTGGTCGTTATTTTTCGTTATACTTACAGGTATGGTTATAAGTATTTTGTTTGGCGAAATAGATAAAAACTATCAAATAGGTATCCTTTCATCTGTTACCGCAACTTTTATTATGATCGGCTATGACAAATTTATAGTGAAATCTAGCAGTAACAAAAGCAAAGTGATTAAATCTAAAAAAATAATAAAAGAAGCGTTAATCTTAGATTATTTATTTAATTACACTCAAGAGAATAGTGGGATAATTACTCTTATAGGCATCTTTTTAGCTATAATTATATCAATAAATCAACTTAATCTTCTATTATTATTCAGTTATGTATATCTTTTACTCTTTCTTTTTATTTTTTTAATCAAACCATCAAAGAACTGGATGGAGTATACTATAAAATTATCTCTGATTGCATTGGTTGTGTTTGGAATCGATTATAGTTTCAATCAGATTAATATCAATGGTTTAGAATACAGATTGTTGGCTATGCTAATAATAGGAGCTTTAGGTTTTATCACTTTATTTCTCAATAAGAAGGTATTTGAGATCTTATCTTAGTTTCATTTTTCGTCTCAAAAACGTCCGTATATGTGAAAAGGGGGTTTTACGTCGGTGAAATACGTTTTTGTGACGCTTCAATTCATTTTTACAACATAATAACAAAATAAATTATACTAAAATTTCATAGAATTTCTAAAATTGTTTTATTTTGCATTCATTTCGGTGAATACACTTTTTACATTTCCACTCTTTAGGTGGAATAGGTTTCTCTTTTTCATTGATTAATCTATCCATTCTTGCTAAAATCTCAATAGCTTTTTTTTCATTAGCATTCATATCATATGTTAGTTTTTTATCTGCTTCATTTATATAGATCTCTATTTTTATTTTTGGCTTCTTAAAGAAGTATGAATAAAGTTGTGCCTGTGCTTCAGCTATTGGCTTTATATAGTGAAGCATATTCCATTTCTTTGTACTCTTAAACTCATAGCAGAAATCTGGCCCTATTCCATCAGGTACTGCTTCAATGATATAATTATTCCATCTAAAATGATATCTAAATGTAGGATATCTTTGAGCGAAGCTCATCTCATCTTTTATCCCTCTCCTCATATCTGAATTTGCATTTGAGTTTCTGCTTAATATGTCTAAAAACGCATAATCTAATTTTGAATATACAGTATAGGTATCAAACAAAATTGTTTTTGCCAATTTCAATTTTATTCTTGTCCTTTCTAATATCTGATCAAATTTTTCTAATACTTCGAGATCGTTCTTACATTTATCTAGAATTTCTAAATCTTTTTTGGATAATATTTCTGAAAGACTTAAATTTGGTTTTCTATTTGTTTTTGTAATATTAATACCCTGAATTATCCATTTTTTAGTTTCAAGAGTGTCCATATCTTTTTTATCTTGATTTGTTTTTTGCTTTTTGACCAATTCAGAAACTTTTTTTTCTATTTCTTTCTCAGTTAACTCACCTTCTCTTTCAATATCGTGTAAATAAGATTCAAACATATTTAATTCGTTTTGTCTGATCCTGAATAACATTTGTTGATCACACCAATACATGCTTGCGATGTCTGCTGTTGCAACAAAGCAAATTTGATTTTGCTTAAATCCTAGTTTTATCTTTTCGGCAATCATTTTCTTTTCCATACTTGTTTCTGGCGTGATTATTTTTTCTATGATTGGATTTAGATAATTAGTTTCTTTTTCACTTTTTATATCATTTAGGAATGTTTTCCTATTATTATTTTTCCTTTTCATAGTTAAACCTCTACATATTATCTTTTTTCTATATTTCATTAAGTTAAATACAATTCTTATTAATAAATTTTTCTTTTAAATTTTGCAAGAGTTTTAAATCAATATTTATACTATAATAATATTAGAATTTCTAATATATTATTAAAAATATTAAATTTTATAATAGAAAGTGTTAGGAAACATAGTTTTTTCGTAAATTACCTGACATATATTTTGAAAAAGTAAGAAGATCTGAAGCAAACAATTGTGCGATCAATTTCCTGTTCTTTCCATCTCTTGTTTTTCTTCTTCTCAACTCAAGGAACATTGAATATCTCTTGTTCAAGAGATTCACATATTCTATTATTTGGCTGCATAATTCATCCACTTTTTCATAATCTTTCTTATCGTATGCTTCAATGACCATTTTCACTGTATTTAATGGCATGTTTATTGCTGCCAATTCCTTGGAAAGCTGTTTTATCACCTCTCTTTTTGTTTTATTTCTTCTAACAACCCTCAGCAGTATTTTTCCAATTGATTCTTCAGCTTCGCCGTCGAATGTCTTTGCCACATCGGTTATTCCTTTGATGTCTCCATCTGCAGCAAGCTTTGAAAGAATTTTTATTCTCTCATCCAATATTTTAAGCCTTTCAAAAATGCTCTTAAGAATAAGTTTCATCTCATCTTTCTTATCAGCTTCGATCACATCTTTCAGCTTAGTTGTGTAGATATCTTTCCTAAGAATTCTTGCAATCTCTCTTAGATAAGAAGAAACAGCACGTTTCGCAAATTTAATCGCTGACTGATAGTCATCTTTCGTAAGGCTCTTCCTTAGTTCTTTGTTAAAGCTATCCATTTCTGTCTTCTTAATTCTTGCTGTTCTTTCTAAAGCATTCCTCCAATATCTTTCCTTATCCTCTTTCCTAGCTTCTATTGCCTTTATTACTTGGTTATTTATGAAGGTGATGATTGAATTTATCCATGCTGCAGATAATGCATCTATTATTTCGCCTTTTTTAATTATTTGTTTCTTTTCTTCCTTTTCTGGAAGGGATTCCTCTATTTTCTTTAATATTGCCTTAGCAAGATCTTCGATTTTTTCGTCAATATTTTCAATTTCTCTTGCTGCTTTAAGCATTGCTTCTGCAGAATTTAAAATCTTGCCGTGCAATTCCTTTACTCTTTTCTTTATTTCATCCCTTGAGAGTTCATCCCAGTCTCTGAGAATATCATTTATTTCTTTGAAGATTTCACGCTCAACTGTATGCTTGCTGATGAATTCTTTAGCTTTTCTTACTGCTGCCTCAGGATTTAGTTTTTCTAAATCTTTGATCTCTTTCGATAGTTCTTCAATTTCCCTTTGAAAAACACCTTTGTCCATTTTTGCTATTTCTTCTATATCTTTTGAAAGGCTATCTATTCCTTTTCCGTCCTTTTCTGCCTTTTCGATTCTATCTTCAATTTGGTCTAATATTTCCACTCTTTCCTTTACTTCCTCTTTTGTTTCTTCCACATGTTCTTTCAGTTCTTCTATTTTTTCTTTTTCGCTGTATTCCTTGATTGTTTCAGCCAATTCAAGAAGTCCGCTTTCTTGGACAGCAAGAAGCTCTGCTTCCAATCTTTCTTTAATCAATTCTTCTTCATCAAGGTTCTGTTCGATTATTTTAATGGCCTCTTCCTGAATTTTTTCCTGGATTTCTTCCGTTTGTTTTTCTTTAATTTCTGTTTCCTCTATGAATTTTTCATGTTCTTTTTCTTTTATTTCTTCTTTTTCTTGTATTCTTTCCATTAGGTCTGAATTAGATGTTTCTTTTTCCTTTTTTTCCTTCTCTGATCGATCTCTAAGAGATGCAAGATGTTCTACATATGATTTTATTGCTTCGAGAGGAATAGTGGTTGCTTCATTGAGGACGGAAGTCATGTGTTGGTGGGGTAGAGAAGGAGTAGAAGAGGCTGATTTGATATTATTAGATTGGGTAGAAAAATTCTTTAATGAAGAACCCATACTCCATTGAAATAATATAAACATATGATAACAATATCTAAAAAATATTTAAAGCTATTTTTCTTCATTTTTTTTAAGTTTTTCTAAGATTTCTTTCATAATTGGAAAATAATTTGTTTCATAAAATATTTTACCAGTTTTACTAAGATATTCCCTGGAATATTTTATTTCTCTTACTGAATATTCAAATTGGTCCCATTTTTCTTTTATTTTGTCATACTGCGTTAGTCCTTTATTTACATATACCATAGTCTTTTCTTTATATTCGCTCATTTTTGAATGGTCTATATATCCATCCTTCATGTAACTTGGGTCGAACGTATAACCATCATAATACATCTCAGCTAGATTTAAATTAATTCGAAAATCGATATCTATAAAATCAAAGTCGTTCGGATTCTTTTTTAGTCTTTCTTCTGCCAATTTTAATACTTCTTTACATCTTTCTTCAGTAGATTCAAAATTAGGTTCAATTACTGCCAGATAATAAGTACCATGTATTTTTAAATAAAGAGATAGCGAATCGCCTCTTTCTTTATATACTTTATCGAATATCTCGATTGCTCTTTGAAGAAATTTACGTATGTATTCTTTATCTTTTACTCTATCTTCAGTTAATTTTTTATGAGATGTTAATAAAAGTTTCCATCCAATTCTAAGATCTTTATCCTTTTCTATAATATCAGCGATATAAGTAGGTGGATCCATAGAATGTTCAAATCCAACAGCATCTACCTTCTTTGCAGGACTGAAAAGTAAGGAAGCGCCTAACAGACCTGCAGCTAATGGTTTTTTCATTCTTTGCCATAATGAAGGCTTGTTTTGTTCTTTCTCTTCTGGTTTCTTTATCCCTTTCTTCTCCTCTCTTTCTGCCATAGATATCCTTCTCAGTTGAGGTATTTAAAGTTAACTTTTATGGTTTCTTCCTGGATTCTTTAGATTCCTATGAATTCAAAGTCTTTTTAACTCTTCAAGCATCTTACTCTTCCATTTTTTGAATGTTATAAAATCAATGCTAAGATACTTTATATCTCTATCATCGAAGTTTTTTATTACTGTGGCAAGCTCTTCAATATAATTTTGTTTTTTGTACTTGGAAAGCAACTCATTATACCTTTTCAGGTTAAATGGAGCATGAATCAATAATGTTAGTATATCAATTGCATCCTTTTTTCCCTTTACCGTATTTCTTCTTTCTATCTCTGCTCCTTGTTTTAGAATCAGAAGCGCCTCTGGAATAATCGTATTGATTCCCTCTATCTTAGTGGAGTAATTCTTTATGACATCTTCAGCTGGAATTGCAAGATTTGAATATCCTGGCAAGTAAATGTCAATGTCAAATTTATCAAATTTTATTTCATACTTCTTCAATCTATCGTTCTTCTCGAGTCTGTATGTCTGCTGCAGTTTTAAGAGATCTTCGTAATCTACGATGATGTCGATGTCCTTTGATTTATGAAGACCCGTCCACAGATACGCGGCCCATCCTCCAATCAGTGTGAACCTGATCTCTTTTGAGAGCTGAATTAATTTTTCCCAGCTTGCCTTTGTTAGCAATTCGCTCCAAAACTCCATCAATTCACCGTTTAGATGCCTAAATCCTTAAGTTTTCTTTCTAGTGCTGTAAGAAATTCCTTTGCATACCACTGCCTTGCATTCCAAAGATCGATATAGATCTGCACTGGGGGAGCAACGCTCGCTTTTGATAGTTGGAGCAAGGCTGGATCTGAACGAAGCACGAAAAGGTTTGGTGGGCCGTTTTTCTTTGGAAATCTTCTCTTTATTTCTTCTAAAACTTTTTCATCGGCATATACATAAACTTCGCTGTAATCCGCAGGAACCTCATTAAATTGAAATTTATATGCAGAAAACATCGTATAGATCACTCCTGCAGGCATGTTTTTTTCGATTTCTATCACACTTACAGGAACATATGTTTGATATATTATATCCTTTTGCAAGTTTCTTATGCTTGCAAGATAGAGGAGTACTTTTTTGGAATCAATGACTAAGAGACCTGTTCTTTTTACATCGACTGCTCCAAGTCGGACCACATCTTTTATTGCATTATTAACCGTGCTAGTTGAGACGCCTAGTCTTTTGGCTAGCTCAAGTTGGGTAGTCTTCGATTTATTTATAATGGTCAGATCTAAAAGTTCTCTTAGAATTATCTCCTTCTTTTTCATAATTAAATTATAAAATTTACATTTATAAAGTTTTCGAATTTTATCGAATCTTACTTAAAATTATTATTTTCTTGGCTTTGTAGAAATCCTACAATGAGAAAATAGGATCTTTACATCTTATTTACCTTTTTAACTAGTTTTTATTTTCTAAATCGAAACATTTATAATATATGCTAACTATATTTATCATATAATCGAAAATAGGTTGATTGCATATGCCAAATATAAAAGAAGAAATGATAAATTTAAACCCATGGTGGAAAGGTGAATTCAAATTATCTTTTAAAGATAGAGAGATCTATAGAAAAATGCAGAAATTCATACCTCTACCACAAATAATAGCTTTAACTGGGCTTAGAAGAGTTGGAAAAACAACCATACTCCTTAAGTTTGCTGAAGATGCAATAAACCAAGGGTTAGATCCTAAAAATATTCTTTATTTCTCTTTTGATGAATTCAAATCAATTGAAATTAAAAAGGTTGTTAGCGAATATGAAGAATTATTTGGAAAAAACTTAAGAAATGGTAAATTTCTTTTTCTTTTTGATGAAATACAAAAATTAGATGATTGGGAAAATCAGTTAAAAGCATTTTATGATGTATATGGAAAAAATGTAAAGATAATAATATCTGGTTCTGAATCGCTGTTTATAAGGAATAAATCTAAAGAAACTCTTGCAGGAAGAATATTTGAATTTAAGGTAGAACCACTTTCATTCAAAGAGTTTCTCAATTTCAAACAATTGAAATTCGAACCTATTGAACTATATGAAAGAGAATTAAAAGAACAATTCAAAGAATTCACTTTAACATACGGTTTTCCAGAATTAGTGGGCATAAAGGACAAAGAGATTATAAAAAAATACGTTGTTGAAAGCATCGTAGAGAAAGTAATTTACAAAGATATACCTTCCCTAATAAGAGTGAAAGACGTATCTATTATTGCATCTCTTTTAAAAACAATTATGGAGGAACCTGGACAACTTGCCGAAGTTTCTGAGTTTGCAAACACTTTGAAAGTCTCAAGATATACAACAGCTTCCTATCTTAGATATCTTGAAGACTCGTTTCTTATTAGAAAACTCTATAACTTCTCTCGAAGCAGAAGAAAAGTGGAAAGAAAACTAAAGAAGTATTATCCCACTATCATCTCCCCTGATTTACTTTTCCGTAATGATGAACTTTCGCAATCAAAAGTATTTGAATGGATTATTGTAAATCAGCTTAGAGCTGAATTTTTCTGGCGAGATGCATACAAGAATGAAGTTGACATTATTCTATTAAATGAGCAACCCATCCCTATTGAAGTGAAGTATGGAAAAATTGAATTCGAAGGGTTATCTACCTTCATGGAAAAATTCAATGTTAAAAAAGGTTATATTATTTCTTCAGATACAGAAGAAAAGAAAAACATCGATGATAAGGTAGTAGATGTGATTCCAGCCTTTAAATTCTTATTAAGGCAAAGTGCGGAAATTTAGGATTCAAGATAGAACAGTGCATGAGAGATGTTGCTTCATTGAGGATAGAAGTCACGTGCTGATGGGGGAGAGAAGGAGCAGGGATAGGGATGGGTGGTTTAGTATTATCAGACTTTTGATCTTTCCCGCTGAAATTTTGAATACCTGTGAGCGAACTATCAAATAAAAGCATAAATCACTTTTCAAAAGGACATTTTTAATCCTTTCGTTTTTCTTTTGATATTTCATCATACATTCTTTTGTTTTCTATGAGATCTTCTTTTAGATGGTTTATAATCTTATTTCTCTCTTGATTCGAGATTTTCATAGATCCACTTGAAACATACAGAAAAAGATCCGAATTAGCCAATTTCTCCAAAAATTCCTTTTCAAATTCAATCAATTCTTTTCCAAATTTAATTGCATCTTCATAATATTCATCTAAGTCACTATTTATTCTATATTTTCTGTATTCTTCTTTATTAAAGTATAAACCATGTGCTGCGTGAAATAATGCCTTTAAAGTTGATTGTTTTTTACCTATAGCACGAATATCATCTGGATATGATTTTAATCTCTCTTCGACTGATTTTAACATATCCAACAATCTTTCTTTTGACTGGAGATAAGTTTTATCTTCTATAGCAAGATAATGATATGTAACATGATTCAAATCTAAAGCTACTGGATTTCCTGTATTTTTGTAGACAGATTCGAAAATTTTTTTTGCGATTTGTAAACTTTCCTTAGTACCATCGCTATACCAATAGTTAACTAAAATTTCATATCCTTTCTTTAATAACTTATCATTTTCAACTTCATTAGCAGCATAAGGTGGTGGTGGCCTTGCGAGAAGGTATATTGCATCCGCTTTCTTTGCAGGACTGAAAAGTAATGAAGCACCTAATAATCCTGCGGCTAATGGCTTCTTCATTCTTTGCCATAATGAAGGTTTCTTTATTTCTTTCTTTTCTCCTTTCCTTATTATCTTCTCCTCTCTTTCTGCCATAGATATCCTTCTCAGTTGAGGTATTTAAAATTAACTTAGATAGAAATAAATAAAAAATAGAAAATAAAAATAGTAATCACTTATTCAGTTGTAATAAATGCCCACCAGGGTCTTTCAATTTCTAAAGCTCCTTCATTTTCAACGTTTATCTTTGCTCTGGTTTCCATTGTAACTGGAATAATTCCTAATATCTTTCTATTTTCTTTAACATCTGCGCTATATACCAGTTTATTATTTTCGATCTTTATCTGCAATTTACTTATTACTGAATTCTTAATTCTTTCTTTAAGCCTTTCTTTTACTTCGGCAGGAGTTATAGATAAATTCTTTCCATTTATTGATGTTCCATTTTCAGTTATATCAACATTTGCAGTTGGTTCTATCTCAGCTTCAGTATCATTTTCTACCATTTTCAATTTTTCTTGTACTTTTGTTATGTTCATTTCCTTATCTCTTATTCTCATTTTAATTGAAAGGTTTGTTGAGTTTACTTCTTCGTCTCCAAGTTTAGCAACTGACTTATTTAGATGTATTGCAGTTGCGATTGGTAAAACATCTGCGGCGTTAATTTCTTTTCTTTCTGCAACAATCTGTTTGATTTGCATCATTGTCTCCTCTTTTATTTGTTCTCTTATCTGATTTCTTAGTTGTGTATCATTAATTGAGGACAGATTCTGGATTCTTTCAACATAGGTAGAAACCACTTCTCTCATTTCTTGATTAAGCTCCTGTTGTCTTATCGGAACTGTATTTGTCTTACATCCGGAAACCTGTTGCATTACTCTTTCCCTTAGTGTTAAGGCTTCCTCCCTTAACAAAGGAATCATTTCCTTGTTTTTATTTTGCACTGCATTTCTGTATTTTAAGTAAAGATTAATTATCTCTGTCTTTGTTTCTTCATCTATGCATTGCATTATCTTCGTTTCATTTGCATACTTTATAGCTGAATAAACATCATCTACTTCTAATATATTAAATTCAGATGCGCTAGTTTCATCTGTTTTACTTGAAGATGTATTAGAAGGCATGGCTCCTTCCTTAAAGCCATCTGAAAGTCCAGCATCTTTTGTAACAGTAGGCTTATTTGTAACATTTGGATTTCCAGAAGATACAGCAGAAATCTGGCCTTGTGCAAAAGTGAATGCAGATATCAGATTCAACATTATAACAATAAGCAAGACATTCCAAAGATTCAGATAAGTTTGCCTCCCCATACCAAACCACCTTTACTATCTATCAACCAATAAATATATAAATCGAATTATTATATGTATCAAATCTTCCAAAATCACTTTGATTCTTTAAGGTTTTTTATTATCTGTTCTATATTCTCTCTTTTGAATATCTTTTTGTAGAGAAAATCAGGGACGCAATCAATCTTAAGATGCAAACATTTTGTTTCGAAGCGCTGTTTGAAATCAGTTAATAGGATAATTGGTGGGGATTTGATATTAATGCGTTCATATTTTTCTTTAATAAGATGTATATAATTCGAAGCAGATAACATATCAATTTTTTCTAGAGCTTCATCGCTTATTATTATGGCGTCAAAAACTAAGTTTAGATCACTTCTACTTGTTAATTCATTAATGTGTGAACAAGTATAAAAAGAAACATCAAGCTCTGAAGTATTTTTTAAAATACATGTACGCTCTGCTAAAGAAGGCGAAATAAATAGTATTCTTTTTATATTTGCTTTATTATCAGTGGTATCTTTTGATTTGCTTTCTTCTTTTACCTTGCTTATATCGTCATCGATCGATTCTTTTCTAAAAGTAAATTTTTTTTCTTTAAATTTATCTTCATTTCTTTTCTTATACATGTCACTAAATTTCACAGAATCACGTTTTAATACCAGCTAACAGATTCAATTTTGAGTTTTAAATTTTCTTATACCTTCCATAATCGATTTTGTTATTTGATTTTTATTTTTAGGCAACAATTTTTTGATTAGTTTTATCCTTTCGTTGATTTCGTCTTTCGAGTTATGAGAGGATATGAATTCTTTTGCATTTTTATTTAAGTCTGATGTTTCTACATAATTTTTAGTGTCTTCAAAATTAAGTATATGGGTCTTTTCTCTAGAGATTAAACTTAAAGGACCGTAATCTATAACAGAATAGTAATCTATATTTTCTTTATCCATCCAACTTAAGATAGCTTTTTTATAAAGATATATGTTCTCTATTCTCTTTTTTACTCTTCTCCATATTAATTGAGTTTTATTATCATATAAATCAGTATATTTTATTTCAATTGGTTCTAAATAATAATTTATTTCGTTTCTATTGTAGTTGAACTCTATGAAATCAATTCTTATCTTAGAAAAATATATAATACCATGATGTTTTTTATCAATAATTTCAGCAATTGGATAATCAAAAATTTTACCATTATACTTTTGATATTTGAAAAAACCAATATTAACCTTTATATCATCAAACAAACTATCACCAATTATTCATTATAAAATCTCTTTGGTAATTTCAATTTCTTTTTTCCAGACTTTATTTGTTTAATGAATAACTCTGCTATTTCTTCTCTAGTCTCCTTATTTAATTGGAACAAGACTGCGTCTTTAACCTTAACCGCTTCTCTGTCAAATAGCTTTCTTGCCATAGGCATATCTATACATCCCTTTACCATTCTAAATGCATCTTTCAATTCTAAATTTGTATTTTGTGTAATTATCTTTGCAAAATCGAGGCTAATTATATCCCTAAAAATACTTATACCGAGATCATCTTTCCTTTGATCAAATCTTTTAACTTCCTTGAAAAATTGAGAAGGTGTTTTAATTTTGTCCATATCCGGCAACATCTTACTCTCCAGATATAAAAGCTTCTTCATCTTCTCTCTTATTAAGAGATCTGGATTATTCTTATATTTTGATATAAAATCCATTTACTCCTCCTCTATTTTTTTCCATCTTTGATTATATACTTCTATCCTCTTAGTAAATATATTTCTAGCTATGTTATATTGATGTGTGTATATTTCCTTCTTTTTATCATCTGCTTTTTTTATTAGATCTTCATAAATTAATTTAATTCTAGAATACACTTGAAATTCCTTGGTTTTCTTTATTTCCTCTATTATGTATTCGTTATGTCTCTTAAGCTTATCTTCGTTACATTTGGAATTTTCAATTCCCATAATAATCTAACAAATATGTTATATATAAATCTTTTGTTTTGTATATTAACTAAAAAGGTGCCTTATGAATAGAATTTCTATTACTAATAAAAAATAAAATTAGTCAATAAAAAATTTCGAAATTTCCATTATCTTTATTTAATATTACATCAGGCTTAACCGAATATTTACTTATATTAATATTTCCCCTATAGGTTAAGAATATACTTATTTCTGAATTTGTCTTTTTTGACAAAGCTTTAAATAAGGAGACTAAAAGTGGTGCCATTCCATTTTCAATAGCGTCGTCAATAATTATCGCGGAAAGAGTTCTGTCCTCCATAGCATTACTTGCATACTTTATCCCATCATTATAGGAAATTGATTTAATGAATTTATTTCCTGGAAAAAAGCTTTCATAAAAGTTATCATCTGCAGGATCCGGATCTATAATGACTATAACAGAATGCTGCTGTGATTTAATACTGTTTTCAATTAAAGGATTAGTTTCTATTCTATCAAATCTCTCTATTTTATCTAGCAGATGATCTTGTCTCCTCTCAATTTTTTTACTTTCATTACCCATATATATCATTTCGTATCATTTTTTCATAAACAGATATGATGTGGAAATGAGAAAGTGTAACTTTTGCTTTTTCAACATTCTTCTTGACAAACTCAATCATATTTTTTTCTTCACTAAAGCTGTATTGAGTTGCAAGACCTATAAACTTAATCTCTGCAGAAATTGCTGCTTCACCATCAGATACACAATCACCTACATATACTATTTTAGTATTGGAGGTATTTTTTAGTTGTTTAAGTGCTTCCAACTTTCCATCATGCGGAATTATTATTCGAGAAAAAACCTCATTTACTAATTTCTCTCCTAACTTATAAATTGTATTTTCATACAATTCAAGACTGAGTATATGCAAATCAATATCTTTTGCCTTAAGAGCATAAAGAACATCTATTACATTAGGTATTATCTCAGGTTTATTTTTTCTTATTTCTTTTTTAAAAAATTCATAAACCCAATAATTAAATTCATCAGCTAGCTCAGGAGGAACGCCAATGGCTTTTGCAGTGTTTCGAAATTTATTTGATTGGTCATAATTCTTTCTTAATATTTCAAGTGACGGTTCCTTTAGTTTAAATTTTTGACATGCTAAACAGTAGCTTTTGTAAACATGCGGAAGACTGTTTACTAAAGTTCCATCTACATCAAATACTATCATATCACGCATAATAATCTAAAAATAGAAAACACAATCAAAAATATATACTTTTCTTTAAACCCAATAATTATTCGTCTTTCTCTTTGAGTTTTCTTATTCTTGCTCTTCTTTTAGAAGCTAAAATCTTCCCTTTCATTCTTAACAGCCTCTTAAGCTTAGGATCTGAAATTGTCATCGAATTCCCCTCTTATTTTTTAAATATATTCAACATGATAATATTTTTTAATCTATCCGACATTAATCAGTTATGGAAAAAAATTCAAAGAAAACTGAGCGCTTATGGAAAATTGCAATAGTGATCTTGATCGCAGGTACATTATTGTATCTACTAAATCAAATTATTTCAGATCCAAGATGGCTTTTTTCTGAAAATTCAAGTTTCATAGTTTTAATAATATTCATATTGGCGATTATTGGATATCTATTAAGAAAAAGAAGAATTAAGAGAATGGATACAAATAGAACAAGGTAATAATTTTTAAATTTTTACTACGAATATAGATTGGCGACCATTATGGATACAACATATAAATCATTATTACTACAAAAGCTACCTTCTCCAATAAATATAGTTAATGTAAAAGAGGTAGAAGAACAATGTATTCCTTTTTTAAGAAGAAAAAGTGATAGTAAAATATTTTCAAATACTGTTAAAACAGAAAATATTATAACAAATGAAGAGCTTGAAAAATTAAAAGAGGATATAGCAAGAAAAGAAGAAGCAACTAAAATGAAGATTGAAAAATTAAAGAAAGAATTCATTTCTTATCAAATGGAAATGAATGTAGAGCTTCTTTTCAAAGATAATATGATAAACGAATTGAAAACAGAGATTGCTAAATTAAATGAAAAAATAGTTAAAATGCAGCAAACTATAATTTTACAGAAAGAAACTATCCAAAAACAAAAGCAGATAATAAATGAACAGACTACAGAATATATGAAGCATTTAAATGAACTTTTAAATGAAAAGAAAAAAACAGATCAAGAATACAGCAAATCACTCGCAAGAATAGTTCATGATATGAAAAATCCTTTAACTGGAGTTAAGTCCGGAATAGAGGTTCTTCTTGAATATGATGACCTTAGTGATGATAAGCGTCAAATTCTAAATTTAGTTTACAATTCCGCAATGGATCTTTCACGAATGATAGAGGAGATACTGTTAAATAACAAGCTATTACATGATGCTATTAAATTAAAGAAAAATAAATTCAATCTTTCAAAACAAATTCAGCATATTTTTGAATTACATAAATTATATGCAGAAAGAACGAACAAGAAAATATTTCTTTCTGGCAATGAAAATTTAGTAATAGAAGGAGATGAAGACAAAATAAAAAGAGCAATAGAAAACATAGTGTTGAATGCACTAAAATACTCTAATCAAGAAGTGCGGATAGAACTTTCAGAAGGTGAAAAAGAGATCTATGTAAACATTTCAGATGACGGAGAAGGCTTCAATGAAGATGTTAAAAGAAAAGTACTCTCAAACAAAGACATGGCAACAACTGACCTTATCAATGGAAATGGATTTGGCTTAACTAATGCGAAAAGGATAATCGAAATGCATGGCGGTAAAATAACAATAGACTCAAAGGAAGGAAATGGAACCACTGTAAGAATTACCCTTCCGAAATAACAAACAAGACACTTTTTTTAATGTTTTTGAATAAACATACTCATGGAAAGATCGCCCTTGCGTATTGATATTCGTTTTATTTTTCTGATTATGATATTGCTGCTATTTTTAGCCATTTCTTTTGAAACCATTTCTTTTCAAAATATTGGTGATGAAGCTAAAACACATCTTGATACGGATTTAAGTTTCGGAGAAAACAGCAGCATTAGAATCGCAGCTTGGAATCTCCAAGTGTTTGGAGACTCAAAGGCTGAAAATCAAACACTCTTGCATAAATACGCAGCCAAGATATCCAATTATGACCTTGTTTTTATTCAGGAAATAAGGGATGAAGATGGAAGCGCATTTGCGAGACTTTGTGAAAAATTAGAAGGATTCTCATGCTTTACAAGCAGCAGGGCAGGAAGAACTAAAATAAAAGAGGAATATGGGGTCATTTACAATAAAAGCAAGATTGTAATTAACAATATACGGGATTTCAATCCAGATATTCAAAATAGATGGGAAAGGCCGCCATTGGCCCTGAATATCACAGCTAGAAATTCATTAGAAAAGGATAATTGGGTTATCGTTTATGTTCTTCATGCAAAGCCTTCCGACGCAACCAATGAGATAAGAAATCTAGAACAATTGATTGGAAATGCAAGCTATCCAGTAATAGTAATCGGAGACCTAAATGCAGACTGTTCATTTTATAACGTTTCACAAAAAGATTTCAAAGATTGGATTTGGTTAATAAAAGATGATGAAGACACTACAGTTGGTAAAAGCGATTGTGCGTATGACAGAATAATCATAAACAGAGCCATGCTTGAAAGATTTCTGAACTACGGGATTGAAAAGAATATAACTTTAGATATGTCTGATCATTATTTAATTTGGATTTCAATTCATTGATTTTTATTTAGTGCTTTATTACCATTATTTTAGTTTTTCTTTTAGTTCTTTTAGCATCTGTCTTAATCTCTCAAGTTCTTTATTATATTTTTCAATTTCGTTTTTCTTTTCATCCTCTTTCTTTGGGTCTGATACATTTAGGTTCTTGTGCAAATCTTGTGTACTTTGCTGCTGTTTTTTATTCTTATTTGTTTTTTCTGGAGGTTTTATTGATGTAGGGGGTTTTGAAGCTGTTTTCGCACCTAAACTTGATTTAATTATGTCTTCACTCTTTGGCTCATTATTTTTACCAGTATTCATACCTACGGCAGTCTTCGTTTCTTTCTTTATTTCTCTCATCTGTCGGTCTTTTTTCTTTTCGTTCTCAATGCGAAAATAAGAATTCCATGTCTTGCTGGTTATTGAATCTGATTCTTTATTCACACGTATAAAATCATCTATGAATTTTTCAACTTCTGGATAAAGTCTGAGATACTTGCTTACACAAGTTGCAAAATTGTCACCTTGCCACCAATTATTCACAATATATTTATTATGGCCACGATTATAAAAGTGATAAATCTTAAGGAGATCTTTTGCATTAAGGCGTTCAATCTTCGAATCCATTGGAGCTACAGTACTTATTCCGTCTCTTAGATAATAAAGCGCAAGTATTATTTGGGCGGTGGTATCTTTCCTCCAGTCTTTCCGTTTATTTATCAATCCTTTTATATACTCGTCATTTCTTCCATATTTATTAAACATCAATATCATTGTGTCAGGCATTACTTGCATTGGAGACAATTCGCCAGATTTTCCTATCTTTTGAACAAATCTTGATTCTGCAACTGCAACTAAGTATGCAATTCTTGGATCTATACCAAGTCTCATTGCATGATACTTTATGTCTGGCCAATGTTCAAGCGCTCCTCTGAATATAGTTCGTTCTTCCTCATCCAGATTTCCATTTAGCTTTTTGATCAGATTCTCAAGCTCTTCTTTATTCCATTTTCTTAACGTTTCCTTTATGATCTTCACTTCCTTTGATGTATATCTCTTTCCTTCATCAGAATTAGCTGAATTGATTCCCTCTTCAACCTTTTTTTGCATGTTTTCAATAGATGTGTTCAGCACCCTTCCATCTTCTGTCCTGCATTCTGAACAAAGGTTTTTACCGAATTTTTCACCTTTACATGTCTCACCCGATTGCAATGTAAAAAAGTACAATCTGCTATCTTTTGGACATATGTCTTGGGTTTCATAATCCGCATTAGCTATTTTAGGAGAAGAAAAGATTAAAGAAGCTGATAGAAGAAAAGAACTCCAAATAATGGAAGAATTTTTACTATGATTAGTTTTTGAAAATAAATTTTTATTTAATTCATAATACTTCTTTTCCTTCATGCAAAATTTAATGCAAAAGATATATATAAATGTTTCGTTATATAGGCTTTGTAGAAATCCTATGAAGATAAAATAGGATTTCTTCGTCATTAGAATACATAGATTGTAGACAAGTGCTTTCATCTTAATTTCCTTCTTCTTTACCTCGATGAGTCTGCTTTGCAGATCTCCACCAAACTTTCTCTTGATTGCAGAAAAGACAGTTTCAGCCATATTCCTTCTTCCATAAATTGTTTTATCAGGATCTAACGGTCTATGTTTCCTAATAGTATGCCTTCCTGCCCTTCCAGTTCTGTAACATCTTAATGGAATAACTGCATTGGCATGCAGTTCTTTCTCTATGAAGTAGAAATTTTGGGAAGAATCATAGGCTTTATCTGCAATCACATTCCTTATTCTTTGTTTAATCTTTTTATTTGCTTTTCTTAGAAGAGGAATGAAATCCTTTGTATCATGAGCAGGACCTTTTCTGCATTTAACTGCAATTAAGGCTTTAGTCTTAGGATCCACCAATATAGATATCTTCATGAAATTCCGGTAAGTGGTTTCTCTATTGATTCTCATTACATAATACTTACTGGAGTAGGAAGAAGTAAAACCACTACTATCCACTGCAATATCTATCAGTTTGTTTCTTACAATCTGTGAAAAGATAGTTGATATGAGGATATTTAATACTTCAGGATCGAATCTCTGCATGAACTTATGTAATGTAGTGAAGTGAGGAATCTTCTTTAGTTTAAGAAGAGAAAATGCATCAGTGGAGAAAAATTAATGTTGAGTAAACCTCTTTTTGGAATATTTACTGGAATATTTAGAGATCTCTCTGTTTTACTAACTGAAAGCCTAATATGGTATTTTTTAAATTTGCTCTGTTTATTTTTCATTAAATCTACCTTAACTTGGTAGTTAAGAGGTTTATCTTCATAAATTAAAAGGATTTCTACAAAGCCTGTAAAAGGGTTTTGTAGAAATCTACGATAATAAAATAGTTTTATCTTTTAAGAGGGATTTTATAGTAGACACCAATAACAAAAGTATTGAGGAAGAAATCACATCAAATGTTAAGGATGTTTTGAACAAGAACAAAATACTGTGTGTTTGCGTATAATGACGATTATCTAGACTCTTCTTCCTCATCAGCTTCCAAACTATTTTCTAATCTTTCTCCAGAATCATCTCTGAATTTATCCTTAGAATCTTCACTAGTATGACTCTGTACAAACCTATAATTATTCTTTGTAAATAAAGGTGAACTCTTTTGTGCAGCAGAATGGACAAATTGAAATGTTGATAAAATCTTTGAGGAGTACG
>JAVZPM010000005.1:0-36563 GCA_038881595.1 Candidatus Micrarchaeia archaeon | reverse complement strand
CTTAAGCCTAAGCTCAATTATATCGTTCCACAGATATTTTGCAACTGAAAATTTGCAGTCCATATTTTCACAATATCCAAAAAAATCCTCTATTTCTAAAGTAGATGGGAGTCGCAAGTATAGGTATGAAAACTCACCATCTAGCTGATAAGTGACTTTCTCCTGAACAGAAATAGTTCCGTCTACATTAAGTACATAAACTGCAGTTGCAGAAGGAATAGAGTAATCTTTCGCAAAAGAAACAGATAAAAGTAATAATAAAAGAAATACAACGCTAGAATTTCTTTCCATAAAACATCATTTTTTAATTTAATTACTTTTTTGATCATCAACTATTTATTTTATTTAAGTAAATATAAAAAGATATCTGCTAAATATGAAAATGAGATTGCTGAATCTTCTGCCTTCACCTGGCCTAGATGTATTCTGTCATCTGTCTCATGAAGCTCTCCATTTTTCATCCGGAATTCAGTATAAGCTGAATTTCCTATTTCAATTGCAATATAATATGGCATGATCTTTTTTGATCGGATTGATTTAAAAAATAGAGCCAGCTGGATTTCTGGTGATTAAATGCATCATTGCAATTTCTTAAAAAATAAAATTGACTTAGAATGGTTTATTCTTTCGCGCCGTATCGCTTTAGTAGATCCACCATCTCCTCATCATGATTAGATATAGCCACTTTCAGTGCGGTCAAACCATCATTTGCCTTTGCATTTACATCTAGTCCTTTATTAATTAAAAATTCTACTGTTTCTTTATTACCGCTACGTGCAGCATACATTAATGCAGTCTCTCCATATTTATTCCTTGCATTTACATCTGCTCCTTTACTGATTAAAAGTTCTACTGCTTCTTTATTACCGCTAAGTGCAGCTTGGAGGATTATCTTGAAATTCCTCTCTGCTTTACTAACTGGAAGCCTAATATGATAAGCTTTTTAAGTTTATTCTGCCTCTTACACATAATATTGCCTCTTGGCGTGATCGCCAAGAGTTTATACTTATAATAATTTAAGAGGATTTCTACAGAGCCGTCATACATACTTCTAAAGAGATCTATGCTATCGATTTCTTTGCATTTTCAGGATTTCTTATCTTCTCAATAAGTGAAAGATATTCAGGTTTTATTTCTCTATAATCACCTAATTCTGAAATTCTTTGTGAAATTTCTTCTAAAATAAGTGAATGCTGAGGTCTTTGATCTTTCAGTCTATCTATTGCATACTGAGTTGCGCTATTGTAGAAAAGAAATTCAGCAATTTCTTCTTTTGGCAGCTTAGACTTCTTTGACAAATCATCTAGTAGCTTCTTCTCCTTGTCAGTCAATCTGCTAAAAAATGCATTTATTTTTGACTCTTCTTTTTCTGTTCTGTCAAACTTCTGCGAACTTAATGCCACCATACCACCTTAATTATCCATAACTTTTAAGATTTATAAATCTAATTTTGCAGATTTATTTATGGTTGTATTTGAAGTTCTTGTTTCTGTATTTATTGTAAGCTTGATGTCACTGATCGGAATATTTACAATTTATTTCAAAGAAGAGACAGTAGAAAAAAGTCTTCCAATTCTTATAAGTTTGGCTGCAGGAACTTTGCTTGGAGCAGCATTCTTGGATTTGATACCTGAATCATTGGAACTGATGGAAGTAAAAAATGCAATGATTCTTGTGCTTGTAGGATTTCTTTTGTTCTTCATACTGGAAAAATTCATTTTATGGCATCATTGCCATGAGAAAAGATGCAAGCATCGAGAAAGAAAGACTGCTCTTCCTTATTTAAATATAATCGGGGATGGAGTACATAATATCATTGATGGAATGGTTATTGCAGTTGCTTACCTGACAGATCCATCCTTAGGAATAGTAACAACAATTGCAATTATAATGCACGAAATCCCACAGGAGATTGGTGATTTTGGTATTCTTCTCTACGGAGGTTTAAACAAATGGACCGCACTTGCATTCAATTTCCTTACTGCACTAACTGCAATGATCGGTGCAATAATAATCTTAATCCTTGATGTATCATTTCAAAGCATTACTGTATTTCTTCTTCCATTAGCTGCAGGACACTTTATATACATTGCAGCTGCAGATTTAATACCTGAATTACAGATAACAACAAGCAAGAAAGAATCTGCAATACAACTCGCAGTACTATTTATAGGTATTCTACTTATTATATTTGTAGGTGGTATATTCGAACATTGATTAATATCTAAGTATCTCAATTAGAAAGAAGATAACTATCAAGGTTTCAAGTATCAGCATTCTCACAGTTTGAATCCTATTTACAATAGTATTGTAAAAGCTCTCTATAATGTCAAGCTTGTCTTCTACGCTCTTTTTCCAGCTTTCAAGTTTAAATGAGGTTGAAGCTGCATTATAAACCTTCGCAAGATATGGATCACCGACTAGTTTAAGTGCGTTTTCTACCTTTTCGATAACTTGGGTTACATCAAGCTTAACCTCTTCTAATCTATTTAATGTCTTAGAAAATGGATCGATAGCTATTATTGTCCATTCAAGTTTCGAAGGTGTTAATTTATCATATGCTAAATCTATCTCTCTATCTAATATATTATCATATGTTCTAAGTTCAAGAAGTTCTATATTTGCATATTCTAAAACCTCTAGTGTGTCAAGAGAATCTCTAGGATCGATTATAAAAGCAGCATTCCAATCAACAAATACTATATCATCTTCAAAGTAAGAAACAGATGTTTTTAGCGTATCTTTTATTTGTATTTCACTTAAATTTTCTGTTTCAGCTCTTAATACAGAAGCTATCTTTCCACTATACTGATTTACAATGTCATTAACATTGATTTTTTTCTCAAATTCTTTTACAACGAATATTATATAATCCTCATATTCAAATTTTTCTAATGGTTTTACTAATGCCTCACCTAATTCTTTCTTAATTCTTTCTATCTGTTTAATGGCTTCTTTTTCTATCACTTCGTTGTCTACAAGAAAACTACTCAATTTTTCCAGTTCATCAAAAGAACCTGAAAATGGCAATGAGAATCTTAAACTTACCACTCCAAAATCATACAATTTAACTGTGACTTTAAAAGCTAATTTATTATTTGGAGAGATCTCTAATTGTTTTTCTCCTATGGTTATGAGATATGGCGGCTGACTATATTTTACATATCTAGGTGTAAGCTTTGTATACTGGATCTGTGACTCGACAGGTCTTTTTCCTAATACCTTCTCGAGTTTTTCAAGATGAATCTCACTCGCAATGTCAAATGCATAATAAATGTAAATTTTTCCTTCCTTTATTTTCATGATCCCACCAGAATGATAATACGTGTTCGCAAAAATCGGTACTATACAATATACTGTGATGAAATATTATAAATGAATAGCCTAATAGAAAGATTTATAAATCTTAATTGCTTCATTATAAGCACTAATAATATAAATCTAAGTGTTTTATATAGACGGTGATTATAAAACTTAATTCTTTTGCTCCAAGTGATCAAATCTTTTAAAGATTTTGATTTGCTTGTGGCTTTTCTATAATTCTAGAGGTGTATAAATGGTTAAAGAAAAATGCCCAGAATGTGGTAGCACAAAACTTATTAGAGACTATGAGCGAGGCGAAGTAGTCTGTGGAGAATGTGGATTTGTTATATCCGAAAACATGTTTGATTCAGGTCCGGAGTGGAGAGCCTTTGACAGTGAACAGATGGAGAAGAGAGCAAGAAGCGGTGCTCCATTGAAGCTGACAAGACCAAACAAGGGATTAGTAACTGATATTGATCAGTACAACAGAGATATCAGAGGAGTAAAGATCAGCTCTAAGAAACAGGCACAGTTTTATAGAATGCGAAAATGGCATAAGAGGGCTTCAGTTTCATCTTCAATGGAAAGAAACCTTCAAATCGCTTTAAGTGAGCTTGCAAGAATATCCTCATATTTAGGACTTTCAGAATCTATCCAAGAAGCAGCTGCTTTGCTTTACAGAAAGGCAGTTGAAAAGGGATTGATAAGAGGAAGACTTATCGAAAGTGTGGTTGCTGCAGTAGTGTATGCTGTATGCAGAGATTATGGAATTCCAAGAACCCTTGATGAGATAGCAGAAATTGCAGGAGTCGAAAAGAAGGAAATAGGAAGAACCTACAGATTTATAATGCATGAACTTGGAATGAAAGTTCCGCTCACAGACCCAAGAGAATACATATCAAGATTTGTTACTGCATTAAAGCTCAGCGGAAAAGTGCAGGAGCTTGCGATAAAATTATTGCAAAAAGCAATGAGCAAGGGACTTGTATCTGGAAGAGGTCCGACTGGAGTGGCTGCAGCTGCAGTATACATTGCTTCTGCAATGATTGGAGAAAGAAGAACGCAGAAGGAAGTTGCAGAGGTTGCTGGCGTGACAGAGGTCACTATCAGAAACAGATACAGAGAACTCAAGGACGAACTCAAAATAGATGTGGATCTCTAAATTATCAAAGCAATATAGTACAATGATATAAGGTGAAAATATGAAAACAATAGAAAAAACAATTGGTAAAAATGAATATCTGAAATCAGTAGTTGAGCAGTACTACTATAAGAAAAGCGAAAAACCAACACGGAAAGGCTGGAAACTTCTTGAAGAAGGAGATAAAAAAGGATTTGAACAGCTTATGAAGGAATGCAGAAAAATGAAAAAGACATCAGACAAGGTGTGCGTAATCCTGAAGGCTGTTGAAAAGGCTAACAGCGAAGCAAGGATAAATGCTATTTCCAAAGAGATTGCTTCAACAACTGATACTGGAAGGATAATAAACATAATAGATACTGCATATCCTGATAGCCAGATCGCAAGAAAAGTGATAGAAACAGTACATGCTGAATGCTATACAAACATGGCAAGAAAAACAAGCGAAATAATTGAAAGAGCAAAGGAACTTAGAGACATAATAAAATCCTTTGATCTATAATTTTCTTTTTTCTATTTTTTCTATTTTTATTTTACTGAATTTTTACATTCATCGCTTCAAGTACATCTTTTATATTTGCATTTGTCTTTATAGCAGTAACATTAAAGTGAGTTCTTGAAACAGCAAATCCCTTTGATTGAAGTGCATTAAACACATTCTCAAACTTTGGAGAAGGAACATCATACTTGTCAGCAATAGCATGCAGATCGAAATAAAATGGCGGCATGTTGCTCTCTGTTTTCATCAGATTAAGAATGGAGTCTATCTCTTTTTTGCTTTCATAGCCTCTTTCTTTGTTCAGACCAATCATTCTCTCAATCACTCCTGTATCATATATTTGCCCAAGCCAAAGATCGCCAGCCCAATCAAGATTTGAGCCGCAAAGCTTGCATTTTTTATCAATGTTTGGCCTATCAAAAGTCTTGATGTCTCCACATTTTTGACATAGCGAAACAAAACCTAGCTGCAGCATTGAATCATAAGCTGATTTTGCTGACTTTTCAACTCTAAGGATTACTTTCATATAATGCCTTTTAGAAAGAGAAAATACTGGTTTTATTCCTAAATGTAGAGGGGCTGCAGTTTTAACTATATTTCCTATCAATATCCTTAATCCTACCTCATGACATATCGAACTTTGCATAGGCTTTGAACCATAATTAATTATACATGCCCTAGGATGAGCGCCACACAAAACTGCAGTGTCTGTAGCTGTTACTGAAAGAAATCCTTTTTTCGAAGCCCTAAGATTCAGAAGCGCGGCCCTTATGAAAGGCACTGGCGAACCAAACGGATCCAATTCAATGAAGTTATATTTCATTCCTCCCCTGTATAGGTGATGATTTATATCATCGTTGACGACGTTAGTAGAAATTGATTTCTCCTTAAGCATATTTAACTCTATATTTTTAGAGATGATGTCACATGCAACCTGATCTCCGTCAACAAATGTAATGTGCTCGATATTTTCATTTTCTATTGCATATCTGATTCCTCTTATTCCTGATGCTGCCATTCCATCACATATTCTTAACGGCACTCCTTCATTTTTTGACAATTCATTTGCTAATCCACCTACCACTAGAGAAGAAATATCTCTATTAAATCTCATATATGGGTTATAAAAAACAGAGTCTGTGACTGTAATTTTTACCTTTCCCTCTTGAATGAATTTAGTTTCGTTCATACCTATTTAATATGCAACAAGATTAATAATGTTTATCAAAAATATAATTCAAATATTTATAATTTCAAAATATCGTGTAAAGTGATAGAATGAAAAAAATTGCAAATTTAAATGAAATTCCTGTAAACGGATGCAAAGTTTTTGAAGTTGATGGAAGGAAAATTGCTATATATAATATCTCTGGGAAGATATATGCGGCTGATGCCGAATGCACCCATATGAAAGGACCTCTTTGTAAAGGAAGAACAATAGTGAAGGAAGAAAAACCTTATGTGCAATGTCCTTGGCATGGAGCTGTTTTTGATCTAGAAACGGGCCAACCAATGAGCGGTCCAGCAAAAAATCCAATTAAAATATATAAAATAAAGATAGAACAAGAAGATATATATCTAGAATAAGAATATTAAAAGATTAAACTAATTTAAAGCCAAAAAAATAGATAGGAAAAAATTAAAATAAAAAGATAAAATAAATTATAGGATTGAGTTTACTTTGTGCATTATCATGAATGCAGCAAGATAGGAGACGAATGCGTGAAGAGATGTCCACCCTCCAATGTATGTAAGCACTCCCTGGCTAACTAAGATTGCTTCTATTGCTGTCCCTGCTGCTGCAATCCATACACTGCTAAAGAAACCTAATTTAGTATCAAATTTTCTTGGAAACAGAACTGCATAGGTAAAGCCTGCGCAAAATGCAATTCCCATAACTTCGATTGGAACTGCACCTAACTGCAATATGCTTCCAGATGTATACCAATACCCTAGTAAAAGGCCAAGGTTTTCAAATATAAAATCAAAAACCAAAAGGAAAATTCCTAATCTGATTGCACGCGAATTCAATTCATTTAATTTTGATTTTGAAGTCTTATCTTTTATCAGATAATAAATAGTGCCCCATATACCTATTGCTGTAAAAAGAAGAAAAACCCATATACTCATAGTCAACACATTCTCACCTCATTAGCTTGATTTGACCTATTGATATAATGTTATTTCAGTCTTTCATAAGATAATCATCAATATTCTCTAGATACTTCTTTACTTTTGGCTGAAATTCGTTCAAAAATTTCTCTACATTAGATGCCAGAAGTTGCTTTGTTTCTCCATCCAATATTTTTCCTGCCCTATAGTCATCCTTCAGTTTTTGGAATTCATAATCGCTCTCAATGAAATGCGCGCCTAAGTATTCAATCACTACCGACTTCTCAGGATCTCCTCCATATTTTCTTTGTTCTTCCACAGTTGGCTGGCCTCCAGTTAATGCCTGCATACAAAGCTTCGCTGCTTTTTTCGGATCCTCATCCAAGAAAATCGCACTTCCAGGCTTGCTCTTTGACATCTTGCTTCCACCTTTCAATCCTCTAAGGAAGCGCATATGAACTGTTGCTGGCTTGACAAAGCCTGCTCTGTCAGCTATGTCTCTTGCAAGCCTAAGATGCGGGTCTTGGTCTATTGCAATTGGAACAAGAACGTGATGCGGGCCGTCAAGCTCTTGTGGAAGGAGAATATCTGCAGCTTGAACAATTGGATAAAACCATTGGCCTGGATTCTTTGACATGTCAAATCCATAAATTGCCTTTATCTCATTCATAGTGCAATGCCTTGATAGCTTTATCGCAAGATTATAAATCTTAGTATACTGCTGATGAATCAAAATCCTTGTCTTTTTAGGATCAAAACCCAATGCCAACAATTGAGCAGATATCAATTTTGCATTTTCAAGCGCTTCTTTCTGGTCTTTTGTCTTTCCTGTTACATAAGCCTCGTCATCAGAAATCGTAAGAAGAACTGGAAGATTATACTCTTTTTGCAATGCAACTACTAGATCCATTGTCCATTTATGCCCAAGATGGAGTGAACCAGAGGCATTAACTCCAGTTATTATTGATGCTTTATTTCCTTTCTCTATTGCAGATAGAAATTTATCGAAATCTCTATGTGAGAACACAAAACCTCTCCTGAAAGCCTTATAGTTTGGAAGCTTTTTGATTGTCGAAATAGACTGCGTTCCAAATTCCTCTATAAGCTTCTGATAGTTTATTTCTTCATCTGAGACGTCAAAAGGATCAATATGCTGCATAAAATCACTAGAAATCTAAAGATAAAGATACTGATTTGGATATACTTTTATTCCGTCCTTGTCAATCTTGTATGGCACTGGTTTCTTTATGATATCAGTACCTCTCATTTTTACTACTTCAAGAGTTTTGATCGTGTATCCTTTATTTTGAATGTCAGTAAGCTTTATCACTCCGTCACAAAGCGGCTCTATTCCAATCTCTTCAGTTCCTGATTTTGCCTCTGAAATTAAAAGAGTGGTTGTACCCCAACTTCTCAATGTATCAATTAACTTCATCATCTCTTGCCTTTTCTTTTGTCCGTCTTCATAGAGCATTGTCAATGGAGTGATTGGATCTATTACAAGCCGTTCAATCTCGAGTTCAACTATAAGGTTGAATAGAGTATTTTCCTGAGAAAGGAACTCCTTAGCTTCATGGATTGGATATTCAATAAATATGAATTTTTTCTGAGCCTCGTAAGCTGAAAAATTCCATCCGAATTTTGCAAGGTTCCTGTACATTGATCTCTTTCTCTCATCAAAAGATATATAGAATCCGCTTTCCTTATAATCAGTTATTCCTTTATAAAGAAATTGTGATGCAAGAATAGACTTACCAGAACCCGTACCACCTGATACAAGAACTACGCTGCCTTTAGGTAACCCCCCACCTAGCATATAGTCTAATCCCTCTATTCCAAATGGGGCAATTCCTGCTCTAATTACCATCTTTTCCACCTTTATTTGATAGTATTTTTAAATATAAAATGTATAGATCATTCTTTCTTTTCTCCTTTTTGCAAAAGCTCCTTTCCTCTTTCAGCCCTTGCATCCAATATTTTCGCAAGTTTCTTTCTCTCCTCTGGAGTCATTGTTCTTTCGACAATCTCCTTGAGAAGATTTGATATTGTATGAACATGATCTAATATTAATGCCTGCGCCTCATGTTGCTTCATTACTATTTCACTTGGCTTTATTATCTCCACCCCTATCGGGCCGTAATTGTCACATATTCTTGCAAGAGATGGAAAGTTCTTTGTAAGAATTGTTACCTTTGCTGCAGCTGAGAAGTCTCCACCTTCAAGAGGTATTGCCCTCTCGATATCTCCTACGCAATAAACAACATCCTTTTCTGAATTCAGCCTTCCCACTAACTCAACAAGTAGCTGCTCAATCTTTTCTTTGTCTTTTCCTATAGCATCAAAATACAAAGTAGAAAGTACGCCACCTTCTTCTATTGTTTTTTCTGTTAATTGTTTTATATTTTTGATCTCTTTCTTCTCATTTGACATTATAACACCTTTATATCCAATCGTTTAATTGTAACTACCAATAATATTACTAGGATATTATTGGTTGTCAAGATATAATAATCTTGTTTTATTAGGACCTAACGTAGGTTAATAGTATATTTGATATAACTATTTAATAACATACTTACATTTCCTTTATTATAGCTATTGCATCCTTTATCGGAAGCTGCTTTTCTTCTCCTGATTGCAGATTCCTAAGTGTCACCCTCCGAAGCTCTGCTTCCTTTAAACCGATTATTGCAATATATTTGAATTTCATTGAATTTGCATATTCTAATTGCTTCCTGAGATCTCTTTCAGTAATGTTGAGTGAAACATTTAATCCTGCTTTTCTCATTATAGATGCAACCTTTATTGAATATTTGTATGTTTCATCCTTTATGTTTGCAACATAAACATCAGCCTGTGAAAATGGAGAATCTGTTTTAATTCCTTCTCTCTCTTTTATTATCTCTGCAATTCTATCTATTCCTAATGAAATGCCTACTGCAGGTGAGGAAGAACCATAAAGACCCAAAAGCTCATCGTATCTTCCTCCACCACCTATGCTAAGTTGCTGAGGCCCTGATTTAATTTCAAATATCGGGCCAGTATAATAATCAAGCCCTCTAGCTAATGAGTAGTCAATCTCTATATTGTCAACTCCGTACTCTTTCGCGATTTCAATTATTTCTGCAATTTTGTCGCTCCCTACAAACTCCTTCTTTTTAGAGATGATTGACTTGAATATTAGCTTTATTGATTCTTCTGATATTCCTGCATCCATCATCTCATTTTTCACTCCTCCTTCTCCCTTCTTATCAAGCTTGTCAAGTATTCTTATTGCTGCAGGTACTAATGTCTTTTCCACTCCTGCCTTTTCCATCATGTCAAACAAGCATTCCCTATTATTTAATTTGAATTTAACATCCTTGAAACCGAGGGCAATTAATGCATCGTTTGCGCATGCTATTAGTTCTGCTTCGCATTTCATACTGCTTGAGCCGATTATATCTATGTCAGACTGCCAAAATTCCCTAAATCTTCCCTTCTGTGGCTCATCTCTTCTCCAAACAGGACCGGATCTAAAAACCTTTATAGGTTTTGGAAGAGAGGTGTTGGATATAAATCTTGCAAGACCTACTGTAAAATCAAATCTAAGTCCCATGTCATCTATTTGATATATTTGCTTCTTCACTTCGTCTCCTGATTTTCTTCCAAGAACTTCAAGATATTCCAATGCAGGGGTATCATATGGATCAAAGCCGTAAGACATGTAAACATTTTCAACTGTTGAAACTATTCTTCTTCGCATGCTTGCCTCTATTGGATAAAAATCTCTCATTCCTCTTGGAGGTTGATTAATCATTTATAACACCTTAATCAGTTAAAACCAATTGATTCTTTACAAATTTATAACTATGCCAATTATTATCTCTTATAGTGATATATCCTGAAGCACTTAGCTTGTTGTCTTTTAATTTTATCACACATTCATTGAGAGAAGAAATTGCTGTCTCTAGATTCTCACCATGTACTCCAAGCTGCATTGTAGAAACAATTGTAACTCCTTCATTTCTTAATTTGCCTAAAAAGAACTGCAAAAATGAAAACACCTCATTTGCACCAAATGTTTCTATCAAAGTTGAGATGGAATGAAGAACAACCAATGGTTTCTTACCTTCCTTCCTTACTTTGTCTAAATATTCGGAAACAGCTATGGAAAGAGAACTTAATGTAAATGGAACCTCAAGACATTTTATATTTTGAGATGCAGTACAAACATTAAACTGCTGAGAATAGCTGTCTACATAAAATATATCGCATGTTTTTTTATTACAGCTCCAATTATTTTTTTCAGCCATTGAAATCCAGTTGCTGACACCTAAGTCAGTAAGTATAATTATTGGTGAAATACCAAGTTCACAGCAATTGTCTTTAATCATCTTCATTAATATCGGTTTTTTTCCAGAATGAGGTGTTCCGAGTATTAGTACTGATGTACCTTCAATAATTCCTTTTCCAAGTAACCTATCAAGCGACTTGCTTCCAGATGTTAAGAAATTTTTTTTCGCAGGATTTGCCTTCGTAATTCTTTTTATGCTTGCAATTCGAGATTTTTTCTTAGTTGCTTTTTTCTTAATAGAATCTTTTTTCTTAGTGATTTTTTTACTTATTGCTTTCTTTTTTCTCTTTTGCAAAGCCATTTAGATCAACCTATCGCTATCCGAATAAATACTTTAATCCAGATAATTATTAGACAGAAATAATTATAAATATGTTTTAAAGATATATTCACATCTTAAAACATAAAAGTGAAAAATATGAAAGTTGGAATTCTTTCTGATACACACATCGGATACCCAAGATTCTATGAAGATTCCATAGAACAGGCAGAAGAATCATTTAGAGAAGCATGCAACAATTCAGACATTGTTTTAATAGCTGGAGATATATTCGATACAAAAACACCTAAATTCGAAGTTATTGCAAAGGCAATGGAAATTTTTTCTTACGGCAAAAAAATAGATTGGAAAGAAAAGGGAATTGAAAACAAAGAAGGCCTTCTTCCAGTAGTGGCAATACATGGAACACATGACAGAAGATCAAAAGGAATGGTAAATCCAGTTGAACTCCTTGAAAGAGCTGGTATTATAACTAATGCAAGCGATAGAACTGTTGTTTTTGAGAAAAGAAACAAAGATGGAAGTGTAGAAAAGATTGCAATTCACGGAATAGGGGGAACGACAGAGGATTCAATAAGGGAAACTATAAAACAACTAAATTTCAAGCCTATAGCTGGGGCATACAACATACTAATGTTGCATCAAACAATTAAGGAAGTTATACCAATGGCAGATGGAATTTCATTGGACGAACTCCCAGATGGATTTGATCTTTATTTGTGCGGTCACATCCATAAAAGAGTAGTAATAGAAAAAAATGGAAAGAAATTACTTATTCCTGGAAGCACAGTGATAACTCAGCTAAGAAAGGAAGAAGAGGAACCCAGGGCATATGTGATTCTTGATACAAATACAAATGAAATTAAATTCATTGACATAAAAAGCAGGAAATTCCTTTATGGAGAGATAGAACTTAAGAATGCTGATCTTAAAGATGTGAATGACAGAATAAGAAACAAGATTGAGGAACTTTTACAAAAAGGAAAAGAAATCAAAGGAAAGGATGGAATTCCGATAATCCGAGTAGTTGTATCTGGAACTCTGAAACAAGGAATAAAAAGAGAAAATTTAAGTATTCAAGATATATATTCAGAATACGAAGATAAGTGTATACTTCAGATAGATAATGAAATGGCCGAGCAAGGTTTAAAGGAAAAGCTTGAGTCATTAAGAAATATGTATAAACAAAAGATGTCTGTAAGAGAGATTGGAATACAATCAATAAAAGAAAGGCTTCAAAGCACAAGCGCGAAAGATATCGACGTTGAGTTCCTCATGAACATGCTCCAGGATGAAGATAATATAGAACTAGTTTTGGAAGAGATGATAAAAAAGAAGCATAACAAATAAAATAATAGAATAAAAATAAAACGAATAGAATGAAAGAACGAATAGACGTGGCAAAATCAAATTTTAGAATATTTAGTAGAATACCATGCTAATCTTGAAAGTGCTTTAGCTGCGACATATGGAGAGGTATATGTTGGCACCCCTCCGTTCTCTAACAGCACTCTGTTTTGCTCTGTATAATCCCCTCCGATTGTAACAACCACTATTGGTTTCTCCATCTTTTGAGAATAAGAAACTATCAGATCGATTATACTAGCATCCAGACTTGCTGTCTGCATCAATGGAGTGAGCACTAATATATCTACATTTTTGTCATTGAACATCTCTTCAAGCGCTATTCTAAATCTAGCAGCATCTGCATCTCCTGCAAGATCAAGAGGATTAGATATGTTAACATGCATCGGCATTGACTCACGAAGTCTGACCTTTGTTTCTGTACTTAATTCAGCCATATTCAGTCCGTTTAAAATGATTTGGTCAGAGGTAAGAACACCTATCCCTCCTCCATTTGTTATTATCCCAACACTGTTTCCTTTAGGAAATGGCTGAAGAAATATTTTTGAAAAATCAAACAAATCAGTCAATGATTCTACCTCTATTATTCCAGCCTGTCTGAATGCAGCTGAATAAACTGCATAATCTCCAGCCAATGCAGCTGTGTGTGAAGCAGCAGCCTTTACCCCTGCCTGTGTTTTTCCAGCTTTTATAAGTATAATTGGTTTTCTTTTTGTAACTTTCTTTGCAACCTCCAGGAACCTTCTTCCATCCTTTACTGCCTCTATGTACATTGCAATTACTTTAGTCCTTTTGTCTTCATTTAGATATTCAATAAGATCTGTTTCATCAATTACTGTAGCATTTCCATATGAAACAAACAAAGAAATTCCAACACCCATTTTTGCAGCTAAGTCCATTACTGCAGCACCGACCGCTCCACTCTGGCTTATGAATGCGATTTCACCTGCCTTTGGCCTTCCTAATTTATACACAGGATTAAAAACACAATCCACTCTTGAATAAGGATTAATGAATCCCATACAGTTTACTCCTATTACTGCCATTCCATATCTTTCAGCTATCTCTTTTACTCTTTTTTCATCTTCGACATTTCCAACCTCTGCAAACCCACTCGTTATTATCACTATATTCTTTATTCCTTTCTGCCCGCATTCATCAAGGACTTTAAGAACTGCTCTCTGTGGAACAACAATTATTGCAAGATCAACAGGATTAGGAATGTCTTTGACAGATGCAAATGCATGCTGATAAAGAATCACATCAGCGGAAGGATTTACGGGATAAACAGGACCTGAAAAACCTCCTTCTACAAGATTCTTTAGTATTACATGACCTATTTTGTTTGGCTCTTTCGATGCACCTATCACAGCTATTGATTCTGGCTCAAACATTTTTTTAAGGTCAAATCTCATAAAACCACTCAACTATTCTGCATCACTCAACTATTCTGACATCTACTACTTCGCAACCGCCGCCCCTGTTCTTTGAGTGTACTATAACTGGATTAAGATCCAATTCCTTTATTCTCTCTGTAAGTGCTATTGAATTCACTTTCATTATTACATCAATTAAAGAATCAACATCATATTCCTTTCCTCTTGCATTGAATATAGGATAAGACTTAAGTTCAGAGAGCATCTCCTTGACGTCTTGGATTTCGACAGGACATACTCTTATAGATATGTCTTTCATTATCTCTGCATATATTCCACCTGCACCCACCAGTATGACTGGACCAAAAGTAGGATCCTGCTTCAATCCTATTATCATTTCTATACCCGGTGCTGCCATCTGCTGAACAATCACCCCTTCAAACTCAATTCCCGCAGAAACAGAACTTCTCAAGATATCTGTAAAAGTTTGTTGCACTGCATCTGGAGGTATATTTAGCCTAACTCCCCCTATCTCTGTTTTGTGCAAAGGCTGAGAAGAAGCTATCTTCATTGCAACAGGATAGCCTATACTGTCAGCTATTCTTTGTGCCTCTTCTGGACTTTTCGCTATTGCATACTCCACAAAAGGAATTTTATATCTTGACAACAGATCAAATTGTTTCATAATTATCTTTCATACTGATTAAATCAAATAATGCAATTATATAGAGATATATCCGCCTATATATAGTACTGCAAGTGCTATTATCAAAATTCCAATTATTATGAATGGAGCATATTTGCCTATGAAGAAAGTAAGCTTCCCTATGAATTTATCTATCGTTCCTAACTTTCTTCCTTCTTCACTACCAACAGGTGTTGCATCTGCAGATGATAGAACAGATTTTATATCAAGCTGTTTTGTCGGCTTAATCTCTACTTGCTTTACCTCTTGAGCAGCCTGTTTCTCTGCCTGAACTGGCTGTTTCTTTGGAACATAACCAGTAAGCTTGAATCCTTTTTCTGTTATATTTAGAGTTAATTTTCCAGCTCTTATTTCGTAATCTGCATATCCTTGCTTTATTACTTTATAAAGATGAATTGCAAGATCGTCGCTCCTTATGTTTAAATCATTTTTAACATTCTCAAAAAACTTATTTCCTGCTGCTATTGATTTTAATATCACATGATCCAATCCATCCAAAGGTTCAGTTGCCTTTTCCTCTGCATACATAAGAACCTTTTCACCAAGCTCGCTTCTATTGACTATGCTTCTTCCTATTGCAGAAGATATCGAAACAAGCTGTTTTACCTGCAAAGTTCCTAGAATAGAAGCAGTATCAAAGAAAGAAGAATAGAGCTTACCGCTGAAGCTCTCCATAAGAGAATCTTTCTCAATTTTCTCAAGCACAATCAAATCGAGTATTGTCAAATCTTTTGGCATTTCCATATCGATCCACTCTCATTTCACATTATTTGTCTAATAAAACTTGTATCTAATGATTTAAAAAATCTACTCTTAAATTCTATTTAATGGAATATGTTATTATTAAACATGTAACAATATATTTATAGAATAAAATGGAAGTGAGTAATTGAAAATACATGTTCTTGGAGCTGGAAGGGAAGTTGGAAGATCAATGATGCTTGTAGAGACAGAAGGAAAGAAAATTGCATTAGATGCAGGAATAAAGGTTAAAGATCAGGATATGGAAGTTACAGGACTTCCAAAGCTTGACATGAATGTGAAGGTTGATGCAGCATTGATAGGACATGCACATCTTGATCATTCTGGATTCTCTCCTGAGTTATATAGAAGATACAATACTCCGTTTTTCATGACAATTCCCACTCAAGGATTAGCGGATCTTCTGATAAAAGATGCTAAGAAGATAGATCCACAGCTTCCATATGAAAGAAACGATATAGACGGCACATTTAACAAAACAGTAGGAGTTCCATACGGAATGGAACATTCAATTGGCAGTGTTAAATTCACTTACTATGATGCAGGCCACATTCCAGGAAGTGCAATGATGGAGATAAAGACTGAAAGAAAAAGATTATTCTATACAAGCGACTTCAAACTAGATGAAACAAGACTTCTTTCAGGAGCAACAATTCCAGAAGGAAAGTTCAATGCTCTTATTATAGAAAGCACATATGCAAAAAGATATCATCCTCCAAGAAGAGAAACGGAAAGAAAGATAATAAACATAGTCAAAAAGACACTGAATGAGGGAGGTAATGTCCTATTCCCTACATTCGCAGTTGGAAGAACTCAAGAGCTTGCCATGGTACTAGCTGATTATCAGATAAACGCCCCCATATTCATAGATGGGATGGGAAAAACCGCATCTGAAATAACTATGAGCTACCCAAGATATGTCAAAAATCCAGGTAAATTAAAGAATGCTCTAGAAAATCTAAAGCCTGTAGGAAAAAATAAAAATGAAGTTCTCAAAGAACCTTCGATAATAATAGCAACATCTGGTATGCTCGAAGGCGGTCCTGCAATAAGCTATTTGCTTGCTTTGAATGAAATGAAAAAAAGAGAAGACATAGATTCCTCTGTAATATTTACTGGTTACTGTGTTGAAGGAACTGGAGGATGGCTACTTCAAAATAAACAAATTATAAAGATAAAACCAAGAAAAGAAGGAGGAAAGACAAAAGAAGTGCCAATAAATCTAAATGTTTTCTACGAGCCACTAAGTGCACATGCTGGCAGAAATGAATTATTTAAATTCATAGAAACAATTGAACCTGAAAAGGTAATATGTGTGCATGGAGATGATTGCGAAGGATTTGCTTCTGAGCTTAAAGAAAATGGCTTTGACGCAGTCGCTCCAGACATAGGAGAAACAATCCAGATATAGGGGTTCGATTTTGAGTGACCTCTTAAATGAATACTATTGAAGAAAAATAGAAAAATATAAATAAGTTAAACGTGCTTCTTTTATTAACATCTCAAGTGAGATTTTAGACAGATTAAAATAATTAGGTGGAAGAATGAAAATGAAAAATAAGTTTCCAAATTTTAATAGGAAAAAAGAGCTTGAAAAATTCGTAAATTTAAATACTGAATTTGACGGAATAGAAGAGATTAGAAAGTCGATGGATAAATTAACTTACTTGCTTCCTAGTGAAAGAGAAAAGATAGAAAACATACTTTTTGACATCCATATAAGGATGCTAAGAAATATAGAGTGGCAAAGAAAAATACTAGATTTACCAACCTCTTTTGTCGGAAATGTTGATGAACTAATAAAGTCAGTTGAAGAGACAAGGAAAAGAGTAATTTCAAGAATAAAAAACGGAAAAACAAAAACAGAAGAACTTTTTAAATAAGTTATAAAAAATAAAACCTTAATAAAAACAATAAAACAATAATAAAGATCAATCGGAAAATAAACAGAGAGATATATATAGAACTTGATGCATAAATGAGTTATTTACATCTCTCTGTTTATTACGAAATCAAATAAACCTTCTATAAACTTCTTTGATTCGCTGTCTTTCATGAATTTGTAGTACTTGTCAAAATTTTTTCTTGCTCTTTTTGCAAAGAATAATGCCTTTTCCTTTGCATAATCAATACTTCCATGTTTTTTCATCAGCGAAAGTATGTAATTAACTTCTTCCTCTGTCTTTTCATTTCTTTCCTTATTCATTATTTCAACTATTTTTTTCTTTTCATCCTTGGATGCATTTTTCATAAGATGTATAAGTATTAAAGTTCTTTTACCTTCATAGATATCTCCAGCAATTTCTTTACCATATTTGTCATTCTCACCAATAAGATTTAGTATATCATCTTCTATCTGAAATGCCAATCCAATATCATCTCCAATATCGTTAAATGGCTTTAGTTTTGATTCCTTGATCCCTGCAACTATTGCACCCAACCTAAATGGAGTTATAAATGTATAACCTGTGGTTTTTCCTTTACACATAATATAATAATCTTCCTCACTTATATCCCATCTTTTTTCATGAACCCATTCAAGCTCCATAGACTGCCCTTTGACACACCTGTCCATCATTTTTATGAATTCATCCATTATTTTGAAAGTAAGTGCATCTCCCAAAAGCTTTCTATTCTGTAGAAGAACGTCCCACATCTTTATGTGCAAAGCATCTCCGGTATTATTTGCCAAAGGCATTCCATATAAATGCTGAAGAGCAGGTTTTCCTCTTCTCTCTTCTGAATAATCTTCAATATCATCATGTATAAGAATCCAGTGTTGGAAAAGCTCAAGTGCGATTAATATGTTTTTCATCTTCTTTGGATCACCGTTAAAAGCCTTGCAAGTTTCAAGTGCTAACACTGAACGCAAATGCTTTCCTCCCCTCAATGGATAATCAAGCATCATCTCTTTTAACTTTGATTCTGGTTCTTTTTCCAAATAAGCAATCGTATCCTTTTGTATTTGTTTTCCATCTCTCTTTAAAATCTCCATTATGTCTATTTTATCATTATTTATATCTCCAGATAACTTTACCATAAAATCACAAAACAAATTATACGGAAAAAAATAAAAAACTATGAAGAATCCAGTATTAAATAAAAAAAATAAGTTAAATGATTAAAAATGTATTAAAAAAAGAAAAGAATTATATCGTTTCCTTATCTATTCTTTGATTATCCGATATTGATGTTCTTCTTGTTAACAAAAATTTCTTTAATTCTTTATCTTTCTCAGAAAGCATCTTAAGCCAAATTCCTTTATTTTCTTTTCCGAGCGTTCTTTCTGATTTATCTTCCCACTTTTTACTCCATTTCTTCAATTGATCACCATTTAATGGCACCGAATGTTTGTTTAGAATTGCAAAATTATTCGTGTACCATTTAAATAATCTTTGTAATAGAACCACGCATAACTTATTTATAAACCTTTTCTTTGTCTATTGATCTTGATCCTTGCTGTTTCTACATCTTCTCAGGTATAGAGATTCCTAACAAAGCCAAAGATGAAGAAAGAACATATAAAGTTGCCTGCGTAATACCTAATCTTATCTTCTGTTCTTCTTCGCTTGATTTAATGACAGGAGTAGACTCATAAAACCTACTGAATGCATCCGCAAGTCTAAGTGAATAGTCTGCGATTACATTCGGTTGGTAGCTGGAGGCTGCTTTTTCTATGATAGATTCAAATTCAAGAATTATTTTTGCAAGCTGCCTTTCGCTGTCATTTAATGAATAATTTTTCGCATATGATGGTTTGATTGAAGGTTTGACATTTGACTTTTCAATTATTCTCTTAGCCCTCACACCTGCGTATTGCAGATATGGTCCAGTATCTCCCTCAAAGCTTATTGCCTTATCCCATTCAAATGTAACTCTCTTGTTTGGAGAGATCCTAAGGAATGAGAATTTAATTGCTGCGTTTACGATTTGTTTTGCAATTTTTTCCTTTTCCTTTTCATTTATTCCCGATTTTTCAATTCTTTTCTCTATTTCTGCCATAGATCTTTTCATTCCTTCTGCAAAAAGATCATCTGCAGAATAGCCGAGCCATGTCCCTTCTCTGCCACTGAATGCTACCTCTGGCAAGGTTACATGTTCATATGCAACATGTATATAGTTATTAGCCTGTGCTTCGTAACCCATTTTCCTAAGAACATATCGAATTAAATCCTGGAGATAGGTCTGTTCTACTCCTATTATATTTACAACAATGTCTCCTTTTCCAAATCCTTTTACATCCCTACCATTAATATCTGTAGAATAAAGAGATTTCTTATTCGGCTGTTTTTCAAAAACACTATATTTCATATTCCCTTCTACAAGACCGAATTTCCACATTGCAAGTGCAATATCTTTTGCAGTATATGTTGGAACCCCGTCAGATCTAACTATAACTTTCTCATCAGACTTTAGTGATGGGAATTCAGATTCATCAAGTTTTACTACAACACATCCTTTCTTTTCACCTTCTGTTTCCTTTACAAATATGCCTGACTTTAACATTTTTGAAAATATAGAATCATAAAGCTTGAAACCTATTAAATCACTTTCCCAAAGCAATACATCCTCATAAATCTCATAATTGAATGCAGTTTGTAGCTGCGCCCTAACTACTCTTTCACAAATGTTTCTTGCTGTTTTTGAAGATACTGGATCCCTTTCATCCAGTTTTTTCATTAGTCTCCTAACTTCTGATTCTATCTTTGTTGGATCCTTACTTATTTCTACGTATTGCTTTCCAATCAGAAGATCGAATTTCTCCTTTTCCTGCTCTTCTGTTCTAGGCAATGTAAGATATCCCCATATGCTTTGTGCTACCTGTAAACCCAAGTCATTTATGAAGTTTTCCCTCTCTACAATGTATCCATTGAATTCAAGTATGTTTGATATTGAATTACCAAGAAGTGCATTTCTTAGATGGCCTATATGCCATGGCTTATTTGGATTAACTGAAGGGTACTCTACAATCACTTTCTTTCCTTTGTTTTCACCCTTTCCGTAATTTTCTTTCTTCTCTAAAACATCTGCAAAAATAGAAAGAATGAATGAATCGCTGAAAATAAAGTTAATGTATGGACCTATCACCTTAACTTCCTTAACTAGTTTCTTGCTACATTTCATCTTTTTTGCAATTTCTTGTGCCAATTCTGCAGGGTTTTTAGAATATCTTTTAGCAAGGGTAAAACATATGTTTGTAGACAGATCCCCAAATTCAGGTTTTGCAGGAATTATTGAATTTGTACACTCCTCTAGTGTTGATTCATATTTAATCCTAATTATTGCATCTAAAAGGCTTTGAGCTATTTCCTGCTTAACTGAACTTATAATTGACATAAAAAGATATGCGAATATAAATTTAAAAGAACTGCTGTAATTGATATAGGTTTAAATATTTCAGCAATAATAGATAAAGTATTATTAATCGATTTCTATGGGGCCGTGGGCTAACCTGGTACGCTGCCAGCTTCGGGAGCTGGTGATTCGAGTTCAAATCTCGACGGCCCCATGTAAAGATCTTAATGTAACATCTGACAGTTAATCGTAATTTTCTAATTCTTCTACCAGTGTATCTGTATCTTCCACATCTCCAACTAGATCAAGCTTTTCGAATTTCTTTATTGGAATGAGTGGAGAATCGGTGAAATCTATATCCTTTCCATCTTTATCTTTAATAAAAAGATAATCGCCTTTTGCTCCGATGACATATAGATTTTTCCCTCGTATCCATTCGCCTATTGTTTTATAAACAGTATCTATCAGGGTTCTAAAAGAAAACTGACCTTCTGGATTTATATGATATACTGCATTGAAGATATCTTTATAATGTATTGCACGCATATGTTGGTTGAACAAAAATATAATATTCTCTGCAGATATCCTATTAGTCATATCTGAATATTCAGACTTGACTAATATTGAAACTATCTTATTCTTTATTTCCATAAGACGTTCAAATTGTGATTTGAACCTATTCAATTTCTCTTTTGAAGATTCTTCTAAAGCAGACTCTAAATAGCTTGGAAGATTGTAGAGTTTTATTATGTCGCTGTTTTCTTTTTCGAAAAAATTAACGAAATTAAACGTAAGTTGATTATCTTCCCTTCTTGTGCTTTCTTTTCTTATATGATTCTTTATTTTTCTACTTGCTGCTTTATCTTTTGTTTTCAATGATATATAAAAAGACCTAAACTTATCCTTGACGGTTTCATATGCAGCATAATACTGTCTAACTAAAGATCGCTTGTCAAGCTCTTTTTTACTTAGATTAGTTATTGCCGTACCGTCTGCCTTTGCAATAGCTACATAGTACTTCTGCATCAGGTTTGTTGCTTCCTCTTTAGATATATTAAGTACTCTCAAAATTTCTCTGTAAATATCCATTTCTCGCCTGTATAAGTAGTAATCAACATGTATATTCTGCCTCATGAAATATTTTGGATATTGAAGTTCAGCTATTCTTATTATAGGATCGTGATGTAATGTACTGAAATATAAATTCCATTCTGGTTTAGAGGGAAAAAATGTTGATGACAGCATAAGCTCTAATGGAATGTAAGTCATATAGGCATTATAGTACAAACCTGGCTTTATTTGAGGTATTCCTTCATCCATCAACTGCCTTTTCATGTATTCATTAAGTCTCTTTTTGAAAATCTGCCTTTCATCCTCTCTCTTTTTTTGTTTGTAGCCGTAATGCAACTGAGTATGGCGGATCTTCCATTCACGAAGATGGAATATTTCATTCATTGAAGTTGGAGAAAATGCTACATCTGTTATTGGAATATGCGGTACCATAGCAGCTGCTTTATACAAAAGCTTAAGTGTAGGCTCAAAATCAAATATCTCTATCAATGGATCTATATCGTGAGTAGAATAAAAGTCGAGTTTGTATTCTGCATTTTTGTTCCCATTTATTGCCATTATCTCTAACTCTTTAAGTTCATCATGTGTTACTATTTTATGAAATTCTGAATTCATAAATGTCTTAATGTTCATCCTCTTTTTCTGCAAATATATGAAATTTGCAACATCTGCAAGCTTATGTGAAAGATCAAATGGTTTCATCTTAAGATATGGGAACCAAACAGAAGCCAAACGATGCGTATCAAGGATTTCCTGCGCTGCAAGAGATATTTTTTGGTAGAAATCCCTTCTCCAAAGCCTTGGTTCCTTTTTCTTTACTGCTATGTCAAAACGTTCGGTTTTATTTTTCCTTGCGCTATCTCTTATTTCTGAAAGATCGTAAGGTATAACATGGCCTACAATTCTGTAAGGTTTTTCCTGCTTGACAAATTTAATCACAGCATTAAGCAATTCATATTCAGTGTCAAAATAAAGAACTGTGAATCCATTTATTTCTTTTGTTTCATCATTGATTGCTTTATTTCTAAGCTTGAAATACAATCTTTTTATAGAACCATCTTCTTTTCTTAGATGAATCATTACTCTTGAAATTTGCTCTTTATACCTGTCTTCAAGTAGATTTACATCTCCAGACTGATTTGTTTTTATTACCATTTTCTTAGTCAATTCCTGAATTTTTTCATTTATCTCAGATGGATCCCTTGTTGAATTCTTATTTGCGAGCTCTGCTTGTAACTCTGAAATTTCCTGTATTATCTTTCTTTCTTCTTCTGTTTTCCACATTGGCTTCTCAATATCTATAAAACATGTTGAAAGTGACTTCCAACAAATATAAGGAATTCTTTCATCTGTCAAAAACATTCCTTCAGGTTCTGTTCCTCCTTTCACGTATGGATTTACTTCGCTCTTAGGTTGTAAAACCAATTCATACTGACCGTTATCCCAATTGTAAATTACTGAATTCTGACTGTTCAAAGACTTTGCAGTGAGATCAAGACTAAACTTAAGACCTCCAAATTTCATTCCGATCTCTTCCAATTCTCTTGCAAAACTTTCATTTTCCTTAAAAATTCTATATACCATAGGATGCTTACTCCTTACTATCTCATTATTCTCTATTAAGAAATCTGAAATCTTATAGCCTTCTAAATAAAAATGCCGAAAATCATTAACTGTTCTAGTTATTTTTGCAGCCAACATTTTATCATGGTATTTTGAATCTTTTCCGTAAAATTTAGAGATCTTTTCAATCAAAACAGAATCCAATTCATTAAGCTCCTTAATCTTAGAAAAGATGTATTCTAATTCGCTTGAAACTTTTACTTTTTTATACATCCAGCCCAACTGTCTCCTTATCGACTTATTAATGTTTTTTGTTTGAAAGCCCAGCTTTTCAAAATTATCCAATATCCTTTTTTCGTATGGGACTGTTACGTTAACAACTGATGATTTGATATTATCAATTACGAATTCAAAATCAGGAAATTTTTTTTCTAATTCTGTTTTTTTATCTCTATCTGCATAAGAGATGTAACATGTGATTTTGTATTTATCTGTCTTATCCATGGATCTGTTCAATTTCTCGAGATAAGAAGATAATGAGTCATAATTATAAAACGGATTCGTTGAAATTGTAATCGGATGATCGATATAAATCGTCACAGTTTCAGGGGAGGTCAAAGACCATTTCCTTAAATTCATGATCAGACGATTCTTTTTTGACTCGTACTCCTCAAAACCAACATGACTAACGAACCAGAAAGGCTGTATCTTTTTCTTCTCCTCTTCTTCTGAAAATAAATGAAGTTCATTATGTTTTGGATCGAAAGAAGGTTCTTCATCTAAAGGAGTATCATTCAAAAATGAATCATCCTCTTGCGAATCCATTGATTGATTTCTAATAATAGTTTTATTCTCTTTCAAGTTGTTATTATGCATGATATTTTGACATTATTTTTATATATAAATGTTTCATTTTCTAACAAATTGGATGTCTAATCAGTTGAAATAATAATTTAGTTCTATAGACCCAATGATAATATTTTAAACTTAAAATTGCATATATGTTTCACTATTCGACTTCGATTACTAGATTAATCTATTGCAGGGGTGGCAGAGCTAGGTCAAATGCGCCAGCTTCAGGGGTTGGTGCCGTAGTGGCTGCGTGGGTTCAAATCCCACCCCCTGCACTAACGGGTGGATAAAATGACATACGAAGAAATCCTAAAAATTAATATCTTTGGAAATAGTGTATTTGATTATTTAGTTGCGATTGGAATTTTTATACTTACATGGCTAGTTATATTTTTAATAAAAAAAATAATTCTTATACAACTAAAAGAGATAACAAAAAGAACAAAAACAACTCTTGATGACAAGATAGTAGAATATGTAAATAGTATCGATATTTTCTTCTATATTGTGCTTTCTATATATGTAAGTACAACATTTTTAGTTCTGCCAGATATAATACACACCTTGCTCTACTATTCTTTGCTTGTAACTGTCGCATATTATGTTGTTAAATTCTCACATAAAATAGTAGAGCATTTATTTGCAAAAATAGAAGCAGAACAAACAAAAAGATATCATGAAACAGACTTCTCGCAACTCCACCTTATGAGAGACATAGTAAAGTACATAATATGGTTAATTGCAATTCTATTATTTTTATCTAACCTTGGTTTTGATATAACGGCATTGATAGCTGGTTTAGGTATTGGAGGTATTGCAATTGCATTTGCACTTCAGAATATACTAGCAGATATTTTTGCTTCATTCTCTATTTATTTTGACAAGCCTTTCAAGAAAGGAGATTTCATAGTAGTTGGAAATGAGAGTGGTACAATTAAAAAGATAGGATTAAAGACAACAAGGATAGAGTCTCTTCAGGGTGAAGAAATAATAGTTGCAAACAAAATGCTTGTTGATTCAATAATACATAATTACAAAAAAATGAATTATAGAAGAATAAACTTCACATTTGGAGTGACATATGAAACTCCTTCGAATAAACTTGAAAAAATACCAAATATAATAAAAGAAATAATAGAAAGTAGAAAACATGAAGGAAAGGAAATAACAAAAGTTGAAAGGGTTTTCTTCAAAAGCTTTGGTGACTCTGCATTAATATACGAAGTACTTTACACAATTTCATCAAATGAGTATAATGTTTATGCAAGAATACAAAATGAAATAAATATTGAAATATTAAAGAGATTTAAGAAAGAAGGAATAAAAATGGCATATCCAACAAGAACCGTTTATATTAAAAAATAGAGTGAAAATATGAATATCAAACCTTTATTTTTATTGATTTTGATCCTTTCTAATTTATTTGCTTACAGATATGACAATCAGTTAGGGAGAAGACAAACTACTGCTTTATGGCACATTTTAACGTCAGTTGTTTCATCGGTATTAATAGTATATCTGGCAATACAGTTCAGAATAAAACAGAAAAAATTTCATAAAGAAATAGCCTACATAATGGCTATTACAGGATTGGCAAGCCTATATTTCTCTTGGCAATATGGGTTTGTCATCTCACTGAACGCAGATATAAGAAATATACATTATATAACTGGCTTTTTAGCATTGATTCTCTCGCTATTACCAATACTAATAAAACCTGGTGGAAAAATGAAATTCCATTGCAGAATAGCAACTGCTGCCGCGGTGTTTGCTATTATTTCGATAATAACTGGAATTATTGGATATCAAGATATGATAATTAACATATTTTCTAGATTAATGTAGAAGGTGGTTCGATGGGAAACTTATCCGTAGCATCTGTTGAAAGAATTATAAGAGCAGCAGGCGGGAATAGAGTAAGCAGAGAAGCTGCTGAAGCGCTAGCAGTGATACTTGAACAGAAAGGAATGGAAATTGCTTCAAAGGCTGCAAAACTTGCAAGACACGCAGGAAGAAAAACGATTACTGCTGATGACATTAGACTTGCACAATAAATAGATAAAAACTAAATAAAATTAGATCAAATAAATTATTTAAAAAAAATTATAGTTTTGACAATGCGTAGATAAGAACCATATCAAGAACTATAAATGTGATAAGAAGTATATTGCCTGGCGATCCCCAGATTAAAAGGTTTGAAAAACTACTTAGCACTATATACTCCATTACGATAGCGGATAAAAAAACCAATGCTTTAGATACGAAAAGGTCATAATTTAGTATAATATAACCACCAATTATAGCTATTAAAACCCATGCTATTAGTGCGACATCGCTGAACATTGTAAACCATAAGAATATAGAAGAAGCAAGAATTAACATAAGATAAGATATAAACTTCGTCTTCAGACCTGCCTCTATTTTTTCCACTCTTTTAATAGTAGATGTTTCTTTTTTAACTTTCTTCATTAAAACAACCTCAATGTTCATTTCTGATTTAGATAAGACTGACTTCTTCTATTTGAGCCTGACTAACACCTTCGATTGAATTTAGCTTTTCTTCCATGTCTCCGCCCAAATTATCCGGCACGATGAAAAGAACCTTGAGAGCTTTAACTCCAAATCCAATATCTTCTATTCTTGAATCTGCAAGTCTACCTATTTTTGCTATCTCTGCCTTTATTGATTCAAATTTAGATGGATCCTCTGAATAAATTTTTGCGGTTACCATTACGTTTCCCATGATATCACAATATTTATTTATAGAAAAAGAATTTAAATATTAATATATGATTTTATTAAATTAAATCCATAGAGAAAGCTATAAAAACATAATCCACTATAATTATTTTATTAAGGTCTATTTTTATAGATCATATTTTAAAGGTGAATTTATGAAAACATGCATTAGCTGTGGAAAACAAGCAAAATATTACACAGAATTCGAAAGCCCAGAAGGTGAAAAAATAGTAAGATGCAAGCACTGTAAGGAAAATGGAATACCTTACAAAACACCTTCAGGTTTTGAAGGTCCATAAACCACAAAAATCACTTGCTCTTATTAGTTTTTTATTCTCTCAACACTTTTGCCATATATGGGCCTTCAAGTTCATAGCCTAATTTTCTATAATATTCTCTTACTCCAACACCACTGATTACTAATAATTTATTTATTCCGTTTTCCTTTGCAATTTGTTCTGCCTTTTGCATCAATTTTCTTCCAAGACCAGAATGCTGTACTGGAATTGCTTTTTTAGTGCTTGTAGATTCAGTTGGACTATTTATCCTTAATTCTGGACCGTAAACATGTAATTCTCTTATGAAAGCAAAATCCTTATTTCCATCTATAATCCTTAATCTACATAACCCAAATAAGAAATCCTTATATTCGTAGGAAATGAAATATTCTTGGCCTTCTGATGCACGATAATTTTCAACAGTAAGGTTCAAACTATCTGGACTTATTTTTTCCACTTCCTCACGGCTTATCTTTCCCTTAATAATTGAAAAACCTATTTCTCTACAACGTATGCATTTGCATGCCTTTCCTTCCTTTTTTAATTCTTCATAAACAAGATTTCGCATATCTATTTTCTTTGTTCCATTTGTTATGAAAGAAGGCGGAATCTCTCTCATCACTCTCATTATTCTTACCCATTTAGGAACCATTAGTTTTATTTCCTTAAGCAAGTAAAGAATCTCATCATCTGAATAAGCCCTATACTTTCCTTCTTTATACCATAATTCAAGCTCGCTTCCTTTCATTACTTGCGTGGGGTATATCTTAACCTGATCTGGCATAAATCTTTCATCATAGAATATTTCATGGAATCTTTTTAGATCATTTTCAATACTTGAACCTGGCAATCCAGGCATAAGATGATAACCCACCTTGAATCCTGCATTCTTTAACCTTTTTGTTGCTTCAACCACGTCTTTAACTGTATGACCTCTTTTAATTAATTTATACACATCGTCATCTGGAAGCTGAACCCCTATCTCACATCTAGTTGCACCTAATTCAAGCATCCTTCTAACATCTTCCTCCTTACAATAATCTGGTCTTGTTTCTATACATAATGCAACACACCTATGTTTTGCTTTTTCATTTATCTTTTTTGCTTCTTCTAAATCTCTTGCTTCAATCCCATTCATTGCGTCAAAGCATCTTTTTATAAACCAATACTGATAATCAACTGGATAAGCAGTAAATGTTCCTCCCATTACAATTAGTTCTATCTTTTCAGTAGGATGGCCCATTGCTTCAAAAGACCTTATTCTAGCCAAAACCTGATGATAAGGGTCGTATTTTAGTTCTTTGGCGCGCATAATTGCTGGACTAAGAGGGGTATATGATTGTGGAACACCAAGAGTCGGACAATAAACACAGGTCCCGTGCGGACATGGCCTTGGTTCTGTCACTACTGCAATTGGAGTTACTCCGCTCATTGTACGTGTTGGCTTTGTTGGCATAAAAAAATAAAGCTACTAAGATATATAAAAATTAAGTAAAAGATTTAGTTAGCATAGGTTACATAAGTATCTGCTGCTTTATCATGCAAACTTTGATGATTCTTATCATACCATATAAGAAATGCACTTAAAATAAGAGGTATCAAAAATAAATAGGCTGAAAAAAATAAAATTAATAACTTTGTAAACTCTCTCAAAAATAATTTTTCAATCTTAGGCAATTTTCCATTTCTATCAACTATCTTAATACTTAAGATATATTTACCCGGAGTCTGGCCTGATTTCAATGTAGGAACAAAAAATACTGCCATAAAAAGTATAAAATACAATAAAATAATAAAAATAATATCAAATGCTCCCCCAGAGCCTAAAAATATTCCTGTAATAAAAAACAACAACAAAGAATATAGTATTACATCTATTATAAATGCAAATCCTCTTTTGAATATGCCAACATAATTACTCTTTTTCTTTTCAGCTTTGTTAGTTACTGTATTATTTTTCAAGTTGTTTTTTATCTTGCGATTACTTCTTTCTGGTAATATGACTGCTAAAAGAAAATACATAAATATTAAAGTCAGCAATACCGCTGCTGCACCGAACAGATGATAATAAAAAAATCCAACAAGCGTAAAAAGAAGTGCAGTCACTAAGGATACAATTCTTAAAACTGTTGGATTAATGTTTAGCCACTCTGCAAAACCACCTATTACTCCAGCTACTATTCTATTTTCCGAACGGGCCAACTCATTCATGTTTTAATTTATAAAATAAACTATTTAAAAATTATGTTTTTAATTTTACTATGGAAATACAGATTTTTAAATGGGAAGATATAGATGAAATAATTAAAATTGAAAGAGAATCATTTGAAAAAGATATATGGGACAAAGAGGAATTTATGAAATTTTTTGAAATATGTAATAATAGTTTTTTAGTTGCTAAAGAGAATGAAAAAATTATAGGCTATATTATTTTAGAAATTATGGAACCAAAAAAAGGGTATATCAGATCAATTGCTGTAAAAAAAGAAAAAAGAAAAAAAGGAGTGGCTAAAAATCTAATAGAATACATTATAAAAAAGTTTGAAATAAAAGAGTTATCTTTACATGTAAGGGCTGGAAATAATGCTATTAGTTTTTATAAAAAGCTAGGATTTAAGGAGATTGAAAGAATAAACAGTGTTTATCCTGATGGGGAAGATGCAATTTATATGGTGTGGAAAATAAGTGATTGAATGAGATATAATAAAAAAGAGCAAATAAATATATGGGATTCTATAGCTAGTGGATGGAGTGGATGGAGAAACCAAGTAAGGAGAGATGTAATTGAATTCTCTAAAGAATGGAAGCCTGGAAAATTGCTTGACATTGGCTGCGGCAGTGGAAGAAATCTTTTTTATTTCGCAGAGAAAGGATTTGACTGGTATGGGATTGACTTCAGCAAAGAAATGATAAACATAGCTATTGAAAATTTCAAAAGAAAAAATATCGATGTTAAAGGAAGACTTAAAGTTGGAGATATGACAGAACTCCCTTTCCCAGATGAAAGTTTTGACTATATTATTTCAATCGCTTCTTTTCATCACATTCCTAAAGAAGAACAACTAAAAGCAATAAAAGAAATGAAACGAGTACTAAAAGAAAATGGAGAAATGATAATTAGTGTGTGGAATAAGTATTCATTTAAGAGAATTGGATTCTGGTTTTCTGGAAAAGAAACGCTTGTTCCATGGAAGAAAAAAGAAAAAGGAGTCGAAAAAATATACAACAGATACTACTATCTATTTAGCTATGAAGAAATGAAAAGAATAATTCAAGAAAATGGGTTTGAAATAAAGAAATCTAGCGGAAGATTCGATGAGAATATAACCTTTTTAGTAAAAAAATTAGTAACAAAATAATAAGATTTTAATTATTTTTATCTAATATTAATTATGCGAATTAGAAATCCGTCAATAAGGGAGAAAATAAGGGCAGCATTTTTAGCATTTAATTTTGCATTCAACGCAGACAAAAAAATGACGATGATCCTTCTGCTTCTAATTTTATTTTCTGGCTTTATTGGAATAATCTTGCCATATGTATTTCAAATTATAATTGATACTATAATTTCTGGAAAAGATTTCTCAATAATGGATGGAATAACAATAGGAGTAATGGGCTTTTTAATTGTATATATGGTCCTAAGAATAGTACAAAGACTATTGCAGAATCTAAGAAGGATAATGATCAAGCTTTATAGTCAAAAAATAGAACTATATACCTCAAGCGCATTAATGGAAAAGATATCTTCTTTAGATGCAGCATACTTTGAAAACCCCCAATATCATGAAGCATTGCAAAAAGCAAAAAGCAGCTTATGGCAGATTCCAAATTTTATGTTTGAATCTTCATCTTTACTTATACAATTTGTAAATACAGTATTGATTTTGATATTACTATTAAATTTTAATTGGATTACTGCCACATTAATATTATTATCTACTTTACCAATTCTTTTGATAGGAATAGAAACTTCAAAATTACAATGGGGGGCATACAGTTCTACATCTCCAATAAATAGAAAAGCCAGTTACTATAATCATCTACTGACGCGCGACATTACTACAATAATGGAAATAAAGTTGCTTAAATTAAAAGAATACTTTATGAATAAATACAGAAAATTGCTTATGAAGAATTATGATAAGCAACTAAATCTTGCTAAAAATGAATTTAGAAATTTTATGCTAATAAATGTTATAGAGACTATATTTACGGCTTTGGCTGCTTGGATAGTAATAAATGAATATTTAAATGGAAAGATAACAATAGGTCAATTTACATTTTATTGGTCTTTGGTTTTCCAAATGATTGGATATGCAGGTTCACTAGTGGAACAGATATACACTTTAGATTATGAAGCATCTTATTTGACACCAATGTTGAAACTTATGGAACTTAAAAACCTGATAAAGGAACCAAAGAAGCCAAAACCATTTCCAAAAAAATTAAAGCAGGGAATAGAATTCAAAAATGTAACTTTTTATTATCCGGGTTCAAAGAAGCCTGTGTTAGAGAATTTTAACCTGTTTATTAAAGCGGGAGAAAATATCGCACTTGTTGGAGAAAATGGTGCTGGAAAAACAACAATTGTAAAACTACTCTTAAGAATGTATGATGTCAATTCTGGTGAGATATTAATAGATGGAATAAATATAAAAGAATTTAGCAAAGATGACTTATACAAAAATATAGGTGTAATATTTCAAGATTTCAAAAGATATGAAGCAACTGTAGAAGAAAATATCTGGTATGGAGATATAGAAAGAGGCATTGAATCCAGAGAGATACATGAAGCAGCAGAAAAATCTGGAGCTTGGGATTTTGTAAAATATCTACCTAAAAAGTATAAAAAGCATCTGGGAAAGACATTGAAAAAAGAAGGTACTGAGATATCAGTCGGACAGTGGCAGAAGATTTCTCTAGCAAGAGCGTTTTATAGAAATGCACAAATACTATGCTTGGACGAACCGACAGCTTCTATGGACGCAAAAAGCGAATATTTGCTTTTTCAGAAATTTAAAGAGTTAACTAAATCAAAAACAACTATATTGATATCACACAGATTTTCGACAGTAAAAATGGCTGATAAAATATTTTTGATTGAAAGAGGTAAAATCATCGAATCTGGAAGCCATGCTGAACTTATGAGAATGAAAGGTAAATATGCAAAGTTTTATAATATGCAAAAATCTGCATTCGATTAAATCAGAAATATCTTATTTTATTTGCTGCATTTTTCCAAAGCTTATTATTCCTATCCAAGAAAAAATCAATCCCATCAAAATCAAGACTGCAATGTCTAGATACAATGGAAACGCACCATAACCTATTATGACTGTTCTTAATGCATCCACTCCATATGTTAATGGATCAATCTGAGATAGGCTCTTTATGAAATCTGGGAGATTTGAGGAGCTTACATCGAAAAGAGCACCGCTGAAAAAGAAAAGAGGCCAGATAACAAAGTTCTGTACCAATCCAAAACCTTCCTGTGTTGACATGTTCGAACCTATTATAAGCCCCAAAGACACCATTGACCATGTAATTAACAACATTATAAATAATACTGGTAAGAAATTAAATATTGGAAAATTAACTATGAAAAGGTAACCCAGAATAAGAAGAATCAAACCTTGAATCATTGAGTCTGTCATTCCTCCAAGCAGCTTTCCAAAGAAAACAGTAGATCTCGAAACTGGAGCAACTAAAACTTCCTTTAGAAAGTCAAGCTTTCTATCCCATATTATATAAACACCAAAAAATATAGATGAAAATAGTATTGACATTGTAAGTATGCCTGGAAAAATAAACTTTTGATAATCGCCACCTGCGCTTATTGAACCACTGATACCCCCTCCAAAGATAAACAGCCATAATAGTGGGGAGATGAAAGATGCAATTACTCTTTCCTTCTCTCTAAAGTAAACCTTAACCTCTCTAAGCCAAATCGCATAAATCCCTTTCCATTCCATAAAACCACTTATATTTGTATGTTTATTCTACTATATGCTTTATTCTACCTGTTGGAAGTTCTGTATGTAGCTATTCTATTCATTATTGAATCGTTGCCTGATTCTTCATGTATATAATGTCCTGTATAATATAGAAAAACATCATCAAGTGAAACTCTTCTAACCTCAACTGAATCAACATCCCCAACCTTTGCTAATAATTTCTGCAGGTTCTTTGCCGCGTTGTCCACTACAAGCTCAACGTATCCTTCATGATTTTTTGAAATCTTTTTTATAAATTTCATTTTTGTAACATTATTTAGATTTGGGTTTCCTTTTATTCTTATTATGTCTTCACCGATCGACCCCTTTAGCTCGTCACTCGTCCCTTCAATAACTATCTTTCCTTTATCAATTATTGCTATTCTATCGCAAAGCGAATCTGCTTCCTCTAAATAATGAGTTGTTAGGATTGTGGTGATTCTTTTTTCCTTTGTGATTTTCTCTATATAACTCCAAATTGCTCTTCTGCTTGCAGGATCAAGACCTAAAGTTGGTTCATCTAGAAACAATATCTTAGGAGTATGAAGAAGCCCTCTTGCTATTTCAAGTCTTCTTCTCATTCCTCCAGAATAAGTCCTTACAATGCTATCTGCTCTTTCAGTCAAATCAACAAGATCAAGCATCTCTTCTATTCTTTTTTTAGCAATTTCTTTATCCATCCCATAAAGCATTGCATGCAGTTCAAGATTCTCTCTTCCAGTGAGAAGATCATCAACGCTTGGCTCTTGAAAAACTATACCTATATTTTTCCTTACTTGAAGAGGATTTTTACAGACATCAAAGCCTGCAACTCTTGCTATACCTGAAGTTGGTCTTATGAGCGTAGAGAGCATGCTTATTGTTGTGGTCTTACCTGCTCCATTTGGACCTAATAGTCCAAATATTTCTCCTTCTTTTATCTTTAATGAAATTCTGTCAACTGCTTTAATAGGTCCAAATCTCTTTACTAAATTTTTCACTTCTATTGCATACATAAAAACCACGAAATCAAATGTCTAATTTAACTTGTTTTGTTTTGAATTTTGATTCTGCGAACAGTCTTTTTGATGTTGACCATTCTGTTCTCAGATATTTTAGCAAAACAGGATTGTCTATGTTCTGTTTTATACAGTTTATAGCAAGTTCGTCATGAGGATAACCTGTGCCAAAATCGCAACCTATCTCTTTCTTTATCTTCTCAATCTCTTCATCTCTTGTTACTTTTGCAATTATGGACGCAGCACTGCATGTCGGATATTTTATATCTGCCTTGTGTGAAGAATGCAGCTTGGAAGCAACTGCTAAATCGATTGGAAGGTTTGACTTTATTCTGTGGGTAAATCGTATTGCATCAGGATCTGGCGCATCAACATATATTTTTTCTATCTTTTCAGCTATTTCGGGCTCTATCTCTTGCAAAGCCTTTGATACGTATATTGCTTCGATTTCATTTAGACTTACTCCTTTTCGCATCTGTTCATTTATTTGCTTTGCGGTCACCTTTTGTATATGAAGATGACAGATTTCCTTTATTTTCTCTGATAACTCTGTTCTTCTTTCAGGAGAAAGCATCTTTGAATCCTTAATACCTATTGAACGCAGAAACTGCTCTTTATCTTTTTCAGTTATTGCCACACAAAGCACTAGTGGACCTAAAACTGCACCTCGTCCCGCTTCGTCAATTCCTCCGATTAAAACTCCTTCTAATTTAAGATGAGTGCTACGCATAAATAATCAAAAATAGATTATGAATAAAAATTTAATAAATCTGTGCTAAATTAGAAATAAAAAAATAAATGGAAAACTATTTCTTATTTACATCTAAAAGAATGGCTATACTTCTTGCAAGATTTCCTGCATTCTTTTCTTTTAGATATGCAATAGTATCTATAAATAGTTTTGTATGAGAAACACCAGGTGTCTTTATTGCTTTTGACGTTATTTCTGCTAATGTTTTTACTTTGTATTCATCGGACAATTTTTCATTAGATTTTATATAATTGTATACTTCTTCATACATATCTCTGCAAACTTCTGGATCTAATTTTGCTGAAAATGCCTGTTCAAGTATTTCAACCATTCTATTTGGTTTTTCTTCCACTCTTTTTTCATTTGCAATGATGGAAGTTTTTATTCTTTCTAATGCTAGTTTAAAAGCGGAAGCAGCCTCTATTTTTCCACATTCCATTCTTTCATTTGAAATTGCGATACTTGCCAATAGCCTGCAAGCACTTTCTATATTCTGTGGTTGAATGACTGGAAATGGAGACAAATCCAGATCTCTTTGCGTAAGAAGATAATCAATCGCTTCTTCATAGATCTCTTCATTATTTATACATGCAATTGCTGCACTTTGTGCAATAGACTCAACAGAAAGATAATATCTTTCTGGAGGTTGTTGTTTCATTATAGTTCTTAATGCCTTATAATAAAATGTTGGATCCTTAACTGCATTTTTACCTTCGCATGATTTTTCAACTAAATGCACAATACCTGCATAATTCTTATTTTCTATGAGTTCCTCTAGTTTCGCTAACAAATTATAGTCTTTCTTATCCACATTAATCTCTTTATTTTTCATTATGTTGTAATTATCTTTTTTCTCTATTTTTGCGATAGAACCTGTAAAATTATGTTTTACAATTCTACTAAAACCTTCCATAATAGCCCTCCCAATAATAAAGTGGTTTAACATAAAATAGACACTTAAGTTGTTTATATAGTTTTCGGTAAAATAAGAGAAAAAAATAAAAGAAAAAATAAAAAAAATTAAACTTCTCTTGCAACTTCAAAGATTTCTCTTAAGCAGACAACAGCAAGGCCTGGAGCTACAAAGAAGACTATATTTTGTGTTATTGATACTAATGCAACACTTACGTCTCCAAGCTG
>JAVZPM010000004.1:0-77566 GCA_038881595.1 Candidatus Micrarchaeia archaeon | reverse complement strand
GGGCCATGGGCCTTTATCTTAGGAAGGGTGGCTGCAATTATACTTGGATTATTCCCAAAGGCAATAGGAGGATTGAATGTAAATCTTGCAGTATTGGGAATACTAGGTATAATTGTAGGAATTGCAAACGTAACTGACAAAGAACTTGACAGATACGTATTGGCAAACATTGGATTTCTGATTGCAGCAGCAATGTTTGAATCTCTTTTAAGAGCATTGCAGCTTGGAGACGTAAGTGTTGCATTAGTATCAATAACACAAAATATAGTCTTCTTTGTAGCTCCAGGCCTTGCTGTTGTCTGCTTAAGAGAAATCTTTGAAGTTGCAAGAGAAGTTTAATTTTTTTATATCAGTTTAATTTTTTTATTTTTTTATTACTATTCTATTTATTTCTTATTCTTTTATTTTCATTTGTTCTTGTTTTAAAAAACAACCACATTAAGAGATTTATTTGACACTTTAACAGTAACTATTTTTTCTTTAGGAAATTTGTATTCCTTGAATGAATCAATTGCAATCATCCCATCTCTCATTTCTGATTTTATTTTCAATTCTTCTCCCTCTTTGATAATGCCGCTTATCGTTCTTCCACATACCAGGTGACCACAATAAGGTTCCCTTACTATAAATCTCCCTTCTTTTGCAGTCTTGCTGAATGGCCTTCCACCTGCAGAGGAATACCATGCAGTTGACCCGCATCCTGTAGAAATAAGAATTCCTGAACTTTTTTGTCTTTCCCATTTTCCATTGACAAAGAGAGAGTAGCGTGAAGTATTGTATATATGGGAAGCACCGATATAAATCTCGTTTAGTGCATATTCTTTTTTCTTAGAACTATTTATTATCACTTCTAATCTTGTCCATTTTTCAACTGCGAAATCACCATTTATTATTTGTAGAATTCTTTTTTCAAAATCTTTTCTTGTAATATTCGTATGTGCTCCTTCACTTGATAACGGATCAGAATTTACCCCAAGTATTAAAGTATCGTCCTTTATCAAGTGAGAAGCATCAATAAACGTACCATCTCCACCTACACTAATTACTAGATCGGTATTTTTAGGTAATTTTTTCTTTTTATCTTCCTTTTTAACAAAAACTGAATTTATTTTATACTTTGCAAGCACTCTCTTAATTTCTGTGATTGTTTTCTTATGCTCTTTTGTTTTACTATCGCTATAAACAACCAAAACTTTTTTCGGTTCCATTTTTTCACTCTTTACTTAATAGTTGAAATTTAGTTTGAAAACCTTCATAAATGTTTTTACTTATCATTCAACCTATAGGGAAAATATTAAGTGAAATCATGATAGTTGAAAAATATAGACCTAAAAAATTATCAGACATAATTGGTCAAGATGCAATAATAGACAGACTCACAATTTGGGCTAAAAATTGGGAAGATGGAATTCCACAAAAACCAATTCTTCTTTATGGTAGGCCTGGCTGTGGTAAAACTTCGATTGCACATGCATTAGCAAATGATATGGATTGGGAGATATTTGAAATAAATGCAAGTGATACAAGAAATAAATCTGTAATAGATTCTATCCTTTCAAATACAGCTACACAAGCTACTCTTACAGGAAGATTGAAACTTATAGTAATTGATGAGATTGATGGATTGGCGGGACAGGAAGATAGAGGAGGGGTAGGGGCAGTTATAAATGTAATAGAGAAATCAAAACAACCTATTATCTTAATTGCAAACCAAGTCTATATTCAGAAACTTAAATCTCTTCTTCCAGAAGTAGAAATGTTAGAAATGAAAGGTGTGGATAAAAGAATACTTAAGAAATATCTAAGAGACATTGCAAATAAAGAAGGGATACAGATTTCAGATTTGCAAATAGAGGAGATAGCCGATCGTTCAAATGGAGATGTAAGGTCTGCATTAATCGATCTTACAGCAACAATCACCTACAGAGACAGAGAAAAAGATGTTTACAAGGCAGTGGCATTAGTTTTCAAAACACAGGATTATCAAACCGCAAGATCAGCATTCTGGGATGTAGATATTGATCCAGATATGCAGGTATTATGGATAGAAGAGAATATACCAAATGAATATCAAAATCCAAATGAAATAAAAGAAGCATATGATTATCTTTCACGCGCAGACGTGTTTAATGGAAGAATAACAAAAAGACAGAGTTGGAACTTATTAAAATATGTAACTGAATTATCATCATGTGGCGTTGCAGCAGCAAAGAAAAATAATTATAACAAATTTGTAAAGTACAAGTTTCCGACATATGTTCAAAAAATGTCATATTCAATCGCATCCCGATCAATATTAAATTCAGCATGCAAGAAAATAGGAGAAAGAATACATCTTTCGAGTAGAGAGGTTCTTTCTCAATTAAAGATTATGAGGAATTTTATTTTAAAGAATCCAGAATATTACAAACTAGAAGACTCAGAAATTAAAGCTGTCCAGAATTATAAATAAACAGAAAGAGTCAATTTTACAGAGATGTTGATATAATTGCTAACTAGTTCTGTTCAAGTCAATGACTTACTTGAAACAATGAAATACATAAATCCCAAATTTGTTACTTTTGATATGTTGACAGATCAAAAAATAATAGATATTTATACAGTAAAGTAATTTTCAGAAAGTTGGATCTTAAGAATGTTCTTCTTTTTTTATTTTTTTGCTTTGTTCAGAAAAATCTTTTTATTTTATTATGTTATTAAGTTCAATTAATTTTAAAGTTTTTAAACCTTTATTGACATAGTTTCTTATGCAAGAAAAGAATCCAAAAGAAGCAGAAATGATAAAGAAAGAAAGCAAAAATGGAGATGGAACAGAATTAAAGTTCCAGCTTGCAAGAATAAGGGCAATAAGTACAAAGATAGCACAAAACCCACAATTCTGGCAAGGTCTTCTCATCTCTGGAGGTTTTATTTCATTTGCTTTGTTCTTTCCATTCTATGGAATGCTTTTACCTTTGATTGCAATCGCTCTTTTCATAATAGGTTATCATCATCCAATTTTTGGAACAGTTGCTTCATTTCTTTGCATTCTTCCTGCAGTATCTTATCAGGTTCCTGTCTTTTCTTGGCTTTTTCTTCTTGCAATAGGTCTGGTTTTCTTCCTTGTATTCAACAACTGGTATATCATAGCAGCATTGCTTTTTATGATCTCAGCACCATTTGCCCCACCGCCCTATGATCTTATTCTCGGGCCACTTACAGTATTGGTTTTTGCAGTCACATCTCTTTATCTTGGATCAAAGAAGACGCTTTATGTTCTTCCAGTCACATTCTATCTTATACTTTTGCTTAGTGCATTCTGGAATGTTCAGAATTCAGCTTTCCTTACTCTTTCATCAAATTCGTTTGTAACTAATCGAGCTTTAATTCCTTCTAAATATGAGCCAGAGATGCTGGTTCTTGCAGGAGAGATTCCAAAGGCAATAGGAAATATGTTTTCGCCAGATGTAATGAGAGAGGTCAACACTCTGATCTCAATCTGGGGCCAGGCAACAATGGATCTATTTTTTGCTGATGCAGGTTTACTTCAAATAATTACATGGTCTATTGTTTTCTTTCTTCTAGCCTATCTTCCAATAATACTTTATGGAAAATGGTCACAATTTGTTCCTTCTTTGGTTCTTCTTGCTTTAATACCAATTCATTTCATTTCTTCAGAATTGTCTGGAACTGAATTTAATCTTATGATAATTCCTTCTGTTGTAGTTACGATCGGTGCGATGTGGATTCTTGATAACTATAATATAAAGTTGACAAAGGAAGAAGAAATTGTAGCAGAACAGAAAAAAGGTTTGTTTGGAATTCCAGGGTTAACTGATTTGAGTGTTTCAAAATCAGGTCCAAAGAGTTTGGATGATGTTGGAAATTATGATTCCACAAAGGCAGAGATAAAAGAATCCATCCTTATGCCGCTACGCCATGGTGAGTTGTCAGTTCTTTATGGAATTAGGCCACCAAAGGGAATTCTTTTATTCGGTCCACCAGGTACAGGTAAAACATTATTAATGTCAGCATTGGCAAAAGAATTGAGAATGCATTTCTATTATGTAAAGACATCCGATATCCTTGGTCAGTATTTAGGAGAGTCAGAAAAGAATATTTCCAAGCTTTTCGATGTTGCAAGAAAGAATGCCCCAGTTGTTCTTTTCTTTGATGAAATAGATGCTATAGGAAAGAAAAGAGACTTTTCAGGATATGGGGAATCTGATCAAACAGTTGCAAGGGCGTTAAGCACGCTGCTTGCAGAGATGGATGGAATGAAAGAGAAAGAGCAAGTAATAGTAGTAGCAGCAACAAACATACCGCACCAGCTTGATCCTGCCTTATTGAGACCAGGAAGATTTGATAAAATAATATACATGCCACCTCCAGATGCAAAAGGAAGAGAAGCAATATTCAAGACAATTACGAAGGATCTTCCACTTTCGGATGATGTAGATTTCGCAAAGCTTGCAAAGATGACAGAAAGATTCACTGGAGCAGATATTGCAAACGTATGCATCGAAGCTGCAAGAAAGGCTGCTCCTTCTGCGATGGAAAAAGGAAAAGTCGTTCCCATCACTATGGAGGATTTTGTTTCTGTAATTAAATCTGTCAAGCCTTCAGTAACCTTCGAGATGCTTGATGATTATCAGAAATTCAGAAATGATTTTGAAAGAAGAACAATGAGAGAAGAAATAAAACCAGTTGAAGAACGTGTAGTTACTTGGGATGATGTAATAGGAATGGAAGATATAAAAAGGGCATTGACTGAAGCGATCGAACTTCCTCTCCTTCATGAAGAAGAATTGAAGAAATACAACATCCAACCTATCAAAGGAATTCTTCTCTTCGGTCCACCAGGTACAGGTAAGACCTATGTTGTTAAAGCAGCTTCGCATGAGTTAAAGGCAAATTTCATAAGTCTTACACCATCCGATCTTTCAAGATATGGATATGAGAATGCAGTAAAGCTGATAAGAGAAACTTTCAACAGGGCAAGAGAGAACGCGCCTGCAGTTATTTTTATAGATGAACTTGAGTCCATAGCTCCATCTCGTGACATTTATGCATCAAAGATAACTGAAGATATTGTTTCAGAGATACTTCAACAGATGGATGGCTTAAAGAATTTAAAAAACGTAATTTTAGTTGGAGCAACGAATAAACCATCAATGATAGACAGTGCTTTACTAAGACCTGGGAGATTAGACAAGATATTTTTTGTAGGTCCTCCAAATGAAAAAGATAGGGCCAAGCATTTCCAATATCATCTTAAGGGAGTACCAGGATCAGAAACAATAGATTATGAAAAACTTGCAGAAGAAACAGAAGGATTTACACCTGCAGATATTGCAAGCATTTGTCAGGAGGCAAAGATGCAGGTTGTTAAAAGCAAGATAAGCGGGCAGGGAGAGATTCCAGTAACAACAGAGATGGTTTTAGAAATAATCTCAGAGAGAACTCCTTCAGTAACAGTTCCAATGCTGAAGGAATATATTCAATTCGTCAAAGAGTATGGAGAGAGAAGATAACGAATAGGATAAAGATATAAGATGACATTAGCGGACCGGTAAGAAACATAACAAAATGGCACAAGTCATATAATCTAATTATAGTTAAATAATCTAATTAATTAATCTAATAAACTCCATATGTAACAAACTACACATGTAACTACTATAATAACATCCTGTGTAACCAAATTATGTCTATATTTCGATTGTATATTCCATATTGATGATATATTTTATATTGCATGTGTTTTATATGTTCCCTCTAGGTATTTTCATTCTAATACATTTTCATTTACAGAAGAGAAAGAAAGATGCAACATATTTCATTCTGGGAAAATACGTCCATGAACGATAAGGTTTTACGTTAATTGACTATACAACATAGGTCATATATTAACAAAAGTTAATAAAAAAAGCAAAGGTTTTTAAATACTTTAAATAAAGTAAGGTTAGATCCTTATTCAAGGGTCTAAGTAATTTGCGCATATAAATGCCGCAAGGCACGCGCAAATGACGATATACATTGAGGTGATATCGTGAAGAGTATAAACGCAAAGAAATTGGCGGCTGTAACTCTTGGAGCAGCTCTCTTAGGCGCTTCATTCGTAGCAGCAGCACCAATTATGTATAAGAATACCCAGATAATAAATGAACAGGGTAAACCAGTAGTTAAAGTAGTAGTAGGTGCAAATGCAAAGGCATCTGATGGTGTTGCAGCAGCAAACATCGCAGCTGTCATTGGTAGCTTAGCATACAAGACACAGACTGTTTCTGCACAGTTAACAGGAACTCCAACATGTTCTGTAACTGGAACAGGCACTGGAACATGTCCAGTATCTGACAAGAAGGTTACATTGGAGATCACAACACCTGGAACTGCAACAGTAGCAGGAGGTTTCGGATTCAAGACATACGGATATGGTTTCATAGACAATGTCCAAACAACAGAAGACGATCAAGTTGCAAATTCTTCAGTTCCAAAGAAGATAACTGGAGAAAACATGGCAGCACTTGCTGACTACAAGACATCAATCTCATCTGTTTCTGGTTCATTCACAGAGACACAAGAGATGTATGTTGAACAAACATCAAACCCACCAGCATGGGATGCAGATGCACAGAAGTATTATATAAGACCAAATAGCATAAAATATGTGATTAAGTTCGATCATGACACATTCGGTGGAATTCCAATGTGCGTAAAAGAAAGCCAACTAGCATTAAATGCAACTTGCGAAGAAGACTACAAGATTGACAGACAGAGATTAAAAATCAAATACCTTGGTGAGGAATGGATAATCTCTGACATGACAAACGGTACATCTGTAAAGATTGCAAAAGAAGCAACACCTGCACAGATTGTTTATGCAGGTCAAGAGATTGCAGCAGGTGCATACAAAGTTAAACTTGCTGACTTAACTATACCTTATGGAAATGTAGCTTCTAAAGCAATCGTACAAATATACGATGCAAATGGAAATCTTGTAAAGGAAGATACAGTAGATGCAGGTACAACAAAGGAAATAACATTGCCAAATGGTGACAAGATCTCACTCCACATATACAAGACTGCACCAGGTCTTACAACTGCAAAGTGGGCAGAGATGGCAGTTTACTCACAAGAAATTGAATTAAAGAATGGAAAGGTTGATGACGACAAGAACAAGAACTGGACTGTAACACTTGGTTGGACAAACCGATCTGGTGAAAAACTCAACTCAATATTGAAGAATATAACTTTTGAGAGAGTTGACTTTGATGACATCAAAGAAGGCCAAGCAGTTAACATAATAGAATCACCTGCACCATTCCAATTCAAGTTTGCAGGATGGACATTAACAGATGCAAATAGAGATACTCTCAAAGTAGAGTGGAAGAGAATCTCTAGCTACTACAACACACCAACAGATACAACTACAAACCCAATATCTGATTCAGATGAAAGAGATTTTGTCTGTTTCACATCAGACAGAAGAGCTTTCTCAGTTGGACCTGTTGGTGGTAACCTTTCAGCAGTTCAATTCGATGACGACAGAAGTCACTTCTGTTATGGAATAAGGAATGGGTTTGTATTGTACGACAAACCAGATAAGGGATATGTCTTAGCTGGAAAAATGAATTCTTCAAATAGCAGTGCATATCTTAATATAAACTACAAGATTAATGAAGACTCCAACTATGACTCAGTAATTTCTATATCAAATCTCTACGATAGAAATGCAACAATAAGGGTAAATGAATACTTGCTAAAAGACAAGACCCATGCAAATGCAACTGGCTACTTCCAATTTGTAGCAGACCAACCTAACAGAAGATTTGTAAACAATTTGGGTGACAACTCTGAGTCAAAAGTTGTAGTAGGATATTTAGGAAATGATGCACAACTTCTGCCAGCAAACAGAGAAGCTGGCTTTGTATCACAGAAGGGATCTGTGATTGCATCTAGATCAGCATCCTCAATAACTTTCAAGATGGCAAGAAAATTTGGTGAATTCCAATACTTCATAATGCCATCAACAAGCTCTGTTGAGGCAGGCACTTTAACACGAACATTTTCTGAAGGCGAGCAGGTCACTGTTCAAGAATCAACAGTGAAGGTTAAGGAGATCTCTGCAACAGTTGGAGCATGCACTGTAGCTGGTGATTCTGCATCATGCACAGCATCAAGTGCAGGAATGTCTGCAGTTCTTGATGTAGCAGGAACACCAACATCTGCAACATTTGCAGTACCATACAAGATGAGCCCAACTGAGAGACTTGTTGTCCTTGACTCTGAGGCACCAACAGCTGAGTCATTGATCCTTGTCGGTGGTCAGCTCGTCAACACCTTGACAGCATCTGCAATAGCAGGCACTGATGTCAAGATTGACAAGCCTGGAGTAAAGGTAGTCTCTGCAGTATCTGACAACAGAATAGTTGTTGCAGGTTACACAGCAGAAGACACACAACAGGCAGCAGCAGATTTCATCTCACAATTATTGGCACAAGTCCAATAAATTCAGTGAGATAAGCTGTTGAATAGGCGGTTTATCCGCCAATTTTTTTCTTTTTTATTTTCTCTTCTTTTTATATGTTAAAAGTCATGTTAGTTCGTTTTTTATTTCTAAATTTATTAAATTTCATTCGAAAATAGAAATTTTGAAATAGTTATATTTAAATATATTTTCATATAAATTCTTTTTATTATATTATTTAGAATTGTAGGTGTATAAATGGAATCGACAAAAAACAAGTTTGCATTATTTTTTATTTTATTAATCTCAGGAATTTATTTTTCAATAAATGTAGAAGATTATTTATCTGTTTCTGAATCACCACTTTCAGTGGTGCAACAGAATTTTACATCTGGTTCTAACATATATACTATAGTAACTATAGCTTCGAAAGATTCTATGGTGTTGAAAAACGGACAAATTGTTAAATCCTTAGATGAAATAAAAGAAGCACTAAAAATAAAATGTTTCGATACTTCTTATCCTTCTAAGTCCAATCTTGAGTCAATAAAAGAAAAGGTCCTTGCATTTAATGCAAGTAGAAACATTAAGACTTCTCTTGGAAACCTTGAAGAATTTTGCGATTCTATTACTGGTCAAGCAGAAGGAGATGAAGGAGGATGCGTTGATCTTGTTTCCTGTCAAATAGCATGCAATAAGGGTTCTTATGCTTGTTTCCAGTATGGAGCAGGCAGTGCTCAATTTTTACCAACATTATTAGAATATGCAAATATAAAGCGTGGAATTGATTCAAATTTGTCTTTGATATTGAGCAACATTAATCAGTTAGATAGTATTTCAACTCCTGCCCAGATTAATTTCCAACTTTCTTCAAAATTAAAAGAGATTTCAGATTCGATTCTTCTTTTACAGGATCTTGCTACCAGTTATGTGAACAATAAATTATTTACAAGACCTACTTTCAATTTCTGTATTCCTGTTGGATATACAATGTCATTAAACACTTCAGCTCTATCTTCAGCAGCATCTATTGCTTCTCAACTGAGATCAAATGCAGCATGCTTTGACAACATTGATTCAAATGCTCAATCCATATACAATGAAACATTCCGAAGAATAGAACTATATACCAGCACTAAGGCAAAGGCAAACCTTCAGAAGGAATTTGATTCTATTTCAACAAGATATAATTATCTTTTAGACAAAGCTACAAATATATTGGGGGTAGTTGAAGATTCAAATTTAAATGATTACATTTCAAATATTGATTCACTAAATCAGCAATTCTATTCAAACCTAAATAGAAATGAAATAGACCAGGCAGGATATGTAATTAGTGTGATAAAAACTAAATTGGATGAAATGGACAACTATATGTCAACAACTTATTCAGCTTTTGACCAGCTTTCAGTAAACAAGGAAAGAGTAGCCAAGCTCTTAGAAAAAGCATCAGTTATAATAACTCCTTCAGATACAGTATTCTATTCAGAACTTACCTCTCTCAACAATGAATACTTAAACCTTAATAAAAAACTAAGCGGAAAGCTTGTATACGAAGAAATTAGTAATTATGCAAACCGATATGGAAAGTTAGCAGACGATCTTGATTCTCTAATTAAAAGAAAGAAAGAGACAGCAACAGAGACAGTTTCCTCTGCCCTTGCTTCTCCACTCAATAGCTTGGCAGTAGGAATTCTTGATGCTGCATCAGCACCATTAGGTATAAAGGAAGAAGAAAAAAGGCTATGGGCACAAAATATACCTTTAATAGTTATTGTAGGAATGGATATCATTGTATTAGCTATATTTGGATTAGCATTTTTCTTCCTTGTTTTAAGAAACACCTCTGTATTTGGAAAAGCAAAGATAATGAACACATGGATATTGATATTTGCAGCAGTAATTATCTTGCTTGCATTATTGTCTTATGCGCTATATATTGGAATAAGTAATGAGATTTCATCAACTTCAATTTATAATTTCATTTCCGCAGCTGAAAAGAATGGAAAAGTATATCTTTTTGTTGAGTATCTTTCAGAACACAATTCAACTTCAATAAAATCCTGTGCAGACAAGATTGCAGCACAGTTTTATGGAAAGGGAATTGAAGTAGAGCAAATAGATGTAGTAGATGGAATATGCAAGGACAGACTTCTTTCAGAGTGTATGGCAGAAACAGATAAAATACCATTGATTCAGCTTTCATATTCAAATGAAACACAGACTAAATTCTATACCTTTTACAGAGCCGAAGGAATCATCCAGGGAACAGAATCATATTTTGAAAAGTGCAATATAGCAGAATTTATTGAATAAATTTTTTTATATGGTGGTCAGATGGCAATTAAAAGATTAGGAAAAGTAAATGAAGATCATAAAGATAAGGAACAAGGTAAAGAAAAAAGAAACTTTTCTGAAAGAAGAAGGAAAGATCTTCTTTTTCTTGGGTTTGCATTGCTTGTTATATTCATTGTTCTTTTCTGGATACTTCAGACACCGCCTCAGCAAGTAAACACAGAAACAAAAAACAAAGTGAGAGGAAACATAGAGCAATTTAAGGAATCCTTACTCAATGCAGAAGGAATCATAATAATAGATAAGGTTACAGGTCTTTCAAGTGACAAAGCAAAATATATTTATGCATGTGGAGCAGGTCTTGCAGGAAGCTGGGGCAAGATCGGGAAGAACATATCTAATCTATACACTTTTGTAATAGATGGAGAGGAATGTACATATAGCAGTCCCAGATTAATAAACAACGAACTCTCTCATGAATCCACAGCTACAAATACTAATGAATGCATTAAGAAGATAAGAGAAATGCAAAAGAATCCACTTTATGTGACATTCGAAATCAATTATGGTCCACTTTATTCAATTTATGAAACACATGCAGCCTATTTGTTCGTGAACGAAGACTTTGTTGAAGAATGTTCTTTCAGAACTTCAGAAACAGTACCTACAATCACTGAACAATAAACAACTAAATTAATGCATAGAAAAAGAGTTTTTTATTTTGTTGCGATTCTATTTGTATCTAAGCAATCCACCTATTCCTTTGAATCCTGCTAAAAACTGCTTTCCTTCCGGACTGTCTTCAGGAATTAATTCCACTTCTATTCCGTGTTTCTCTGCTTTTTCATAAGCTTCATCAAATAACTCTTCCTTGCTTACTATATTCTTAATCTTGCTTCCATCGCTGCATCTGAGTTCCTTTTCTTCTTTTTCTTCTATTTCACCATCTATAAATAATTCTTCTTGTCCTGAATCGCATTCTACTATAAGACGAGTGATATTCAATCCTTCTGAAAGTAACAAAGTTCCTAACTTACCAGAGTTCATTGCTTCTATTGTTTCTTTAGGCCCATAAACAGCTAAGCCGCCCTTTGCAACTTCAGAAAAGAATTTTTCAAGAAGCTGCCTTTGCTTCTTTGCCTTCTCTTCAGAAATCAAATCAACTGCTTTGCGTGCAAGCTCTTGAATTCCATAATCATCAACGTAACCAGTATCGAGAACAGCTAAGATCTGAAACTGATAATTGAACGGCTTCATCTTCAAAAAGTTTTCTTTTACAGGTCCGGGCCCACCCACTATCACTTTCTTTATTCCAGAAGGTAGAAGAGTTTCATTCATTGCATCTCCGACCCGTCTATAATAATCTTCTACAAGCTCTTCTACAAAACGTTGATACCTAGCCGCACTGGACCCCCCCTTCGTCGATTTGCTAGGTCCGGTTGTAGTAAGACGTTTTAATATCTTTGTAACATTTCCTTCAAGCACTCCAATTGTCGCTTCCTTTCCATCTATTGTAACCAATCCATATTTTTCCTTAACTTTGCCCTGTTCTGCAAGTGGTTCTAAAACAAATTCTGAATCGCATCTGTAAATACTCACCTGAATAGGGAGGGGCGGCTCAATAGAAAAGAGCTGTATATCTGTCTTCCCTGGATCCTTTGATATATTCCCACAGAATATTGCCAATCCTTTGTCCGGAGTTTTCTTAAAAAACTTAAGATAATTGATTATCTTGTCGATTGCATCCTGAACGTTTGTTCTCGTTGTTTTCGATTTAATGTTTCCAGCCTGTCCATGTTCGGATCTTAGTTTATTCACTACTTCAGTTAATGGATACCCAGCTGGGACATATAAACTTATCAGCTCTGTTCCAGTACCTCTTATCTTTCCAAGCTTGTTTAGCAGTTTCATTAATTCTCTTTTTTTCTTATCAGCGGCCATTTTATCACATGTTCATCTTAATTTATTTTGTTGTAAAATATATTTTAATTAATCAATAAAGAAATAAAAAGCTACACCTATTCTTTATTCTGGTAGGTGTAGTGAGTTTCTAAATTCTCTTTACAGGTTCGATTCTTTCCTTTCCAAAATAAGGAACAACTGCCTTTGGAATAATTATCGAACCATCTCTATCTTGGTGGTTTTCCATTATTGCAACTATTGCCCTTGGTGTTGCAATTGCAGTACTATTTAGAGTATGAACATATTCTTTTCCTTCAGCTCCAACCTTTCCATATCTAATATTCAATCTTATTGCTTGATAAGAAGTACAGTTGCTGCATGAGATCATTTCTCTGTATGTATTCTGTGCAGGCATCCATGCCTCAAGATCATATTTCTTTGCAGCTACAATTCCAATTTCACCTGTACATATATTGACTATTCTGTAAGGAACTTCAATCTTCTGGAAGATCTCTTCAGCATTTCTTATTAATTCTTCATGAATCTTCCAAGAATCCTCAGGTTTGCAAAAAACAAACTGTTCTATCTTGTTGAACTGATGTACCCTAAATATTCCTTTTGTGTCTTTTCCATGTGCCCCTGCTTCCTTTCTAAAGCATGCACTTATTCCAACATACTTAAGCGGCAACCTTTCTTCTTCAATTATTTCACCCATATGCATTGCTGCTATCGGATGTTCAGAAGTAGAAATGAGATAAAGGTCTTCTCCTTCTATCTTATAAAGTGCTTCCTCGAAAGTGCCAAGGTCAGTTACTCCTTCATAAGGTTTTCTCTTAAGCATGAAAGGTGGATAAATTGGAATAAATCCCTTTTTAACCATAAGTTCCATTGCCATTCTTTGTAATGCCATATCTAAGAGAACAAGGTCATTCTTTAGATAATAAAATCTAGCTCCTGAAACATCTGCAGCTTTTTCTATATTCGCTCCATCTATAATTGGCAATAAATCAACATGGCTTTTCAATTCAAATCCATAGTCTTCTTTTGTTTTTGGCTTGCCCCATGTTCTTACGACTTGATTATCATTTTCATCTTTTCCAAAAGGAACAGATTCATGTAATATATTTGGAAGGCGCATTAAATAGAAACGCACCTTTTCTTGCAGCTCTTCCATTTTTGCTTCTGCTTGCTTTATTTTTTCAGGAATTTCAGATGCTTTTTTCTTATATTCCTCAGCTTTTGCCTTGTCTCCTTTTTTCATTGCGTCTGCAATCTGTCTTGTTATTTGGTTTCTTTCGGATCTCAGTTTTTCAACCTCTGCAAGTAATTCTCTGTATTCTTTATCCTTTTGTATTAAGTCTTCAAGCCACTGGATCTTTTCTAGATCTTGTCTTTTTTCAAGATCTGCTTTTACAATTTCAGGATTCTTTCTTATTAGCTTGATATCTAACATAATCAACACCGTTAATATTATTAGAATCTAAGTTTTTTAACTCTTTGTGATTATTTAGCTTCGAATCTCAAAAATTTTTATTTATTTAACTTGTTTAAAACTTACAATATTCTTTTATATATAAATGGATAAAATCCATTAATTTTTTGGAATTTTAGTTAAGTTTATATTCATATTTAAATTATTTAGATTATGGAACTTGGAGTTAAACAGAGGATTAAACGATTTGATCAGAAGAAAGTAAATGAAAGTATAAACCAAATGGAAAAATCTACAATTCCTGCTATTAAGTCTCTTAACAGCGTACCAGGTCTTGTAGTTATTCAAGAAGAGGATCTTTCTAAGATTTTCAAAGAATTGAGACAAATAGTAAATAGAATAAAAACAGAAGAAGATAAGAAGAAATTTTTTGAACATTATTCATTAGTTTCAAAAATGTGTCAATCGTATATAGAAGCAGCTAACGATTTACAATCAATAAAAAATGCAGGAATAGATGCCATCTCTTTCTATTTAGGTATCGATGAAGAATCTGCAAAAACACCTTATTCTGCTATTTTATCTTCTGCCTTTATAGCTTTAGGTGTGGGTCCATTTAAAAAAATAAAAGATTTGAAAGATATCGTGAAGATGGAAAAAATAAAAGAATTAGAAAAGAAAGCTCCAAATACTGCAAGAGCTTTAATAAAGTTAAAAGAAAATATAGACGAGTATGAGAAAAAGATAAATGAAATAATAGCGAAAGAAAAAGAGTTTTTGATTTCTTTGGCAAAAGGTAGATTGCGTTCAATTGGATTAAGAAGAGTAGTTGATATAAAGACTTTCTTTTCTGATCCAAATGTCATAAAAACTATGAAAGAGATGGATTCAAACTCAAGAAAGTCATTTATAATAAAGAATATTGTAAACGAAAAAGAATTATTGATTAGTGAATCAGATCCGCTTGAAATAAAAAGACAGAAAGAATTAGTAAAAAACTTATTATTCCATTTAAAGACTTCAGAACATTTAACTTTAGGAAAATTATCATCTGAAAAATCAATGGAAATGAAAGAGATAATTTCTAATTATATAGCTAAAGGAGGAACAGAAATAGAAGCAAACAAAATTTTAAGTGAAATTACCACAAGAATTCAATACGCTGGAAAGCAAATAGGAGAATTATGGATTAAATCAGATATAAACGATGTTGGTTTTAGAGCAATTTCACACGATTTTAGAGATTTATTTTCAACAGTTTCAATGTTTAGGGAATTGTTATCTGCTCAAATTAAAAAACACGCGATGTTATAAATGTAAGCAATAAAAATTTTGTTTTTTATTATAGCATATGACAACAAAAAAGAAAGAATTTTCAGATGGAGTTTTCGAGACTGGTTGGAGTAAAGAGTTTATTATTTCTGTTGGCGGTTCTTTAATCGTCCCAGAAAAAATAGATACTAAATTCATTTCTTCTTTTAAGGATTTTGTCACAAAGATGACTTCAAAGTCCTTCCGTTTCATTATTATTTGTGGTGGAGGTAAAACTGCAAGATTATACCAATCAGCTGCAAAAGAATTAACAGAGATTTCAGAAGATGATCTAGACTGGATTGGGATACATGCAACCAGGCTTAATGCTCATCTCATTAAGACAATTCTAGGGAATATTTGCTATAAACGAGTTCTAAAAGATCCAAGGGAAAAAATTGATTTCGGCAAAAAGAAGGTGATTGTTGCTGCAGGTTGGAAGCCAGGATTCTCAACAGATTATGATGCAGTTATATTTGCAAAGACATACGGGATAAAGAATATAATCAATCTGACCAATGTTGATTATGTTTATGACAAGAATCCAAAACAGTTCAAAGATGCAAGACCATTTAAAGAAATAAGCTGGAAATACTACAGGAAGCTTGTTGGTGACAAATGGAGTCCAGGATTGAATGCCCCATTTGATCCTGTCGCAGCTAAGGAAGCTGAAAAATTAGGAATTACGGTTTATATTTTGAATGGAAATAATATGAAAAATTTAGATAATCTTTTAGAAGGAAAGGAATTTATTGGAACCACCATAAAATAAACAGCAAAAATAAGAGAATTTATAGTCATTCCACCTTTACGATCTTTACTCCTGCTTCCTTGAAAAGTTTGAACGCCTCCTTGTCTGGATAATCTCCCTTGTATCTTACCTCTTTTATCCCCGCATTTATTATCATCTTCGCACATATCCTGCAAGGAGGAGTGTTAACATATAGAATCGAATTATTCGAAGATACACCATGATATGCACATTGTATTATTGCATTCTGCTCTGCATGAACAGCCCTGCATATTTCATGTCTTGTTCCGCTCTCTATTTTTAACTTATCTCGTAAACATCCCTCTTCAAGACAATCCGGCATCTTCTTTGGTGCTCCATTATACCCTGTAGAAAGTATTTGCTTATCCTTTATAATCACTGCACCTATTTTTCTTCTTCTGCAAGTAGCTCTAGTTGCAACATCATCGCATATTCTCATAAAGTATTCATCTAAGCTCGGTCTTTTTAACTTTTCAGATTTCTTTTCCATTTTATCACAGTATAACACCAGCTTATTTCCTTATATACCTTTACATCCCCCACTTATAGTAATGTTTATATTATTATCAAATGTTAATGTATTAAGAGAATATGGATATGGTTAGTTTAGGGAAAATAAACATAAATGCAAAAGAATTGGATGGAATTTTAAACAATCTTGAGTTATCAAAAGGTCAAAAAAATCAAATAAAAAAGCATTTACAGGAATTAAGCAAAAATCTTAATCTTCAGCCAATAGATGATCTTAATTCTTTATTTAAGACTTATTATAAAAAATCAGATTCTAAGTTTATTTCAGATCTTAAGGAGGCAGTAAACAACGATTTTTCCAAAATCAAATCAGATCTTTCCGAATTCGCTAATTCTAATCTTACGAAGATAAAAGCAATTAATGTATTTGAACAGAGCATCAATCGCAATAAATTTAATGCAGCCACTTCAGAGTTAACCATAAAAGCTATAAATGAATTTAATTCTAGATTTTCTAATTTTATTTCTTTAAGTGTAAATGGAAAGGATATTACTGCTTCTTTGAATGTTATTAATTTAATGAAATTATCTCCACAAGAGGTTCAGTCAAAAAAATTAGGTAAGATTCCTGTAAGTTCTATTGTTAAGGTATTTGAAAATAACAATATAAACAAAGTAAATGTAAATAAACAAATACTCGAAGGTTTTAGAAGCAAATCAATAATTGATCAATCAAATGCATTAAATATGGCACTTGGAAAAGAAGTAATCAATCCAGTGGTGGATGTTAATGATGCGGTAAATCTTATTGCCTCCTCTTTCTGTAAGTTAAGGCCTCGCGATGCAATTTCTGAGGAAGAGACATCGGGAAGGAGCTCAATTTTATTTACCAAAGGTCCAACTGCATCTGCAGGAAAAATCGAGGCGTATAATTTTAATATGAGTTTAGGATATATGCCATTAAATGGAGCTGGTATTCAATCCTATTTTTCAGGTTCTATTGTTAAATTCAACTTTTCAAAGCAAACTCACATCCAGAAAGGTCTTGATTTAACAGCAAACTTTTCTGTTGGTGCGGCAATTGTAAAGGGAGATGCTTCTCTGATTATTGGCGATTACAGTGAAAAATTATATTCTTTAGATAAGATTATTCCAGTTGCGTCAGCAGAAGTAGGATTTAATTATAATTTAAACAAAGATATTTTAGTTAGATCTAGCGTTTCCTTTTTTCCAGGTGTAAACACATCGTTTGAAAATAATAAGTTTAAATTTACACCCAATATGCAGAATAACGTATTTGCATCAATTTCAGTTAAAATATAAAAAAGAATAATAAATGATATACGCAGCAGGATAAAAATTAAATAAGAATAAATAGAAAAGAAGAGAAAATAAAAAGAAAAAAGAGGTCTATTAGAGTTTTAGTATTCTCCTCCGCCCATTCCACCTGTGCCTCCAGATCCTCCAGATGAAGACATTGGTTTTGGCTTTGCACTTATCATGTCGCTTATTCTTAACAGCATTTCTGCAGCTTCACTTGCAGACATGATTGCCTGTTCCTTAACCTTTGCTGGCTCGATTACTCCAAGTTTCTCCATGTTGTCTATTTTTCCATCATATACGTTAACTCCATATGTTAAGCCATCTTTGTTATTGTGTTTTGATCTTAATGATACCAGTGTATCTATCGCATCCATTCCTGCACTTTCTGCAAGTGTTCTTGGGATTACTTCAAGTGCATCTGCAAAAGCGAGTATTGCTAGTTGTTCTCTTCCTCCGATTTTGTTTGCGTATTCTCTAAGGTCTTTTGCCAACTCTATTTCAGTTGCGCCTCCACCAAAAACATATTTTCCTTCTTCTATTGCAGAGGAAACGGCTCCTATCGCATCTTTTATTGCTCTTTCTCCTTCATTTACGACATGATCTGTTGATGCTCTTACTAGTATTGTTACTGATTTAGGATCTTTGCATTTTTCTACAAAAACCATAGCTTCCCCACCTATCTTTCTTTCCTCTATAGATCCAGCATAACCTAGGTCTTTAGGTGAGAGGTCATTAAGTATTGTAACTATCCTTGCTCCGGTTGCTCTTGCGAGTTTCTCCATGTCGCTTCTCTTTACTCTTCTTACTGCTACGATTCCTTTCTTTGCAAGGTAGTGTTGTGCAACGTCGTCTATTCCTTTTTGGCAGAATACAACATTTGCACCACTCTTCTCTATTTTTTCAACCATTTCTTTAAGCATTTTTTCTTCTTGCTCAAGGAATGCAGTTAGTTGTGATGGATCTGTTATTTCAATCTTTGCGTCTGTTTCTGTTTTTTCAATTTCAAGAGAAGTGTCAAGCAATGCTATCTTTGCGTTTTCCACTTTCTTTGGCATTGCAGGATGGACTATCTCTTTGTCTATCAAAACACCATTAATAAGAGTAGTGTCATCTATAGAGCCACCTGCTTTCTTTTCAATTTTTATCAAATCCTGATCAATTATAAGTTTTCCATCTTTTTGTTCTGCAACTTGTGTAACTGCATCTACTACGATCTTTGCAAGACGATCTTTTGATTCACCTACTCCTACAGATTTTGATCCCATAGAAATAGAGGCTATATTGTAAAGTACTTTTGTATCTTTGATAGTTACAGGCTTTGATATCTCTTTTATTCTTTCTAATGCTCTTGTTGCAGCGAGTTTGTATCCTCTTAATATCGTAGATGAATGTATGTCTTTGTCTAGCAAATCTTCTGCTCCTTTGAGCAATTCACCAGCCAGCACAACAGAGGTAGTGGTTCCATCACCAACTTCCTTATCTTGTGTTTTTGCAACTTCTACAAGAATCTTGGCTGCAGGATGATCTGTATTCATTTCAGTTAAAATCGTTGCTCCATCATTAGTTATAACGATATCTCCAAGTTCAGAGACAAGCATTACATCGCTTCCTCTTGGTCCGAGAGTCTTCTTTACAATTTCACCAACTGCTCTTCCAACCACAATCATAATGCGCTGTGCATCCCTTCCTACAGTTCTTGAACTTCCCTCTGGAAGTATCATCTGTTGTGAATTCGCCATATTTTCACCCCTAAGAATTAATTATATTAAAACGATAATTGTTTTAACAAATAGATTTTTTTTATTGGATAAAACATAGAGGTCTATATTAAGATCTCTTCTATATTATATTATTATATAGACAGAAAAGTTTAAGAAATTAATTTAAATATCTACATTACAACCTTATCTTTTGAATTTAAGTGCAAATTCAGTAACAGATTTATATACTTCTTTTGCACCAAGCTTTTTTAAGACCGCTCTTTCAGTACTTCCAGACATTATTCCGATAGGGATGCAACCTGCAGCTTTTGCAGCCATTATGTCAGCTTCGCTGTCCCCTAGATAATATGTTTCACTAGGTTTTAATCCTAGTTTTTTACATGCTTTCAATATCATTTCAGGTGATGGCTTTGGTTGAGAAGCATCTTCAGATGTAATTACAGTTTCAAACATGTCTATAACTTCTCTATCCTGCATCCAGATCTGGTTATATTCTCTCTTTGCATTGGTCACTATACCTAATGTAAAACCATAATCTTTAAGTAATTTAGCACCTTTCTTACCCGCCCTTACAGGAGGTATACGCCTAAAAACTTTAGGATCGGTAAGAGTTTTATTATATGCATAATGCATTTTTTCAAAATCTTCTTTACTTATTGGAGTTTTTTTCATCAATTCTTTTACATATTCAACAGGATATTTTTTCCATAAAATTCGTGTTATATCCTCTCCGTTTTTAGCGATTGCATAGAGAGCTTTTAAGAATTCATCTTGATGGTTCAATTCAGCAAAACCCCTTAACTTCCATGTTGCGGCAGGATAAGAATTCAATTTAAGTCCAACGGCCTCTAATGCTTTTTCGTACGCATGATGAAATGCATTTTTAGAGTCTCGAATGACTCCTTCCATATCAAGGAGTACACCTTTCATATAAACACTTTTTTGTAATTTTTTCTTATATTGTATATTCATATGTTATTTATAAATATTTTGTTTTGTGGTTTTCATTAACTCATTAAACTAATTAAAGTATTTATTCAATTATTCTTAAATTAAAATAATAAAAGCAAAATAAAGATTACTTTTCAGTTTTGTATATCGTGCAACAAATCAGCGGAAAGAAAAAGAATCGCCAAAATTTATAAGTAACGTTACGAAAGCTTCTATAATCTGACTGCAGCTTCGCTCCTTACATTTGCTTCTTTTGATACCGACCTAAAAAATGCTTAAAGATAGAGAATTTTATAACTTTGATAATAGATCTTATAGCTGTAAAGAAGAATAGTAAAGACAATTGAAATTAAAATGAAAATAATGCTGTGAGGTAAAATAGCCCTCTATTCCCATTTCTTTTTAAATTTTTATTCTTATTTTTATTTATGAAGATAGTTTTTCTAGGCACAGGTGGCGGAAGAGTAAACGTAACTCATAGATTTAGGTCCACATCTGGCTTTCTGATTCAAGGTTCAAAACAGATTTATGTAGACCCGGGTCCAGGAGTGGTTCCTGATGCAAAAAAACATAAGATTAAACTTAATAAAATAGATGCAGTGTTTGTTTCACATCCACATCTGGATCATGCAAACGACATGAACGTTTTAATCGAGGCTATGACATATGCAACATCAAAGAAAAGGGGCATTCTTTTTGGGCCAGAAACTTTATTTAAAAAAGAACTTGAATTCGGCGTCTCTCTTTCAAAGTATCATGCAAATCTTCTAGATGCGTACTACAAAATGAAACCTAACGAAAATATAGACTTAGATTCTTTTTCGATAAAAGCAACAAAAGCAAAACACGACAATACAGAGGGGATAGGTTTCATTCTAGAGATGGATGGGAAACGAATTGGATATACTGGTGATACTGAATATTTTAAAGGAATATCAAGTCAATATAAAGGCCTTGATCTTTTAATAATAAATATTCTGCGTGCAGAAGAGAGATGGGAAGGTCATATTGATAAGTATTCCTGTCTTTTACTTCTAAAAGAAACAAAGCCAAAAATCGCAGTCTTAACAAGATTTGGAGGGGAGTATTTAAAGATAAAGGCAGAAGATGTTGCAAAATGGCTTCAAAAAGAAAGCAAAGTTAAGGTAATTGCCTCTTATGATGGGATGGAATTTGAATTCTAACTTCCACCAAATATATCAAATTTTGTTTATTAAATTCAAAACCATTTTAAAATTTCATATCTATATCTTATATTATCTTTATGTAAGATGCAAGCAAAATATTCAACGATCTATACAAATTCTAATCAATCATTAGTATCTTATGAATCTTTATGGATTATGCATATTGTGATTTTATGTCAATTCAATTAAACGAAGCAAAGATAAAAGAAAAAAATTGGGATAAAAAATTCGAACAAGAAATGTATGAAGAAATAAAAACGAGTCCAATCTATAAATTCCAAGAAAATTCAAACAAACCTTTATTTTCTATAGATACTCCTCCTCCTTATGTAAATACACCTATTCATATTGGACAATTAACCACATACGTCCTTATGGATATGTTTGCAAGATTTCATAGGATGATAGGCTATAATGTAATATTTCCATTAGGTTTAGATAGAAATGGTCTTCCTATAGAGATGGCGGCAGAAAAGAAGTTCAATGTAAAGTTAAATCAGATAGAAAGAGAAAAGTTTCTTGAGATGTGCAAATCAGTACTTGAAGAATCCTCTAATACCTCAACTAATTCTTTCCTTAAGGCAGGAGTTTCTTTTTCTTCTTGGGAATTTGGAAATAAAATCGGAGATGCATATATGACAGATTCTCCAGAATATAGAGCTTTAACTCAGGGTACATTTATAGATATGTGGAATGCAGGTTTAATATATGAATCAGAAAGAACAAACAATTATTGTCCAGGTTGCAGAACAACTCTTGCAGATGCAGAGGTTGATTATGTAGAGATTCCAACCAAATTCTATGATCTAGCATTTACTGTCAAGGAAACAGGGGAGGAAATAATAATCGGAACAACGAGACCGGAACTTCTTGGAAGTTGTGCAATGGTAATATACAATCCAAATGATGAAAGATACAACAAAAAACTTGAAGGAAAACATGCGGTAGTTCCAATATTTAATAAGGTAGTTCCAATAAAAGCACATCCACTTGCTAATCCAGAAAAAGGATCCGGACTAGTTATGATGTGTTCATTTGGTGATCTTGCAGATATTAGGTTCTTTAGAGAGATGAATTTAACACCAATATATTCAATAGGGCCAGATGGAAAAATGAATGAAAACGCTGGACCAGCAGCAGGTCTTCCAGTTCTTAAAGGAAGAGAAAAAATAGTTTCTGTCTTAAGGGAACAAAATAAGATAAGAGGGGAGAAAGAGATAATGCACAGAACTCCAATATGTGAAAGATCTAAAGATCCAATAGAATTTATTCCGATGAAAGAATTTTACGTAAAGCAAGTGGACCTGAAAGAAAAAATGCTAGAAATGGCAAACAATATGAATTTCTTTTCAGAAGAAAGTAGGAAAATAATGGTGGATTGGATAAATAGTATTTCAATAGATTGGCCAATAAGTAGAAGAAGATACTATGCCACTGAGGTTCCATTGTGGTACTGTAAGAATTGTAATGAAGTAATCGTTCCACCAAAAGGAAAGTACTACAGACCATGGAAAGAAAATCCTCCTATTGAAAAATGTCCTAAATGTGGCAGCAAAGAGTTCATAGGAGAAACAAGAGTATTTGATACATGGTTTGATTCTTCAATAACTCCTCTTTATATTTTAGGTTATGAACGTCATCCAGACTTCTTCAATTCGCATAAACAATGTACATTAAGACCACAAGGAAAGGAAATTATTAGGACGTGGCTTTATTACACTGTACTTAAGTGTTATCTTTTGACAGGACAGCAAATATTCAGGGATGTATGGATAAATTATCACATAGTGGATGAAAAAGGAAATAAAATGTCAAAATCACTGGGAAATGTAATTGATCCACAAAAGATTCTTGAGCAATTCGGTGCAGAGCCATTTAGGTTATGGGCTGTTTTCGAAGGAAATATAACTGAACAGGATTTCAGATGCTCAAATGAAAGAATACAAGGTGCTGGAAAGACTCTTAATAAATTGTGGAATATCGCGAAATACGTCTCAATGTTTCCGCAAGTTGAAAAGCCGAAAAATATATCTCCACTTGACCAAGCTATTTTGAATGAATTTTATTCTATTGTTGAAGATGCAAGAATAAGATTCAACAATTATGATTTCCATAATCCCGCAATAAGGATAAGAAATTTCATATGGGAAACTTTTGCATCTCATTATATAGAACTTTCAAAGAATCGCGCCTACAATAGTGAAGGAAAGTTTACAGAAGAAGAGCAATCCTCAGCTATCTGGACATTACATGAGATAATGTCAAATCTCTTAAGACTTCTTGCACCGATAATACCATTTGCAACTTGGAAGATTTACAAAGAGATGTATGGAAGAAATGTTCATGCCGAATCATTTCCAACTTCAGGTGAGATAAAAGAATTGGAATTTTCATTTGCTGAACTTGAAGAGATGGATAGCAAGATATGGAAGGCAAAGAAGGATAATGGACTATCACTTAAAGATTCAATTAAACTATTAGAGATACCAGAGAAATTTAGAATTATTGAGAATGATATAATTAATGCACACAAAGTAAGTGAATTGAGATATGGAAAGTTTAATATCGTAATCGATAAAAAACAGCAATAAATTATCGACCAAATTATAGGTTCGCGTGTTGGAATTTTATGCTTCTGAGAGTATTAAATGTATAAGAATATTTAAAAACTTTAATTACATATATGTTATCATCATCGTCTTTTGATGAGATAACATTAGCTCAAGTACTTTAAATTATATTTTATATTAAACATTGATTTATGTCGTTCTATTGAACGACACTATCAAGTGGGTATTATGGCAAGATTACATACAAAGAAAAAAGGAAAGTCTGGTTCAAGGAAATTTGTAGGTAGTTCCTTGCAGACTGACATGAGCAAAGAAGAGATTGAAAAGATCGTAGTTGATCTTTACAGAGCAGGAAATGCACCTTCTCTTATTGGTCATATTATGAGAGACCAATATGCAATAGGAAGTGTAAAACAGGCTACTGGAAAATCAATTTTAGAGATAATCGAAACTGCTACTGGAAGAAAAGAATTTCCGGAGAATTTAGCAAATTTAATGAAAAAGGCAGTTAGATTGAGAGCACATCTCGAAAAACACAAATCTGATCTTCATAACAAAATCAAACTTAATTCAATAGAAACAAAGATTAGGAGACTTGGAAAGTATTACATCAGAAAGAAAGTTCTTCCAGCAGATTGGAAGTATGATCCTGCAGTCGCAGCGATTCAATTCAAATGATTCGTATTCATCATAGGATGAACGATTTTAATTGGTGATTATTTGGTAAAGAAAGTTGTTGATACCTGGAAATCAAAGCAGTGGTATGAAGTTGTTGCACCACAGATCTTTGATTCAAAAGTAGTTGGAGAAATTATATCTTCAGATCCGAAGCTTCTTAAAGATAGAGTAGTTAAGGTCGGCCTTGATGAACTTACTGGGGATCTCTCCCAGGCATACACTAATGTGAAGCTTAGGGTCGTTGATGTAAAAGGAAAGACTGCAATTACAAAGTTCATTGGTTCAGAGCAGCTGCCAAGCTATATTAGAACGTTCGTAAGAAGGAGAAAAACTATAATCGATGATGTAATAGATGTAAAGACTATGGATGGACAAAAATTTAGAATAAAGCCAATAGTATTTGCAGCAGGTAAAATCGCAAGAGATGCAGAAGCAGAAATAAGAGTAAAACTAAGAGCTCTTCTTAATGAAAAAGCTTCGCAGACAAACAGCGATGACTTGATTAGAGAGCTACTATTCAAGAAATACGCTCAGTCGCTAATTCCTGCAATAAAGAAGATAGCACCTATAAAAAGAATAGAAATAAGAAAGATCGAGCTCAAAGAAATCTTTACTAAGTAAAAAATAATCAATCTATTTTTTCCTATTTTCTTCTTTTATTGTTTAATCTTTTCATTGATTTTCATTGGTTTAGTATTTCTTTTGCTCTCTTTTCAAATTCTTCTCTTAGCTCCTTTCCCACAAAATGGCCCTTTCCATATGCGTCAACCTTTGCAGCGATTGCAAGTTTTGATGCTAACGCTCTTGCTAGTTTTCCTCTTTTATTTCTAGGTGCAGAGTGTATTAAAGTATGTTGGAATATAATTCCATGTTTAGGTGGTTTTGTTTTTCTTCTTAGATGCTTAAACAGTGCCTTCTCAGCACCTAGAACCTGAATGGTGCTTGCAGGTAGCTTTGCAAGTTTTTCAAGATTTCCTACATGAGCGATTAACTTAGATGCTATCTTAGGACCACCTACTTCTACTAAATTTGGACATATTTCTCTAGCAAGGTTTTCTTCATATTGTTGAAGTTGTAATTTTGTTTCTTCAAGCATTATTATTTGTTGGGCAAGTAGTTTTATTGCGTCAAGATCCTTTTCTTCCAGTTCTGATCCTATTGTTTTTTCTAATGAATTTATTATTCCTTGTGCTTTTTCACCAAGTATGCTTTGAATTGACTTTTTGGTTGAATTCATATCATTTTTGTTTATTTGTAAAACCAGATTTGAGTATTTTATCCTATCATCAATCTTTAATTCTGGAAAATAAACACCATACCATTCAGTTAGTCTCTCGAATAGAAGATTGGTTTGTTTTTCTATATCTGTAATGGCATTGTCAGCAAAAACAAGAAGGTTGTCTTTTGACAAGTAAGATTTTTTTATTTTAGCCTTCATCTCTTCAAGAATTTTTATTCTTCTTTTATCCATAACACCATCTCTTTTTAACATAGTTCATACATCTTATTTTGTTTTAATATATATTAAAGATGCAATTTATTAATTTTTACTTCTTATTATATTATCATTCATTATTTGTGTTCCTATATATTGTTTCGGAGTGAGAGAATGACATCTACCGAAATAAGAGAAAAGATAATGCAGATCGCATTAAGAAGGGGGATTTTCTTTCCTGCAGCAGAGATATATTCACCAGTCGGAGGAATCTACGATTTAGGTCCAGTTGGAAGAGCTTTAAAACACAAAATAATTAGACTTTGGCGCTCAATCTTTATTGAAAGGAACGGATTTCTTGAAATAGAAACATCTATAATACTTCCAGAACCGGTTTTAAAAGCTTCAGGCCACCTAGATCATTTCAGTGATCCAGTTACAACATGCAAGCTTTGTGGCAATAAGTTCAGGGCGGATCATCTTCTTCAGGAAAACAATGTGAATGTAGAAGGAAAGTCAATAGATGAGATAAATCAAATTTTGAAGGTTGCAGATATCAAGTGCCCTACATGTGGCAGAAAAGGTTTTTCTGATGTAGAATTTTTTAATCTCATGTTCAAGACAAACATCGGTCCTGTCGATGGGACTCCAGGTTATTTAAGACCTGAAACAGCACAAGGAATCTATCTTGCGTTCCCTCGTTTATTCAGAGTTTATGGAAAGCTTCCACTTGCAATAGGGCAGGTTGGAAAATCATTTAGGAATGAAATATCTCCAAGGCAGGGATTTGTTAGACTAAGAGAATTTACTCAGATGGAATTAGAATATTTCTTTGACCCTTCAAATGCAAAGATGAAAGAAATCGACAAGATTCTTAATCGAAAAGTTCCTGTTTTGACAAGAGAAAGCCAGGAAGAAGCAAGGAAAAATGGAACAGAACCAAAGATTTCATTCTTTACTGTAAGGGAACTTATAGAAAAAAAGATTACTCCAAATGAGCCAATGGCATTTTTCCTTGGTCTAGCTTCAGAATTTTATGAGAGATGCGGAATACCGGAAGGAAAGATAAGATTCAGACATCTTTTCATGGACGAAGTGCCTCATTATTCTGGAGGAAATTTTGATCCAGAAGTAGAAACTTCATATGGCCATATTGAAGTTGCAGGTATTGCATATAGAACAGATTATGATTTGAAATCACATTCTCATCTTTCAGGCAAAGATCTATCAGTAACTCTGCCAGATGGAAGGAAGATAATTCCGCATGTAGTGGAACCATCATTAGGAGTGGAACGTCTTATCTGGGCCATACTTGAGCATTCGTACAGAGGAAAGGACGATGTTCATGATTGGGAATGGTTCGATCTGCCACCAGAGCTTTCGCCATATGATGTTGCAGTTTTTCCACTCATGAAAAAAGATGGTCTTGCAGAGAAAGCAAACGAAGTTACTGCATTTCTTAGAGAAAAAGGTCTTTCTGTTCTTTACGATGAATCTGGAAGCATTGGAAAGAGATATGCAAGAGCAGATGAAGTAGGAATAAAATGGGCAGTTACAATTGACTATGATACTTTAAAGGATGATACAGTCACGATAAGAGATAGGAATACTGCAAAGCAAGTAAGAATAAAGATAAATGAAATTCCTGATTTTATAGCCAATAATCTAAGATCAAAAATTACAATTTAGTGGTAGTCCATACTTTCAAATTATAAAAGTAAAAAATTGAAATTGACTGTGAATGCAAAGATGCTTAAGTATCATGTGAATAATTTGTAGTCCAAATTATTAGTGATTCAAAACTGTACATCATTAATTAAAAAGATTAGTTGTTATACTATGGGATTGTTGGATTTTTCTCTTTGGCAAAAAAGCTAGAAAAAAGAAATAGACACCAATGAAACGACAGGCATAGTCAAGGAAAAAGAAGAATATGGAAAGATGAGAATATAATTAAAATCATAGATGTCTTTTTATATTACTAATTTTGGTACTGTAGTGATATGTAAAGTATTATCTGAAATAATAAGAACAGGGATGAAAGGAGGTGTTAATGGAAGAGAGTTCACCATAATGGAAATTCAACAAAATAATAAACGCTTCCTGCTGCACAGAAAGGTATGACAATAGGTATCCATATAAATAGCGTAAGTAAATGAGATATAGAGAATAATTTAATTAAGAAAGATGATATTATTCGTTTATATTGATTCCATTGATTCGCAAATTTTGGAAGAAAAGATTTATAAACAAATAATTGTATATATTACAATATAATTAAATTAAGACTTTTTTAAGATTGTTTTTAACGTGCCAATCTTAAGGTCTTATTTTAAAAAATATTTGGTACGTTTATGTGCATGAAATACTTTGATACATTCAATCGGATGATATAATATCATCTATAATAGTCATAAGTATGTATTTAATTGCACATTCATTAAAGGTGAAAAAATGTCAGAAGAAAAGGAAATAAAAGAATCTAAAGAGGTCAGATTAAGAAATCCAAGATCAATGATCAAAGAAGATAAATTCGATTTAAAAGGAAAAAGAATTATAGTTCCAGATACATCTGTAATAATAGATGGAAGATTGAGTGAGATTCTCAAGGAACAAAATATTCAACAGATTAGAGTAGTAATCCATAAGGCATCTGTTGGAGAATTAGAACATCAAGCGAATTCAGGTAAGGAAATAGGTTTCAGCGGACTTGCCGAGATAAAGCTTCTTAGAGAGTTTTCTCAATCAGGACAGATTGAGCTTGAATTCGGTGGAGAAAGAAGCACTGAGCTTATGGTAAAGGCAGCAAAACTTGGAGAAGTTGATGCAGCAATAAGAGAACTTGCAAAACAGCTCAATGCGTTGCTTATCACTTCAGATAAAGTTCAATCTGAGGTAGCAAGAGCTGAAGGGATAGATGTAATCTATCTTGAGCCAAGAAAATATTTGAGAGAACTTTCTTTTAAACAGTACTTAACTCCAGATACAGTTTCTTTGCACTTTAAAGAGGACACAATTCCTCTTGCAAAAAGAGGCAAACCAGGCAATATTCAATTAGTTCAATTAAGAAATGAACCTATAACTAAAGAAGAATTAGAGATAATGATCAAAGAAATAATTGATACAGCTAGATCTGATAGTAAATCATATTTTGAACTTGATGCAAAAGGTGCGGCTGTTATTCAATTAAGAGAGTTTAGGATTGCAATAGCAAGACAACCATTTTCCGACGGAATTGAAATAACAATAGTCAGACCTATAATGAAAGCATCATTTGATGATTATGCGCTTTCAGATAAATTAAGAAAAAGACTTCTAGAAAGAGCCGAAGGTATAATAATATGCGGCTCTCCAGGAAGTGGAAAATCAACATTTGCAGCTGCATTGGCTGAAATGTATATGAAAAATAAAAAAATAGTAAAAACACTAGAATCTCCAAGAGATTTGCAAGTTCCAGATGAAGTTACACAATATGCAGCATTAGATGGTAGCTTTGAGAAAACAGGAGATATTCTTCTTCTTGTAAGGCCAGATTATAGTATATACGATGAAATGAGAAAGACAACAGATTTTAAAGTATTTGCAGATTTACGTCTTGCAGGTATAGGTATGGTAGGAGTGGTTCATGCAACAAGGCCGATCGAGGCAATTCAGAGATTTATAGGGAGAGTAGATTTAGGAATGATACCTCAGATTGTGGATACTGTAATATTCATAAAAGATGGTAAAATCAAAAAAGTTCTAGAATTGAAGATGAAGGTTAAGATTCCATATGGAATGAGAGATAGAGATCTTGCACGACCTGTAGTTCAAGTAAGCGATTTTGAAAGTGGAAAGATCGAATGGGAAATTTATAAATTTGGGGATGAAACAGTAAGTATACAAATAGAATCAGAAGATAAATGGGAAAAGCGCAATAGGAAAAGGTAGAGAATAAGATCAATAAGCAGACAGAATATCAAATAGATAATAGAATAGATGTTTTAATAATCATTCTATTTGATCTATGTCTATTTCTTCATCTTTTCTATTTATTATTTTTCCAAATTCTCTTTCGATTTTTTTCAATTCCTTTTTAGAAGGCATTTTTTCTTCATACATGTCGTCTATCTCTTCTTTTTGTTTTTTCCTATTTTCTTTTATTGTATTTAAGCGAGCTTTAATCGAAGATTTTTGTTTTTTTATCTTTTCCTTTATTTCTTTTATCTCATCATCTTTTATATCATAAGTGTCTCTAGAAGATAGAAGTTCTGCTATTTGTTCAAGCATTTTTATAGAATAAGAACCACCTAACGCTTTTTCAATAGCAGCTGCAACTCTTTTTGTAGTTGAAGGATGATTATTGTTTATTCTCATAGCGTGGCAATTATGAATTATACTAATTGCAATTTCACTTTCTTTAAATTTGTTTGCTAAATCTATAAAAGGTTTCAATTCGTAATAGTCTTTGTATATCTCTGATTTTGATATTCTCATTATAGTTTCATTTAGTAAGTAAGTATTATTCATTTGTCTGGATTTTATTTTTTTTGCGTCTTTTTCTTCTTTTTCAAATATATCATCAAACTCATCATAGTTTTTATAATTAAAATTTTGATTATAGTTTGTCATGTTCTTAAAACATCAATCAAGTATTTAATTCTTTCGCTTTTTTAATTTTAGGCTTTTCATTAATAGTGGAATGAAAATATATTAGATATAAATTATCTATTTGCCATTGGTTGCATTATATATGTTCAACTATCTTTTTACTTATTAATTAAAATAATCCAAAATTTTTTGCTGTTTTATCATAGGTGTTTCATTTTTTTTCTTTTTTTCTTTATTTTTTTCATTGTTTTTTTGTTCGAGTTTCTTTTTTTCAATAATATTTTTTATCACTCTTTTCATTTTCCTTTCTTTTGCTGCAGATACGTATCTGAATATTTCATCTCTTGTGCCTTTAGCTATCAAAATGAGTATCTCTCCTTCTTTAAGTCTTCCAACTCTTCCCCTTCTTTGGATCATTCTTATTTCACTTGGAACAGGTTCATAGAAAATTGCAGTATCTGCAGATGGAATGTCAATTCCCTCTTCACCAATTGAGGAGGCAACGAGAACTTGAATCTTACCATCAGCAAACTCAGCTATTGTTTCTTTTTGTTTTTTATGTGCCGCACTTCCTTCTTTCCCTTTTCCTAAGAATTCTTTTGCACTTATTCCATTCTCTTTTAATTTTTCAACTATGTGGTGCACTTGGTCTCTGTATTGGGCAAAAACTATTATTTTCTTTCCTTCTCTCTCTTTTATCAGTTCAATTATTTTAGCGATCTTAGGATGTTCGATATTCTTAACCTTGTTTGCTGCTTGTATGAATCTCCAATCGATTCTTTTTTTCCTTTCCTTAAGACGTTCTAAAAATTTAATATATGCAGTAGGACTTTCGCTTTCGAGAAGTTCTACTCCATGAAATGCATTGTAAAAAATGGCAAAATGACCAAGAGCAGCCATATGCCTATTTTCTACCAAATTCTTATATATCTGTGAAAGCCTTCCACGTGGCGTCTTTTTTGATATAGTTATATTTAATTCATTTAGTGTCCTTGCTTTTTCATCCATCAATTCATTTAATAAAGAAATCGCATCCTTTATTTCTTGTGTTAGTTCAACTTCTATCCATTTAATTTCTTTTTTAGGAATGTATTTTTGTAAATCTTTATCAGTTTCTGTTCTTATTTCTACATTTTCTACTTTTAATGCATCCATTATTTCTTTTATTCTTTCAACATTCCCTCCAGGTGATGCAGTTAAACCAATTATTGTTTTATTAGTATTCATTAAACTTTCTTTTTCAATTCTTTCTTGCTCAAAAAACGCATTAGTAACGTATGTGTATGCATAATTTCCTACTGCTCTATGGCACTCATCTATTATAAGGCAGGAAAAAGAGGAAATTATTCCGGCAGGTTCATTTTCCACTGCTGTTTTTTCTATGTCATTTTTAACTGTTTGAGGAGTAGCAATAACCACATCATTTTCTTTATAAATTTGTAGTCTTTCTTTTTTGTTACTCTGTCCTGTTACCTGAGATATTTTATAATTAGAATCATAAAAGAATTCTTTCAACTTTTTCTCATGCTGATTTACAAGAGGTTTAGTTGGAGCTAGAAATAAGCATTTTTCTCCTTTTTTAAGAAAATGTTCAATTATAAGTGCACCAATCACTGTTTTTCCAGTACCAGTAGGCAGTACGATAAGCGTATTCTTTTTTTCAATTGCACTTTTTGCTATTTTTTCTTGATATTCTCTAGGAATTATTTGCATGCTTTAAATCAGATATAAAAAAATATAAATTTAAAGGAACTTTATTTCTGGTAATTCTTAATTAAATAAACAAAAATTCCAGTAAATAAACATATCTTTTAAATATTTTTATACAAATATATATTACTTGTAATCAATTCTATTCATTAAGTGAATCAGGTTCTGATTCTCTTGAAATGATGAAATAGTTGTTAAATTTTCAATAGAAGGTGTTTAATTGAAACTTCCTAATATATACGAAGGAAATTACAGTTTGCTTATCATATTTCCTCTTGCACTTATACTAATAAGTTTATTTTTAATACCTAATTTAAGGTATGGAATAGATCTTAAGGGAGGAATGCTAATAACAATTCAAACACAAGAACAGATAAGCAATCAACAGGTAAAGGAAATTCTCTCACAGAACAATATTTATGATGCAGAAGTAAGATTATATAAAACACCAAACGGAAATATCATTGAGATTGAGATAGCTACGGATAGGAGAGTAACAGAAATAGATGACAAGCTTATCGAGATGGAGTTACTTCTTAAGGATTCAAGCACAATTGAGAGCGAGCTTGCGAGATTAAGATCTGAGCAACAAACAACAGGAAAAGATCTTTCATCCAAGATAGCAGAAGATGAAGCAAAGCTCAGATCTCTATCAATTAAGGCAAAAGAACTCCAATCTCAAATATTTTCACTATCAGAGGAGTTAATGGGAAGAAAAGCTGTTACGCAACCGGAAAGTTCAGATGAAATATCCAAAATAATGAAAGCAGCAAATACAGTCTTTTCAGAGGCAAAAGTTGTTTACAAGGATAGGTTAATTTCTGCTTTATCTTCTTCTATTAGTAATTCAGATATGAAATTAGAGGAAGTAAGTCCTGCATTAAGCAGACTTTTCGTAAGCAAGGTGCTTAACATAGCATTGATCTCTGCTCTCTTGGCGATTGTGGTGGTATTTCTAATATTCAGAACATTCATTCCATCTTTTGCAGTTCTTGTAGGAGCAACATCTGATATTATAATGGCTTTAGGAGCAATGGCATTTTTTGGAATCCCACTAACTCTTGCTTCTTTCGTTACATTGATGACATTGGCAGCTCTTTCATTAGATACTGACATGATGCTTACAATTAAAACAGTTAAAAGAAGAGAAGGAACTCCAAGAGAAAGAGCATATGATGCATTTAGAACAGGTTTTGCAATGACTACTACAGTTATAGTGGCATTTGCAATATTAATGTTTTTAGGAATGTACACTCACATTCCAACTTATTACCAGATCGGTTCCGTAGCAGTTGCAGGTCTAATAGGAGATCTCATTGCTACCTGGTGCCTTAATTCAGTTTTGATACTTTGGTATTTGGAGGGCAAATATGAAAATCTCGCTCGCCTGGTTAAAAGATAAACGTGTAATATTCATAATGCTGCTAACAGCAGCTATGCTTTTGCTTCTCTATTTTAAGGGAGCTAATTTTGGATTGGAATTTACAGGAGGAACAAGAATTCCAATCACTCTTGAAAAACCAGTTTCAAAGGCAACCATGGATGAAATTGTAAATACAATAAAACTAAGAGTAAGCAAATTTGGATTAAGCCAGGTTGTAGTTCGCTCAGTTGGTGACCAGCAGGTTTATGTTGAGCTTCCAGCTTCTTCTGATCAAGCCTACATTCAACAGGTTAAGGACATTCTCAGTTCTGAAGGAAAATTTGAAGCTATAATTGATGGAACAACTGCAATAACTGGAGAGCACATAATAAGTGGAAGCATTAGAGACATGCCTTCAGTGAGCGGAAGTAATATAAGATGGGGAGTGGGATTCGTTGTCAACCAAGAAGGAGCTAAGAAATTTGCTAATGCTGCATATGGAAAGGCCAACTATCCTGTTTATTTATTTCTAGATAAGGCAGAGGATTCAGTAATTGTTATGAGAGAAATTTATCTCGAAAACATTACTGTTCCAATAGAAGATGTTAAAAAGCAGCTTTTAACAGTTGCATCATATGGTCATAATTCAGTAGTATTTGTGGATCCAAACGATGATGTAGAGGCTCAAGTTGCGTTAATCTTATCTCAAAATAAGACAAAGATAATTATTTCACAGGAAGATTCAGTTTTAATTTCTAAATTTGATAAATCATATAAGGTTATTTCAAAACCTACTTCTGAATTCATTCCAGAAGTAATAAACATGGGGCTTGAAGGAATAACAGTGAATCAATGGAGCGCAATAGGTCTTCTTTCAGCTCCGACGCTTAGTCCTGCACTTGCAACAGGACAGACCTCGCAGCAGTTTAGCATAGAAGGAACTGCAAAAGGTGATACGTATCAAGAGAGGCAGGAATATGCAATCGCAGAGATGAAGAGGATAAAAAGTATTCTCAGTGGAGGTGCTCTTCCAGTTTCTATTGAATTAGGAAGTATAATATATGTGCCACCTTCTTTAGGTAATGAGTTTCTTAATTACAGTATCATAGGAATGATTGTAGCAGGAGTAATTGTTCTTCTATTCATTGCCTTTAGGTACAGACATCCCGAACATATTTTCCCTCTTGTTTTTGTTGCTACCACTCAGATGATAATATTGATTTCATTCATGGCAGCTGTTGGAACACTTGATCTATCAACAATCGCAGGATTATTCGGAACATTAGGAACCTCAGTTGACTACCAGATAGTTATAACTGATGAGATTCTAGGAAGAAGTGCTGGTGGAAGAGACGAAGCTAAAAGAAGGCTTGAAAAGGCAAAATACATCATAAGCAGAGACGTCGGAGTGCTTACTGTAGTTATGCTTCCTCTTATGTTTTCAAATATAGTTGAGATTATAGGATTTGCAACAGCAACGCTATTAGGTGCACTACTTGGTCTTGCTATAACTACTTTAGTATATAACGCAGTTATTGAAAAAACATACGAAGAATAAATTTGAAGATGATAAGTTTAATAATATTGTAACATATTAATTAAGCATATTAAATCTGTAAAATTCGTAATAGAATTAAACATTTTCAGTCAGGTGATATCATGATAGAAGAAGGTATGGTTTGTATTAAGAAAACAGGAAGAGATGCTGGAGAAAAATGTGTTGTAATCAATGTATTAGATAATCAGTTCGTCGAGATAGTTTCAAAGAAAAGGAAACAAGCAAGAAAGGCAAACATACTACATCTCTCTCCCTTGGGTAAAAAAGTAAATCCAAAGTCAGAAGAAGAGATAAAGGCAGCTCTTAACGAATAAGACACAACCGTTCATCTTTAATTTTGCACTAATTTTTATTTCTTTTCATTCTTATTTTAATTTAATACAATCTTTCGGTATTTTTATTTGGTGCCAGTATGGATGAATTAGTTTATATAAAGAGAGATTTTAAATCAAATCCAGCCTACGGCGTTCCACCTAGAAAGAGGACAATCGAACAGCTTTTGAACACTGGTTTTATAAATTTAGACAAGCCAAAAGGTCCAACCAGCCATCAAGCAGTCGCTCAGATACGAAAAATCCTAGGTGTGAAAAAAGCAGGCCACACTGGAACACTTGATCCTGAAGTATCAGGTGTTCTTCCAATTCTGCTTGGTTCGTCTGTTTATGCTGCATCATATCTGAATAAGGATAAAGAGTACATAGGAGTAATGCACCTGCATAAAAACGTTGAAGAGCAAAAGATAAAGGATTCATTTGAAAAGTTTAAAGGAGAGATAACACAGATTCCACCAGTAAAATCTGCAGTTGCAAGAAAACCAAGAAAGAGAAAAATCTACGAATTAGAAATAATCGAAATGGATGGAAGAGACATTCTCTTTCGTGCCAAAGTTGAGGCAGGCACTTACATAAGAAAGCTAGTCCATGATATAGGTCAGTATTTGGGAGCAGGAGCAAATATGACTGATTTAAGAAGGATTTCTGTAATGGATTTGACTGAGAATGATTCGATAACTCTTCATAAGCTTGCAGAGGCTTCATGGCTGTTTAAACAGGAAAACGATGATAGGCTTTTAAGAGAATATGTTTTCCCAATAGAAGATGTATTAGATAAATTTGGGATTAAATTTATCTGGGTTTCAGATTATGCTGTCGATCCATTATGTTCTGGCGCTCAACTTATGGAACCTGGAGTAGTTGCATTTAATCAAGGAATAAAAGAAGGAGAAACAGTAGCGATTATGACGCTTAAGGATGAACTTATAGGTTTTGCGTCTTCTTTATATTCTTCAGAAGATCTGATAGAGGTAGAGAACAAACAAGTTACAAAAACGCTTAGAATAATAATGCCACGAGGAATTTATCCGAAGTGGCAGAAAAAGTAAGATCTTTTAAATAAAAATAAATCAGAGGAGAGATATAAAAAAGAAAAGAGAAAATCAAATTTCTACTATCAAAATATAAAAATTTTATCTTGTAATTATATATTAAAATTTAAATGCGGAGATCGCATAACCTGGTAGTGCGCAAGCCTGGAAATGTTTGATCTGGCAATGCTTGTATTCGCCAGGAAGCTTGTGGTCCGAAAGGGCCTTGTGGGTTCAAATCCCACTCTCCGCGCTTAAACAGAAAATAAAACGTATTTAAATATCTAATCGGAATAGGTCTATAGTAATATTTAAAAAGTTGTTTATGATAATATATTATACTTCTACATTTAATGTAAGTATAGAAGATGCATAAGACTAGTCTTAGGCATCTCATTCTTCTTACAGAATTAAATTTCAATGTTGCTTATACTTAATAAGCGTTAAACGGTATCATATTTAATCCGTATAAAGAGTGAATAGAATGGTAAAAGATAATGTTCAAAATCCAAAATCAACTCCGAAGGAATCGGAGGATTTTAGAGGAATAGTGCACATCCTTGGAAAGGATGTAAAAGGACAAATAATGCTTAGAGATGCACTTAGACAGGTTAAAGGAGTAGGACAAAATCTGTCTAATGTTTTTGCAAATGTAATAGCAAAAGAAATGAACATTCCAAAGAATATTCAAATAGGAAAACTCAGTGAGGAGCAGGTTGAAAAAATAGAAGAGATGATAAAAAATCCAGCAAAGTATAATATACCATCATATCTTTATAATAGAAGAAAAGATCTAGAGTCAGGCAAAGATATTCATGTAGCAGGTCCAGACGTAGCATTTACAACAAGAAATGACATCGAAAGACACAAAACATTATACACTTGGAGAGGATATAGACATGCGTATGGACAGAAGGTAAGAGGCCAGGGAACAAGAACATCTGGAAGAAAAGGACTTACTGTGGGAGTTATAAGATCAAAAACACTCCCAGGTGGATCAGCTAAGCAAGCTGAATCCAAGTCAACTCAAGCAAAGAAGTAGTCATATTTAATTAGGTTTGTTTATAGAAGTGATATTTATGGGAGATCCAAGAAAATTGAGAAAGAAATACGAAGTGCCTCAGCAGTTGTGGGATTCTGCGAGAATTGAAGAAGAAGGATCCATGGTTGAGGAATATGGATTAAAGAATATAAGAGAAGTATGGGTTGCAAAATCATTGCTTAGGAAAATAAGAAATGAATACAAGGCTTTACTTGCTCTTGGTGAGGCAGGAAACAAGCCAAAACAAGAGCTCCTTCAAAGAGTTATAAAGGCTGGCTACTGCAAACCAACTGCAGTCCCAGATGATATTCTCTCACTTACAACAAGAGATATACTTGAAAGAAGACTTCAAACTATAGTTGTAAGAAATGGTCTTGCAAAGTCAATGAGACAGGCAAGACAGTTGATAACGCATGGATACATTTCAGTCAACGGAAGAAAAGTAAGATCTCCAAGTTATCAAGTATCTGTTGATATGCAGTCTAAAGTTGGTTATTATAAACCAATAAATTTAGATCTGACTGAAAAAGCAGAATGGAAGTCTCAAAAGCCACAGGCTGAGGCTGAATAATAATTATGTATTTGTATAGGGTTGATGTTTATGGCAGAAGAATCAAAAGAAAAATTAGTTCTGAAGGAAAAAGAACAGGTTAAACCAATTGAAGACGAAGAGAAAAAAACAGAGAGCGAAGAAAAAGAAGAGAAAAAAGAAGGATTTAAGTTCAGAAAGCAGAAAGGAGGGGGAAGATTTAAGTCAAGGTCTGTTCTCCCGTCCGGTCAAGGAAAGGTTGGAATCGCACATATTTATTCATCAAGAAATAATACAATCATTACAATAACTGATCTAAGTGGTGCAGAGATAATTGCAAGAGGAAGTGGTGGAATGGTGGTAGATGCAGACAGAGAAGAAGGATCACCATTCGCTGCAATGAGAGCAACAGCAAAGGCTGCAGAAATTGCATTGAGAAAAGGTATAACAAGAATTCGAGTTAAAATCAGAGCTCCAGGAGGACACAATGAAAAGACACCAGGGCCGGGAGCACAGGCAGCAGTAAGAGCACTTGCACGTTCAGGTTTAAGAATAGAGAGAATAGAGGACGTCACACCTGTTCCAACTGATACAACAAAGAGGCCAGGTGGAAGAAGAGGAAGAAGAGTATAAGCGATATGTATAATATCTATACGCTTATTTCAATTCTATCGAGAGGGAATTGAATGAAAATCAATGTTGAATTAAACAATCCGGATGAAATGATATTTACCTTAAGTGACGCACCAACATCTATTGCAAATCTTATAAGAAGGTATTCAATCAATTCAGTACCTGTATTTGCAATTTCAGAGGTTTCGATATACGAGAACAACTCATCCTTTTTTGATGAGTACATAACACATAGGCTTGGTTTGATTCCTCTTTCATCCCCTCCAAAAGCTAAAGAAGGAGAAGAAGTAACTTTAATGTTGGATGTGACAGGTCCTGGAATAATATATGCAGAAAGCTTAAAATCAACAGATAAAAACGTAGTTCCAGTTTATCCAAAAATGCCGATAATAAAGTTATTAGATGATCAAAATATAAGAATGGAGTGCAAGGCTGTTCTTGCACCAGGTAGAGTGCACGCAAGGCACCAGCCAGGAATAATCGCATATGAAAAAAACGGTAACGATTTCAAGTTCAAGATAGAATCATACGGTCAAATGACAGCTGAGATGATTCTCAAGAAGGCGCTTGCCAAAATAAAGGAGTCCGCAGAAAATGTGGAATCCTCTTTGGAGGAATGAAAAGGCTTATGCCTCTGAGCTTATGTTAATCTGCAGGGGTGGCAGAGCCAGGTCAAATGCGCCAGCTTGAGGGGTTGGTGCCGTAGTGGCTGCGTGGGTTCAAATTGAACTTTCTTCAATAAGAAAGTTTTTGGAAATCCCACCCCCTGCATGATGACCTGGATTCGTTCGAAAAAAATGTTAAGAAATAAATGATCTATATGGATTTCATGATGTTTATTAGGTGTTGATTATGATGAAAGGACCAGAGAAAATCGAAACAATAAGAGCGTTAAAATCTCTTTCAAAAGGAAAGGGAGGTTTATTTAAGGTATTATCAAAGTACTTGAAGATGCCAAGAAGAAAACAGATATGTGTTAATCTAAGCAAGATTTCAAGATATTCAAAACCAAATTCCATAGTAGTTGTTCCAGGTAAAGTTCTTGCAGGTGGGGAACTAAAGCACAAGATTGATTTGGTTGCATTGTCTTTCAGTGATGTTGCTTCTAAGAAGATCAAGGCAAGCGGAAGTCAAATCCATGATTTTGATTGGCTTGTCAAAAGAGGAGCGAAAGATGTTATATTAATAAAGTAATAGAGATTTGTCTTTAAGATTATTGGGTGTTAAATATGATAATAAATGGCGAAGGAGCGATTCTTGGAAGAATGGCAGCTATCGCAGCAAAATCTGCATTAAAAGGTGAGCAAGTTACAGTTGTTAATGCTGAAAAGATAATCATATCTGGAAATCCAAGACAGATTGTTGAGAAATATAAAGTCAGAAGAAGTCTTAAGAATAAAGCAGATCCAGAAAAGTCTCCAAAGTGGCCAAGAAGGCCAGATATGCTTGTAAGAAGGATAATAAGAGGAATGCTTCCATATGATAAAGCAACTGGAAGGCAAGCATATAAAAGAATAAGAGTTTACATGGGAGTTCCAGAAGAATTTGCCTCAAAACTTGGAGAGGCAATTGAAGTTAAGAGAAACATTCCAAGAAATTATATTTCTATAGGTCAATTATCAAGAGAGTTGGGTTGGTATGGCAAAGCGTAAAACTACTAAAACCGCAGAAGCGGCTGATGTTGAAAAAATTGAATCTTCTGAGAAATTAGAGAAAGAGAATTTAGAGCAGAGTGTGGAAGAAAAAGAGTCAAAACAAGATTCAAAAGTAAAGAAAAGAACTTCTAAAAAACAAATAGTGGTATCAGCAAGAAGAAAAATGGCAATTGCAAGATCTACTATAAAACCTGGTAAAGGAATAGTTAGAATAAATAAGATGAATTTGAATGCGATAGATAATCCTTATGTTAAAACATTAATTTCTGAACCACTTAAGATTGCAAATGATTATATTTCACAAGTAGATATTGATGTTAATGTATACGGTGGAGGACAGATGGGTCAAGCGCAGGCAGTAAGATCTGCAATTGCTAAGGCGCTTGTTGCATATACAAAAGATTCACAACTAAAGAAGGAAATGCTGGCATATGATAGATTTATGCTTATAGACGATGTAAGACAGGTAGAACCTAAGAAGTTCAAAGGAAGAAAAGCAAGAGCGAGATTCCAGAAATCATACAGATAATTAGATTATTTAGATTATTTTAAAATTTCCTTGATGTATATTCAAATTATAGCACTTAAATAATAAATAAAAATAAAGAAGTTAATAAAAGAGGTAATGAAATGTTGCCACCAATAAGATGCTTCTCATGTGGGAAGCCAATAGGTCATTTATTTGAAGCCTACAAAGAAAAAACATCACAGGGTAAAGATACAGCAGCAGTTTTAGATGAACTTGGAGTAAAGAAGTACTGCTGCAGAAGAATGTTTATTTCGTATGTTGATCTTAGTGATGAGGTAATACATTATAAAGGTCATTAAATTCAAAAGGTGGTTTGTGAGCTTGAGATAAAATCAAAATAATTAAAATAATTATATATTGGATGGTCGCTTGAGAGCGGGGCTGTCTGCTAGCCTGGTTAGGCTTCCACCTTGGGGTGGTGGCGACCCGAGTTCAAGAACTTCAGGTTGAAAATCTGCCTGATGGTTGAACAAATCTCGGCGGCCCCATTATCTCAATGATGTTAATTAGTTTGAGATTATAATTAGAAGGTTGATCAAATGGTTGAAAATGAAAATCTTCAAGAAAAATATCTTGAAGCTGGTGTTCACATTGGAACCAGAGTATCCAGCAAATGGATGAAGAAATTTGTATATAAATTTAGAAAAGATAAGCTTGTGATGCTTAATGTTGAGATGATAGATAGCAGAATAAAGAATATGGCTAAGCTCCTTAGTAAGTATGATATGTCTAAGGTAGCTGTAGTAGCATCTCGTGTTTATGCAGTTCCTGCTGCGAAAAAGTTTGCAGAAATATTTGGTGCTAAATCATTTTTAGGAAGATTTATTCCAGGTACATTTACAAATCCTTCAAATGAAAATTTCTTTGAACCACAAGTAATATTCGTTTGTGATCCAAGAGTAGAAAAACAGGCTCTTATAGAAGGAACATTTAGTGGTACATTGAATGTAGGATTGGCAGATACAGATAATTCAATAAAAAATCTTGACTACTTCATTCCTTGTAATAACAAAGGAAAGAAATCAGTCCCATTTGTTTTCTATCTTCTTTCAAAAGAACTTATGAAGGCAAAAGGAATGATTAAGGACGATTCAGAATTCAAATACAAGCCAGAAGACTTTGAGCTTACCTCCCTCACAGCAGAAGAGAAAAAGGAAGTAGAAGAGTCTGAAAAAGAGGCTAAAGAAATAGAAGCAAAAGAAGAAGCAGAAGAGTAATTAGAAGAGTAAATTCTTATTTTCTTTATTTTTTATTTCCTTTATTTCTTGTTTCTTTATTCTCTTCTTATTCTCTTACTTTTATATTTCTCTTTTATCCCTTCATGCATTCATTCCTTAAAGAATTGTCAATTATATACGCACAGTAGTCAGTTGCCAGCTGTTCTCTTTTTATAGCCATATATATGCATTGGTCTTTATAATATCCATCATTCATTCTTAAACAATTTTCAAATGAAACCTTACTTCCAGCTATAACTTGCAGATAACAATCAGAAACATCTTTTCTTGTCAAGCTTGACGTATTTAACAGAATTTCACATTCAGATGGCATCGCGTTTGCTTTTGCCACATTCTGAACGCATACTTTTTTCAGCATTATTGTCTTTATTTTGTCACATCCATCCACATTCTTGCTTGTTATTGCATAATCCCAATAGCATGAATCTCTTTTTTGTTCTGTCGATAGTTCTTTACAGAAATTCATGTCTCCAGCCCTTATGGCGCATTTCTGATAGCAGTCATCTTTGTAATTTATTTCAGATATAACATTACACCAAGAACATGAAGAAGTGTAGACAGAGTAATATTGATAACAGTAATCCTTTATTTGGATATTTTCTATCGTTCCACATTGGACATTTTTATAAATTATGCTTTCACACGCTGTCTTTATCCCAAGATTAGATATCATTTCACATCGATTTTCTGAAAGACTTATGGAATAGTTTAGATAGCATTCATCTTTTTGAAGCTGTGTCGCCATTTTTTCACATAAAGAAGCATCGCTCTTTGTTATTGCATTGCATATGTTAAGCAGGTAGCTGTCGTTTAATTTCTTGCATTCTTCTGCATAGTCTCTTAAAAGGCAATCGTTCCTTAGAGTGGAATTTTGTATCATATTGCATGCAGAATCCCCGAATTTAGCTGCTGCATTTCTAAAGCATAAGTCTTTTTCGCTTCCATTCAATTTATTGCAATAGCTATAGTTGTATTCAGAAAGCTTTGATATGCACTCAACATAATATTTTTGATCAAACTCTTCTTTTGAGAGAATTTCACAATCCTCTATATCGTTATTGTTATAAGCTCTTTCAATTATGCATTTTTCCTTTCCAACAAGCAGATCTTCACATTTTTTCGGAATTGTCTGGTTTGTCTCGTTTCCAGGCAAAGTCTGATTCGTCTGATTCAAATTTGTTTCATTCTTCTTTATAATCGGTCCAGTTTCAACATTCTTTTCTATGCAGCCATACAGGAAAATCAGTGAAATCAAAGCAACAAGAAGCATGAATATTCCAATTCTCATCTTTTTATCAATTGTTTTTCCTTCTATCATTCTACTTTTCCCTTCCATCTTTCTCCCTCTCAATATGATTTTTAGCATTAAATTATCTAACAATTTTCATTTAATTTTATTTTTACTTCTATTTTTATTTCATTCTACTTTACATTTTATTTCATTCCCTCATAGCATTCTTCCCATCCTTCTTCTTCTGCCTGTCTCTTGAATTTGATTCCTATCAATTTATATGCAAGTTGTGCACATATGATGGATGGCATTTTGAAGCCATTTATTGGTGCATGTTCAGTTATATCAACTCCTATTATATTCCTTTTTTCTCCTATTTTTATCAATGGACTTACAACCTCATCCCAACTTAGTCCCCAGGGCTCAGGCATTAATGTTGCAGGCATTAAGGAAGGATCAAATGCATCCACATCTATGCTTATGTAAATATTATCTTCAATACCCTTTAGAAAATCATTGAGCTCCTTCTGGTTGCTTATTCTGCAATAAGCATCAAGCTTTTCAGCTTCATCAATTTCTTCGCTTCCTATGCTCCTGGTTCCCAACAAACTTACTTTTATTTTATTCTCAACAAGCCTCTTTGTGACAGAAAGATTAGAATTTTTATTTCCTTCAAATTCATCTTTCATATCTGTGTGGGCATCAATGATTAGAACACTGAATTCTTCGCCTTTTTTCTTCATCTCTTCACTTGCAGCTTTTACTGTAGCTAGAGAAACAGCCTGATCACCTCCAAGTACTACTGGAAACTTTCCATCCTGGATTATCTTTTTTGTGTTCATATATATGGAATTCAATCCAGCATCTCCTGAATAAATTCTTTCAGGAAGAGGATAGATTCTTGCTGCGCATGGAGAATAATTCAGCTGAAGGTCATAATCCTCCATGTTCCAGTTTTCAAGGATCTCTGAAGGTCCAAGAAGTGTTTGTTCAGAAATAGATGTTGAAGCGAAAGGTGCAGGAAGTATCACTGCTCTTGCTTCTTCATAAGTTACATCAAGCCCCATAAAGTTTACTTTAGGCAATATTGATTTTTCCTTCTTATCTGCCATAATCTAGTTTATAAGCTTCAGTTTAAAAAGTTTAGTTTTTATGTATTTTATGTTTCTTATTTTATATTATTATTTTATCTGTTTATTATTTTGTGAATGCACCAGCTACAAGCAATGGAAATGCAATAGTTGCATCGCAGAATACCTTAACACTTTTTGTGCCTGGCTTTATTTTTCCCCAAGACACGGCCTCATCAGGTCTTGCACCACTGTCTGACCCGCCCTCTTCAATTTCTGTATTTATGTAAATAGTATAATCAGCTCCGTTTCTATATAAATTTGCATTCATTATATGGTGCTTTATTATCCCACCACCTAGAACTATTACACCTGTTTTCTTTGCATCTAAAACCATATTAACAAGTTTATTCATGTCTGCAGCTATGTCAATTCTGAAGTCAGCATTTTTCTTATCACTTTCTCTAAAGAAGTAGATCATATCACCTATTGATCCATCTGTTAAGGCTGGGCAGAATGTTGGAATATTATTTCTCGAAGCCCAATAATAAATTGATTTTTCATCCTGAACTTTAAGTCCTAATTTATGAATAAATTCAGAAGGAGTATGAATATGTCCTGTGCTTCTTTGCTCTTCAAGCAAATCCTTTAAGAAAGGATGCATCATCTTTTCAAATTCAATGTATCTATTATTTGGGACAAAAACATTCCCTATTCTATTAATTCCTTTTTTCCTTAATTCAGCACCGTCAGCTCTAAAATCCCCAACATAAAAATTGCCAAACGTTTTCAAAATATCTTCTTCCACTCCACCTGTAGTTGTAACTAAGGCCTTAACCATTTTATGCTTTACAAGATATCTTATAACGTCCCTTATACCAGAACTTACCATATTTGAATTATAGGCTAAAAAAATATCTGCATTCCCTCTTCTCATTTCTTTAGCTATTTCTATAGCCTTACCAAGATGAGATGCTTGCATTCCTATGTTGTAATATGAATTTATTAACTCATTTGCTTCCTTATTAATTTTAAATTCGTCAAAATCATAACCTTTAACAATAGGCAATTCATCAGGTTCTTCTGATTCTTTATAATTTGCATCGTGTGCCTTTTTTATCTTATCCTTTGAAACCATTTTCTTCACCTAACTTTATTAAATCACATGCAAGAATATTAAATTTTGCTGTTCTAATATATTTATGGAAATTCCAGAATCAAAACTTATAAAGTCAGAAATTATTCTCCGGGACATGGATTTGAATGATGAAGTAAAAATGACAAGAAAATCTCTAGTAAGATGGTTAGCTTTATCTTTAGGAATAATATCAAAAAATGAGTCAAGACAGTCAGTTTTAAATGTTCTTGAGGCGCTTCTTTATTATCATCTTAAAGAGAAGAAAGAACCGAACTATCAAGATCTAGTTGAATATTTTTCAAAGAATAACATTCAAATGAATGAAAAAACAATAAGATATCACTTAACACAGCTTAGAAAGATGGGAATACTTGAAGACAATAGAGGCACATATCGTTTTTCAGGATTTCAATATGATGATCTTTCTTCAGCTCTAGAAACAACATATCAAAAAAGAGCATACATGGCATTCTTTAACATAAAGCAATCGTTAAATATCCTTCAAAAAATGTACGAAGAACAGAAGTAATTGTTTTAATTATTAGTTATTTATATTTAACCAAATGTCTTTCTTTTATATTCAAATAAACTAAATCCTCAACAGGTGATAAAATGTTAATTGTAGATCTTGAAACTACAGGTGTCAATCCTAAAAAGAATTCAATAGTCAGCATAGGAGCAATAGATTTCCTTCATCCTGAAAGGACATTTTATGAAGAATGCAGGCCATGGAATGGAGCGGAAATAGACGATGATGCGTTAGCAGTTAATGGATTTACCAAGGAGCAGATTCTTGATGAAGACAGAAAAACTCTTTATGAGGCAATGAACAACTTTCTTAAATGGGTTAGCGAATCAGAAAATCAAACACTCGGTGGCCATAACTTTGGATTTGATTGGGCTTTCTTAAAAGAAACAGCTGAAATTTACAATCTTTCCTGGAAGCCGCATAGAAGAATCGTAGATCTTCATTCAGTCTGCTACACCCACCATCTTAAGAGAGGCATTATTCCTCCACTTAAAGACAACAGAACTGATCTGAGTTTTAACAAGGTTCTTAACTATGTAGGCTTACCAGATGAGCCGGTTCCGCACAATGCATTATTTGGTGCAAAGGCAGCAGCTGAAGCCTTTTCACGCCTTCTTTATGGAAAGTCTCTTCTTCCTGAATTTGCAATGTATACTGTTCCAAGTTATCTTAATATTTGATTTGTTGAAACTGTATTTTTTGCTTATCACAATCTTTTTATATTACAACTGTGTTTTTTCTAAGGTGATAATCCGATAGTAATAGATGTAGAAACAACAGGTCTCGATCCTAAGAAAAATTCTATAATTAGTATAGGCGCAGTGGATTTTTCCAATCCTAAGAGGCAATTTTATCGAGAATGCAGGCCATGGGAAGGGGCAATTATAGAAGAAGCTGCTTTAAGTGTAAATGGATTTAAGAGAGATTCTTTGTTTGACCCAAATAAGCCTTCACTTAAAGAAGCGATAAGCGAGTTTCTTTCATGGCTTCTTAAGTCTGAAAATCAAACTCTTGCAGGACATAATTTTGGTTCATTTGATTCGAAATTTATTCAAGCAGCTATTGAAATATATAATTTAAACCATAGAATTCAATCAAGATCTGTAGATCTTCATTCTATTTGTTATGCAGATCATTTAAGAAAAGGAATAGCAATTCCTATGAAATGGAATAAAGCAAACATAACGTCTGATTATGTATTCAATTACGTTGGACTTCCAGAAGAACCTCACCCTCATATTGCAATCACAGGAGCAAAATTTATAGCTGAATCATTTTCAAGATTGATATATGGAAAGATTCTGTTAGATGAATTTAAAAAATATAAAATTCCATCTCATCTGAAACAAAAATAATCATAAGAAATCATGTTTAATAAGTATTAAATAGGTGTTTTTCTATTTTTAATATTACATTTATTAGTTTAATTCTGGATTGTGAAAATATGTCACATTTGATAATTAAAAAATTTGGTTCTCTTACAGAAATACAGAAGCAAGCAATTCCTTTAGTGCAACAAGGAAAGAACGTTTTAATAATAGCACCAACCGGCTCAGGAAAAACAGAGACTGCAGCTGTACCAATAATGGAAAAGATAAAAGAAAGCAATCTTAAAGGAATAGCAGCTATTTATATCACTCCTCTTCGTGCTTTAAATAGAGATATGCTTAAAAGACTGACGGAATGGGCAAAAGAAATAGGAATAACTATTGCAGTAAGACACGGAGATACAGGAACTTCTGAAAGATCTTTACAGGCTAAATCACCTCCACAGTTTCTTATTACAACCCCCGAAACCCTTCAAGCTATTCTACCTGCAAAGAAAATAGGTGAGCATCTTAGAAATGTAAAATATGTAATAGTAGATGAACTTCATGAGCTTGCAGATAGCAAAAGAGGAGCACAACTTTCAATAGGCCTAGAAAGATTAGCAGAGAAAGCAGGCGAATTTCAAAGAATAGGTATAAGCGCCACAGTTTCAGATCCAATAAAGTTGTCTCAATTTTTGTGCGGATTTCGTTCATGTGAAATAGTTGACTTAAAGTATCTAAAGTCAATGAAATTTGAGATTTCTTACCCTCAACCAGCAATTCACTATGAAAAAGAAGCAAATGAACTTCAGATCGATTCAGCTGCTGTTGCAAGATTAAAGGAAATTCAAAAAATTATACAGCATCAACACACTCTTATATTTGTAAACACCCGCTCTATCGCTGAGATTCTCGGTTCTAGGTTGATGAAGTTAGATCCAAAGATAGCAGTTCACCATGGCTCTCTTTCAAAAGAAGTAAGAATTCAATTAGAGGATGATTTCAAAAACGGAAAGCTTCATGCTCTTGTTGCTACTTCTTCATTAGAGCTTGGAATAGATATAGGAGATATTTCACATGTAATCCAATACATGTCACCTAGACAGGTTTCAAGACTTGTTCAGAGAGTAGGAAGAAGCGGACATACTATAAAAGGAACTTCAAAAGGAACAATTATATGTGCAGATCCAGATGATATATTTGAGGCTCATGCACTGTTAAAATTAATAGAAGAAGGTCAGTTGGAAGAACAGCATATCTGTGAAAATGCATTAGATGTTCTTGCACATCAGATTGCAGGTATATTGATTGAAAGAGAGAAGGAAGTAAGTACAGAGGAGGTTTATAGCGTAATAAAGAGAGCCTATCCATATTCAACACTTCATCCAGAGAAGTTTTTATCTGTAATTAACTTTATGGAAGATAAAAGGCTTTTGAAAAAGAACGGAAACATGCTACAGAGAATGTCTTCTACACGTTTATACTACTATGAGCATCTTTCCACCATTCCATCTGTTGAAAAATTCCTTGTGAAGGATGCAGCAACAAACAAGATAATATCAACTCTTGATGAGGATTTTGTTTCTTTCTTTGAAACAAACGAGCTTTTCATAACTAAAGGGGTTCCATGGAGGATACTTGATATTGATAATGAGAGGAGAATTGTAGTGGTGGAGGCAGCGGATGATATCAGTGCAGCTATTCCAGATTGGGAGGGGGAAGAAATACCAACAAGCTATGAAGTTGCACAGACAGTTGGAAAATTAAGAACCATCATCAAGGAGCTTCTAAAGGAATCAGAAGACATAAATAAAGCAGCAAAAGAAACAGGAATAGAAGCAGAAGCTATAAAGGATTTAATTGATTCACCAGAATTCAGGGAAATGATGCCAACAAATAAAAACATTCTTATAGAATGCTGGAATGATGTTGCTGTAATACACGTACTCGGTGGCCTTAATGCAAACAGAACATTAGCTGCAGTGCTTGCAGAGAGATTATCAAAAGAATATGGTTCGTCAATAAAAACGCTTGTGGATGCGTATAGAATAGCATTGATTCTTCCAAGGAAGACAGAGTCAAATGTAGTAAAGGATCAGCTTTTAGCCATAGCCAGATCGGATATAAAATCAGATTTGGAATCTCATCTTTCTAAGCATAAGCTTTTTAGATTCAAATTCATCCACATAGGTAAGATGTTTAATTTGTTCCGTGAAACCCCTAGGATTTCAGATCGTTTCATCCAGGCCTTTGTAGGAACACCAGTTTATGAAGAGACGCTTAGGGATGTTTATTCTTCCTATTATGATCTGAAGAATGCGCAAAAAATACTTGATGGAATTGCAAAGAAAGAGATTTCTGTCCATTCAGTGCATGTGAAGAAACTCTCTCCAGTAGCAACGCGTGCACTCATAAGAAATCATGGATCAGAGCTTATCGCATCAATAGAGCCAACATCAGAAATAATAAAGGCATTTAAAGCTAAGTTGCTTGGCAAATCAGTTGTTTTATATTGCATGCATTGCGGAAAGGATTGGATTTCATTTATTGGAACATTGCAGGAAAAGGTAAAATGCCCAAAGTGCGGAAGCAGTGTTGTTACAATAGTGCCTAATTTCGTCTCTGTAGAGGACGTTAGAAAGCTATTAAAGAAAAAGAGGCTTAATTCAGAGGAAAAAAGCTGGAGAGAAAAACTTGAAAGATCGGCAGCCATAATAAGTGCCTCAGGAAGGAATGGCGTTATCACGCTTTCTACATATGGAATAGGCCCAACTAAGGCATCCTCCATTCTTAGCAGGCCATATAAGAATGAAGACGAGTTTTATGCAGCCCTCCTTGAAGCACAGAAGACATTTATAAGAACAAAGAGATTCTGGGAGTTTCATTAAACAACTATATCAATGGGCAAACCAAATTCTAAGTGTTTGACAAACCAAAAAATAAGATTTATTTGCTCTACTTATATCTGGGTGGCACTACTTTAGAAACAATATTGCAAAATAGAAAATAAGATTATAAATAGATATAATATTTATGAAAAAAAAGGAAAATTAATAAAAAATATGAAAAAAATATGAAAAAAGCAATCGTATTAGCTGCATCCGCTTGTTGCGCCGCAATTAAGGCACTTGTAGCATGCACCATTTCTTACCATTATTGCTCCGCAGTAAGAACAGGCTGGCGCATCTTCTGAGTTTTGGAATGCAACCTTGCTGTTTTTCTTTTCAGTTGCAATAGCAACGCTAGGAGCCACAACAACTGGTTTTGTTTCAACCAACTTCTCAGCAGCTCCATTTGCAGCATCGCTGCTTATTGTCTGCGTTGAATTCCCAGGTGGGGAACCTATTGCACTGTTTTCAGCAGGCACTTGATTTACAGTTTCTATTGTCTCTGGAATTTCTTCCTCTTTTATATATGAAGTTATGGGTCCTTCAGTTTCAAGATTTAATCCAACCTCTATCTGCTCCTCCCTGCTTAGGAATTTCAAAGCCATCCATCTGAATATGTAATCCATTAATGATTTAGCAAATCTTATGTTTGGATGAGAAGTGTATCCAGATGGCTCGAACCTCATGTGAACGAACTTCTTAACCAAGGTCTTCAAAGGAACTCCATACTGGAGAGCAATTGATATAGACGTTGCAAAAGCATCCATCAATCCAGAGATGGTACTTCCTTCCTTGGACATGGTGATGAATATCTCTCCAGGTTGCCCATTTTCATACAGACCCACAGTTATATATCCTTCATGCCCAGATATACTGAACTTATGGGTAATTGATCTCCTCTCGTCAGGAAGCTTTCTCCTGGTGGGTCGGTTTACCACCACTTCCTTCACAACCTCTTTAACTTCAACCTTGGCCGCCTCGATCTTATCTACCTCCTTCACCTCTTTGGTGAGCGTGATAGGCTGGACTCCCTTTGATCCATCTCTATATATTGCAATCGCCTTGAGTCCAAGTTCCCATGATATCACATATGCGTTGTATATATCTTCCACTGTTGATTCCTTAGGCATGTTAACTGTCTTTGAAATAGCACCAGATATAAATGGCTGAACAGCAGCCATCATTTTGATATGGCCAAGATAATGAATGAATCTTTTGCCATTTGCAGGTTTGAATGCGCAATCAAATACAGGTAGATGCTCTTCCTTAAGGTGTGGTGCACCTTCTATAGTCTCTTTATCATCTATATATTGCATTATTTCATTTATTTGTTGTTCTGTATATCCCAATCTCTTAAGTGCGATAGGAACAGTCGAATTTACTATCTTCATCATTCCCCCGCCAACTAGCCATTTGTATTTAATCAATGCAATATCTGGTTCTATTCCTGTTGTATCACAATCCATTAAGAATCCAATCGTTCCCGTAGGTGCGATCGCAGATATCTGTGCATTTCTATATCCGTACATAGAACCAGTTGCAAACGCATGTCTCCATGCTTCAATTGCAGCGTTTCTCAAATAGTGAGGTACTTTTTCACTTATTCCTTCTGCATGATCAAGATGCATCTTTATTACTTCTAACATTGACTCCTTGTTCATTTCATACTTGTTGAATGGTCCTATTCTTTTGGCAAGCATAGCTGAGATGTAATATCCATATCCAGTCATAAGTGCACTCACTGCAGATGCATATGCTCTTCCTTCATCACTATCATATGGAAGTCCACATGCCATAAGCAGAGCGCCCAGGTTTGCATAGCCCAAACCAAGAGGTCTAAAGTCGATAGAATTTCTTTCAATTTCAGGTGTAGGATATGCAGCATTGCCTACTATGATTTCTTGTGCAGTTATCATTATTGCAACTGTATGCTTGAATTTTTCAGTGTCAAATCTTCCAGTTTCTGGATCAAGATATTTAAGTAAATTTATTGATGCTAGGTTGCATGCAGAATTGTCAAGAAACATATATTCGCTGCATGGATTAGATGCATTTATCCTACCGCTTGCCTTGCAAGTATGCCACTTGTTGATAGTGGTATCAAACTGTATGCCTGGATCTCCACATTCCCAAGTTGCTTCTGCAATCTCTTTCATTATAGTTCTTGCATCCAGTTTTTCACATTCTTTTCCAGTTGAAACATATTTTGTTGAATATTCTTTTCCTTCCTTTACTGCCTGCATGAATTCATCTGTTACTCTTACAGAGTTATTAGCATTCTGGAAGAAGATATTAGCATATACATCTCCATCAAGTGAACCATCATAACCTAGCTTTATGAGATCCCTTGCCTTTCTTTCCTCCTTTGCCTTACACCAGATAAATTCTCTTATGTCCGGATGATCTACATTTAATATAACCATCTTAGCAGCTCTTCTTGTCTTTCCTCCAGATTTTATTACTCCCGCAAATGCATCATATCCTTTCATAAATGATACTGGACCAGATGCTTTTCCACCACTTGATAAATATTCTTTTGATGATCTAAGTACAGAGAGATTAACTCCGGCACCAGATCCATACTTAAATAACATTCCTTCGGTTACTGCGAGCTGGAGGATAGATCTCATGTCATCCTCTACAGAATTGATAAAACACGCCGACCCCTGAGGTCTCTTCTCAACCCCGAAGTTAAACCATACCGGGCTATTGAATGCCGCGTATTGATTTACAAGTATGTATGTTAATTCATCACTAAATATTTTTGCCTCATCAGCAGAAGCAAAATATCCATCCTTCTTTCCCCATTCTGTTATTGTTCTTACTACTCTATCTACCATCTGTTTAACGCTTGTCTCTCTTTCAGGAGTGCCCAATTTTCCTCTAAAGTATTTAGAAGCAGCGATATTCGTTGCAGATTGAGACCAGGTAGCTGGAACCTCTACATCTTTTTGTTCGAATATTTTCTTTCCCTTCGCATCCATGATTACTGAATCTCTTTTCTCCCACATTATCATGTCATATGGATGTATTCCCTCTTTTGTAAACACTCTTTGTATCTTATATTCTGGAAGTTCTATATCTTTCTTTGCCATCATTACACCCCATCTTTTCATTTTTAGTGATTTATACCATCTGTCCAACTATATTTCTTCTAATTTAAATGTTGATTACTAGAATACCACCTTATTCAACTTTTATTTTTTGGAACACATTATATAGTGGTATTTTACTTTTTAATAATCAACATTTAGTGATTGAAATTTCTTACTTTTGTTTATTTATAAATCTTTGCTTTCACGTCGAAATTTACGCAATGCATATTTTAAAAATTCTGCCTTTTTTTGTTCATTTATTTGTTTAAAAGATAAAATAAGCAATTTCAGCAAAAAAAATAAGTTCATTTGCGTATTATAAATTTTTTTGAACTAAAATATTTATCTTTTTATTATGTTGCACTATTAATTCTATCTTTTAAGACGAAGTGTAATTCTTAATGAATCCGATCTCTAATATTCATATCTATAAATAGTAGATTATTTACTTTTTTCCTTTTAGAATTTTTATTTCATTAAGGACATCATCGATTGTCTTAAATTCTTTATATACTGCTGCAAATCTAATGTATGCAATGTCGTCGAGCTTTCTAAGTCTTTTTAGGACCATTTCACCGATGTGTTTACTTTCAACCTCTTCAGATTGCTTTGTTCTAAGTTCTCTTTCAATATCTTCTACAAGTTCTACGATCTTATTATAGCTTACAGGCCTTTTGCCTACGGATTTTATTATGCTATTTATTAGTTTTTGTTTATCAAATTTTTCTCTTTTTCCGTCTCTTTTTATTACAACTATTATGCTCTCTTCAGGTCTTTCATACGTTGTGAATCTTTTTTTGCATGAAGGACATTCTCTTCTTCGTCTTATTACAGTACCCTCGTCTGTATCTCTAGAATCTACTACATCAGTATCTTTATATCCACAAAATGGGCATTTCATGCGCTTCTTTCTCATGCTAATTTTAAAAAACTTCTGAATTGCAAATTTTTACTTCTTTAAAATATGTACTTCTAACAAAAATAGATAAAAAGTAAATATTTATATATGGGTTTAATGTCTAATAATTATGGCAAATTATAAGATTCCAAACAATAGAATAAAAGTTATAGATCCAGACAAGACAGAACATCACCTAAATTTAAAACGTATACTTTCCGATGATAATTATAAAACTGATAAAATCAAAAGAATATTGAAAAGAGCAGCGGTTGCTACTGCGATAGGGATTTCTATTTTTTTGGTTTCCAAATCTTTAAAAGCTGAAGAAGTTTCAACTGATTTAGTTTCTGTCAACCAAGTATCTGTCTCCTCAGAACAATCACAACATGTTATTAACTATTCTACCAGTAACTTTGATAGGAATTCAAGCAATCCATTAAACTCTACAGTTAATAAAATAGTGAATGAAAGTAAAGAGATTATGAACAATGCATTGAATATTCAATCTAAAAAAGAAACAAACACTAAAATACAGAATGAACTAAATGAACTAGATTGTAAATTAGGTAACAATTCAAAGAAATATTATATGAATGAAATTTCTAAATGTCTTTCATCAAACAACAAAGATTATGTAACAAATGCGATTACGGAACTGCTAAACGAAGACATTATTCTTAGCAAAGAAGTAAGAAACAAGATTGCCAACTTAGTTTTGTATGCAGACGAATTCGATTACAATAATATTATGGAAGTTATAAAGATGCATAAGATAGGCGAAGCAGTTCCATCCATAATAAAAAGATTGGAATCTGATTCAAATGGCCTTGATCCTATGTTTAATTATTCAATTCCCGCACTTGGAGTATTTGCAGTTAAGGGAGATTGGAATGCGATTAATACTCTCATGTCAATTCTCAAGAATAATCCAGACGAAGATATTAAGTCTTTGGCCGCAGCTTGTTTAATACATGTAGACAAGAATGTAATGCCAGAAATTATTCAGTTTTACAAATCGATAAACGAAGAAAAAAGAGTTGATTTTATAAGAAAAATGCAGATATTTCGTGCATTTGACATTGATATGAATGACATGACTTATAATGAGAAAACTGTATTTTCTAGAATAGAACAACTTTTAAAAATGGAAAAAAGCAAAGAGATTCGTAAAGAGCTAGAAATATCAAAACCATCCATTTTTGAAGATTTATTAAGTAAAAATAAAAAAATTAAATAATTTAAAGAATTAAAACTCAAAATTAGTACCAGAGATCGCCATATCTTTTCTCTTCTTTCTTTTTAGTCTCTACATCTATTGCTCTTAATGCCTCTCCTTCTTTAAGACCTGTAAATATTGCAATTACCTCTATTCTTCCAAGATATGATCGGTCCATTCTTGCTCCATAAATAACATTTGCGTATGGATCTACTTCTGATGTTATCATTTCTCCTACTGTGTTTGCGTCACCCAATGTCATATCTGGTCCACCAGTTATATGGAGAAGAACTCCCTTTGCTCCCTTAGGATCTACATCTAATAATCTGTGATCAAGGGTGTTCTTTACTACCTCTTCAACCTTGCTGATTCCTTTTCCTTCTCCTACTGCAATCATAGATATTCCACCACCAGTCATTATGGTAGTTAGATCAGCAAAGTCAAGGTTAATAAGAGAAGGATTAAGAAGTGTTTCGCTTATTCCTCTTACTGCTCTTGCAGTTATTTCATCTGCAATCATAAACGTTTGCTCAATCGGTAAATTTGGAACATAATCAAGTAACTTTTGATTGTCTATTATAACAAGCGTATCGCTTACTTTCTTTAGATTTTCAATTCCTTCCTTTGCTTTTTGCAATCTTGCTCTTTCAATTCTGAAAGGGTAAGTTACAATAGAAATAACTAGTGCACCATTTTTCTTTGCAATATCTGCAACAACCGGTGCAGCACCTGTACCTGTACCTCCTCCCATACCTGCTACGAGGAAAACAAGATCGATATCAGATAATGCAGCTTCTATATCTGGCTTGCTTGCCTCTGCAGATTTTTGTGCTATTTCTGGATATCCTCCAGCACCAAGACCTCTTGTTATTGATTGACCGATTAATATCCTCTTTGCCGGTGATTTTATTGTATCAAGGTGTATTCTATCAGTATTTATTGCTATAAGTTCAGGTCCTTTCAATCCATAATCAATTAGTCTTTTTATGGTGTTACAACCTCCACCACCAACTCCAACTATTGCAATTTTTACTCCAGATGTAGAATACTCTTTTACCATTTAATCACGCTCACACTATTTCTGCCTCTTAGAAATATACATTTTTTGAAACATATATTTCAATAATTAAAATGTATTATGTGTTATTGATTTGTTAATTTTATAAATATTCTTTTTCACTTGTTTTACTAAATTTAATAATTTTTAATAATCATTATTAATTTTACTTATAATTTTAGTTGGTTAATTGATTTTCTTATTTCGTTTATTGGATTTAATCTATCCTTTATTTTCTTATATATCGTCAGTTTTCCTTTATCAAATGAATCTATGATTTCAGGCAGGAATCTAAGATATTCAGCTTCAAATGCTTTTTCTTCTATTCCATATCCAATTCCCATTTCTTCTATGAACTTGATATGGTTGCTTCTTTCTGAATAACTTTTATCATATATCGCAATTATTGGTTTTCCATAACTTAATGCCTCTGTAATTGTAGTATGGCCGCCATGGCATATTACTATTTTACACGACTCGTAATACGGCTTAACATTTCCAACTTCAGAACTGTATATTGCATTCTTTCCTAAGTATTTTTTTAATTTCTTATCTATCATTTCATTTGTAGTTATCACAAGACAATCCTTGTCGTGCTTGATTTGCTTTACATTTTCTACAAGAGGTCCTATCATTTTAATGTTCTCGCTTTCCATTAGATTGTATTTTGCAACAGTAAAAGGAGGAGGAAAATCTGGAACCAGTATCTTTTCTGGATAAGATAGAATCAACTGATTTAGTTCATTTGCTATTGGCCGTTGTATTCCGTTAACACCGACAAGAGAAGAAGTATCATTTGTAATCATTATCGTTTTCTTTCCTGCAATTTTAGCGAGTATTAAACCTATAGGAGAGCCATCAACTATTACGAAATCTACTTCTTGAAATCTCTTTATTATATCCGAAGTAATGGATGGATTGAAAAATCGCATTATCTGTCGTAGGTTTGCAACTATTTTTGTCTTTCCTTTCGTCTCAATTTTGTATGGGGAAGGAATTTCAATGAATTCCTTTTTTCTCATCTTAAGATATTCAGCCCCCATTCCAAATGTCATTATAGGTATGCCTAGCAATTCAGATATTGGGAAGTCTCTTGCAACATGTCCGTATCCATTTCCTTCGCTAAATATCATACCTTTCATAATTTAGATATTATGGTAAACTTTTTATTGATTAGCAATAATCATTTATAAAAAATTATTTTCGTGATTTTGTGAGAGCGTTCATTGCGATTGAAATTCCAAATGAAATTAAAGAAAGGCTGATTCAATTTCAGGAAGAAATTAAAACTAGATTTAAAAAAGAAGTAAAGATAGTTGAACCTGAGAATCTCCATTTTACACTCAAATTTTTTCCTGAGATAGATGAAAATGCAGTTGAAAAGATAAAAGACACAATTAAAAATATAGAATTCGATGCATTCGAAATAAAATGCAGAGGTTTAGGGGTTTTTCCAAATGAAAACTACATAAGGGTAATTTGGGTAGGTGGAGATAGTAATGGAAAATTAGAAGAGATAGAAAAAATACTATTAGAACGATTGGCAGCAATCGGCTTCAAAAAGGAAAAAAATGAAAAATTTGTAGCTCACTTAACTTTAGCTAGGGTGAAACAGAAGATAAATTTTAAGGACTTTCTTGTAAAACACAAAGAGAAGGATTTCGGAAGCTTTATGATTACAAAAGATATGATAAAGCTAAAGAAAAGCCAGCTTACTCCAAAAGGACCTATTTATAGCGATCTGTAATTTTATATTTAATTCAGTACCACTGCTATTTAATTATATTTTATAAATTTAATTGACAAATCTATCATTCATATTATTACTAAAGGTGAGTCAATGCCAATACAAATAGCAAAATTCATAGTAAAAGAGAAATTTAATCAAACTTCAGATGTAGTTACATTGCGATTAAGTCCTATTGAACCATTTAATATGGATTTCAAACCAGGTCAATTTGTAAATCTATATATACAAAGGGAAAATGAACCATTGCTTGCAAGACCTTATTCCATAGCGTCTTCTCCAACAAATAAAGAATATCTTGAACTTACAATAAAGATAGTAGAAGGAGGGAGATTCACTCCAAGAGTAGCTTCTCTAAAGGTAGGAGATGTTGTAAAAATAGGAGGGCCATTTGGAAAATTCTTTTTCTTGGATGAAGAAAAAATGAAGGATGTTGTTTTGATCGGTGGTGGATGTGGGATAACCCCTTTTATATCCATGATAAGATATGTAGCAGAAAAGAATCTTCCTATAAATATAACATATTTTTATTCTGCAAGAACTATGGATTCCATTTTATATAAAGATGAATTAGAGTCGATATCAAAGCTTCATAAAAATATAAAAGTAATATTCACTTGCACAAGAGAACAATCGGAAAAATGGAAAGGTGAAAAAGGAAGGATTAATTTGGAAATGATAAAGAAATATGTTGATATAGCTGATAAAGGCAAATATTTCATGCTATGTGGTCCACCAGAAATGATCCGTTCTCTGGTGGAACAATTAAAATCAGCAGGAATAGAAGAGAATAGAATTATTCATGAAAGTTGGAGTGCATAAGCAAATCCTAAAAGAACGGAATTAAGTTAAAGCAGTAGTGGTTATTTCAAATCTTACCGTTTTTTCTTTATTTTCTTCCTTTAAATCTTCTAAAAGAGATGAGAATCCTTCAAGCGAAATATACTTTTTGTCTCCTTTTTTGACAATTATGCCTTCAATCTTAGGTTCTATTATATCATTTTTAGCTTTTATAAGCAAACCTGTTTTTTCTGTAATCTTTCCAGTTGGAGTCTCATGTATCAGGCTTCCCATAATTTTTGCAAAGCTTACGTTCATCGTAGGTATAACTTTCACAAGTATGGCATATCCAGGTACATCTGTCATTATAACATCAGCTCTTTCATCTGGTATGTTATTCTTTGTAAATCCTGTCCTCTCCTTGACCATTGATTCAAATCTTGTTTTGATTTCCTCATAATCCTGTTTAATAGATTTTGCCATTAAATATACTCTTGCACTTCCGCTTATACTTGGATCATTAGTTCTGCTAATGTCCAATGCAAAGCTTGGGATCTTTAAAACTTCTTCAACAAAATCATTTTCATCATATTCTATTTTCTGAGTCACTCCTTCCTTTCCTATCTTGACAGATTCAATAGTTGATTTTATCTTTTCTATCATTAAATCAAGAGATACAAAAGGAATTCCATCTATGAGCGTAAGATCCTTTATTCTTCCTATTCTTTTGTGCTCATTGATAAGGTGTTTTGTATATTCAACAATGTGTTCATATGCAAGTGCATATTGCGGCCTTTTTGTAGTTGGAGCAGACAAAACATTGAATTTGATTCCATCTATCTTTATTGTTTTCTTCATTTCCTTTTCTGGCGGATTTATGTCGCTATATCCACTCATTCGTTTTAACGCTGATTCAAATGGTTCGATCGCAAATTCTTCCAGAAGTGGAATTATTGAATGGATTGCTCTTTGATAGATACGTATGCTTTCAAGATTAATATCAACTATCGGCTTAGGTCTATCAATAGAAATAATGAGGTTTCCCATGTAAATACTGAAACATTTCTTATTTATATTCTTTTCTATTTCCTTTATTCAATAGCTTTTAATTTCTTTTTATTTAATGTTTATTTATGAGAGCGGCCATATACGCAAGAGTTTCTACTGATGACAAGGGGCAGGATGTGGAGAACCAGCTTATCCAGCTTAGAGACTACTGCAAAGCCAAGGGATATGAGATTTATAAGGAATATACAGAGTACATCACAGGAACTGGAAAGAAAAAGAGGCCTGTATTTGAAGAAATGATGGAAGATGCAAGAAAGAGAAAGTTTGATGTCTTGTTGGTATGGTCTTATGATAGATTCAGCAGAGCAGGCCTAAAAGACATTCATTATATCAGTGATCTAAATGAGTGGGGAGTTAAATTTGTTTCATATCAGGAAAGCTTTCTTGATACGACCACAGAAATGGGAGAGCTTCTTCTTCCAATTTTTGCTTGGATAGCAAAACAAGAAGCTAAAAAGATAAGCGAAAGGACAAAGGCAGGACTTCAAAGAGCGAAAAACGAAGGCAAGAATCTAGGTAGACCTAAAGTTCAGATAAATAGCGATATAATTATGAAATTAAGAACTGAAGGAAAGTCTCTTTCTGAGATAGCAGAGCAGCTTCAATGTTCAAAAGAAACTATTAGAAGAAGACTAATAGAGCTTTCAAAATTAGAAAATTCTGTTTCTAGTGCTCAATCTTTCGAAAAAGAGAATTCAACTTCATCGAATGAAACTAGCAGAATAGATACAAACATCACAATAGGTTCTATTCAAGAAAATGATATACAGGCAAAAGAAAATCAAAATTCATAACAGTAATTTGTTAAAGGTGTGTTTATTGGCAGTAAAATTGAAGAATGAAAATGCAGGATTGGAAAAAAGCGAGCAATCTTATCAGTATTCTTTCCCTTTCTGGAAAATGGAAAGCGAAAATGTAATCAAACATTTTAATTCCTCAATTAATGGACTCTCTGATTCTGAAGTAAGAGACCGACTTATTAAATTCGGAAAGAACGAAGTAGTGGTAAAGGAGCACCACTTTCTTATTAAATTGATTTTAAGAAATCTCTTCAATCCAATTACAATTGCACTTATTTTTGCAGGCTTAATTACGTATTTCATAAACGACATTCAATCAGCAATTATAATCTTTGCAATAGTTCTGCTTTCTCTAATCATTAATGTGATACAAGAATACAGGTCTCATAGTGCAATTGAGAAGCTGAAGAAAATGATCTCATTCTATTGCCATGTTATAAGAAATGGAAATATAATAGAAATAGATTCAAGAGAACTTGTTCCTGGTGACATAGTCATCTTCACTGTCGGAGATAGGATTCCAGCAGACATTAGAATAATAGAAGAATACAACCTTGCTATAGATGAATCAGTTATTACTGGAGAATACTATCCGATAAAAAAAACAGCAAAAGAAATAAGGAAACAAAATCCCCTCCCTCAAGAGATGCATAGCATCGCATTTGCAGGTTCCATTGTAAAAGAAGGAAAAGGCAAAGGAATTGTGATTGCCACTGGAAAGGAAACATTCATAGGCAAGACTATAGGTATAATGGAAGAGATAAAGGATGAGAGCGAATTTGAAAAGAATATGAAGGATTTCAGTCAGTATCTTCTGAATATAATACTATTTGCATGCGTATTAATTCTTATTCTCAATATTTTCGTAGGGCACGACATTATTGTTTCACTTATTTTTGCTGTTGCACTTGCAGTAGGTCTTATTCCTGAACCATTGCCAATGATTATGACTACTATACTTTCAAGAGGAGCGATGAAGCTTGCGTCAAAAGGAGTTATTGTAAAACGTCTTTCAGCTACAGAGGATCTTGGAAATGTTGACATACTTTGCTGTGATAAGACAGGAACGCTTACTGAGAATAGATTAAGAGTTTTAGATTCTTTCGACTATGAAGGAAATGAAACAAAATTACCTCTTGTTCTTTCAGCAGCGTGTACTTCTGTAATTAAGAAAAACCATACAATAAAGGGAAGTTCGATCGATGTGGCATTAAATCAACACCTTAATTTCAATTCAGAAATTAAAAAATTAGTTGAAAAATACAAGATTGAAGAAATTGTCCCATTTGATTATGAAAGACAAAGAATGAGTGTAGTAGCCAGATTTGAAAGAAAGAAGCTCCTTATAGTCAAAGGTTCTCCTGAGGCCATTCTTTCAATTTCAAGGTACGGGCTGCAGAACGGCCAGGCAGTCACAATAAGCAGAGTAAGAAGCAAGGCAATGGAGACATACACAAGACTGAGTAATCAAGGTCTAAGAGTAATAGCAGTAGGAATAAAAGAGATCAAGGCTAGCGCGAGTAAGCGTAACTATTCAAAGGAAGATGAGTCTGAAATTACGTTCATTGGCTTTGTAAGCTTCATAGATCCAATCAAGCCAACTGCAAGGGAAACATTAAAGATGGCTAAGAAATACGGAGTTGATATCAAAATAATAACTGGTGATAGTGCAAATGTTACAAAAACAATAGCTGAAAAATTGGATTTTCCTGTAGATGATAAGCAAATCCTTACTGGTAGGGAAATAGATGAAGTTTTAAGGAAAAAAGATTTCGATCGTATAGAAAATACAATCATTTTCGCGAGAGCAACACCAGAACAGAAGTATAAAATAATAAAGTTTCTTAGATCAAGGGGTCATGTAGTTGCATATCTTGGAGATGGAGTTAATGATGCACCATCCTTGATAGAGGCAGACGTTGGGATTTCGGTTAATACAGGAACAGATGTTTCAAAAGAAGCAGCTGATGTGATATTAACAAGAAAGAGCCTAAGATCTGTTTTCGAAGGTATAATAATTGGAAGGACATTGTTTTCAAATATCGTCAAATACCTTAGGGTGACATTTGCAGGTAATTTCGGCAATCTCTTCACGATCGGACTCGCATCCGGCTTCCTGAAATTTATTCCTTTACTCCCTTCTCAAATTTTATTTATCAACTTTTTATCTGATCTTCCTGCTCTTGCGTTTGCAACAGACAATGTAGATGGAGATGATTTGAAAAAGCCAAGAAAATGGAGGAGTGATCAGATAATTAAGAACGGAGCTATATTCGGTGCAATAAGTACAATTTTTGATCTAATACTAATTATTTACTTAGTTTATGTACTGAATGTTTTTGATGAGGTGTTTAGAACATTATTCTTCCTTGAAATAGTTTTGTCAGAAATTTTTGTAATCCTATTCCTTAGAACAACAAAGCCGTTCTTCTTTGCAGCAAGGCCATCTGCAATTCTGATGGCCGCGCTTATCGTTTCAACTGCGATAGGATTTGTCTCTATATTTCCACCGGTGGCTTCGTATCTCAATTTTGAAACACCAGTAACTGATTTGATTCTATTCACAGTTTTAATCGCAGTTGGTTATGCATTGACAACTGAACTAGTGAAATACTTTGTCTATAGAAATCAGGAATTGAAGTATTGACACGCTATTTAATTCGCAGTTATAATAGCCCCCCTTAAACCTTAAACCGAAAAGTATATAAATAAGTTACATGTCTAAATTTTATGGCAAACGAAAATATATCAAACAATTATATTCAAAATAAAGGTGATTCAGAGGTTAAATTTCAATCCAGTGTGGATGAAAAGAAAAAAATAATTCAAGACAAAGTAAAGGAGAAATATCAACCAAAAATCGATATGCTTACTACGGGAAAAGAAAGAGTGCAGAAATACGCAGAATCTCAAAAGAAAACAAAGATAGATAGTATCACGAAAGATTACGAATCAAAAATTAATGCGATCGAAGAGAAATATAAAAAAGCAGAAATGGAGTTGGATTCTTCAAAAGAGAATAAAATCAAAGAAATAATTAACTCTATAGATTCGTTTTCTCTGTCTGAAGATGAAAAAAAGAAAATAGAAGAGGCTCTGAACATTTCTTTTGAAAATGTAATCAAAGAAAAGAAAAAGGCAGAGATGACAAAAGAAAAAGAAAGAGAAAAAGAGTTAGTAGAAAAAGAATACGAAGAATCTAAAAACAAAATCGAATACGATCATCTCTCATTTATTAATAAGTACGATTCAATTTTTGATGATAGAATAAATAGAATAAAAGAAGAAATGAATAATAGGATAAAGGAAATAGATTCTAGTGTTTCAGAAGCAGATGTACCAATTACAAAATTTGAAAGCGAATCCAATAGTGAAGTATACGAAAAGACTGGAAATTCAGAAAATGCAAATGTTCAAAATATAAACGAAGAAGTAAAAAGAGATACGAAAGGAACTAATGTAAATCTAATAAGAAAAGATCTTACAAAATTATTCGAAATAATAAGCATTTCAGTACTTGGAACCTTAAGTGTGATATTCGTAATCTCGCGTGAAGAAGCGAAGAGATTTGATAGTCTAAGAGAAAAATGGGTAAATTTCAATAAACCAATTTCTGATTCAAAGGTAATAAATAAGAAGAATTCAACAATATATGTAGATATTTTACCAATAGAGATAGAATCTGGAGATAATGTTCCAGTATCTACTCCAACAATTAAATCTAATGAATCAACTATTCCTAAATCAACATCGACTAAATCTGAAATTTCAACATCTACAACTTCTGCAAAAGGCGTCATTCGACAAAAAGAAAATTCACATGAATCAATAGAATCTAAGCAAGCTAAACCACCATCTAAGGTTTCGATTAAGCCTAAAAATGGTAGTAATAATGAAATAATTAAGAAGTCAAATACAGGAAAGGAAGACCTTGGTTCAGTAGTTCTTGAATTTAAGAGATCAATTAGACAATTAAAAGAAAAAGCAGAAGAGCTCAAATATGATGGAATTCCAATAGCTAAAGGTTCTTCAAAATCACACATATTGAAATTCATCAAAACGATTGAAGAAATGGATAAAAACGGTAAACTTTCTATAGAGCAAAAAAGAAAACTTTCAGTGCTTTTAAGAGAAATGGCAAAGAGTCTTGATATGTATGTAAAGAAAGAGCAAGTCATAATCACAACCATACCAGATGATATAATAGAGATAAAGCGTGATGTAGTAAAATACATAAAATGGTTATTATCACAAAACATAAATCCAGATGCAATAGAATATGTAATAAAACAATGGAAGAAATCTATAGCTCCAAAGCATTTGAAAGCAGTTCAATAATGAGTGATTTAGTATGGATAAAATAAAAATAGATGTCAAATCATTAGATGAATTCAAAAGAGACGCATTCAGAAGAAGAATTATTGCATCTTGTTTGGCAGAAGAATACTCAATAAAAACCTCCGAAATTAGAGAGAAAATTGAGACCATTGAAACGAACACAGATTTAATAGTCAGCTCGCTTAAAAACAGTAAAGAATATTATAAAGAGTGGATTACAAAATTAGGTCAATCTAGAATAGAAAGTACAAATAAAGAGAGAGCTAAAGAGATTGAAAAATATCTAAAAATATTTGAAGAGAATCATAAAAAGATCGATAAAGAATATGAAAAACAAGTAAAACAGTTAGATGAATTGCTTAAAACTAAACTAAAAGAAATCGAAGAGAAATATGAGTATTATTCATATGTTTTAGATCCAATGAATGATCCTTCTTATTATCTTTTAGAGACTATAAGAGAGAAAGGTGTTGATACATCATTTATTTCAGGGAATAAAGATATAAATATTGAACTTGAAAGTAAATTATATGAATATAATAAAAAAATAAAAGAATACGAATTTCAGAGTTATCAAGAGAAGGAAACTGTTATTAATGACTTTAAAAAGGCAAAGAATGATTTAAAGATGAGGTTTAAAGAATTTAGAAAAAAAGTCGAAGAAAAAGAAAAATTAATTATAGAAAAAATAAATGAGGACTATGATAAAAAGATAAAAGAAATCGAATCTGAGACTATTAATTCAATAAATTCAAAAATACAAAGTATAGACATTATTATCACATCAATCGAAAATAAGAAAGACTCAACCATTTCAAAATTTGATTCTGAAATAATTACATTAAAAAATGAATTCAAAGCGAAAATAGAATCATTAATGCAACCAATGTCTCCAATATCTAACGAATTGCTTTCAAAGTATATTTATTGTAAGGTTGAAATAAAGAAGCCAGAAATCAAGGTTGAACAAAAGGTGGAGGAAGCAAAAGAAGAAAAGAAAGACACTGCAGAAAATAAATACGAAGCAAAAGATTTAGAAGATACAAAAAATGTAGTAAATCAGTCACAGCTTATCACAACATCTGAAAATAAGGTAATATATTGGAATGCTAAGGAAGAAAAAAGGAAGAAATTTAGAGAGAGGCTTAATGCTTTTTGCAGTTATGTAAGGACTGTCTTCTATACAACTACCTTAACCTCACTATTTATATTGGCTCTAAAAGATAGGTTAAATACCCCAACAGATATTATTAATCTCTCGTCAAACAGTGCGATAACTTCTATTTCAAATACTGTTAAATCCATTGAAAAAGAGGTCCAAAAGAAAGAAGATAAAAAAGAAGTAAAAGAGGAAGTAAAAGCTAAGAAAAGCAAAATCATATCAAATGAGGAGGTTTCAGTTTCTAATAAAAGTACAAATAAGAGAGATGAAACTAATGCAGAGAAAAACTTTGACAAAATGTTTATCAGCATAGAGAAAGAATTAGATGAATATAACGCAGCAAGATTTAATTTCGAAACACAGCTCAAATTATTTGAGAATTACGCAAAAGAGATCAAACCTTCATTTGGTGAAGTGATAGGTGTTTCAAAGGGAAGAAAGGTTCTTACTAATGAACTACTTCAAAAATTAAAAGGATTAAGGTACGACCTTTCAAAAGAAAAGATGATTTTGATTACAGATGTTCTTTCAAATGTTAATTCCTATGAAATTTCTGAATTAAAAAGATACATAAATCAAGTAATAAATGTAGATGATGATCAACTTTTTGGAGTAGATCCAACAGGGAAAATAGTTCCAATTATCACACTCCATAATAAAAACCAAAATTCAAAGCAAAAAGAAAAAGACGAAAAAAACGTTACTTATTCAGATACTATAAATTTATACAGTATAAATTCAAGAGATATTTCTAATGGTCCTAGCAATTCAAGTGAAAATGAAAATATCCATCCTATTTCTTCAGTAAGTGATGGATCTGATAAACTAGATGCAAACGAAAGAAGCGTGACTGGTCAAATTATAGAATATGAAGAATTAGTCGACGCCATAATAATTTGCGGGAAAAAACCTATAGTTATAAAAGTACCAAAAGGATACGATATACAAGATGACGATCCTTATATTTGTAATACCGGATATTAAAATTTTGTTTGACTTTTATCTAATTTTATTATTATAAAAAAGGACCAAAACGAAACATTTATATACTTCTTTTTTGTTAATATTTTATGACAAAATTTAAATTTGATCAGGGTCCTGAAGATAAGAATGAAAAAAAATTTAGAGAGCAATTTAACTTAAGTGAAGGAAGAGAGTATCTTCCAATGGAAAAAAAGGATTATCCACTAATTTTTAACAATAAGGAAAAAATAGAATCTAGCTTTAAAGAGTATTTGAATATGGATGATTCATATGAACTAATTCAAGAAGTTCTTGAAGAAATACGTCAGACTAAAAAATGTACATTAGAACAAGCAGATATATTGAATACAAATTTTGCAAAACTTCTGGTAGGTATTTATCAACTTAATAAAAGAAATCTACATTGTTACTACTTCAAAAAACTTAAGAATAGCGATTATGAAGTGTTAAATAGATCGTTGTTATCTTTAATAAATTCGAATCTCACATTTGAAGATATATGTAATGATGCAGAAAACAATAAAGATGTTAAAAAGCAGATATATGATCTATCAGGTCATATTTTTAAGGAAGCTTTAAATAGAGATATTGAAGTATGTTTAAATCCTAGAAACGATGAATTTATGCATTTGTTTGCACTTCAGACTTCTCTTGCTTATGGCTATATTATAGGTAGGGATCTTAAGAAAAGAATAAGATCAAATAGATACTTTACTTTTGAATTATTAGATGATATAGAATATCAAGTGATTTCAGATATATATAGTATTCTTTCTTTAACCTATCCATATAATGGTTCAATTGAAAATTTCAATATAAATGATTTATTCCCACTCAAAAGAAAAATGACAAAATATGCGAATGAAATAAAGAAATTTGTAGGTAAAGACTGGAAAGAAAAGGCAGATTGGTTAAATTCAAAATTAGAAGAAATAGAATTGCAAAAAAGAGTAATGACTACTGAGGAAAAACAAATTTTTGAGACTCTTTTATTTCAAATAACTCAAGAAATTAATGTAGCCCAACAAGGTGAAGATTTGGAAACAACAAGACAAAAATGTAGAGACGTAGTTCTTGATTCATACTTTAAGGTATTTTTAGCACATTACAACGGAGATGTTTCTGGATATGAACGTAACATGGAAATAACTAAGAAGATGCTACTTAAAGTAATATATATAATAGATTTTGAAAAATCAAGAAAGGATAAAGAGTGAGTTTATGTCACTAAAAAAAGATTGGAAGGATCTTAATAGAGAGATAGAAAAGCAAAAACAAAAAGAAGGTTCAGATCTCTTTCCAATCTATAAGGCCATTTGTGTTGAAGAGCACAAGGATCTTAGAGAGATGATATCAATCCGATTAAAAGAGATCGGCAATTCATTCCGTGATTTTAAGATTCAATTCTCTATTTTAATATACAATAACGAAATTCAAGGTGAGTTAATTAAAAATGGCGAAACTGATTTAGTTATTTTAGATTTAGATCAGAACCCTACTGATATAGTTAATATTGTTAGTCAAATAAGAACATTTGGTTTGTATACTCCTATAATTTTCGCCTCTGTTGAAAGAATGAAAGCATCTAGAGCTTTAAATCTAGTTACAGTCACAGACCTCGCTCTCGCAGGTAAAAGAGATGCTATAAATGACAATAGCTATTTATTAGCAATGAGGAAGATTGATGAGTACTTAATCTCAATTGAAAATAGCAAAGAGATAAAGTCAATGGATCGAATTCTATTTCCAATATTAAATCATTTAATATATCATGCAATTGATAAGCAAACATTGTATCTTTCAAAGGGACCAAGATTAATATCGTCTGCAATTTTTCGTGCAAAAGAAATAAAGAAACATGTGGAAAGAATCCTAAATGAAAGAGATAAAAAGGATTAAAATACGTTTTTTGACGAAGTTTCAAATTTTTTCAAAAAGATTTAAAAATTATTTCAAAAAAATTATAATAAATAAAAATCTATTGCGCGAAAGCGCGGAGTTGATATAATGAAAAAAGACACATTGGGAATGGTTGCCCTTGTCTTAACTATAATTGGAGGCATAAACTGGGGCTTAGTAGGTTTGTTAAACCTTGACTTAGTGAAACTTATATTTGGCTTTATGCCAATTTTGCAACAAATAATTTACATCCTTGTAGGTTTATCAGCATTGTATTTGGCATATGCTGAATTCAAGGAATAATTTTTTCTTCTCTTTTTTATTTTTTTTTAATTTTAATATTTTTGCGTGTCCACCGGAAAAACACTATAGATAACTTTTTAAATATAATATATGTATTAATTATAAGAGGAAAACATGCAGTAACGTGTTTTCTATTTTTAGGGTGAAAATATGGTAGTAGAGTATTCAGAATTCAAGGGAAACAAACTTATAGTGCTTAAAAGAGATGAGAATGATAAATATCCATTTCAGTTCGGAAAGTCAAAGGCAAGACTCATAGTGCAACACTTTGATGAAATAAAGGCATTTGCTGAAGAAGATTCTCAATCTGAGATTTCAGAGTAATTGCATATGGGTCTATAATATAATTAAAATTTAAAACTGATAGGAGATGGCAGCTAAAACAAAATCAAATTTTGAGTTGCGCTTTTTCTTAAGTCCATCTCTAGTAAAAAATCTTTCCTCCATTTGGAAGAAAGAAGGATATAAAATAAAAATTTACGCATTTTCAGATATATACTTTAAGCACGAACGTTCATCAAAGAAAATTGCCAAGATTAGGAAATGGAAAATTCCAAACTTAAAGCCAGAAGTGATATTTTTTGAGAGAAAGAACGGAGTTAAATCAGAGTCAAAAAAGAAGTTCAAAAATTTACAAATTGCAATTAATTTCTTAGAAAATCAAGGATATGAAAAATATATAGAAATAGAGAAAAAGAAAGGGGTAATGTTTACAAACAAATCAAAAAATAAGATCTATGTTCTAGAAAATATAAGAAGCTTAGGTTGGTCTGGGGAAGTTGAAATAGCAAAAGATCAGAAACATAAACTCAAAGAAGAGATAGAATATCTAAAATCCCTTGGTGTAAGTTCCTTTACATTATCATCGATGCTTGAAATAATGGAACAGAGATTGGGGTTAAAAAAAATGAAAAAGCCAAAGATATATAGATATTCTCTATTAAGGATTTAATTATTTTTATATAATTTAGCCATTTAGTTTTTACTGGGGGGTATTGTTTAAATTTTCAGGTTTTATTTTTTCTCTTAGAAGCTTTATTCGTACTTTTCCTTCCTTTATATTAAGTTCCTCTAATTTTATGTGTAATCTATATGTTCTTTCATGATCAGGAATAGCATAATCAAAGATTTCTTCTTTTCCTAATCCTACTTGTACTTTTTTTCGTCTTCTCCATTGCTTATCAAAAATACAGCGCTTTGATCTTTAAATGTATATGAGTAGGAAAAGAATGTTATAGTCAATTCATAGTACTTTATAGCTTCTTTAAATTTTATTTCTCTTGTTGCATATTTATTATCATTTATCTCTTTTCCAGCGACTTCATCAATTACAACTGTCTTTGTAGTTGGAATTGGAACTTCGAAATTTGCCTTTAAATCAAAAGATACTTTTTCAAATTCACCTGTTCCATATTGCTTAACAGTTTCCATCTTTCCTTCGATCAATGGTTCTTTTCTTGCATAGATGTTTGACTCAGCATTCAATCCAGATGTAATCATTGAATATAATGCAATGCCAGTTACACTTTTTCTGATTAGATTTTTCATTCTTTCACCCCTATTTTTAGTAGATTATGATTTATAATGCATCTCTATTTATACCGCAATTATGGTAAAAATAGATCTTCTTTATTTATAATTAAGTTAAAATTGGTAAAATATTATATAATTTTAAAGCTTAAAAATCTATCGCTAATAGGATAATATTTAGACATAACAGGTCAAAATCTGATGAATATTGGTTTCACTATTGTTTTTTGTATCCTTAGGAAGCTTAATGTTCATGGTTCCATTCTTCCCCACGCTTCTTATCTTCTTACTATTATTGTTCATTGCTATATTCGGCTATTCGTTTTTGTTACTTATTACAAATATGAGACCAGATTTGCTAGGCAGATGGTCCAGGGAAGGAAGAATCATGCATGAAAAGATTCTAAGATATTATAAATTTATGAAAGAGCTTACATTGATGAAGGAGAAAGGAATAAAAGATGTGATACTCTGGGAGCGGCTTTTAGTTTATGCTACTGCTTTTGGAATAGCCGATCAAGTAGTTAAAGCAATGGATGTGATAGTACCAGAGTACAAATCAAACGTAAGGCTCAAATCATACGCAGTGTTTGCTGTTTCCATTTCCAATTCAACGCGAGGAACCGTTTCCGCTTATATGAGCAGTGGCAGATCAAGTGGTGGCGGGAGAGCTGGAGGTGGTGGAGCAAGATAATGTTTTTCTAAATCTTAAGGAGGTATTAGATAAATATGAAAGAATTCAACTCAAAATTTTCTTTTAAAAACAGGACAATAAATAATTTAGAAAACCTTGAGTTGGCTGCAAAAAAAACTGAAAGACAAAGTAAAAATATCAACCTTAGATGATGGTTGGTTCAAGAAAATAAATTCATATAGGTATGAATCAATATCTCGATCAATAGAATTGTGGATAGATATAATAGAACACGCTGAGAGAAAGAGAAAAATGGAAAAGAAATGAATTGCAGCCAAAAAAAATTAAAACAATAATCCACCAGCATGTGGATCTTCATCGCCAATTTCTTTAACAATTTTTTTCGCTATCTTAATTAATTCTTTTCTTTTTTCAATATCGCTGATTTTCCTTATTACTATATTTGTTTCTATGGGATTTACATATTCAGTTTTGTTATTTATAATTTCTTCATTTTTAACACTACCGAATTTAGATATTCTATCTTTTTTGTATTTATTTTGTTTTGACATTTTTATTTTCTTCATATTTTCACTTTGAATTAAATACGATTTTTACTATTTTTTAATGATTAATAGATACTTTCTTTAGGATTAGAAACTACCTTATTATTACACAAAATAAGATTAAAAACCTTAGCTATTTTGTATAATATTGTGAGAAGATGCCTAAAAATAATAAAATAGCACTCATAATAAATTATACAAATCAAAACAGAAACAGTTTTAATTCTCTTTTGGGGGCTTTAGAGGCTAATCAAGATATAAATTTAGATGTTTATTTTGCATCAAAGGAAAGTGAAATAGTCACTCTATTAAAAAATAAACAGGAATCGTATGACAAAATAATAGTTGCATTTTCATTTTTTACTGTAAATGTGAATAAAGTTGCGAAGTTGATGTCCTCTTTGCTAGAGATAAAAAGAGCTATAAATAATCCAAGTAAATTAATTTTTATTGCAGGAGGTCCACATCCTTCTGGAGATCCTAGAGGTACTCTAGAGTTAGGATTTGATTTCGTCTTTATAGGCGAATCTGAAGAGTCATTTCCAGAATTTTTAAGGAGAGTTATAAATAATGGCGATTATTTTAAAGTCAAAGGATTATTTTACAAAGAAGGAGATGAATATATATTTACAGGTAGATCAAATAAAATAAATCTAGATAATTTTCCTCCATTTTCATTAAAGTATTCAAAGTTTGGTCCAATAGAAATAACTAGAGGTTGTCCCTTTTGCTGCTATTATTGTCAAACACCTCAGCTTTTTGGAGCTAATGTAAGACATAGATCCGAAGATTCAATTTTAGAATGGGTAAAAATAATGCGAAGAAATAAATTACGTGATATAAGATACATTTCACCAGATTCTTTTGCTTATGGTTCAAACGATGGAAAAAAGGTAAATATTGATGCATTGGAATCTCTTTTTTCAAAAATTTTCGAATTAATAAAACCCGGTGGTAGACAATTTATTGGTTCTTTTCCTTCAGAGGTAAGACCAGAACATGTTACAGAAGAAACGGTTGATATTGTTTTAAAATACGGTTCAAACAGAAACATTATTTTCGGAGCACAGACTGGAAGTGACAGACTTTTAAAGGAGATCAATAGAGGGCATACAGCTGAAGACGTTTATCGGGCAGTAGATGTCTGCTTAAAGAAAAATTTGATCCCCCATATAGATTTTATTTTTGGTCTTCCAGGGGAAAATGAAGAAGATGTAACTTCTACGATTCAAATGATTAAAGATCTTACGTCTAAAGGTGCAATTATTCATGCACATCGATTTTTCCCATTACCACAGACAGTGTTTTCAAAAGAAAATCGTGGAGTAGTAAACGAAAAAATAATTAAATTGGCAGGCGAACTTAGCCGAAAAGGTTTACTTTATGGAAATATTAATGAATATAAATAAGACTCTATTTTATTTTAGAAAACTTGAACTGTGGTTTTTTAAAATTTATAAATTAATAAGTAAATCTTTTTTTTGGTGATAGAATGGTTATTAAATTTTTAGATTCAGATCAAGATGAATTAGAAGAAGTTAAAACTTCCAGACTTTATTCTAAGCCAAGATGGGATAGTAGTTGGGCTAATTTCAGAAACGGAAGCTGGGATGAATTTTCTAAATTAAAAATAGAGGATAAATTACCATTGTTTTCTAAGAATGGAAGAGTGTATGATGTTTTATTTGCACAGCAATTTGATAGAGAATCTTTAGATTATCTATGTTCTGTTGCAGATAAGTTAAGAGAAATTACAAAAACAAGAGAAGGAGATAGATTCGTTTCAGACCTTTTATTTGATAAGCGTGCTATACTAGTTTTCAATCAGCCTTCAAGTAGAACGTTCTTATCTTTTCAAAATGCATGTCATATTTTAGGTATGAAGACTTCAGAAATAAGGGATGTTTCAACCTCTTCCTTTGCCAAAGGTGAATCTCCATTAGATTCAATAAGAACTTTTGCAAGTTATGTGCATTTGATGATAATGAGGATGAAAGAAGACGGATTTGTAGAAAAGGCAGCATGGCATTTGAATGCGGAAACAAACAGACCAATCCCAATAATTAATGCTGGATCAGGTACAGATCAGCATCCAACACAAGCTCTTCTTGATATATATACAATGACAAGGCTTCTTGATGGTGGAATAGATGGAAAGAATATAGTTATGGTAGGAGATCTAAAAAGAGGGAGAACCGTTCGGTCACTTTCATACCTAATGAAAAATTACAAAAATGTACGTATAACTTATGTTTCTCCAGAAGAATTTAGAATGGGTCTTGATATACTAGAATTCTTAAGAAAACACAATATTCCTTACACTGAAACATACGACTTTAATTCTGCAATAAAAGATGCAGATGTAATTTATATGACACGAATACAGGATGAATATGATAAAAACAACGAGTCAAAAAATGTTGATTATACAAAATATTATTTCAAGCAAGAGCATCTAAATTTGATCAAACCTTCCTGTATAATAATGCACCCACTTCCTAGAAGAGACGAGATAGATCCAAAGGTTGATAGAGATGAAAGAGCGGTTTATTGGAGACAAGAAAGAAATGGAATGTGGATAAGAGCGGCATTAATTGCATATATATTTCAAGTCGATTCCTTAATAATGGAATTTAAATTAAAGCAATAGTTTTTTTGATTTTTTACTTTTTTTCGAATATAAATTTATATTTTTTTCGAATATAATTATATTATGATGCCAAAAATGCCACATGTCACATGGGAATTTATTCTCGAAAATAATGAAGATGTTAAAAAATTATCAGATAGAGACTTTATAGAAAAATTTGTAATTGAATTTTGCAAAGAATTTGAGCTGACAGTATTAGAACCCAGGTTAAATTATCAATTTAAAGGAGAAAAACCCGAAGAAAATGGAATAACTGCATTTTATATACTTTCAGAAAGTGGAATTCATATTCAGACCTGGCCAGAATACAAATATGGTTTTATAGACGTATTTTCATGCAAACATTTTGATGAAAAACTGGCAACAAAATTCATAAGAAAAGCATTTGGAAAAGGAAATTATCACTATGATATAGTTTGGAGAGGAACAATCTTTAACGGTATTAAAGATAAAGATATAATACTTGACAATCAAAATCTTGTTAAGCAAATTAATCAGAAAGAATTATTAGATAAGAGTAAAGATTCAAACTCAATCGTTAAGGAAAAAAGAATAAGAATAGACAGGTATAAATTAAAAGAATAGAATGTCAAATTATTCAATTAATTGTAATCAATATAATCATTAGATGGTAAGATGGAAACTAGAAAATGTCCATTATGCAGAGGAGAGATGCGACAGGTGAATGAAAACCCACCTCCGAAGATTTGGGTCTGTAGTAAGTGTGGATACAGAATTAGTGAGGAGTAAAATCTTCTAAAAGAAAAGTATTTAATATACAAAACAGTAAATAAATTATGGAACCTTTCGTAGCAGAATATATGGGTTGGTTGGAAAGAGAAAATAAATGGCTTTTCAACAAATTAATTGAATATTCTACTACTATGAAGGGAAGACTTAAGGTTTCTTTTCTTTTTAATGCTTATCAACCTAGATGTAATAGGCTTTTCAAAGCTGAAAAACCATTACTTCCAGATAACGAAAATCCATTTTTTCATTCTTTTTATAAGAAAATTAAGGCACATAAAATCGAAAGAAAAGTAAAAGATAATCTTATTGCAATTGCACTAACTGATTGTTATGTTCCTTTACTAACAATCTCAGAGCAATTTCCAAATTCCATCACTATTGCATTTCCTCAAATCACTCTTGATGAAATCAAAAATAGATATCCTATTTTTATAGATAAACTTTCACAATATTATTTAAATGGAGAGGTAGATATCGGAATATCTTCATACCACCACTCTTTTGCACCTTTATTAGATGAAAAATTACTTTATCAGGAGTATAATTCATCTATTTCTGCATTTCTCTCTTATATTAAATTAAAGAAAAAACATATCTCTCTTCACATCCCAGAATGTGCAGTTTCTCCATCATTGATAAGTACTCTTGCAAAAGTACAATCAGAGAATTTTATAGATTTTGTAACGGTTCTAGATTCTGATTATCATAATCAGAACGGTTTCTATGACATTGGAAAATTGAATAAAATTAACTATTTTACAAATGGAAAGATGTCAAGTATTAATGTATTTTTTAGTAACAATTACTTTTCACGCAAGTTATTTTCATTTCCACCTAATTCAGATCCTAAAGAAGTAGGATTTTGGTATTTCACAAGACTTTTTGAAAGTGTTGCTAAACCACAACCTTATCCTTATTGGGATAAGATGAAATCTGGAGAGGAAATAAGATTCACAATTCATACAGATGCAGAAACAATCGGCTTTTATGTGCAAGAGAGAATTTATTCGCTATATTTAATGATTCATTTAATGAAAAATTTTGATATAAGTTTCAGCTATATTTCAGATTTTAGTGAAAATGATACAATAACTAGAGATAAGATTGAACCTTTACTTTACAAGACATGGGATATGGAAACATGTGGAACTACTAATAGGTGGATAAAAAGAGAATACGATAGTTCTTCTCAATTTTTCCTTACTGTAAAAGA
>JAVZPM010000003.1:3922-82304 GCA_038881595.1 Candidatus Micrarchaeia archaeon | reverse complement strand
CTCAATCTGGCAAGGTAGCACACTAATTAATTCAACAATCACAACTAGTACTTCATGGTCAGTCCAACTCGAAGTCCAAAATGATGGAATCTATAATATAACTGCAACTGCATATGATAAAGCAGGATACAATAATTCATCCTCGGTTCGGAATATAACAATCGACACAATCTCTCCATCTGTCTCTATCACATCTCCATCTTCAAATTCATACATCAATTCAAAGACAATAACAATAACTGGTACTTCATCTGATCTAAACTACAATTATACAAATATCTCAATCTGGCAAGGTAGCACACTAATTAATTCAACAATCACAACTAGTACTTCATGGTCAGTCCAACTCGAAGTCCAAAATGATGGAATCTATAATATAACTGCAACTGCATATGATAAAGCAGGAAATGAAAATTCAAGCAATGTAACAGATATAACAATAGATACTATTATACCACATCTCACAATTCTTTCTCCATTGCAATCTTCTCCGATTTATTTAAGGAGCAGTGTTCCAGTCCAGCTTAAATTCAATTACAATGAAACCAATCCTGCAAACTATACAGCTCTACTCATAAACAGCTCAGGACAAATAGTATCAAACATTTCAGAGACCTTGACTATTAGTGGAAATGTAAATATTACAATATCATTGCCAACAACAGGACTGCCTAATGGAAACTATTCAATTAACATTACAATTTTTGATAAAGTAGGGCATGCTGTAACTGTATCTGAAATTAATAATATAATAATAGATAATGAAATACCTGGTGTAATGATTAATTCGCCTTCATCTGGCCAGTATATTGTAGGAGACACAATAGTTTTAAATCTTACAATATTTGATGACAATCTCAATTACACTCAAATCTCAATATATAACGCATCAGAATCTATTCTAAATTACACTACAAATCAATATGGAACATTCACCATAGATTTCACTCTTCCAGATGATATTTATACAATAAATGTAACCTCCTTTGATCTGTCTGGAAACAATGCAACCGCAACTGTCACTGGTGTGGAATTAGATTCAACATCGCCATTCTATCCAAACAACTGCTTGGACATAACACTGCCTGGAGACTACTATCTTGTGAATAATATTTATTCAACTAATGTCACTTGTATATTCATAGATGCAGATAATGTTACTCTTGATGGTCAGGGATATGAGGTACGTAATCTTGGAAACCCAATTATTCCAGGAATATTTGCACAGGATAGGGCAAACATTACAATTCAAAACATAATAATCTCTCATTACGATCCAGATATCCAAATGATCAATGTAACTGATGCAAAGATTTACAATGTAACACATAATGGAGGACAAATCGAACTTATATATACTGATGCAGAAATTAATAATTCAAGATTTGAGAATAGCAGTTCAAAAGGTATGGTTGCAAATCTTTCAAACGTTATCATAAATAATACAATTATCAAGAACAGCCAATCTGATACATTATATATGTCATCGTCTAATGTAAGCATTTTCAGCTCACAAATTCAGAATTCTAATGGAGTGAAAGGCATTTCCATTTCTGGACAAAATAGCATAATAACAATAATATCATCAGATATTAGCCTTCAAACAGCAAGTAATGCAGATGTGATTGATGTTGATGTTTCATCAACAGATAACCTATATCTATCAATTTCAGATTCAAACATAAGCAACCAAAACAGTTTCATACATTTAAGAAATTCAGCTGGCTTTGAATCTAAGAATATTTCAATTAATGTTTTCAGAAACAATATTTTCAACTTCTCAAAGATTATATCCTCAGATTCACTGGTGAATGGATCAGGAAAGATCTTATTAACCAGTGATATTCATGGAAACTACTGGGGAAGACAATCTTATCCATATGTGAATCTATTAGACTTCCAAAATGTTTCAGATGTCTCAGATGAATTTCCTTATAAAGAAGCGGATGGATGGAACAAGGAAGCAAGATTCAGATTAAATTCTTCAAGCTATAACTTTGCATCAAAGGATGGAAAGTTGTCAATTTCAATGCCATACAACCCATCATCACCGCATGACAATCTTGTCTTAAGCAGGCTAGAAAATGAAGTCTTCGTAATAACAGATCTTCCTTTAATGCATTTAGCTGCTGAAAACTCAATAGTGAATGCAAGACTGCATTATTTGTTTGGAACATATGAATCAGTATATTTGCCAGTTGAAGAAAGAAAAGGTTTATCTTTGGTAACTCCATTACCTATTGAATTCAAGGTAAACCTTTCAGAGGATTTCAACACAAGTGAAGCAGGTAATGTTTCTTCAGTTGAAATCGATGAAAATGGATTTATAAAAGACCTTGGAGGAAAATTTATTTTTGATTCTAATGAAAGATCTTTCAAGCTAAAGCTTAGCATTATTAATGGTTCAATTGATTTCTTAATAGGAAAGAAGGAATCCGATCTTATAAGTTTTGACAATGTAAGTCCAACAGTCTCTCTACGTCAATCTGGTTCTATAGTTATTGCAGATTATTTAGATCCATTACAACAAGTGGCTCAGAGAGATGATGGAAGAGGCAATGATTATAAGGAAGTGAATTCAGATCAAATTATTCCACTATTCCTGCCAAATGGGGCAATAGTCAGTAACGCAACAATCACACTTTCACCTCTTTCAGGAACTCCTTCATTCAATATTTCAATCTATTTAAGAAATAACATAACTTCACTATCTTCAGCTGAAAGATATTACTTTAATGAAATCTCTTCTCTCTCTTCACCTATTACGTTAGACTTAACTTCAAGTATGCAATCAGCTCTTGGAAACTGCAGTCAGCTGCATAACGGTTCGTATTGTTTATTCTATATTAGCATCAACGGTTTGAATGATGGAGAATTCAATATTTCAGAATTCAATTTCAATTATTCATATTCATCTGGAATCAAGTTGCCAGATGTAAACACTAGTGGCACAATCACATCTCTTGTTGGAATACCAAAGCATGAGTCTGATGTTTTCTATCTAAGCGATGGAGGAACCGATGTCCTAGTTATTTCATTGCCTGTCAAGTCATACATAAAATCAGCACAGATAACATTAAGTGGAGAAGAGTGGGAAGGTTCTTACCCATCCAATGTCAATATGTGGATAGGAAATGGATCAACGTTATCTGGAACACCATTTGTTACATATTCTGGTCAATTCAATACTTCTATACAAGTAATTGCACCATTTGTTTATGCGTTAAGGAATTATACATCAAGCGCAGACTCTGACCAGAAAGGAAATGTCTTAATACCGTTAACACTTAATTCATCAACAAAAGGCAAGGTCAGAATCAGTTCTATAACCATTGATTATGACTTAAGAAATGCCTACGATTTAAACTCCCCCTCATATATTGATGGATTCAATGATGGGAGTGAGGTCAAAACAGTAACATTTACAAACTCCTCATCATCTACAATCCTCTACATAGATGTTCCAAAGTATTCCAAGGTTTCAAACATCTCAATAATATCAAGTCCTTCAGAGAACATAACATTCAATATTGACTTCCTAAACGATGGAGTTATGGAAATCGAGAACAGTACAATGATAAGACAACTCAACCTTACTCAATACCTACAAAACTGTTCTCCATATAGATTTAGAATCCCATATGGAAGAATGTGCAAGGTTGCAATCAACATAACAGCAAATCTTGATGCATATCCAAGTGTTGATTCAGATTTCGAAGTTACAAGTGAATTTATCTCAATGCCTTGGGCATATGCTGGATCTGATTCAGAAATAATAAGAGGCAGTGAAAAGAGGTTTGATTTCCTTACAATCCCAACCGGAGCTGCCAAGCGGGCAAGATCTCTATCATTGGAGCACCATTCAATCTACTCTTTGCAATCTGGTGATATAGTTATAGGTTATGGATTAGATATGGCTGGAAATAGAGGAAGTGGTAATTATACATTTATAGTTGCTGGCCCACCCACTTCACCACCAGTAATGCCACCATTAACAAAGATTCCATTATCTGGTTGGATGAATTGTACTAATTCACTAGCATATGTAATAACAGAACCTGGTGCTTCAGTTACTATTTTGTTTAAGTCCAGCGGCATGTTTGTTACGGGAGGAACAGCAGATTCAAATGGAAGATTTGAATTTACGCCTTTATTGAGTGGAGACTACAGTATTCGTGCATCAAAGTCAGGATTTGAAGATAATCAAATTACACTTACTGCAAATATCTGTATTGTTGAGACACAAATTTCTGCAAAGAAATCACTCATCTGTTCTCAAGATAAATGCAATATTAATCTTTATTTTGCAACAAACAAGATTTCAGACTTCCAGTTCAAGGTTACAGACTTTGTGCCGTCTCAAGTAATAAAAACTATTAATTCAATAGTTGATAGGTTTGGAAAGACGTTCTATAGTTATAGCTATACAGATTCTTTGATTTCTATTCCATCTACTCAGAAGATAACAAGTACATTCTCAGTTATATTAGATACAGTTTTGACCGCTATTCCAAACTATATCGAAAATGAAAATAAATTCATATATTCAATAACTAATACAGCTGCAGATGTTAAACTTGATGAGATTATAATACCATTGCCTGAAAATGCAAAAGGAAAGGAAATTGCGTCAATCGAGTATATCGGCGCAGACGGTTCAAAGACAAATATAACAGATTACACAGTGGAATCCGACAGGATTATTATCCATCAGTCAGTGATTATTAAGAAACAGTAATGGTGATTTGGATGGAGAATAAAATGGAGAAAATAAGTAAAAAAATTAGATTAGGCAAAAAGTTAAGTATTGCATTTATTCTCCTAGCCTTGATCCTTTCTCCATTGACGTACGCGCAAAACCAATTTGTAATAAATTTCGGAACACTTCCATCTGGAAATTGCACTTATAATTCTCAGTGTACATCAAATCTTTGTGCAGATGGTCAATGTGTTGCATGCACGGCAGATAAAAATTGTTCTTCAAACCTATGTGAAAACGGAATCTGTATTTCATGTTCTTCAGATTCTCAATGCAGCAGATCAACTAATTACTGTTTGAACGGTGTTTGTACTGCTTGCTTGAGCGATTTGTCATGTTCTACAGGTCTTTGTTTGAACGGAGTATGTACAACATGTTCAAATGATATTCAGTGTGCAGCAACAGGTTATCCTTGTATTTCAGGCAAATGTCAGCCATGTACGTCTGACGATCAATGCAGTGTTGGAATCTGCCAGGCGGGAGGAAGATGTAAATCCTGCAGTGAGATCGGATGTCCAAACAACTGGATTTGTAATGCGGATACTGGGAAGTGCAGCTGCAGAAGCAATGGTCAATCATGTACATCAGGGTTAGAGTGTTGCACTGGTACATGTAGAGCTGGAAGCTGTGCTTTGTGTATACTTAATCAAGAATGTCAATCTGGACAAGTTTGCTTAAATGGATTCTGTGTTCCAGAATCCGAAGCACAACCATCACAACTGCCACCAGTTCCTACAACTACAAGTGGTGGAAGAAAATCTTCATCTTCAGATTATCAACAAGCGATCTCTATTCAGAGGGAAGTTGAAAGAGAGGCTGCAGCACCATTTATATACTCTATTTTCGGTGTAAGCAAAACAAAAATACAAGCAAGTGCTACATGTATAAAAGGTGCCTTATGTAGCACCACCGCAGATTGTTGTGGTGCAGAATGTGTCAATGGCCAATGTTTATGCGCTAAAGGAGCATGCATTACTTCAGGCGAATGCTGTACTGGTTATTGTGAAAACGGAATATGTAGAAATCCACCCGTAATGAGTCTTTTCATTGCAGAGGCCTTAAATAAACCGATAACATCTCAATTTGCATGCAATGGTTTGATTGAAGAATGCGATCCAACTGAAACGCAATGTATTTCAATATGCAATGGTTTAACTGGTCTTTTAGCTTTGGTTTCTATAGGGTTTGGATTCTTTGTCTGGAGGGAATTCAATCATCCAGTTCCTGGTTTGGTTGGCGTATTTGTTCCCGTCTTAATAGGATTGATCACCTATCCATTTGTGGGGATCATAATAGGGATAATAATGTTAGGATTAATGCTTGCAAGGCAATGATTTAAGAGTGGTATTTATGTCAAAATTTATATTCGCAATGTTTACAATTTTAATCTTGGTTGCATTTACATTCGCTTTGTCTGATCTGGGTGGTTCTTGTAGATATACTGGAGAATGCAGAGAGGGATTTTGTCTGAATAATACATGTAGATTCCCCCAAGTTCTTGAAAAATACATAATAAGTGGAAACTGCAGTTACACTGCACAGTGTAAGGACGGTTTTTGTAAGGATGGGGAATGCATAATCCCATTGAGAGAAGAGACTCAGCTTCTTTCATTCGGAATAAAGTCTGGCTGTGCAGGAATAATCGAGAACTGCACAGGTTACTTCTGCTTACTTTGTGACTTTTCATGGATACTTCTGATTGTTTCTGCAAGTATTGCCTCATTCATTGGAAGAAAAAGAGGAAGGTTACTGCCTGTTTTACTGTTTGGTTTGCCTATGTTATTAGGATTTATAGTTTTTCCAGTGCTTGGTTTTATGCTTGCACTTATAGAAATTTTGATTCTAGGAATAACAAAGAGAAAAGTATCTGGATAAAAATAGAGGAATTAACTTTGTTTTTTAATGAGAATGAATATAAAAATTTGCTTATAATATTTATTGAGGCAGTACATGATAGGCGACAACATAAAAAGAGTAGAAGAGATAAGATATCTTATAAGCAAAAAAACATTCGAATTAATGAAATACAAACTTTCAGGTAGGTCAAATTTAGAAGATTTAGAGTCAGAGTTAGACTTATTAAAACAAGAAATGGCAAATCACCTCTCTTCTATTCAAGATGCAGGATATGTATATATCCTAATTAACAAGAAAGAAATAGAAAAGCTAAAAGAGGATTTCACAAAACTTTCCCAAGAAGAAAAAGCCAATGCATTTAAAGAGATAGGAAAAGGTTATGAAATACTTTCTAAATCCAATTTACTTCTTAAGAAAAACTACGAAAATAGAGAAACTATAGCTACACTCATACTTTCACTTCCAGGTGATGACAAAATAGTTCAAATTATAAAAAATTATTTAGAAGGTTATTCTAATGATGGAGAATTTAAATTAGAAAGTCAATTAGCTTCATCCAGAATTTCTTCACTTATTTCTTCTTTAGGTTTTATCTCTTCTTTTGAAGGTGAAAAAGTTATTTTAGGAAATTCGTTTAACAAAAACAAATTAAAAGAAGAAATAGTTAAAGATGTTTTTCCAATAGATAATGATATAATAGAAACTGGATCTGATTTAAGACGTCAAGAATTTCTTGATTCACATATTAGAGAACAAATAAATGATATAGAAGAAACAAAGCCAATACCAGCACAAATTTTAGATAAAAATGAAAATGAAATCAAAGAAAATTATAAGGAGAGTACAGGTCAAAGCCAATTATCTTCAGAAGATCTTCAACCAAATCTGACATACAATGAAGTATGTCAAAAGATAGAAGAAATTATGAATAATTACAAGATGAAAAGATGGGTTCTAGGCGCATTTAAGGATGATGAAGAAAAAAAACAATACGAAAAAATACAATCACTTTTAATCAAGCTTATGCGTTTGAAACAGTCAATGGAAGAAAAAGGGGAGAAATAGGTAAAAAGAAACAAACAACAAAAAATCAAAGTTTAGAATTTTAATTGTGTACCTACAACTAATTTTGAATCCTGTCTGTTTTCTTCGTTGTAAAGTCTGATTATTTTCTGGAGCGTATGTGTATATCCGATCTTAATAGCAAAGTTTCTTATAATCTCTCTTTTATAATAGAAATTAATTGTGTCTATAACTTCTTTTTCTAGGAAGTTATTAAATGATCCGTCTGTATCATCATACTTTCTAGTTGTTTTGGTGTACTCTCCTACAACTAAGTTCTTTCCTAATGTTATAGGTAATCTTACTCCAATCTCAGTTTTACTTGTCTTTATATCATTGTTTCTTTTGTGTGTTTCAAATCCAAAATAATAAGCACCAGGTTGGCAGCTTCCAAGATAGCATATATTCCCTTGAATTGTATATTCATCGATATGGTCTAAGAAATGATTTATGGTTCCTTTAGCCTTGGTAAACCAAATTATGGAAGTTATATTTTGATTTATTATATATTGTAAATAAATTTTGTTTCCCATATAAGATCCATTCATATCTTCATTTAACATCTCGTTATTATTAATATCTCCATATATAGTTATTGGATTTCCATTTACATCATAACCTATGACTACACTTATATCCTTACGTAAAGAGTTGTATTTCATAACTCCTGTTTTTTGTATTTCTTCATTGTAGTAACCAATTCCAAATTTTATTTTTTCATTAATCCCATCTGGCGCTATACTTGTGCCAATACCAAAAAATCCACAAGTTAATTTTGTTTCGTCATTATCTTTATAATCGGTGTAATCTCCATATATAGATTTACCTGTATATTTTGAATCTATAGAATTTTTTTCTCTGTTTATTTCGATCTGGAAAAATGTTCTTCCAACTACTTCATTCTTCCAATAAATAGAAACATTAGAATCTGTATTTGAGACATTGTCTTTGCTATTAAAATAGTTATTTTTTTGGATTTCAGAATTATTTTTATCATTTATATGATATTCGTATTCTATTACAATTCCATTTTCATAACGCTCCTTTATGAATGGAGTTTTCATTGGATCTTCGGCCTTAATGTTCCTTCCAAAAACCATCAAACTAAGACCAAGAATTCCTATTTTTGCAGCTTTCCATATTCTATTTTCTTTTCCCATATTTTTAGGTCTAATGTCCTCACAATTTTTTCCCATATTTTCCATATTCCTCCCACCAACAATCAATTTACATTACTTTTTGGACACAAATGAGATATATAAATCTTTCGTTTTGGTTGTTTATAAGCATCAACCATAAAAATCGGTTGTTTTAGGATTTAATCTTGATTTATTATTTAATTAGCTTTATCTTGTAATAAAAAAGTAACAGTAAAAGATTCAAATGAACTTAAAAAGAGCAGTTCATTTCTTTGTTTTCTGGATAAGCTGTTTTTCGACATTCTCAAGCTTGTTTGCAAGCTTTTCTATTTCTTTTCTTATCAATGAGATCTCACTAGAAATCTTAGTTTTAAATTCTGTATTTTTTCCTGCTTCTTTTATTGATTCAAGACGTTCATTAAGTCTTTCTAATGTCTTTTTAGAAGCAGAAAGATCGTATAAAATCATGTTTTGAAATGCCTGTGTAGTTATCGGAATTATTACGGGTTTGAAGCCACTTATGCTTTCTATTTTTGCTTCTTCTATCTTCTCTGCCTGCGCAGTCTCTTTTGCAATCTTCTTTACCATTTTCTTAAGCGTACTAAGATTTAGCATTCTTATATCTGTTTTTTTGAGTATCTCATCTTTAAGTTCTTCCATCTTTGCCTTGCTTATCTTCTTTGTTTTAATTCCTTTAAGAAAAGAAACAATTATGGCACGAGTTTTCTCATCGATTTCCATATGACCACTACTCATTCGATAATACTCCTTTATTATATATTGTCTGAAAAGATTTTTAAATTATGAAAAGAGTCCGTACTTTCCATATTTACTTCTATGAGAAAAACGAATTTAGAGAAGATTGTATTCCTCTTTGCGTTATTTCTTTCAAAAGTCGGCTCTCTTTTATCCAATCTCTCATTTTTACAGTTAGTCTTATATCTGCATAATCCAGCGTGTCTTTCAATGTCTGAAATCTTACAGGCTCTTTCTTTAGTGCTTCTCTTACACATTCCCTTGTTAACCATACCCCAAGAGGTATGTAATCCTTGTAAGCCTCCCTAAGTATTATTACGGCAGCCTGCCTTTTGTTTTTTGCAAGGAACTCGTTCACTGCAAGTCTACAGCTGTAATAACATCCGCCTATCAGTGCGTATTCTTTTTTCTTATGGTAAAGCTCATAATCGCTGAATATATCCACTTTAGTCCCGTCTTCTGAATAAAAAGCCTCCATAGATTCATAGCTCCATTGCTGAGGAATGAATATTATGAGGAACTTGTTTCGCATGTGCTCATATTCATATACCTGATATTCTTCGAGTTGGGGATATTCCCTTATGTCTTCAAGCATTCTTTCGCTTATTATGCTGTCCACTGCTGTAATTGACCATCTAGTTGGAACCAATTTTCTATTCTTTTTTAATCCAAATGCACCAACACTTAAAGCTCTTTGAATTGCACTAATGTTTACACCTTTTTTATACAATTCAAATACAGCATCAGAGGCTTTGATATCTGTATCATAATACATCTTCTCCATTTTTTCATCATATTTACTGTTGCCAACATGCCAATTTTTTATTGGTGCAGAAGGACCAAATGGCTGCAATTCTTCATGGAAAAACCCTCCTGTAGGTTTCTTAGTAAACTCAAGTTCTACTTCCGTTGAAAACTTTGAAAGCGCAATATCTCTAATATTGTCAATGAATCTGTTTTCTTCCTTTATCCCAACTATTTTTTTACCTCTTACAAGCTGAAGCCTGAGATTTACAATCTCTTCAGGATTTGACATTTTATTTAACCAGTTTTCTGGAAAATCCATGATCGTTGTATCTCCATGTACTGGCGGTGTCATAGGTCCAACATAAACTTTTGGATAACCATAGCTGCCTATGAATACTGAAGGAGGAGTTGCTCCATCCATCTTTTCATTTACATCTGCTGATTTGAAGAATCTTGTCTTTTCATATATTCTTGCAAGAAGTACAGCCTTTCCCTTTATCATAGACTCACTATTTATTAGAATGTATAAGTAAATATACTCTTTTTGCTTTTGCCTTCCCTATCACTCTTTCAATTTCTTTTATATCAGAAGTGAAGAATTTTTCCAGAGTTCCAAATTCCTGAAGTATCTTTTCTGCTGTCGATGGTCCTATTGATGGAAAGGATTGAAGAACTCTTAACTGTTCATCCCTGAATGAAAATGTTTTAGTCTTTACCAAAAGTCTTAAAGGTTTTGATTCTTGTATTTGTTCTCTTTTTGCTATTAAGGATATGTATTTTGCAGTTTCTTCAATATTTTTTGTGTTTATTACATGAATTCCATAATTCATTATAATCGATAAATAAGCTCCTATATATGCGTTTTGTCTTATCCTATCAGCTTTCATTTGCCCTTCTATTATAAGAATTGGAATTTCATAATTTTCGCTCATTTTTTTTGTCTGTTCAAAAAGACGATTGTCTATTATACTTGACTCAAAATCACTTGAAGTTTTTCTCTCTATTACTATTCGATTGGATATGATAATATCTCCAATCTCTAATTGTTTCAAGTTAACTTTTATGTCATGTTTTTGTACCAACTCTATAAGTTCATCAGATTCTCGAGAATCAATAAAAATTTCAATATTCTTTTCTTTATAAAATTCAGATATCTGGGACTGTTCCACTCTTTCGTTTTTGTTTCGTATATTAAGTTCTTTTTCCATAGGTAAAATTTAGATTTGATATTATTAATCTTTTCTATGCTTAACTTCTACTGATCTGACGGTTAAACTATTCTTGACAATTCCTCTATTTCTTCGAAACTTATCGAACATCCATTGAATTTTAGAGCATATAAAGCAGCTTTGTACGCTTCTCTCTCAAGCTCTCTAAATTTCTTAAAATACCCTTTAGATTTTGCAAGTGCAAGAACCTCACTACTTCTTATTACATTTATTCCAGCTGTCATCTCTCTAAATCTTCTAAAAAGTACGTCGTTAATATTCATTTTGATTCTGAATTCATTTTCTATGTGTCTTTTCAATTCTAATGGTGATTCTATGAGCATTCTTGTAGTTCTTTCATCCATAAGCACAAATTCAACTTCATTGTCTATTGCTGTAGCTAACATCTCTGCTTCACCATGATTAACAAGATGAAAAGGTCGATCTGTGTAGAACATGTTATTTGTGACTCTGAGTATCTCATCATAAGTATTTTTTTCATACTTTCCAATTCTAAACGCTCCAGATTTGAGCGCTCTCTTTATTCTTATTGCAGAAAATGCATACTCTGGTTTTTTAATTGGGGTATTTATGCTTTCATCAATCACTCCTTCAGTTATGATAAAATCTCCTTTTATCTCTTTTCTTAACATCATGAGTGCACCTAAAAGACCAGCATCCGTAAGAGAAATGAGAGAAGACGAATCACAAACTACTGAATTTGGATTTATTCGTCTTTCTCTATCTTCTTTAAAATATTCTGTTCTATCAATATCCTCTCGCACCATTAAGATACCTCTTTCTTATTTCTTTCCTTAAGAATTTTCTTTGCAATATTAAATCTCTCCTTAGCGCTTATGGTTCTTCCTACTCTATCAGACATCACAGTCTTACCTGAGTAATTAAGTACTTCTTGTTTTTGTGCACCTGTTATAGAAATTGTTCTACTTAGAGACAGACCTTGTGCATATAGACTTGCAGCTATTTTTGTTCTTCCTTTTTCTATTATGCCAATTATGTATCTCTTATCTTTTTCATCAAAATTTGTGATTATTTCAAGAATTTTCCATATGGAAGTTATCAGTGCAATTTCATCTTTAGATTTTGCAAATTGAATTGCCTGTGTAAGATTAATATCTATCTTTTGATATAGGGAAGCATTTCTAAATCTAGCTTTTACAAGAATTTTAGAAAGAGTATAAGAAAGTAAAGCTAGTGTAAAGAATAATTTTTCGTCAAGAAGAATATTTTTTTCACATTTATTATTAATTTCTCTTAATTTTTTTATGTCATAATCTTTAAATGCGAGCTTGATCTGGTTTATACATTCCATCATTTCTAGTTCTTTATTTATCTCTTTTATCATGAATTGTTTTTGGTAGTTATAATTTTAAATCTTCTTTTTGTGCATAAAACCCTAATTGAAATAATTCCTAATTTTGAGAGTGAAAATATCGTTTCGACGTAAAAGAAAAAGCAAAGCTTTATAAATTTTAACTGTCATGATAGTATCATGACACATAATTAAGAGTCATGATTGGTATTTCTTCAATCATGATTTGTTTTGTGTGTCTTAATAGTATATGTTCATATGGGCTTAAAAAGCTTGCGGTATGGGCGACAAGGCGTAAATGCAAAATGCATGAATGCCGGCAGATCGCCAACATAGACAAGTGGGAATATGAAACCACAAGAAAACAAAGATGAAGAGAATTTCGAAAATACGCTTGAATACAAGGTTGCGAATTTCAAGAAAGAGGCAAACGAAGAAATCGCAGAGCTTGAGAGGGAGATCGCTAAGCTCAGAGATCCCACCGTCCATTCCGCTCTTATGTATCTTTCAGTCAAAGAAAAGGAAAATACTAACCGATTATTAAAGAATATATACGCGAGGCTTGACCAGCTCGAGGAAAAATTGAAGCAGATGGAACAGAAATTAAGCAGCGTTGGCACTGTACCCTCAACTTCAGCGCCAGCGCTCTTACTCTCATCAGTTGATCAAAAGATAATCGATTACATAAAAGAAAACGGTCCCTCTTCTGCAGAGACCATACAAAAGGTTTTCGCATACAAGGGAAGAAATGCCGCATCTGCAAGATTAAATAAACTTGCAACATTCGGCCATCTTGTAAAAAAGAGGGCAGGAAAAGTCATTTATTATGCTCACCCGGATAATCAAAGCGAGGCGAATTTGAGGTAGGGTGCGAGGCGACAAAGAGGCGGGGGTTACGACCAAACCCCCAATTCATACTTATGGGCGGGTCAGAACTCCCACACATTCCCGCCCTAATCTACTTTTATTCTATTACTTATCACGATTATCAATGAAGGATTTTAATTATCCTTTTCGTTTGTTTTTTCATCTTTTTTTGATTCGTCACTTTGAAATTCACCATCGTTTTGTTTATTTTTCTTTTTTTCCATTTCTATTTTTTTTGTTTTAATCAATCGTTCTTTACCAGTCTTTAAAACATGAAATAGATGTGTTATCCAATATAGATCCATGCATTTGTTAACAAAACTTATTACTGCATTGGGTTCTTCCTTCATTAAGATATCAAATATAATAAATTCATTTTGCATTTCCTTTTTGTATTCTTTTGTCTTTTCAATTAATTCATTTATCAATTTTCTGGATTCAATACAAGTACATATCGTATTTTTACACATGTATAAATGATTAATCAATTCATGTCCTTCCTTTGTATCAAGTATATTAAATAATGGATCTATTATTTCTATTTCAGAGGCATATTTATTTTTGAGGCCGATAGCATTAAGCCATCCAATTTCTTCATTGGTTATAGTTAAGAATTTAGTTCCCATTATAGAATACATTGTTCTTGTAAGTTCCCAGTAGGGTTTCTCAATCTTCCTACTTTTTTTACCAAAGAATAAATTGAATATCATTTTTGGATTAGAACCGGAACGTCTAACTGCAGTTAATATATCTTCTGCCGCATTCATTTTTCTTTCCCATATAACCGAATTCGATTTAGCTTTAGATAATACTTCCATAAGTTTTTCCTTTTCCAATTCTTTATAATTCACTTTAGAAAAAGTATCTCCTATACTTAGAATTATTTCTTCCACAGGAACTTGTTTTTTTAACTTCAGATAGATCTCCTTTTCCTTTGCACTTAATTTGAAAAAAACATTTTTATCCAGCTGTCTATTATATTTTTCATTATCAAAATTAAATTTCATACTCTCAAATTTTAAACGCAGTATATATTTTTAAACATTCTTATTTTTATACCAAAAACACAACTAATAGTATTAAATTTAGCTTAATAAAACGATTGGTTCCCACAAAAATCGATAATGGGCCGGGGGAGATTTGAACTCCCGACCTCGTGATTATCAGTCACGCGCTCCAACCTGGCTAAGCTACCGGCCCTTTAAAAATGATCTATTAAAATAATTTTATTACATATTGTAGTGAAACTTAAAATATCTTTCTTTTTTAACATCTCTTTCCATTCATTAAAACTTTATAAATTTATTTAATAATTATTTATCTGGCACCAATTAAATTAGCATGAGGCAGACAATGAGGATAATACTTTCAGATGGAAGAGTATTAGGTATAGAAACATCTAAAGATGCAGATATAGTATACATATCACATGCTCATTCTGATCATTCTAGAAAGGGAAATATATTTTCATCGCAACAAACGTTTGACCTTCTTAATTTAGATGGAAAAACATCTATACTACATAAGATAGATAAAGATGTTATTCTACACCCTGCGGGACATATTCTTGGCTCTACGCAAATAGAATTTACAAATGGTCATACAGTTGTATATACTGGGGATATGAAACTTAGGGAAGGTTTTACTAGTGAGAGAGCAAAAATAGTAAAATGTGATGAGTTACATATAGATTGTACATTTGGTCATCCCGATTTTGAATTTGATTCAAAAGAAATAATTGCTGATAGAATAGATAGATGGACAAGAACAAGATTAATGACAGGAAATAATGTAGTTTTTGGAGCCTATTCAGTAGGAAAGGCTCAAGAGCTTATCTACATATTAAACAAGTATTCAAATATTACTCCTGTAGTTGATCAAAATATAGAAGAAAAATGTAAGGTATATGAAAAATATGGGATAAGGCTTGATAGGGTTGTTATTGGTAGTAAAGAAGCTGCTGAAATAATGAAGGATAAGTTTGTTTATATCGTTCCATTCAATCTTGTTAATCCACAATCAGAAAAATGGTTAACTACTCAATATAAACAAGTTTCATTTGCAATCGTTACAGGTTGGGCTAAAAAGTATAGATATAGGTATCACGCTTTTCCTTTAAGCGATCATAGTGGTTTTTCTGAAATATTAAAGTATGTTGAGGAGTCCGGTGCAAAAGAAATCATTTGTCATTATGGAAACGCTGTATTCATGAGCAAATACTTACGCTCAAAAGGTTATAACTCCTTTGTAGATAAAGAATGGGAATATAGAAAAAGATGTAACGAACCTTTAAGAAAAAGTTCAACTAAAGAACAATTAATGATTTCAATTCAGACTTGATCTAACCATATTCTCAAATTTAACAACTCATATGCTTCCTTAAAAATTTGTAAGCATAAATTATTGAACGTATTAATCCAATTGTTTCAATCATATTATCTTTTCATTTTTTAAGGTCTCCAAGTATACCTTTTCCAGGTATTAAAACAAGCTCTGTTTTTTATTTTCTTGTTTTAGTGTTTTATATATCTTCAAGGAGCCATAACTGGAACTATATAATCCATGATTCCATGTTCGATTAATAAAGGTACTTTCAAATTCTTACAGTAAGTAATTGGCGATCCATTAGTAAATAAGTATCTATCAGAAGTATTAGTTATCCCTAAACTTTCAACATAATTATTACAATCTGATAAAATCCTGCGAGTATTTTCAGGTATATCTCTTTCTTTAAGCTTGTTTTTCATATACTCAATTGCTTTGCTAAATCACCAAAAGGCGAAATAGATATTCCACATTTGATATTATGTCTTTCTATGAATTCTTGTGAAGAACAGGTTTTATATACAACAATGTTTCCACCACTTATCCGATTATTGCACTTCTATTCTCTAATAGTTTTTTTCTTGATATTTAGTTTTAAGAAAATCAAATACATCCATATAATCTTCTGCCTCTGCGCTTTTTAGTCCCTTCTTGATCTTACAATAAATGCCAGGTAACCAAGGCAGGCGATAATTTTACCAACCATTGAAAAGTTAAAAAGATCTCTTTTATATCTGCTATCAAACGCAATTAAAGGTAAAGGATCTTTTGTATCTTGGCTCTATATTGTTCCTTTAATGGCTCTTTATTTCTATTGAGGTACCAGAACCTATTTGATTTTATTTCATTTATTTTTCTTAAATTCCAGATTAGACTTGGAAGATAAAATGCAGCTTGAAGAGCGAAGCTAATCAAAGATGGAGTATCATTTATCAAATACACATTTTCTATTTTTTCTTTCTAGATGTTTGATTTTGTTCATTGAAAATTTCATTTCTTAATTTATATTTTTCCCATATCAAAATAAAACATTCGGTATATATTATTATTTAAAGTTTAAAGACTACTATGAGTTTATTGAAAATTTGTGTAATTGATCGAAAAAAAAAGTAAAAATAAAAACAAAAAAAAAGAAACCTACAAGGGTTTATTAACGCATTATGAGTTTTATATTTTTTCTCCTACTGCGCTTTTTCCACGGACTTGCATTATTTTTACTTTACAAGATTCTCCTGTAGACGTTCCAGGGACGAATATAACAAATCCTTGGATTTTTCCTATTCCGTCTCCCTTCTCACCAACGGCTTCTATTGTAAGGTCAATTTCGTCACCTTCCTTTACAGGTTTAGGTGCAAAATTTCCGCGGCCGCGAAATCTTCCGCGTCTAAATCCGCCACGTCTTTCTTCTTCCATTATTTCACACTCCAGATTCTGTCTTTAGTGGGACGTATTCTTTTTCTCAATCAAGCAAAGCAAAATCAGCAAATCATATTAGACGTACTGTTTGTTTTCTTGTGAGAATTAGTTTTTAATCCCACATACTTTGTAATATAATATCAGATAATGTTTATATATCTATGTATCTTCTATTTTTAGCACGATTGTAATTATTAAGTTTTTAAATTTAATCTGACATTAATTAATAGAATAATAAAATATAGGTGGTATTTTGCCAAATAACAGAAAAGATGAGAAATTAGATATTCAAGAGGAAACAGCTTCTTTTTTAGACATTAATCCAAAAGAAATGAAACGTTCTCTAATTTCAAATATAAAGAAACAATTGATTCTTTTTCCTATATCTCCCTTTACTACAGACATCGTTCTTTCATATAAAATAGTCTATGATTTTCTAACTTCAAATCCAAATAAAAAAGCAGTATGGTTTTCAATTGATAAGCCAGTTAATAAAGTTATTAAGGAATTCAAAGAAAATGGATTTGATATTCAAGATCATAGTGAAAGAATAATCTTTATTGATGCAATTAGTAAGCCAATTGCAGATTCAAAGAATAATAAAAATTTTTCTTTCAAATTTATAGAAAATCCAGACAATCTAGTTGAGATTTCAATGACGCTTCAAGATGTATTTTCCGATCCAGCGATTGAAATTGCAGTGATCGATTCTTTAAATGGTATTCTCGCATTTAATAGCGAAAAAAATGTGTTAAAATTTATGCGCTTTTTGTCAACTATTGCAGAAGAAACAGACACAGCAATTATATCAGTTTTTTATAAAGATGAATATCCTAAGGAGTTAGAATCAGCATTTCAAATTCCTTGTGATGGGTTGCTTCAAGTAAATGACGACAAAATAGTCTTAAAAAAGAAATTAGAGACAATAACAATTTGACTTATACATGGTCATTGTTGTTATTGACAGAGTGATTTAATGAAGAGGTTTATTATACTTATTACATTTTGTATAATTTTTCTTCCCTTAACTTCTTCTTCAGAAATAGCAAATGAACAGCTCTTTGTAAATATTAAAACAGTAGACACAATTATTAATATAAATACAACTACAAATTTAAGTAGAGTAATCCCTAATTATGAATATATTATTCCAATAACAATTAGTTGGAATATTCCTGCTACTTCTCTAAAAAATATAAATGCGGAAAATATTACTATATTTATCAAAGCCACAGTTGAAAGCGGAAATGAATTTGTCTATTTTAAAGATGGCAGTAAAAAAATTAATGTTAGCTATATCATACTAGTTTGTTATCTAGATAAAAAATCATTAAGTGAATCGTTATGTAGTTTTAATTCAAGCTTGACAAAATCAATAAATGCTTATGTTTATTTAAACAGTTCAAAATCAAATGAAATAAATTCAACTATACTTTTTAGTGCAAGTTTAACCCCATTCGAGGATTTTATTCCTATATATCAGGAATCTCTATCTCTTAAAAAAGAATTGGACGAAATTAAAAAGAATGCAAACATTTCAGATCCAAACCTAGAAAGTAAAATTAACAAAATAGAGGAAGCTATCAACACTTTCCATATAGAAGAAGCAAGAACTGGAATTACAGATATTAATTTAAAGACAGGCAATATACTTGGCTTATTTTCTTTGATACCTGCTAAAATTAATTCATTTTTGATGTCTCTCTTTAGTTTCTTAGCTCCAAATTCAGAAGTTTATATTCCAATTGTCTTATCAATCATAATAATTATATCTTCTCTGATTCTAAATCTCAGAAAAGGGTCAAAGTACGGGATAATGGGAGTTGCAATATTGGTTCTTTTAGCGTCTATATTTTCATTATTGAACCAATTAATTTTGATTTTAATTGACTTATTATTAATTATATTAATTCTTTCTATTATATATGCTAGAAAAAATAACGATAAGAAAAGGTTCAGATCAGGTGATAATTATCTAGACTTGGATTATGAAGAACTTATAAAGAGAAGAAATAAATAAAAATCTAAAAATATGACGGAGCGGCAGACTATAGTCGATCTTTTGTACATGCAGCATTCGACTAAGCGGCTCAAAGGCCTTGCATCTCATCGTGTGATGTGAGTCGTTTCATTCAACTGTATCGTCTCCTTTCGTCATTCTCATCCTTTACAGTTGATTCGTTTCTAGTCTCACACCATGCCCTTAAAGCATTTTTTCACTCGATGGATCGAACTTCCTCAGAAATAACAGAGTTTTTCGAACTCTTTAACACATCTGCTATTTGAGATCGACAACTGTTATTTCCGTTAGCTGCAGTCCACCACTCCAAAATATTTACTAAATCAGAGTATATAAATCTAACTTTTAATCTAAAGATTGAAAGAAAAGATAAAAAAAGATTTAAAATAAGTTAATCCTTTGCACCAATGGCCTTGTAGATCATGTCTAATATGCAGAATCCAGTAAACGCACCTTGGATCATCATTAAAGCCACAAAAGCAGCAAATGCAATGCCTATTGTCACATTACCACTATACGCCAAAAACGCACCTAAAAGAATAAGTAATCCTCTTCCAATGTCTCTAATTTGTGTTATTTTCATATTTTCTCTCCTTTACAATATTTTTAACGGGCCCGAGGGGATTTGAACCCCTGACCTGCCGGTTAAAAGCCGGACGCTCTGGCCAAGCTGAGCTACGGGCCCATAAAAACATAAAAGAGTTTAGTAAATATTATTGCCAGATTATTTTATTAAATGTTTCTATTTTAACTGAACGACCGTTTTTTATATGTAGTTTTCAAAATAAAAAATGAAAGAATCAGCTTTTAGAAAAGGAAATCAAATTCAAATATCTCGTTTCCGATAATATCGATGATTTTAGAAAGGCAAACTTTAGTAAGATAATTTATTTAAGGATAGTTAATTTTTGTTTAAATTCTGATGAGTCAATCAATTTTTCTTTCATTATAATTAAGGTAAATAGAAATTAAATTTATAAGAAAGATACCTACAACACATAATTTGTGCTACAATCTAGTTATAGGTTTTGAAAAATACGCTTTTGATTACTTATACATAATGCTTCTAGATGGTCCCTTTAAAATAGATTCAATTCAAGATAAAATAGAATTAGAAGATTAATTCAATCCTGTTTTCACTATGTTATGTTTCTATTTTCTTAAATAACATCACTGCTTTTAGTTCATGCCCTTCCTTCAGAACAGGTTTTTCAACATCTTTCCATTCCGGTTTTATACCTAATGCTTCACATGCGATTTTTCCAGAATTTGGCATGAATGGATAATATAAAAGTACAGATGTTCTAAGTAGCTGAGCTCCAAAATTAAGAATAGATCCTGCCTTCTCTTTATTTTCCTTGATTATCTTCCAGGGTTCATTTTCTTGGATATATTTATTTGCAATCGTTGAAACTTCTACTGCAGTTGAAAGCGCCTTTGTAAGTTCATATTCTTGCATTTCGCTCTCGTATCGTTTTACAAGAGAGGAAATCTGCTTAAGAATTTCATTTTCTTTTTCACTATAGTTTGCTGAAGGAAGCTTTCCATTATAGTTTTTCTGTATGAATGAAGTTATTCTATAGAAAAGATTGCTATAATTTGCAACTACTTCGTTATTTATTCTCTCTTTAAGTGCAACTTCTGAGAAATCTCCATCCTCACCAAGAGAAATGTCTCTTAACATGTAATATCTAATTCCATCAATTGTATATTTTTCAGATAGACTAATAGGATCTATTGCATTTCCTAAAGATTTAGACATCTTTTGACCATTTACTGTAAAGAATCCATGCACATACATTGTTTTTGGCAGAGGATATCCTGCAGACATTAGCATACCTATCCAAGTTATACAATGGAATCTTGCGATATCCTTTCCAAGAAGTTGAACCTCTGGTGGCCAGTACTTTTCAGGTAATAAATAATTAATCAATGCATCAAACCATACCCAAAACTTGTGATCTTTATCTATCGGAAGATCTATTCCCCATTTTAAACCTGGCCTTGAGATAGATGTATCAATTAAACCCTGTTTAAGGAAGCTAATTATTTCATTTCTTCTTTTTTCTGGTTTTATGAAATCAGGATTTTTTTCTATGTGTTCTAATATTCTATCTCTGTACTTAGATAATTTAAAATAGTAATTCTCCTCTTTTATCTTCTTCAATTGCTTTTTGTGGATTGGGCATACCCCATCTGGTGCATCCTTTTCGAGTTTAAACTCCTCACACCCATCACAGTATAGTCCTTCATATACTCCTTTATATATATCTCCATTCTCATAGATTTTATTAAAGAATTTGATAACATTTTTCTTATGTCTTTCCTCTGTAGTTCTTATAAAATCATCATAGGTAAGATTTAGTTTCTGCCATGCGTTTTTCCATTTTTCAGCCATTTCATCTGTGTATTTTTGTATATCTTTGTATCCTTTTGCTTCTGCAGCCTGAACTGTCTTTACTGAATTTTCATCTAGCCCAGTTAAGAAGAAAGTATCGTCTCCTTTCATTCTGTGCCAGATTGCAAGAATGTCTGCAATTATCGTAGTGTATGCGCTTCCTATATGTGGTAGGTCATTAATATAATATATTGGAGTTGTAACATAGAATTTCATTCTACCCCCTATTAACAATCACTAGAAATATGGTTGTAAAAAATATATAAATTTCACAATATATCTATCAGTTGATATATTTTATAATTTAACTGTTTATTTATTTGTTCAAATAAATTATTAATTTACTCGAATAAAGATTATTAGCAGTGAGGGGCCTGATTAAGTTTATTAAGATATCGCTGTTGAAATATTAATTGTTTAAATTCATTATTTTTCTAATCTTTGATATTTAATGTGATAAAATGATTCAACCAGATCTTTCTCCAATAACTCAAAAATTCGAAGAATTCTTTACAGATAGATATAGTAAGGAGTTTCAGATCTTGAAGAATCTTTATCCTGAAAAAAGAAGCTTTTATTTTTCATATAAAGAATTGCACAAATATGACCATGAATTTGCAGAGAAATTAATCGATAATCCAGATGCCTATTTGAAAGCAGCAGAATTAGCTCTTATTTCCATGGCTGGGGAAGAAAAGAAAAACTTTGAACCCCATGTTAGAGTAGAAGAAGTAGAGACAGCTGAAAAAACGGTGCTAATTCAAGATATTGGTTCAGAACACATTCATAAATTAGTAAGTGTTACAGGTGTAGTAACAAAACGTGCAGAAATAAGGCCAAAAGTGAAGGTTGCAATTTATAATTGTACAAATTGTGGAAATACTGAAAAAGTTGTAATGGAGAAAGGAGTGTATGTTCCAGATGTATGTAGTAACTGTAGAAAAAGAACCCTCGAGCTTGACGAAAAAGCCTCAAAATTCATGAATATCCAGCGTGCTGAAATACAGGAGCTTCTTGAAAGAGTAAGGAGTGGTTCTCCGGCAAGTCATATCGAACTTTTTTTAGATGATGATTTATGCAATACAATTATACCTGGGGATACAATAGAAGTTGTAGGAATTGTAAGATTAAGGCAAGTTGGTAAATTAAAGGATCCAATTTATTCAAAGTATATAGATGTAGTTTCAATAAGAAATACTCAAAGAGAATTTGAAGAGGTTGAATTGACAAAAGAAGATATAAAAAAGATACAAGAATTTGCAAGACAGCCTAATGTATTTGATATAATAACTAATTCGATAGCTCCTTCAATTTATGGTCATAGAGAGATGAAGCAGGCAGTTGCACTTCAATTATTTGGAGGAAATCCAGACAAGGTTCTTCCAGAAGGTGGAAGAATAAGGAGTGACATCCATATATTGCTAATAGGTGATCCTGGTGCTGCAAAGACAAGAATGCTTCAATATGTGGCTTCATTGGCACCAAAGAGCATTTATGTGAGTGGTAAGTCAGTATCTGGCGTTGGTCTTACTGCTTCCGCAGAGAGAGACGATCTTGGGGAAGGATGGACTTTAAAGGCAGGAGCATTAGTTCTTGCATCGGGGGGTCTTGCAGCTGTTGATGAATTTGATAAAATAGACGATACAGAAAGAGCAGCTCTCCATGAAGTCATGGAATCAGGAACTGTTTCAGTAGCTAAGGCAGGAATAGTTGCTAAGTTTAAGGCAAAAACATCAATTCTTGCAGCTGCAAATCCTAAATTTGGAAGGTTTGATCCTAATCAGCTTATTGCAATTCAATTTGATATTCCACCAACCCTTCAAAGTAGATTCGATCTGATATTTCCAATAAGAGATGTAATAGACGAAAGTTCAGATAGAAAATTAGCACGATATCTTTTAGAAACACACAAGAATGCAGCAGAAAAAATAATCCCAGAGTCTAAAGAAGAAAAAGTAGATACTGATTTCTTAAGGAAGTATATCGCTTATGCAAGGAAAAACATAAAGCCTAAATTATCACCAGAGGCTCAAAATAGAATTGAGTCATTTTATGTTCAATTAAGAGAAATGGGTAAAAGACAGGGTGCGGTTCCAATTACTCCACGTCAAATTGAAGGTATAATCCGTTTAAGTGAGGCAAGCGCAAAGTCAAGGTTGTCTGAAGTTGTTGAGCTTAGAGATGCAGAACTTGCAATTAGCTTGATGGAATATGTATTAAAAGAGATTGCTTTAGATAGAACTACAGGTGCAATCAACATAGATATGATTGTAACAGGTCAGCCAAAATCAAAGCAGCAACAGTACTATGATTTATATGGTGCCATGAGAGAATTAAGTAAACAATTCGATCCGATACCTAAGGAAAAAATATATGAAGAAGGAATTAATAATCTGAAGCTTGAAGAAAGAACAATAAGAATGATTTTAGATGAAATGCTTAAGAAAGGAGAGATCTTTGAACCTAAGCCAGGTCACTTTAAGATAGTACATACATATGAATAACTAATCTAATAATTAATCTTGCTTCTGATTTTGAATATTATTTTAAATTTATCACTTCAAATAAAAATATGAGTTAATATTATAGTCAATTTTCAGTTCATTATTTTAAGTGGTTAGAATGAAACCATTAGATATTGTTTTGATTTTGTTTCTACTGACACAGCTAATTTCGTTAGGGGTGGGCGTTCTTCTTATTGAAGGAGCTAAAACAAATCCAGCCCTTTATGCATTAAATATTGCTCCAGATGAATCTCGTTCAATATCAAATTCATTCTATCTTTTAGTATCAATTCTTATAGGTGCTGCTTTGATACTAATTCTATTATTAATGCCTTTCAAAAAATACTTAATACTCATAGTTGAATTTATCTCTGCAATATTTGCTTCGTTTGTCGTTTTTTTCGTTTTTCTATCTGCATTTAATATAGGTTATGCAGATTTTATAGCACTTATACTTTCTTTATTATTATTTATATTAAGGATGATCTTCATTTCTTTTAGAAACCTTCTTGCAATGATTGCAGCAGCAGGCATAGGTGCAGTAATCGCATTCTCAATTGATCCAATTCCTTTGTTTATATTCGTTATTTTACTTGCAATCTATGATATACTCGCTGTAAGATGGACAAAGCATATGGTAAAGTTTGCTCAGTACTTCATGAAAGAGAAGACATCTTTTTCAATTGGGTTTGAGGGAACAAGACAGATAAAAATCAGGGAGCAAGGAAAGATCATATCAAAGGAACAGCCTTGGCATATAGAATTAGGAACTGGTGATGCGGCTGTTGCATCTATGATAACAGTAGTATCTTATAAACTCGGAGGCTTAATCTTTCCAACCATATCAATGCTTGCCTCAACATTAGGGCTTTATCTAGTTTTTATTAATGCAGCTAGAAGTAAAGAGATAATGCCAGCTCTCCCCTATATAGTTGGTGTGTCTCTCATTGCAATTTTAATTGTTTCAGGATTGCTGGGTATATTAAATACGTCTTTTTATTAAAATAATATATCAATATGACAATGTTTATTCTTTATAAATCTTAATAACAATAGTATAATACAGTTTTACATATTAGTTTGTGATTTTATGAGCATCGATATAAATGATTATGAAAAATTGCTTGACAAGGCGTATTCAGAACTTCCAGAAAAAAGAGTTACAAAAGAACGTTTAGAAATTCCAGTTCCAGAGACGCTTGTTCAAGGAAATAAGACTATCGTAAAGAATTTTGAATCAATAACAAACAAGATGAGGAGAGATCCAAGGCACGTTGGAAAATTTCTTGCAAAGGAATTGGCAACAAGTTTTAATATAGAAGGAGGTAAGCTTATTTTAAATACAAAAGTAAATGATAAGCTCTTAAATGAAAAGCTCAAGCAATACATGGAGATATTCCTTTACTGTAAGCAATGCAAGCTTCCAGATACAAGGTTAGAAGAAGTTGAAAGAGGTCTTATGATAATGATTTGCGAAGCATGTGGTGCTCGTTCATCAGTTCCAAAAGTCTAATCAATAATATTTATTAGTTTCATTTAATACGGTGGTTTATTGACAGAACAAAATCAAGGAGAACAAGGATTTAGAGTTAGAACACCTAAAGACAAAGAGGTTTTAGGTCTTATTATTGGAAGAGTTGGTGGAAGCAGATTTATAGTTTTATGCTCAGATAAGAAGGAAAGATTGTGTAGAGTGCCAGGAAAAATAAAACATGACATTTGGGTTAAAGAAGGGGATTATGTTATAGTAGAGCCATGGGCAATCGAGAGCGATAAGAAAGGGGACATAATCTGGAGATATACAAAGATCCAAGCAGATTGGCTTAGAAGACATGGATTTTTGAAGGATCTAGAATGATATTCTTTTCACTTTTTGTTTATTTTGGTTTGGGATGATTATGCCTATTGATGAGTTCGAATTTTTAGATAAGGCAATAAAAACGAGGAAAGAAAGGAAAAAGATCGAGAGTGAAGTTTTTGATCCTAAGGTTTTAGACATCTTGATTCATCTTTTGAATAATAAATATATAGAGAGCATAGATTTTCCAATTTCAAAAGGAAAGGAAGCATATGTTTTTAGGGCAACTAAGGGAAGCAAACTTTTGAATCAAGATTTAAAGAAGAAAAAGTCTAAGTTTGCAGCTTTAAAGATATATATGATAGAAACATCTGATTTTAAACACATGCAGAATTACATAAGAGGAGATCCAAGATTTAGAAAGGTACCGCATTCCAAGAAAGAGATAGTTTACGAATGGACTAAAAAGGAATTTAGAAATCTAAGGCTTTGCTATGAAGAGGGAATAAGTGTTCCAGAGCCGTATTACTTTAGGAATAATGTTCTTTTAATGGAGTTTATAGGAGATGAAAACGGTACTCCCGCCCCTTTGCTTAAAAAAATTGGACCACCAGAGCCAAAGAAAAATTTCAAACAAATAATAAAAGAAATAAAGAAGCTTTATTCAATTGGACTTGTGCACAGTGATTTAAGTGAATATAATATTCTTGTAACTACAGATTCAGAAGGAAAAAAAAGTAAGTTACATATAATAGATGTGGGACAAACTGTTCTATTAGATCATCCAATGGCGAATGAATTTTTTGAAAGAGACATTAGAAATCTAGTAAGATATTTCTCAGAGTTTGGTATTAAGGCAGATGCAGATAAAATAATAAAAGAGATAAAAGAAACAAAAAGTTAATTTTAGTTATTTATTTGTTATTTTTTCAGCTTCATTATTGCCTCTGCAACATCACCACTGCTCTCCTCTAATGCTTTCCTTGCGGTTTCTTTATCTACTCCTGCTTGTTTAGATACTAGCTCTATGTCTTCATTTGATATCATCATTTCTTCTTTTATTTCTTCAGCACTTATTTGGAAAGAGATATCTCCTTTTGCATTTACCTTTATTATTTTTGGATCATTAAGAATTATCTTTTTGTCATCCTGTTCGATTATAACCCGATTTGCAGATATCTCTTCTGTATCAATTCCCATCTGTTTCATCATTTTTTGAAGTTGTCTCGGATCTATTTGCATATAATCACTTGTTTATAAATTATTTATTAAGGTTAAAAAACTTTTACTATTATTTATATAGTGTCAATTCTTTTTATCGCCAGGTTGGCAGAGCGGCGATGCACCCGCCTGCAGAGCGGGAAAGGGGGGTTCGACTCCCTCACCTGGCTTTTTCTTCTTGTCAGTTACCAAATTTATTTTATAGGTTTGGTTATGGAAAAAGAAATGAATAATATTTCAAATAAGATAAAAGCTAGAATAATAGTTTCTGGTTCTGTTCAAGGTGTAGGATATCGATTTAGGACAGCAAGACAAGCTCGAAAATTAGGTATAAGAGGTTTTGTAAGAAATCTAGATAATAACGATGTTGAAATTTTTTGTGAAGCAGATTCAAAGGAGCAGTTTGATGATTTTATAAGACAGATTTCTTTAAATGAATTTTTAATTATTGTAGAGGAAGTTAAGGTTTTCTTTCCTTCAGATAAAAATTATGTTGATTACAAGTTAAAAGAAGATCTATTCTATATTGAATACTAATTTTGGTTATATCTGCAAACAAAAAGTTTTTATATGGGTGTTGTTTTCTTATTAGTCTTATTTTACACTTTAATGGTGATAAGAGGGAAAACTTTAAGAAGGTAGATAAAGACAAATCTGAAAAAGAAATTTGAATCATTTAAAGATATGAAAAAGATGAGATTTCTAAAATGAAGGATTATGATGAAAAAAATCAAAAGTTGTGGGACTTTTATTATGCAATTGTAGACAATGACATAAAAACAATAAAGGAATTTTTAAAGGAAGGTTTTAGTCCAAACAAAGAGTCTTATTTCCATCTGAAAATATAAGTATTCTTTGAATCTCTTCCTTATGTATCTTTAGAGGCACTTGAAATCCTTTATTTTCTATTATCTTTTTATATCTTTTTGCTCATTTTTTATTTGTGATCTTATGCTAGTTTATAATACATTGTCAAGAAAACTTGAACATTTTAAGCCTTTAGAAGACAATCATGTAAAAATGTATTGCTGTGGGCCGACAGTATATAATTATGCCCATCTAGGAAATCTTCGTGCATTTACATTTTACGATATAGTAAGAAGAACTTTAATTCATAAAGGATACAGACTCACTTTCGTAATGAATATTACAGATGTCGATGACAAAACAATAAAAGGTTCTCAGCAGGAGGGAATCTCTCTAAAAGAATTTACAGAAAGATACACTCAAATTTTCTTTAATGATCTTGAAACATTGAACATAAAGAAAGCAGATATCCATCCAAAGGCTACAGAACACATAAAAGAGATGGTAAATCTCATAAAACGGCTGATGAATCTTGGAATCGCTTACAAAGGAGCAGATGGTTCAATATACTATAGAGTTTCTGCATTTAAAGACTACGGTAAGCTTTCTCATATGGATATTTCACAACTTAAAGCAGGGGCTAGTGGAAGAGTAAGCGCAGATGAATACGCAAAAGATCAGGTTTTTGATTTTGCATTATGGAAGGCATGGACTCCTGAAGATGGAGATGTTTATTGGGATACTGAAATCGGAAGAGGAAGACCCGGTTGGCATATAGAATGTTCAGCAATGTCAATGAAATACCTCGGAGAGTCTTTTGATATTCATTGTGGAGGGGTGGATCTAATCTTTCCACATCATGAAAACGAGATTGCACAGGCAGAGGGAGCAACAGGAAAGCCATTTGTAAAATATTGGCTACATAATGCGCATATTCTAATAAATGGTCAAAAGATGTCAAAATCATTGGGTAATTTCTGGACCCTTAAAGATGTTCTTGATATGGGAGTAAAGCCAGAAGCAGTTAGATACTTATTTATTTCATCCCACTATAGAGAGCAATTAAATCTTTCAATGGAAGCACTTGAAGCTGCCCAGAATTCAGTTAATAGGATTTTTGAATTCATGCGAAATCTTGATCTGGTAAAGAATGAATATAATAATCCAGATGTTAAGCAAATTATAGAAGAAGTAAAGAATAAATTCGATATGGCATTGGAAAATGATTTTAATACTCCTCAAGCAATCGCAATAGTATTCGATTTTATAAGAGAAATAAATATTCTTATGAAAGAAAAACAATTGGGAATTGACAATGCTAGGGAAGTAAAGAAAGCAATGTTTTATTTTGACGAAGTTCTAGGCATCCTTGATTATATGAAGAAAAAAGAAGAGCAGCTTCCGATTCCAAAGGAAGAGATTGAAAGATTAATTCAAGAAAGAAACGAGGCAAGAAAGCGAAAAGATTTTGCTAAAGCAGATGAAATAAGAAATAAACTTAAAGAAAAGGGAATTTTGCTTGATGATACTAAAGAAGGAACGATTTGGAAACTTGCTTAATCATATATTTTTTGCTTTTCGTTAGTTGTCGAATAGAGATAGAAATATTTATATATTTCATCTGATTGTTTTAATCATGGGAATGTGGGAGTTCTTCAAGAAGAGAAAGGAGCAAGAAAAATTAGACAAAAAAATTATAGATCCATTTCAGAATCAGATTTCTGATTCAACTAATTTTAATACTAATTACCATAATTTTGGCGTACCAAAAGAAGAGAGAAATCTTTATTTTTCAAACAATATTCCAACTCCAGAACAGATAGATGCTGCTAATTTGAATATACCGATAGATATTTCTAAAATGATAATCACATCTTCAACCCCTGATCATAGGATAGGTTCTATGATCCTTTCTAATATATTTTTAATTCCAAAAAATATGAAGAGGGCAGAAGACTCTTGGCCTTATTATTATGAAAACATTGAGACTAATAAGAAAATCCAGATAGAACTTATGGAAAGAAAAGCAAAGGAGGATCTAATTGCATTGAAGGGTAAGGGAAAGAAAGTAAGAAATCAATTCTATGAATTACTAAGAGCAAAAAGAGATATCATGCACAACTATTATGAAGAATATTTAAAGATATTAAGTTCAAATATACAGAAAATAAGAGTAGAAATAATCCCTATTGAAAAAGAAATTTCAGAATCAAAATACAAACTTAATGATGTAAAGCAGAAATTGAATGGAAATCGAGTAATGCAGTTGGAAAAAATCAAAGAATATAACCAGCTTTTAGATTCAAATGTTAAATCACTCACAAAAATCAAAGATGCAGTTAAAAATATTCTTTCTTTAAAGAAATTATGGCAGGCAGCACATATAGTTGCATCGTATATAGTCGCATTTTTCGGTGCAACTGAATTGGTCAAGACAGAACAATTTAAATTATTTATTAAAGACAAAATAGCAAAGTTTTCATTAGTCAGTGACTTTATATCAGCTAACTTTACCATAGTCCAAGGTCTTGCCGCTGCATTGATCTTTTTAGTTACAGTTGGCATGTATGATAGATTTGTAATTGATTATCTAAAGAGAAGAGCTATCAAAAGAGAAATAAATGAATTGGCAAAGAAAGAAAAGGAATATATAGAAGAACTGAATTCTATCGAACAAAAGATATCAGTACTAAAAGAAGAGAGAAATAATAAAGTAAAATTAGAAATTCAAAGGACTGAACAAGATCTCGAATTTCTTTATGAAGAATACAAATCTCAGATGTCGGATATTCAAAGGCAGATGTCAATTTTGCTAAAAGAAGAATAGTTAATAACAAAACTGTATAATAAAAATTTTATTCTTTGATTAGACTTCAATATAGTCGCTTATTTTTACTTCTGAATGGTTCTTTTTATTTTTACTTTTTAAATTAGAGATTTTTAACCCAATAAGTCTAATCTTTTTTTCAAATGGATAAAATTCAGATAAGAGATTTAATCCTATTTTCTTTATATCCTCCTTTCTTTTTGAATACTGATCTAAAGTTACACTTCTTGTATATGTTTCAAACCCTTTGAATCTCACTTTCAAAGTAACGGTTTTGAATTCTACATTCTCTTTTATACATTCGTCTTGTAATTCACTACTTATGGCATCAATCACCTCAATTATCTCATCCATGTTGTCAGTATCTTTTTCAAAAGTATGTTCTCTGCTAAAAGATTTTGGAGAATATTCAGTTATCAATTCAGAATCATCAATTCCTCTTGCATAATAATATACGTCTTCTCCAAATTTACCTAGCCAGCTCTTTAATGTTAATTTACTAATTTTCTTTAAGTCAGAGATTGTTTTTATATTTCTCTCTTTAAGAAATTCACTTGTCTTAGGTCCGATTCCAGGGATAACTCGCACATTCAATGGATTTAAGAATTCATCAACTTCATTTGGTTTCACTACAGTTAAACCGTCAGGTTTATTGTAATCAGATGCAATTTTTGCAATTAATTTATTCGGTCCTATCCCGATTGAACAGGTTAAACCTATTTTTCTTATTTCGTTTTTTATATTTTCTGCAATTTTCTTAGCATCTTTATAATCTCCTATATGGCTTATATCTATATATGCTTCATCTATACTTGCTATTTCAATCTTGTTGCCGAATCTTTGCAGTATTCTCATTACTTTATTCGAAACTTCTAAGTAGTATTCAAAATCAACTGGGAGAAATATACATTGTGGGCATTTGCGGTAAGCGATAGATATGGGCATTCCTGATGTAATTCCAAATTTTCTAGCTTCATAAGAGGCAGTGCTCACGACACCTCTGCCTTTTCCTTCTTTTGGGTCCGCACCTACAATTATAGGTTTTCCTTTTAACTCTGGCCTTCTCAATACTTCACATGCCGTAAAGAAACTGTCCATATCTATATGTGCTATTATTCGCATTTTTTCATCCTTTATCTAATTGCCTTTATAATTCTTTGTACTGCGCTTATATTAGATAAAATAGCGAGTATTATAATTAAATACTGAAAAATAGTAACATTAAACTCCGCTATAATCAAACTTACAGTGTAAAGTCCAACTCTCTCAGCTCTTTCAAGTATTCCACCTCTAAGTTCTTTTTTCAACTTCTTTTCTGCTGCAGCTGATTTTACATATGTAGTGATCATAGATCCAAATAAAAACAAAAAGATCCATACTTTAAAATCAAATACAATGGGCTGCCATTGAATAAATACGAGAGGAAATATAAAGAGAAATTCGTTATATCTGTCAATTACAGTGTCTAAAAATGCACCGAACCTTGTAACTTTTTTAGTTTTTCTTGCAACTGCACCATCAATTAAATCCATTAAACCAGAAATAATTATTAAAAATGCACCCACTAAAAAATATCTATTGACTATGAACAAAAATGCTGTTATCGCAAATCCTAGAGACAAAATAGTCCAAGTGTTTGGAGATATATTTAATTTTGCAAAATTTATCCCTATCCATTCTCTAATCTTTTTAAGTGTTTTTTCTTCAGATTTTTCAAAAAGCATTTAATCACTCATATAGCTAAATAATATTCATTATGGTAATATTCACTAGAAATGAAGTTAGAAAAGAAATATAAAATGTTTCTTGTAAAAATTAATCTAATGATGATACGAGGTATTGCTGAGCTGCAATTTTGCAAGCCGTGAAGACAAGAGGATAAGCTGATCTTCGTAATCCTCTTGAATATCTCATGTGTGGGAAAATGATTGATTCAAAAAAGTTAGATCAACTTAGATTTGCTGCTAGATATCCATTTTCAAAAACAGCAAAACAGATTCTGTCACAAAGCAGTTTCAAGATTGATTATGAAAAAATTCAGTTTGCAAAGAAGCGTATAATGGAAGCTCTTTTTGACGAGAAGGTTTCAGTTTTAGTAATCGGTGATGAATCAACATATGAGAAATATCTAGTCTCATATCCGCTATCAAGAATGATAATTTCACTTTTTGATTCACAAGTAAGAAATAAGTTCATAAATAATGAAGTCAAGCGTGCATTAGCAAACATAACTGCAGATAATCCTGACTATATTGAAGAAGCTAAGAGAGTTGCTAGAGATATGGACATAGAATTAGATGGTTTAAATATATCGGTAGAGAAATATCTTCTCTATGTTCCAAAAACAGAAGAAGGAAGATTAGTTTTTCAAAATCTCAAGGGTGGAAAGATATTACTGAATGAAGCTACATTCATGTCCTTTATTTCAGAAGTTATACGACAAAACATAGAATCAGGTATTCCGATTCCAAAAGAGAATTTCCCTAAAGAAATATTGAGCAATATAGAGCAGGTGGCAAAAGAAATAGAGGCAGAGGTTAACAAAAGAAGGGAAGCAAAGGAAAAAGTAGCAGTTATGTTTGCGAAGTCTACAGGAGAAATCGCTCCATGTATGGCTAAGATTTTAGAAAGAGCAAGAAATGGAGAAAATCTTCCACATTTTGCAAGAGTTGCAATCGCATCTTATCTTCTTAAGAGAGGAAAATCTATAGATGAGGTAGTCGAAGTATTTACTAACACTCCAAACTTTGATGAGAAGATAGCTAGATATCAAGTTGAGTTCATAGCAAAAAAGGGTTACAATCCGCCTTCATGTCAGATGATGGAATCATACGGTTTGAGGCTTCCAGAATGTGGTTGCCTTGGTGAAAAAGGGCATAGGAATCCACTTCAATATGGTACAAGATTAATTAAAAGAAGTAGACTAAGAGTAAGTAAGAAATCTTAGGTGTTTTTATGGACGAAGAGACATTTATAACAGAAAAGTTTAGACATTATTATTCTACTCATTGGACAAAAGCACCAAAGAAAATTCATAATAGAGAGTTTGGTTTTGGAGGTTGGTCTAAAAAGATTGAATCAAGACATTATTCATTTTCAAGCGAAAAGGAACTTAATGCTTATCTGGGAAGAAATGCACCACTTTTTATTTCATATTCGGAGGCGTATTATAAATATCCAGCGGCTAGACCTATCGAAAAGAAAGAGTGGATTCAAGGTGATTTGGTTTTTGATATCGATGCAAATGAATTGGGAATGTCGTGTACTGAGAAGCATGGTAAAGATTGGGTTTGCGAAAAATGTATGAGTAGAGCTAAGGAATGTGCATTAAGATTGATCGACGATTTCCTTGTAAAAGATTTCAACATACCAAAAGAAGAGATAGAAGTTAATTTTAGTGGAAACAGAGGCTACCATATTCATATCTCAACAAGATTTCAATCGTTAAAGACATATGGGAGAAAAGAAATCGCAGATTATGTTAACGCCAACGGTTTGGAGTATGAACGTTTCTTTTATCAAGATCCAATTCATAAACGAATTATAGGCCCTAAAATAACAGATGGTGGTTGGAAAGGAAGAATTGCAAATTTTGTAGTTAAGCATATCAAAGAAAGATCTCTTGAACAAATAGGGATTCATAAAAAAATTGCTGAAAGATTTTATTCAAAAGTTGATGCAGCAGAACAAATATCAAATGGAAACTGGGAGGCAGTTTATGTATCTGATAAGAAAAAGTTCTTTTCTCAGATTGTCGAGGCGATAAAAAAAGACCAGGCTGCATTTATAGATGAAGGGGTAACATTTGACACAAGTAAGCTTATAAGAATGCCAGATAGTATTCATGGAGAAACAGGCTTACTAGCACAGAGATTTGATATAAACAGTTTTGACAAGTACGATTGGACATCAATGCCAGTCATATTTTCAGATAATCCTATGAAGATTTATGTACATTCATGTAAAGAATTTATTCTTAAAAATCAAACATTTGGTCCTTATAAAGATCAGATCATAGAGCTACCAGAATATGCAGCTATTTATTTATTATGTAAAAAAGTTGCAGTGCTTTTAGAAAATAAAGACAGACTAATTAATATTAGTTAATTTCTAAATAAACCGTAAGCTTTATTTATTTCAAAAGTTTCTTATTTTTGTGATAAAATGTTTTTTGATCAATAAAATAGTTCTAATAGATTCTATGGAAACAAAATAAAAAATTTGAAAATAATTTTTCGTTCAGTAATGAAGAAAAAATCTCTAATTATAAGCAGTATAACGATTCGCTTGCACAATGTGTGAAGAAAGGTCTAAAAGGTCTAATTAGTGGAGATCAAGTTCTATTAGTAAGAAATTTATTAAAGAAAAAAGATCCTGATCTAGCAAAAAGATTGAAATGGCAGACCCACTCTTATTTAATTAAATTTCAATTCTTGGAGTTAGAAGAATTATATCATATATATTGAGATTTTACTCCGATTATGAGAAAGCAATCTTTTACTAATCAGTTCATTAAAGAGAGAAAAAGATTGGACTGTGAAGGAAGAGGAGATTAATTCCCTATCTGAGATAGATTTAAAATTTGAAAAAGGAAACCAAATAAAAGAAGATGACTTTTTATAACTCATTTTCTTTCAGATAAGCATATGTTATTCGAATCGCGTCTATTAAGGCAATTTCAAAGCTAAAAATAATAGAAGCAAAAACTCAATTAGAGTCAATTTCAATTTTAGACCCTGTATTAAGTGTTAGGGAAAAAGCATTGAATGTTTTGCAAGATCTTGTAGAGAAAAGGTAAATAGTTTCCAATTTACAGTCAATTATTGCGAATACTTGAACAACCTAAAGTAATAATTAATATATATTTCTATCAAATTTAATATTGCTTTCCTATAAGATTTTCTTATGTTTAAGATGATTATATGGAAGAACTTACTTATGATGAACTTATGAGAATACATGCAAGGGAAAAAGGTTCAAGACTTTCAGCTATACCTTCAAATTTCTATCAACTTGCAGGAAGATTGCTTGCATCTTATGATAAATCAGATCCAAGTGGAATGAGGGAATATAATAATGCATTGAAGATGATAAAGTACATATATCAGAGAAGATTAGAGAAAGTATTTAATTATATTCTTAGTTATGATAAGGAAATCGAACTTCCACCAGAAATGCTCGATAGAGAACGAGAGATATATAACCAAATAATTCCAATTATCAAAAAATTCAACAGTGAAACAGATCTTGAATTAGTTTGTCAGAAAAAAGAGTGCGATAATGCAGAACAAATATCAGTTTTAAAGCCAAAAAGCAGTAAGTTAAAGGTAATGCTTCTTAAAGATGTAGATGAGTTTGTTGGTGCCAATGGCTCAGTAATAGGTCCTTTTAAGCAACAAACCGAAGTAGAATTGGCATACGAAGATGCAGAAATGTTAATCCAAATAGGAGTAGCTAAACAGGTAGAATAATATTTTACTACTAGAAAACAGCTAAGTCTAGTAAATCTACTGATATACTAATATTTTTATATTTATATGTAAATATTAATATAACAATCTCCTAATTGTGAACATTTCACTATGGAATTGTGTATTTTTGCTACTTAAAGGAGCTGAGATTATGAAGATGGTTGATACGATTAGAACATATTGTCCAAGTTGTAATAAACATACTGCACAAAAAGTTAAGCTTTATAAGAAAGGAAAGCAATCACCTTTTGCAGTAGGTCAGGCAAGATACGACAGAAAACTTACTGGTTACGTAGGTAAGGTCAAGGGTAAGAAACCTGTTAAGAAAATGGGTAAACATCAAAAAGTAATTCTTGAATGTACTGAATGCAAGAAGAAACAAGAGAGAGTAATTGGAACAAGAACAAGGAAAGTTCTTGAGATAATCAAGAAGGAATAATAGGTTATGTTACCCTTTTGAGGTGATATAATGAAAACATCATCAAATTCAAAATTCTTATTAGTTAAACACGAATGTGGAAATGAACAATATGTTTTTAATACTGCAAAAAGAACAGTTTTATGTAGCTTATGCAAGAAACCAATTGCAAAACCTACAGGTGGATATGCAAAGATACTTGGTAAAATAATAAAAGTGATTTAATTTAATATCATTAAAGGTAATTAGATGGAAAAAAAGAAAAGTGTCCCAGAATTAGATGAGCTAGTCGTTGTAACTGTCACAAAAGTTTTTCCTTACGGGGCATTTTGTAAAATGGAAGATTATAACATGGACGCATTTCTCCATGTTTCTGAAGTCTCATCTGGATGGGTAAAGAATATAAGAAACTTCCTTAAAGAAGGTCAGAGACTGGTAGTTAGAGTACATCGAGTGGTTCCTGAAAAAAACATGGTGGATGTATCTTTAAAGAGAGTTACAGAAGCAGAACAACAAAGGAAACTTGAGCAAATTAAAAGAGATAAGAGAGCATTAAAGCTTCTTGAAGTTGCAAAAGAAAAGATAAAAAATGCAAACAAAACCACAAAGCTTTCAATTGAGGAAGTTAAATCTATTCTCGAATCGCATTTTGATGATTCATTTTCTGCATTCGAAGAAGTTGTTAGAGAAGGAGAATCTGTTCTAAAAAAGACAAAACTTCCACAAGAATGGATTGAAGCAATTTTTGAAACTGCAAATGAAAATATAAAGAAACAAGTTAAGTTAATAAAAGGAAAAATGTCATTAAGATGTACAAAGGAAGGTGGAATAAATATAATAAAAGATTTACTTTCAGTAGACCCGAATTCTGGTATTCGTGTTCACTATTTAGGAGCACCATACTATCAGATAGTTGTTCAAGATGATGATTTCAAAAAATGTGAGAAGAAATTAAAACAATTTATTGATAATATTACTAAATTAGCTTCAAAAAATGAATGTGAAGTTAAATTTGAAAGAGAGGAAGAATAATTTTTTTGTTCTTTTTGCATTATTTAGATAAGAATATCTCTAAATCGGCGATAAAAATGAAAAAAATAAGGAAATGCCAGGTATGTAATAAATATACTCTTTCAAATACACACTGTAACAAAGATACAATTTCTCCACATCCAATCGCAAGTGGAGTTGAGAAAAATATTAGAGAAAGAATAAAGTCAAGAATTAAGAATTTAGAAGAAAAAGAGATGAATCAAGCAATAGAAAGGGAAAAAATACCCTATTGAATTATTTAATTCTTAATTTGCATTGATTAATAAGATCATTGGTGATTTTATGGTCAAAAGATCAGAATCTAAGAAAAAAATTTTACAAAAAGAAGAACAAAAATCAAACCATATACTAGAAAAAGCATTTCTTTCAACTAAACACGGAATAAAAACTAACATAGAAATACATGAAAAAGTTTCTGGACTAGTAAACCCAATACTTGTTGAAGGTCTTCCAGGAATCGGCTTTGTAGGTAAACTTGCGGCAGAACATTTGGTTTCAGAATTAAAGGCTAAGAAAATAGCAACACTGTATTCATATCATTTTCCACATCAAGTTTTAATTAACAAAGATGGAACAATAAAGATGCTTGTTAATGAGTTTTATCTTTACAAAGATCCAAAAAAGAAAAACGATCTAATTATTTTAATTGGTGATGTTCAACCAGTCAGTTCAAGAGCTCAGTTCGAAGTAATGAATATTATATTGGAATACTTCTCTCTTTTAGGCGGCAAAAAAATAATAACTCTTGGTGGATATGGAATAGGCAAACTTGTAGAAAAACCTAGAGTTTTTGGTGCGGTTATAAATAAAGAGGACGTCGAATTCTATAAGAAATTTGGTGTTACTTTTGGGGAGGTTGAAGGTTCTATAATTGGAGCCGCAGGTGTTTTGCTTGGACTTGGAAAATTAAAAGGAATGGACGGTATATGTTTAATGGGAGAAACACATGGAACATATATTGACCATAAATCTGCTCAGAGAGTAATTGAAGTTCTATCTGAAATAACTGGAATTAAGGTTGATGTTTCTAAGCTTACAGAAAAAGCAAAAGAAAGTGAAGGTATAATTAAGAAATTAGAGGAGGAATTGAATAGAGGACAGATGCCAATTGAACTTCCAAAGAAACCTGATGAGCTTTCATACATTAGATAATTTTTTTATAAATTTTAGTTTTTTGAAGGTTTTTTGATGAAAAATAGTAAATTTAAATGTATTAACTGTGGCTATTGTTGCAAAAACATGCAAAATCTTGCACTGTTCGAATGGGAAAAAGATTTACTTCTCTCTTTAGATCCTTCAATAAAAATAATTCCTGGAAACAAGATAAAGTACAAAAATACAGAAATAATTCTTTATTGGGGTTTACAAACTAAACCACAACCACTATCTAAATCAAAAGCTAAATCTATTCAGAAAGCATCTAAGAATGATAAAATATCGAAAATAAGTTCAGAAGAATCATGTCCTTTTCTTTCTTTTGAATATGGTGTCTCTAAGTGCAATATATATGAAAATAGGCCACTCGTTTGTCGTGCTTTTCCTCTCTTTCATTTAGGATTTAAATTTATGGAAGGAATGATATCTATCGATTGTCCAGAACACATAATTCCGTTTAATCAAGATAAGAAAATCAATAAAGGAGAATTTTATTCTTTACTTTATTCTGTCTATGATAATACATTCTTAAATGCATTTAGGCTTGAACTTGCAAGAGTTTGGATATCTGATGTAGCTGAACTTGTTCTAAATTATTTAAAAGAGAACGAAATTAAAATTTCAGAAAGGGAAATAGGTCTTCTTGAACTTGCAGTCAAAATCGGTGTTCTTACTGAGGATGAGATAGAGAAAGAGATAAACTTCATTTATTCAGAAGAGATTCAAGATATGTTCAATCAAAATTTGAATTTCAAATCATCAATCTAATTTATCCAATAATTAAATTTGTTATTTTTTTATTTTACTCATTAATTCTGTTAAATCTTTTCCACTTTTTCCTTTTGGAAATACATTTCCATTAGGTGTAAATACAGCTATTTGAAGTTCTTCTGCGAGCCTAACTGCTTCCTTCATATCTATTATCCTATCTGTAAATAGAACAGGATATTCACCATAAGGTTCTTTCATTATTTTTACTGTAAATATTATCCTTTGAAACATTCCTTTTCTATGCACTCTATATTCTCCTTTCCCATTTCTTAGAACTTCATCTAAAGTCGGTTCGCCTTTTTCCATAAAATCACATTTTATAATTTAAGTGTAAAATGTCTACTAAATTATCTTAAACATGCGTTTACATTCGCTTCTATTTCCTCTTTACTAGGTGTAATAGACCCATATCTTTGATTTAAATATGTAATATTCTCAATCACAAAATCTCTTTTTTTGCACATAATTTCTATCATTACCGGTTCTGAATACGATATTGAAATAGTAAGTTCAGGACAAAAAATACCATCACATTTTTGGTAATATAATTCAGATCTAGTAACTTCTCCTTCTTTTATCGTTGGGAAAAAGATAGTAAAAGGAAGAAATAATGGATTAATTTTAACACTTTCTTGTTTTATACCTTTTAATTTCCATCCAGAAAAGTTATTATTATAAAATTCAATAACTGAAGTGTAATTGATATTTGATATCATATATCCAATCGAATATATATAATAAGTACCAGTATAAATGCCTTTCATTTCCGCTTCATTGATATCACTAATATTGATATCATATTTACTAATTATTGACCATTTTCTTTCTGCATTTTTTATTAGTGGAATATCCTTAAGGTCTCCTTTAATTTCATCAGTTGTTGTTGCATTTTCTTCGTATGTATTTATTTTATTAGATTCATATTTTTCCATTTGATATAATAAATCTCCACGGTCATCAGTAGATTTTCCTATACAACCAACAAAAATAATTGTAATTGCTATTATAATAAAAATCATTTTTTCCATGTAAATATTTTGATAGAAAGGAATATATTTTTTTATTAAAAATAAAGGACAAGTAGATTGGAGGCCTTTAAGAGTGATCATTTTAACTCCTTGATGGAAAAGTATATATATTTAAAACGTTCCTTAATTTTGTGATTTTTATGAAGAACATATCTATTTTAGGTTCTACAGGAAGTATAGGTACTCAGACATTAGATGTTATAAGAAATCATCAAAATAAATTTAAAGTAGTGGGTTTAGCTGCATATGGTACTGATAAAGATATAGATCTTATGGTTGAGCAGATACATGAATTTAAACCTAAAATAGTATCAATGTATAGAACTGATGCAGCGATTAAACTTAAGGAAAGATTGATGCACGATAATTTAGGTCACGGTCAAAAGATAGTAATCCTATCTGGCAATGAAGGTCTTGTTTCAGTTTCTACCTTTCCTATGGTTGATACAGTTGTAACTGCAGTTGTTGGTAGTGTTGGATTAATCCCTACACTAGAGGCAATAAAAAAGAAGAAAAATATAGCTCTTGCAAACAAAGAGACATTAGTTTGTGCTGGAAGTATAGTTATGGAAAGTGCAAAAAAATATGGAGTAGAAATCATGCCAATAGATAGTGAACATTCCGCAATTTTCCAGTGTTTACAAGGCAATAAAAAGAAGCAAGTAAAGAGAATAATATTAACGTGTTCAGGGGGCCCATTTAGAGATGAAAAATTATGGCCAGCAGAAAAAATAAATGAAGCAACTAGAGAACAAGCACTTAAACACCCAACATGGAACATGGGTGGAAAAATTACTATCGATAGTGCAACACTCATGAATAAAGGTTTAGAAGTTATAGAAGCCCATTGGCTTTATAATATTCCGTATGAACAAATTTCAGTTGTAATACATCCTCAATCAATAATTCATTCAATGGTTGAATACATTGATGGTTCTATAATGGCACAGATCGGTGTTCACGATATGCGTATACCGATTCAATATGCATTATCCTATCCCGATAGATTATCAAGTGGTGATTATGCATTTTTAGATTTGATTAAAGTTGGTCATCTTACATTTTTTGAACCAGATACAGTCAGATTTCCAGCTTTATTATATGCGTATGAAGCAGGAAGGATTGGTGGAACGATGCCTACAGTTATGAATGCAGCAAATGAAGTAGCAGTTGTAGAATATTTTTTACAAGGAAAGATTAAATTTGGTGACATAATAAGAGTAGTAAGACATACTATGGATGTTCATAGACATGCAGTTATTCCTAATCCGAACCTTCAAGACATTCTTCAAGCAGACATATGGGCAAGAGAACACGTACGTTCAGTTTTAAATGTAGTTATCCAGGATAAAAGTTGGGATAATATAAATTCATTCTAAGCCAATAAATTAATATATAATTAGAAGAAAAATAAAAAATAATAAAAATAGAAAAAAATCATTGTTCTTTCTTCCACAATCCATGGATGTTACAGTATTCTCTTGCAGTTATTTTCTTTGCATTTATTTTAAATTCAGCTTCAGGTGTTTGACCTGGTTTTAGGTAATTTCTATATATCTTATCATCCGCAAGTACTTCTATAAATTCAATGTAATGTTCAGGTTCCATAGGATGTGGAATAGAACCTATTTTAACTTTGAACCCACCTCTAATCTTTTCGATTACAGGTACATGTTTTTCATATCCTTGATCTTCTGTTTTTTCTTCTAGTTTCTCCATATTTTTATTACAACAAACCAATGTTCCAACTCCTGCATGAGTTATTTCAACTATATTTCCACATACACTGCATTTATATATCTGATTAAGTTCTGTCATATCATCACCATTTAATATATTTCATTTTTAGTATTCTTCGCACTTCAATTGATAGAAAGCCTTTGGATGATCACAGGATGGGCATTTTTCAGGAGGGAATTTTCCAAAGTGTACGTAACCACATTCTCTACAGACCCACCAAACTTTATTGCTCTTATTAAAGAATGTACCTTTTTCAAGCTGTTCAAGTATCTTTTTATATCTTTCTTCATGATGTTCTTCAGCTTTAGCGATGGCCCTTAATCTCTGCGCTATTTCTTTTAATCCTTCTTTTTCAGCAATGTCTGCAAATTCAGGATACATTTTAGTATATTCGTAGTTTTCTCCTGCGATTGCAGCTTTAAGATTATCGATAGTACTTCCGAATACAGTTGGAGCTGATGCTTCAACTTTTATTTCATTGTATTTTTCTATCTTTTCTCCTCTCTCAGTAGCTTTTTTCTTCAATTCATTGATAAGCTTAAACAGCCAGCTTGCATGCTCCCTCTCGTTATCTGCAGTTATCAGGAATATCTCTGCAATTTGCTCATATCCTTCGTTTCTTGCCACTTTCGCATAGAAAGTATATCTATTTCTTGCTTGACTTTCGCCTATAAATGCCTTTGCTAAATTTTCAATCGTCTTCTCCATTTTCAACACCTCCAAAATTAGATATATATGTATTTGATCGTAAATGTTCATAAATATATCGTACTTATCTGTGATATTTTTAATGTAAAAAAAGATAGTTAAGCTAGGTATAGTAATATTTATAAATCTAATATAATATTATATATTAACGATTTTTAGATCGTTTCCCGGCAAGCGGTCTCTGCGATCGATTAACGCGAGAGACTCACGTATCATTTGATACGTGACAGGTATACTGCATCTTTGATGCACTACCGCGCTATAAAATTGAAAGCAGTTTCATATAAATAGAGGTTAGTATTCATATTCATAATTCACAAAGTGATGGTAAATGGGAAAAGTTATTAAGCCAAGATCAGGTTCTCTTGCATTTAGACCAAGAAAACGTTCGAGAGACATTACTCCAAGAATGCGAACTTGGAGAATTACTGATAAAGTGCAGTTACTAGGATATCCAGTCTATAAAGTAGGAATGAAACAAGCAGGAATGATAGACGATTCTAGATCTGCAACGAAAGGGATGGAATTAACAGTACCAGTTACAATTTTAGAAGCACCAAAAATAACTATTTATGGAGCAAGACTTTATCAGAAAACTCTCACTGGAACAAAGTGTTTGGGTGATGCTCTTTCAATCAATACAAAAGTAGCATCGATGTTGGGTATGTCAAAGAAAGATAAGAAAAGAAAGGATATAAAATGGCTAGAAGAAAAAATATCTTCATTTAAAGACGAAGATAAAAAAGATCTTTATATTTCGGTTCTTGCAGTAACAAATACACAAGAAGCAGGAATTCCAAAGAAGGCAGGAGATACAGTTGAAATAGCAATAGGTGGAAATGATGTTAATTCTCAATTGGAGTATGTTAAATCGATAATCGGAAAAGACATAACTCCAAAGGAAGTATTTGAAGAAGGAGAATATGTCGATGCAGTAGCAGTAACTAGAGGACATGGTTGGCAAGGAGTTATTAGAAGATTCGGTGTTCACAAACAAAGACCTAAGAATACAGGAAGAGTAAGGCATAGAGGTACATTAGGTCCATGGCATCCAGCATATGTTATGTATACTACTCCACAGGCAGGTCAACATGGATTTCATAGAAGAACTCAATATAATAATAGAATCCTTTTGATTGGAGATGATCCATCTAAAGTTAATATTCCTGGAGGTTATCCACACTATGGGGATGTAAAATCTTCATTTATATGCGTTAAGGGTTCAGTTCCAGGAACTCAAAAGAGATTTGTATTCCTTAGAAAATCAATAAGGAATACCTCTGTGCAGAAGCCACAGATTTTATGGTTCTGAAATTTAAAAGATAATAGGTTGATCATATGGTAAGTATTTCATTATATTCTCAAAATGGTTCACCGACTGGAAAAATTGAGCTTCCAGATATATTCAAAACAGAGATTAGAGAAGATCTTATAAGAAGAGCAGTTTTATCTGAGGAATCAGAAAAACTTCAGCCTAAAGGAACTTTTCCAAGAGCAGGTTTGCAAACAACTGCAAGGTATGTTGGTAGAAAGGAGGCTTATCACTCCCTCAAAAATCGAGGAATTGCAAAGCTTCCAAGAGAGCTCTATCCAAAAGGAAGGATCGGAAGAGTAAGAGTAGTTCCATGGGCAGTAAAAGGTAGAAGAGCTCACCCTCCAAAGGTAGAAAAAGTTCTTGTTGAGAGGATAAATAAAAGAGAAAAAAGAAAAGCACTTCATTCTGCAATTGCAGCTACTGCTAATAAGGAACTGGTAGGTAAGAAACACATATTACCAAAGATAGACATACCTATTATTCTTGATGATTCATGTGAATCTTTATCAAAAACAAAAGATGTCGTTTCTTTATTTGAACATCTTGATCTTATAAAGGATATTGAAAGAGCTGAAGAAAAAACTAAGCGAAATAATGGAAGAAAAGGTGGAGTAAAAACACCTAAGTCAATTCTTTTAATCGCTGGTAAAGATTCTAAGCTTCTTAAAGCAGCAAAGAATCTTCCAGGTGTTACAGTTACAACAATAGATAATCTTAAAGTTTCAGATCTTGCACCTGGTGGTGTACCAGGCAGATTAACAGTGTGGACAAAATCAGCAATCGAAAATTTAAATAAGGTTTAAATTTTTAGTTTATATGTTTTAGGGGTGAAATAATGATCATATATCCTTTAACAACTGAAAAAGCAATAAATCAAATTTCAAAAAATAATACTTTAGTATTTATTGTTGATCCAAAAGAAACAAAAAAATCAATAAAAGAATATATAGAAAAAGAATATGGTGTTAAAGTTGCTTCAGTAAATACATTGAATAATTTCTCAAATAAAAAGGTAGCCTATGTTAAGTTGAAAAAGGAATCTTCAGCAATGGATCTCGCATCAAAACTTAAGATACTGTAAATGATATGATATTGCATTTTAATTATTAAATAGGTGTGTTTATGGGTAAAAGGTTAAATCAACAAAGAAGAGGAAAGGGAAGTCCAGCATTCTCTGCTCCATCGCATAAATTTAATGCAAAAGTTTCATTTAGATCCTATGATGAAAAAGAAAAGAATTCTGTAGTTAAAGGAAAAGTTATTGAGTTCATTCATAATCCTGCTCATAGTGGTTTAATAATGAATGTAAAGACTGAAGATGGCCAGATAGTTTCACTTCTTGCTCCGGAAGGAATTGCGATAGGAGATGAGATAGAATTTGGTGCTAATGCAGGAATAAAATTAGGAAATGTTCTTCCTCTTGCAAAGATTCCAGATGGTATGTATGTTTACAATATAGAGTTGGTTCCAGGAGATGGTGGAAAGTTGATAAGAGCAGCTGGAACATCAGGAACAGTAATATCTCATACTGATAAAGAGGTTTATGTTGCATTACCATCAAAGAAGGTTAAAATATTCAATGCTAATTGCAGAGCACAGATTGGATTAGTTTCAATGGGTGGAAGATTATTAAGACCTGTTTTCAAAGCAGGAAAGAAATACCACATGGTGGCTTCAACAGCAAGATACTGGCCAAAGGTAAGGGGAGTTGCAATGTCTGCATATGACCATCCATTCGGTGGAAAACAACATCACCCAGGTCGTTCAACAATTGTTGCAAGGAATGCACCACCAGGAAGAAAGGTTGGTCTTTTGGCAGCCGCTTCCGTAGGAAGAGGAAAGAAGAGAAAGAAAGTTTAATATTTAGAGATGTTCATAAAGGAGTGATTAAATGGCGAGAAAATTTATATTTCGTGGAAAAACTCTTGAGGAGCTTCAAGCAATGTCTCTTGATGAATTTGCAAATTTAATTAAATCAAGAGCAAGAAGATATATTAAGAAGATGCCAATAGAGTACAAGAAACTTCTAATAAAGGCAGATAAAATTGGCGCCTCTAAGCCAATTAAAACACATCTCAGAGAAGCAGTTATAATTCCTAAATGGGTTGGTATGAAATTTATGGTTCATAGCGGTAAGGAATTTAAACAGGTGAACATTCAACCAGAGATGGTTGGCTTTAGATTAGGGGATTTTGTTCATACAACTGGAAGAGTTATTCACAGTGGTCCAGGTATCGGTGCTACAAGAGGTTCAAAAGCAGTAGCTTTGAAATAATCATTAAAATTAAGCTATGTAGTTGAATGTTTTTAAACGGTGTTTATATGGTTCATTACGAATATGGTTTCAATAAGAAATCACAATACAGTGAAAAGCAGATTGCAAAGGCACAACAATACAATATAGATGCATCCTACAAAGATCTTTGTGCTGTTTGTGACAATATAAGAGGTATGTCTGCGGAAGATGGAACTAAATATCTAAATGCAGTTCTTGAAGGTTTTCCAGTACTTTATAGAAGATGGAATAAAAAGTTAGGTCACAGAAAAGAACTTGGAGGAAGAAAAGGAAGATACCCAATTAAAGCAGCTAAAATAGTTTTAGGTGTTTTAAACAATGCAATCGCAAATGCAACTTCAAAAGGTCTTGATCAATTAATGATAATTCATGCTTCAGCAAACAAACAGGCTATATATCCTCGTCTTCAATCTAAAGGAAGACAGATGAGATCAAACTATGAAACTGCAAGAGTAGAAATAATTCTTGCAGGAAAAGAAAATGAAGAACTTCTCAAGCAACAGAAACAAAAGATAGAGCAAAGAGCAAAAGCAAAGGCTGAAGCTGCTGAGATGGAAAAGAAAATTGAGAAAACAGTTGAAGAAAAGACAGAGGAAGTTGTTTCTGAAGTAAAAGAAAAACAAAAAGCTGAAAATGCAGAACAAAAACAACAAAAATCAGAAAAAACAGATAAGAAGTCAAAGGAAACAAAAAAAGCAAAGTCTGAGAAGTCTGAAGATAAGAGTTAATATTTATGCTTAATTAAGGAGTGATTCAATGGCAATTGAAAGAAAATTCATAGATGATGCAGTTACGAGATATCAAATAGCGAATTTCCTCAGAGAAAAGTTAGAGAGAGTTGGATTTAGTAACGTTACAATACAAAGAACTCCAATGGTTACACGAATAACTGTTGAAGTTGCAAATCCAGGTAGATTGATCGGGAAAAAAGGGAAATCGATAAAGACATTAGCAGATACAATACAAAGAGAATTCGGAGTTAGCGATCCGCAGATTGCAGTGGTTCCAGTTGAAAAAGTTGAATTAGAACCAAGACTTGTTGCATATTCAATTGCAAAAAATATAGAAGCAGGTAAACCATTAAGAGCATTGATACATTCATCTTTAAAGAAAATAATCGATGCAGGTGCACTCGGTGCTGAGATTGTTGTAGGTGGAAAAATTGCAGCAAAGGGAGCAAAGGCAAAAAGCATGCGAGTTGCTTGGGGATACTTGCCAAAAGCAGGTGAAGTTGTTAAACAAATAAGGAAAGCTCAAGTAACAGCAAGACCAAAATATGGTGCAATAAATGTAAGAGTTTCAATTGCTCCACCTAATGCAGTATTTCCAGATAAAGTTTCAAAAGTTGAAGTTCCTAATATAATTAAATATTCTGAAGAAAATGAGAGTAAAGAGCAACAGTTGGAGTCAAAGAAAGAACAGAAAAAAGAAATAAAAATGGAACAGCTCCAACAAAAGAAACATTCTGCTCAAAAAAGAAGGAAATAGTCTCCGCACTAGGCGGTTATGTGATGTGATCATATGAAATTAAAAGATATCAAAAATATGAGTATTGATGAAATGAAATCTAAAATTGCTGATCTCGAAAAAGAATTAAGCATAGAATATGGAACACGGTCTTCAGCAGCAGGAAAATCTAGAAACTACGGTAAGATAAGAACAATTAAAAGAACAATTGCAAGAATGAAGACCTTTATCAGAGCAAGAGAATTAGGCATTCTCGGTAAAGAAGAAAATAAAGAAAAAATCAAAAATAAGAAGTCGTAATTTTGCAATTAATATTCATTAATTGATAAAATTAATTGTTATATGAGGTGAAGAAAACGGCTGAAAATATATGCCCTGTCTGCGGGGTACATAAATTGATAGGTGACATATGTTCTGGTTGTGGACTTCCTAAGGACATATGTTCGTGCGCTGCAATTGAGAAGGAAACAGCGCAAAAGATAAAAGTAACAATAACAAAAGCAAAGTTCAGGAAACTTGTTACCATCGTATCCGGTGTGGAAAAGAATTCGATTGAGCGAGTTGCAAAACAACTCAAACAATCACTGGCATGCGGTGGAACAGTTAAGAACGATGAAATAATACTTCAAGGAGACCATGGAGCTAAGATAAAACAATTGCTAATGAAGGTAGGATATCCTGAAGAAAATATTTCAATAATCCGAAAATGATCACTTAATGTTGATTCATGTTGATTCAATGTCAGATCAAAAAAAATCAATTCAAAGTATTTCAATAAATTCAAAATTAAAAAATCTGAAATACTTAATCGAATACATTGGTTTGACTGTAGAAGTAATCAACAGCTCTTCCCCTGAGCAGATAGGAATAAAGGGGTTGGTTGTTGATGAAACAAAAAATACATTCAAAATCGAAAAAAAAGATGGAAAGGAGGTTTTGATACCTAAGAAAGGTTCTACCTTCCTCTTTAGAAAAGGAGGAGAAACCTTTACAGTTGAGGGATCAAAAATATTATATCCTCCCGAAGAGAGACTTAAAAAAATAAAATTCGAGTAATTGGATTAAAGATTGATATTAATAGTTTAACAAATGGTTGATCTTATGGTAGGAAAAGAAGAAAATTGTGGAGATGCAAAATGTTTTATTCATGGTGATGTAAAAGTCAGAGGCCAAGTATTAATCGGTACAGTTGTTAGTACAAAGGCAAAGAAGACTGCGATAGTAGAGAGACAGAGAATGATCTACATACCAAAGTATAAAAGGTATGCAAGAACTCGTTCAAGATATGCTGCTCATAATCCACCTTGCATAAATGCAAAAGTGGGTGATAAGGTTAAGATAGGAGAATGCAGAAAACTCAGCAGAACAAAAACATGGACAATAATAGAGATAATAGGTAAGGATAAAAATTTGTAATTCGATGAAAATTTAATATTTATAAGGTGAAAATTATGAAAGCACTACAATCAAAAATTCCGAAATCTTTGCCAATAGGAGCGATCATAAATTGCGATGATAATAGCGGAGCAAAAGTAGTTCAAATAATAGGTATGTTGAAAGCTCCAACAAAAAGAAGAAGAAAGCCAAGCGTTGGAATTGGGGATGTAGCCATAGTAGCAGTCAAGAAAGGTTCTCCACAGATGATCAAAAAAGTAGAAAAAGCATTAATAATAAGACAAAGAAAACCTTTCAGGAGAGCAAATGGTGTAAGAATAATGTTTGAAGACAATGCATGTGCATTGATAGATGATGCAGGATTGCCAAAAGGAACAGAGATCAAGGGTGTTGTAGCAAGAGAGATAGTAGACCGATATCCAAAAGTTGCTGGAATTGCATGGTCAATTATATAATTTTGTAGGGTGTAGATATGATAAGCTCAAGAAAACCAAGAACACAAAGGAAATTCAGATTTACTGCTCCACTTCATTTAAGAAAGAACTTTGTTCATGTTCATTTAAGTAAGGATTTGAGAGCAAAATTAAAGAAGAGGGCAATTCAAGTAAAGAAGGGAGATAAAGTAAAAATACTAAGAGGTAAATTCAAAGGTAAAGAAGGAAAAGTAGCAAAGGTAATCCTTTCCGATGCAAAAATATTTGTTGAAGGTATTACGATTAAGAAAGCAAACGGAAAGGAAACATTTTATCCTATCGATCCTTCAAATGTAATGATAATTGAAATGACTGAAAGAAAATAAACAGTGATATTATGTTGATTCACTTAAAAACAAATATTTTAGATAAGAAGAGTAAGAAAATTAAATCATGCAATTTCCTTATCGAATCAAGGTTGATAAGGAGTTTAGGTCTTAAAACTAGAGTTGAAAACATAATAGTTTCCAACAATTCAAATTCATCTATTAAAAATAATAGAAGATTTGATTAATATTTATAAATTAAGGTGTGATTTTTATGGCGAAAAAAAGTGGTACAAAACATTTGAAGAGAATTGCAATGCCAAAGTCTTTTGGTTTGCCTAGAAAAGAATTTACATGGTCTATAAATCCATTACCAGGAAGACATAAGAAAGATTTATCTCTTCCATTATCATATGCGATTATAGCATTAGGATTTGCAAAAACAGCAAAGGAAGCAAAAGCAGTACTTAATACTAGACAAGTGAAAATCGATGGTATTGTAAGAACAGAGCCAAAATTTTCAGTGGGATTAATGGACATTATAACTATTGGAGAAAACAATTGGAGAGTTTTAGTTGATACAAAAGGAAAAATCAAATTTGAGAAAACATCTAATCCATCAGTAAAACTTTGTCAGGTTAAAAATAAGACAAAAATAAAAGGAGGAAGGATCCAATTAACTCTTCATGATGGAAGAAACATATTAGACTTTGATGCAAAGGTAGGAGATACAATTGAGATTTCAATTCCAGATGGTAAGCCAATAGGAAAGATCGAATTAAAGAAATCATCATTATGTTTTATAACTGGAGGAAAGAAAATTGGTAATTTGATTAAGGTTAAAGAAATTTCACCGGGATCTGCAACAAGAAATAGCGAAATACATGGAGAACTTCAGGACGGTTCTTCTGCAATTACACTTACTAAATATGCATTTCCAGTAAAGGAGAATTTCATTTAAATATTATTATGATCTTTCTCATGAATAAGAAGTGATAATATGGATATGCGTGAAGTAAAAATCGAAAAAGTGACAGTTAATATAGGTGCTGGAGAATCAGGAGAAAAACTAAAAAAGGCTAAAACAATCATTGAAAGAATAACTGGAAGAAAAGCGGCTTACACAAAGGCAAGGAAAAGAGTTCAAGCATTCGGAATAAAAAAAGGAGAAACAATAGGTGTAAAAGTAACACTAAGAGGAAAGGAAGCAGAAAATTTCCTTAGAAATGCATTTGATGCCGTAGACTTCAAACTCAATAAAAAATCAATTGATAAATATGGTAATTTTGCATTCGGAGTAAAAGAGTATATAGATTTCCCAGGTGCAAAATACGATCCAACAATTGGTATAATAGGATTTGATGTTTGTGGAACTATGACTAGACCTGGTAAAAGAGTAGAACTTAGAAGAAGGGCTAAATCAAAAATCAAACATACTCATAAAGTTACTCCTGAAGAGACTGAGAAGTTTTTGAAAGAAAAGTTTAAGGTGAATATCTATGAATAAAAAAAGTACAAGACCGGTAGAAGTAAGATACAAAGGAAAAGGTATAAGAAAATGTAAAATTTGTGGCACTGCACGAGGTATCATTAGAAAGTATAATCTTAATATTTGTAGAAGATGTTTTAGAGAGATTGGAGAATCTATCGGTTTCAAGAAATTTGGTTAATAATCTCTCTCATGTTAACATATAATTAATAAAAGAGTGTGATGATATGGATATACTTGCAAATGCTTTGAATGTAATTCGTGTTCATAAAAATGCAGGAAAAAATGAATGTAAAGTAATTGCATCTAATTTCACTGGGGAAGTTCTTAAAATTCTCCAGAGAGAAGGGTATATTGAAGAATTTACGGAAGTAAAAGAAGGTCCAACAAGATATTTTATAATCAAAGGAATAGGACCGATAAATTACTGCGGTGTCATAAAGCCAAGATTTCCTGTAAAATACTCTGAAATAGGAAAGGTTGAAGACCAATATCTGCCAAGCAAAGATTTTGGAATAATTATAATAACAACACCAAAAGGAGTTGTTACAAATAAAGAAATAAGGTCATTAAAAATCGGTGGAAGACTAGTAGCCTATGTCTACTAAATCATATTGATTATAATTAATTCAATTTATGATCTAAGGTGTTAATATGGTTGAAACAATTATAGAAATTCCCTCTGGATTGGATGTTGAAATAGGAAGCAATTCATTTACTGTATCCGGTCCAAAGGGAAAAGTATCATATAAATATAGAGATGTTTCTATTTCAAAAGATTCCGGAAAGATAAAAATTTCCGGTGAATCAAAAGCACTTGTAAATACAACTCAAGCACTTATGAAATCAGCATTTAAAGGAGTTACAGAAGGTTATACAATAAAACTTCAAATGGTATATGCACACTTTCCATTCACTATTGAGCAAAAAGGCTCAGAGATTCTTATAAAGAATTTTCTTGGAGAAAAGAGTCCAAGAAAAGCCAATATAGTAGGAGATACAAAAATAAAAGTTGAAAAAGAATTCATAATATTAACAGGTCCAGATAAATATGCAGTGGGACAAACAGCAGCAAATCTTAAAAATGCAACATACATAAAAGAAAAGGATCAAAGAGTATTCCAGGATGGAATTTATGATCCATTATAACAATTCGCTTGTGTCGTTTATAGTTATATATTAAAATTATAATCAAGGTGTTATGTTATGAGAAAACATCCAAAATTTCTTCCACCAAACTACGGAAGAAAGAAAAGAGTGAAGCTTAGGTGGAGAAAACCCAGAGGAATAGATAACAAGAAAAGAATAGGTAAGAAGATAATGGGTGCATCTCCTAATGTAGGATGGAGAAGTGCAAGAGATGACAGAGATTTTCATCCTTCAGGTTTTAAAGAGGTTCTTGTACGTTCATTAAAAGACATGGATGGAATCACTGAGAAGGGAGTTGCGATAAGAATCGCAGCTGCAGTTGGTGCTAAAAAAAGAGAATTAATCATTAAGAAAGCAAAGGAGATGAATATCCATGTTCTTAATCCAATAAGTGTGAAGCATCAAAAGCAGTAATCATATTCGTAGGTGAAATTTATGTCAATGTCATCAATAAGAAGAATGGCATCCCAGATAACGGGTGCAGGAATAAGCAGAATAAAATTCGATCCATCAAGATTATCTGAAATAGAGAAAGCAGTTACAAAAGACGATGTTCGTGCTCTTATAAAACAGAAAGCCATACTTGTTGAAAAGAAGAAAGGCGTTTCTAGAGCAATTGGAAGAATCCATGACGAAGAAAGAAGGTTAGGAAGAGCGCATAAAACTGCAAGAAGAAGAGGAACACACTCTGCAAGAGCAGGAGGAAAGAAGGTTTGGATTAATAGAATAAGAGCACAAAGAGAACTGATTAAGTCATTTAAGAAAAGAGGTTTGTTCATAAATAATGCAGCATATAGAGAAACTTATCTAAAGATTAAAGGTGGAGCTTTCCCAGATAGATCCAGAGTTCTCCTTTATCTGACAGAGAAAGGATACCTCAAATCAAATCAGACAAAGGAGAAGAAATAATCTATGTAAATAATATTATGAGTATATGAATATTAGATTATGTTTAAAATGAAGTGATAATTATGGCAAAGGCAACAGGACCAACATACAAATTGGCTTTCAAGAGAAGGAGGCTTAATCTCACAAACTACAGAAAGAGATTAGCATTACTTAAATCTGGACTTCCAAGATTTGTTGTAAGGAAGTCGAATAGAAATGTAATCGCACAATGTATAGGTTTTACTCCAACTCATGATGAAGTAATTGCAAGAGCAGATGCACGTGAACTTGAAAAATATGGCTGGAAGCAATCAGCAAATCTTCCTTCAGCATACTTAGTTGGCTTCATTTGTGCAAAGAGAGCATTAGCTGCAGGAACGAAATCAGTTGTTCTTGATTCTGGTTTGCATACACCTTCAAAAGGTTCATTCCTTTTCGCATGTGTAAAAGGAGCGATTGATGCAGGATTAGAGGTTCCAGTTGGAGAGATAGAATTCGATGAAGAAAGAATAAGTGGAAAGCACATATCTGATTACGCAAAGCAAATTGCAGGAACTGAAAAGTATAACAAATTCTTCTCACAATATCTGAAAAAAGGAATAAAACCGGAAGAGATTAATTTATTATTTGAAAAAGTAAAGGAACAAATCTCAAAAGAGAACTTTGGGGAAATAAATTCAAAGAAAAATAAGAAGGCATAAGATATAGACTTCTTGGTTTATTATAGTGTTAATTAAATTTTGATTTGTATGAGGTTGATTTGATGAAACTTAGGAAAGGAAAACAAAAAAGAGCTTCTGCAGTTGAACAGTCTTTATTAGATTCATGGAATCCTAAGACAGAACTTGGAAGAAAGGTAAAGGCAAAGGAAATAGTTAGTCTTTATGATGTTCTTAAATCAGGAAAGCCGATATTAGAATCAGAGATAGTTGATGTTTTATTGCCAAATCTTATGCAGGAAACAATTGAATTGTCTACAACTCAGCGTATGACTGACTCAGGTAGAAAATCAAAATATAGAGCAGTTGTAGTGGTAGGAGATGGACAGGAATATATAGGTATTGGCCAAGGAAAGGCTGACGAAGTAAGGCCTGCAATAGAGGCAGCAGTAAGAGATGCAAAATACAATATAATCCACGTAAATCTTGGTTGTGGTTCATCACAATGTGACTGTGGTTCAAAGCATTCACTTCCAATACAAGTCACAGGAAAGCATGGTGGTGTTAGAATTACATTAAGGCCTGCACCTAGAGGAACAGGAATAGTAGCAAACAAAATAGTTAAGAAAGTTCTTCAGCTTGCAGGAATTAAGGACATCTGGACAAAGGCAGAGGGAAGAACGAAGAATAGGTTTAATACCTCTATGGCCGTAGTAGATGCTCTTGACCAGCTAAATAGAATAAGAGTTAAGAAAGAATTCAGTTAGATTTATGTGCATCTAAAATAGAATTGAAGTATATTATGTTAAAAATATGAAGTGGTTGATATGGTTATAGCAATAGTTCGTGTTCGTGGTGTTGCAGGTATAAAGCCTGACATCAGAAAGACAATGGAACTCCTTAGATTGCACAAGAAGCATCACTGTGTTGTTTATCCGAAAATGACAAAACAATTAGAAGGAATGTTAAATGTAGCTAAGGATTACATTACATGGGGAGAAATAAGTCAAGAAACCCTTAGAGAATTAGTTTTAAAAAGAGGACGACTTCCAGGAAATAAGAGAGTGGATGAAAAAGATGTTGATTCGATAGTTAAATCAATTGAAAAAGGAGAGGAAGTAAAGATAAAGCCTGTTTTTAGGCTTCACTCTCCAAGAAAAGGATGGGGAAATATAAAACTCAGATATCCAGATGGTGCTCTTGGTCCGAGAGGAAAAGAAATGGATGAATTAATATTAAGAATGGTGTAATAATTCATTATGGAATTGAATTTGGATTAAGTTGGTGATATTTATGGTAAGAAGAATTAAGAGCAAATACAAGAAGTATCTCGGAAGTAGAACATTTGGAGCAGGAAATACAAAAAATAGAAGAGGAAAAGGAAGCAGAGGAGGAAAAGGGTATGCGGGTGCACACAAACACAGATGGACATGGATACTAAAGTACGAACCAGATCACTTTGGAAAGCACGGTTTCGTTAATAAAAACGCATCTCAAAAATTAGAATGCATTAATGTAAGAGAAATAAATGACAAGGCAACTGCAGGAAAGCTTGAGAAATCAGGTTCAATGTTTGTATTTAATTTCCCTGGAAAGATACTTGGTTCAGGTTCAATATCTGTTCCAGTCCACGTTAAAGCAGTAGCAGCAACAGAATCTGCAAAGAAAAAGATAGAAGCAGCAGGAGGCAAATTGGAAGCAAAGATAGTGGGTGCAGAAGAAAACCAATAATTTCTAGAATAAACTGTAGATCTACCAAATATTGAAAAATAGTAATGGAGAGGTGTGTTAGTTGAAATTAAATTTTATTGAGCCAATAATTCCATTTCTTCCCGAAGTTAAAAATCCAGATCGTCCATTAAGTTTGAATGAAAAGATATTCTGGACCCTTCTTGTACTTATTCTCTTTTTCACCATGTATCACATTGTTCCTTTTGCAGGGGAGCTCAAAGGAGGAACTTTTCTTGAATTCATTCAAACAGTTCTTGCAAGTAAAACAGGAACATTGTTGACAATCGGTATCGGTCCAATAATTCTTGCATCAATCTTTTTGCAGCTCTTTGCAGGAGCAAAGATTATTGAGTTTGATCCGCATGATCCTGCTGACAAGAGAAGATTCAGTGCAACACAGAAAGTTCTTGCAATAGTGCTTTCAATAGTGGAGGCAGCATTGTTTGTAATTCCTGGCGTTTACGTCGGACCAGATCCAAACTTTCCATCTGCATCTCTTGCAATAGGATTGATAATAGCGCAGATTGCATTTACATCCATACTTTTAATATTCTTAGATGAGGTGGTTTCAAGATATGGAATTGGCTCTGGAATTTCATTGTTTATCGCAGCAGGAGTTTCATTGGCAGTTGTACAGGGTAGCATCTCATTAATCTTTGGAGGTCATGGAATAGATCCTGCACAGACAGTTATTGGAAGATTGGCTGTAGGGGGTTCAGGTGCAATTCCATCTGCACTCATAGCATTGTTGCCGATTATATTTATGTTTGTCATAATAGTTCTTTCAGTATATGCAGAGGGTGTGAAAGTTGAAATTCCGTTGACATTCAGAGGATTTGGAACACGCTTCCCAGTAAAGCTTCTTTATGTTTCAGTTCTTCCAGTTATTCTTACATCAGCATTGTTAATGAATATCCAGCTTTTGTCAAGAGCTTTGCTTTACAACCACAGCTTTATGATAGGCGAGACAGACATAATACCTTACATCGGATTGGTAGACGCGAACGGACAATTGAGAGATGGAATTCTTTACATGATTTCACCTATAACAAACCCATTATATGTGGGTTCTTATGAGGGTTATATAGCTACAATTTCAGGTTCAACTCCTTTGTTTGGAATACCAGAGATAGTGCACATCCTGATCTATTTTATTGTGTATGTTACATTATGTGTTATATTTGGAAGATTCTGGATGGAGGCATCAAACATGTCTGCATCTGCTGTCGCAGAACAGATAACACAGACAGGCCTTTCTATACCTGGCTTCAGGTCCGATCCAAGAATTATTGAACAGCTTCTTGACAAGTATATAACAACTATTGCAATACTCGGAAGTATGTTCGTAGGTTTCCTTGCGGTGCTTGCAGACCTTACTGGTGCAATAGGAACTGGAACAGGAATTCTTCTTACAGTTGGAATAATATCCAAGTTCTATGAAGATTTCAAACAACAGAACCTTCTTGAGATGTATCCAGGAATTACAAAATTCTTGAAAGGTTAATCGCTTTAATATATTGAAAATCTTTTCTTTTATAGGCGGTGCAATAAATGATTGTTATAATGGGACTTCCTGGAGTCGGGAAGTCTACACTTCTAAGGGAGCTAATAAAGAAAAATAAAAAAATTTCAGTACTAAACTATGGAGATATTGTTTTAAGGTTTGCAAAAAATGAATTCAATATAACTAATAGAGACGAAATCAATAATCTGCCAGAATCCAAGCATAAAAAAATTCAGAATTTAGCAATATCTGAAATAAGTTCGATAGAAAAAAAAGAATCAAAAATTGGACGTATTCTTTTTCTTGACACCCATGCTGCTCTTAAAAAACCATCTGGCTTTATGCCGGGTTTGTCATACGAACTTCTTTCCTCAGTGCCTATCGATGCGTTTATTTTTATAGACGCTCCAACTAATGAGATTCTTGAAAGGAGAGAATTAGATGTTAGCAGAAAACGCCCAACTTTTACTGCCAATGATATTAATGATCTTCGTGAGGTTTCTCTTTCAATGATAAATGTTTATTCGGCAGCAACCGGAAAACCTTATTACATCCTTATAAATAGAAAAGGAAAGCTAAAGGAAAGTGTGATGGAATTGAATAGAATCGTATCTAAAATTTATTTATGGAAAATATAGTAACGTCTCTAAAAATACATTTGTATTTTTCCTCCTTTCAAAAGATTTTTATATTCTGTTTGCATTTATATTATGTCATACATATATATTTTATATTCAACTACATCTATATTCAAGTTGTTTGGTGGGTTAATTATAATAAATCTTAAATATCTGGGGTAAAAGGTGGATTTATATGGATACGGCAGTTATGATAATAATTTCAGTTACTGCCATAATATCATCGTTTGCGATAACCTATGTTCTTAAAAAACTGAACATTTCAACAAGAATGCAGGAAATACAAAAATTTAACAATGAATTGAATAAGGAGTATTTCAAGGCATTGGCAAAGAAAGATATGAAAAAACTCGATGAACTTGAGCCTAAGCTAAAGGAATCCCAGAAAAATTCATTCGAACTTCTTAAGCTTCAATTCATGTCTTTAGCAATTCTTCTTCCATTTGCAATGCTAGTCCCCCCATTTATTCAATCTTTGTTCCCTAATTTCACAATAACACTTCCATTTCAGATCCCAGTTCCATTCAGACCCACCTTATTTAGTGTTACATTCAGAGATACATTCGGTGCATATGGTTGGTTCTGGCTCTCATTCATTTTCCTTGGAGGTTTCACCCAGCTTTTAGTAGGTAAAATTAAAGGTAAAGAAAAGAAGAATTGATTTCTTATTTTTAATCCGATTTTTCTAAATGTTTTTCAAAGAGAGGAGATTATATGGTTGAAATAATCTGTATAAGCGGATTGGTTGGGTCAGGAAAGGATACAGTAGCAGATCTCGTCGCGAAAAAACTAGGTTTTAATAGAGTAAAACTTTCATTTAAGGATGCAGCAAAGCAGATGGGTATATCACTTATGGAGTATCATGCATATGTTGAAAAAGACCTTACTATCGACAGAGAATTTGACAAGATGGTTGCAAAGGAGGCAAGGAAATCAGACTCAGTAATTTCAACTTGGCTAGGCCCATGGCTTCTGCCAGAGGCAAAATTAAGAGTCTGGTTGTCTGCTTCTCAAAAGGTAAGAGCTGAAAGGATTTCTAAAAGAGATGGAATGGGATTAAGACAGGCAATGAAGCACGTTCAAGAGAGAGACAATCACAATAGAGGAAGATACCTTGCATTGTATGGAATAGATATTTTCGAACATTCAAATTTCGATCTTGAAATAAACACAGAGAAATTTACGCCTGAACAGATTGCAGAAATAGTTGTAGCAGCATACAAGTCAAGGAAAAAATAACAATACAACAATTGAAATGTCAAAATACTAATCTTTTTAAATTTAAACAGTTAATAATTGTTAGTATTTTTAATGCAATTATGTATTATATTTCATGGGCCCATAGCTCAGTCTGGATAGAGCGGCAGCCTTCTAAGAAACTCTTTTAAGAAAAGAGTTTCATCAGAAATTCTTTGATGAAACTTTCTTAACGAGAAAGTTTCGAAGCGAGCTGAAGGTCGAGGGTTCGAATCCCTCTGGGCCCGCTTAGTCAATCTAAATGGCATCCGAGGTGGTTTCATGCCTAAGAAGAATGATAAAGAACAAAAAATTTCACAGATAATTTCACTCATAGATCTTATGCTCGAAGATGTGAGTGTCCCAAGAAACGTAAAGAAAGCAATTGAGGATGCAAAAAAGAGATTGACGGAGAAAGGAGACCCGACAATCAGAGCAGGAGCAGCTATTTATTACATTCAAGAAATAAGCGAAGATATAAATCTTCCTCAGCATGCAAGAACTCAAGTTTGGCAAATTCTTTCTGCATTAGAATCTATTTCTAATTAGATTTTATTTTCTAGCTATATTATTCCTATAATTTATTATTTTTTAATCTTGACCTTATTCTCTCCATCCTTTATTCTCTTTTTTTGATTCCAAATTCCATTGTCTGTACCGTTCCTTTTTCATGATAATAAGCTACTGTTATTCTTTCTTCCGTTATTTTTTGGCCTGTTTTTTTCTTTTTTTCTTTATTTTCTTCTTCAATATTTAGACTATACTTTGTAAAACTGTCTTCTGGCGCATAGACATAAGGTACATTTGCTGCCGATGCCATTATATTTGCCAGAGATCTTGTGCTTTGCTCATTTCCAGTTGAACAGGATATGAGCGCAATAAAGCTGTTTTTATCCTCTTTATCAATCATGCTTCCTATCTTAGACATAATATCATAGTCGCTGACATCAAAAAGAGAGTAAGGCATATCATCCTTTCCTAATTTTACTCTTGTTGGCTCTCCATGCCCTGCAATAAAAATACCATTGAAAGAGCCATGTTTCTTGTACATTTTTTCAATCATCAGCATGAGTTCAACATCACTACTCGCCTCTATCGCGATGGTCTTTCCATATTTGCTTAATGCATCGTTATGCTTTGAGTCGCTGTAGAACGCACCATTGTGATCAGAATAAGAATAAGCGAATATAAAAATTCTTTCCTTTTTCTTTTCTTTTTTACTATTTCCAATTCCCTCTTTTTCACTTTCATTGTTAATAGTGCCTATTGCATAGTTATATAGCTGAAAAATGAATCTTGAAGAATGCCTTCCGAAATGAGTTATATTGTATTCTTCTTTTATTACAGGCACTATATCAGCAATATTCTTTCTTAATTCTATGAAATCCTTAATTTCTGAATTAGATATCAAGTGAATGACTTCTCCTACAGCAATTACTTTCTGTTCAGCGTCTTTGTGTTTTTCAGTTAGTTTCTTTACTGCATCCACAGTTTCTTTCTCACTAAAAATCTTCATTATCTCTTTCACTTCCCTCTTGTTCTTTCTTATCCCAATCCTTCCTATTCTAAAAACAATTTCATCCAATCCGCATATGCTTTCATAATTAGTAATTATATTATTCATCTCTTCAGTTTGGATGTAATAAACAGCTGCATTTATTTCACTTTTAACTTTATCATCAGAAAGATTTGCAATTCCACTCAATAGCTGTCCTTTAATTTTTGAATTGGTGTCTAATTTGTCAATAGTGTCAATAATCTTCAAAAGCAGTTCTTTGTCCTTGGTATTCAATAAAATTTTTGTTAGGTTTATTTGTGATGAAACCCATCTGTCACTTTTTTTCAGAAATTCCTGTATCTTTCTAATTTCATTTTCATTTGCCTTTATGTTTGCGGATTCAAATACTTTCTTTGCTTGTTCTAAATAAACATCTTGTTTTATTGGTTCTATTGTCAGTTGGGCCATAATATTCTTTATTGTTAAGAGTATTTAATCTTTCTTTTTTCTGAACCTAACCGTTAATATTTTTATAAAATAATCACTAGAAGCGAACTTAGACAAGATATAAAAATACATAGCTGCAATAACATATTATTCTTTTGTGACACTGCGTCTTATGCGCGTGTTTTGATGCGTAAGCATCAGTGATTTTATGGACATTCAAGAAATCAATCGCCTAGTCAGGCAGAAGAATAAGCTTCTGAAGCCTGGTGCGGCAGAGGCATTAAAAGAACTTAAAGACGAACAAATAACAGAGATAATAGAGAAAATAGCAGCACTTCCTTCTCCTTTTATTTCAGAAACAGACATAAGAGAATTGACCAACCAAATCAAAAAGCCAGATTTTGTTGAAGTCAAACGCTCTTCAGATTTTCATCCCACGGCAAAGGAATATGGCCATGAGTTCAGAATTTACGAAGATCATGATATCACTGGAAAATCAAAGTGCAAGGGAGAGTTGGATGATTTTGTAAAATATTTCAATGACAGATACAGGAAAATAAGGGATCTATTTGTATCCAGAACAAATGCGAAATTTCCATTGATTGATATAGAGAAATTCGGAGATGTTAAGGTTGGAGACACTGTCAGAGTTATAGGAATAGTTTCTGCAAAAACAATTACAAAGAATAAGCACATAATGCTTCAGATAGAAGATCCAACTGGCCAATTAACTGTTCTTGTCCTTAACAATCAGGATAACAAACAGTTATTTGAAAAAAGCAACAGGATCGTTAATGACGAGATTCTAGCATTCGACATTAAGAAAGGAACCAACCTTAACATTCTTGCAGATGTTACCTGGCCTGATCTTCCATTCAAAGAAAAGAAAAAGATAGAAAAGGAAATGGCCATCGCATTCATATCAGATATACATGTTGGAAGCTCTCACTTTATGGCAAAGAATTTTGAAAATATGATCAAATGGCTTAACGGTTCAGGACCACATAAAGAATTGGCGGAAAAAGTAGGTTACTTACTTCTAGGCGGTGATTTAGTAGATGGGATCGGTATCTATCCAAATCAGGATAAAGAGCTCGTTATAAAAGATGTTTACGAGCAATATAAAGTTCTCAATCAGTTCCTAGAGCTTGTGCCAGATCATATAAAGATAATTGCAATTCCAGGAAATCACGATGCAGTAAGGCATGCAGAGCCTCAGCCCTCTTTAGGAGAAGATATGCTTGCAAGAGACGGAAGAACATATTCAGTTGGAAATCCTGCATTCATGAATATTGAAGGATTTAAGGTACAAATGTATCATGGTTATACAATGGAATCCTTAGTTCAGGATGTTCAAGGATTATCACTTGCAAGACCGGAAGAAATTGCAATAGAACTTTTAAAGACAAGAAGCATGTCTCCAATATTTGATAAGAGTATGATTGTCCCTGAGCATCAAGATTACATGTTTATAGAAGAGATAGACATGTTTCTTACAGGCCACATCCATAAGATAGGATATGGAGAGTATAGAGGTTGTGTAATAATGAATGGAGGAACATGGATTGACAAGACAACTGCATGGCAGTTAAGAAGAGGTTTTAGCCCAACACCTGCAATAATGGGAATTTATGACATGCATAATGCAAGAGTTTCGCATGTTGATTTCTCAACAAGTGAAGTTGCATTTGAGTGATAATATGATTAATTCTGCAGACGAATACATGAAGTCACAAATTTCAAAGATATACGAGATTGCAACAGAGGCAAGGAAGAAAGGTATCGATCCTTTAGATTCGGTTGAGATAGTACCAGCTCCTGATCTTGCAGCCAGAGTGGAGGGAATTGTAGGTCCAAAAGGAATTGCAGAATACATACGTTCATTGCCACATGATAAATCAAGAACACAGATCGCATTCATGGCAGCAGAGGCAGTAATCGAAGGAAAATTCGGAGATTTTGGTGGAAAAGAGAAGCTTATAGAGCAGGCATTAAGGACAGGTACAGCAGTTCTTACAGAAGGAGTTCTAGTTGCTCCTACAGAAGGAATTTCAAGTGTTAAAATTCATCAGAATCAGGATGGCACAGAGTATCTTGCTGTTTATTATTCAGGCCCAATAAGATCTGCAGGAGGAACTGCAGCAGCGCTTAGCGTTCTCTTGGCAGATTTTCTTAGAAGAAAGATCGGCCTTGCAGAATGGAGACCTACAGACACCGCTGTTGAACGATATCTTGAGGAGATGGAACTTTATGATGCGAGGGCAGCAAGATTGCAATACAAGCCTTCAGATGATGAATTTAGGCACATAGTGAGAAATTGTCCAGTATGCGTGACAGGAGATCCAACAGAGGATTTTGAAGTGGGTGCATATAGAAATGTACCTGGGATAGAGACAAACAGGATAAGAGGAGGAATGGTCCTTGTCCTTTGTGAAGGAATTGCCCAAAAGGCAGCAAAGGTTCTTGGCCAGGCAAAGAAGCTTGGAATCGATTGGAGCTGGCTTGAATCAGTTATAAAAGCACCAAAGGCAAAGGAGGCAAAGGTTACGAAGATCGAGCCAAATCCAAAATACATCGAAGAGGTTGTAGCAGGTAGGCCAGTAATTGCATATCCATCTCGATTTGGAGGATTCAGATTAAGATACGGAAGAACAAGGCTTAGCGGATTCATGGCAAAGGGAATACATCCTGCTACAATGATAATACTTGATTCATTTCCAGCAATAGGAACTCAATTCAAGCTTGAAAGACCTGGAAAGGGATGTGTTCTCACTCCTTGCGAGACAATCGAACCACCGGTTGTGAAACTTAAAGATGGTTCAGTTGTTAGAGTGGAATCAAGAGAGCATGCAGAAAAGATAAAGGATAATGTACATACAGTTCTTTTCATAGGAGACATTCTTGTTTCATACGGTGATTTCCTTAAATCAAATTCACCCCTGCTTCCAGCAGGATATAATGAGGAATGGTGGCTTGAGGAATTAAGGGATGCAGTTGAATTGAAACAAGAACTGAAGAATACTTATTCTAATATAGATCCATATAAAGTTGATTTTGATACTGCACTAAAGATCTCAAAGGAGACAGGCATTCCTTTACATCCAAAATTTACGTTCTTCTGGTCTAATATATCAAATGATGAAGTTAAGGAATTAATACATTGGCTTTCTTCAGGTGAATGGAAATCAGATTTATTAAATCCTCTTAATCCAAAAGAGCTTAGAGTAGTATATAATCCTGCAAAAATTATTCTTGAAAAACTCTTAGTTCCTCACAGAGTAGAAAGAGATCAGATAATAATTGAAGGAGAAAATGCAAAATCAATTTTCATCTCTTTAGGTTTGCACCCAGGACAAAAACCAGATCAATCATTAGTAAATTCTCTTATGAAAAAGATAGATGATTACTCAAAACTTCAGTCAGATGAAGAAAAAGAAAGTTCTGTTGATTTAGTTTCAATTCTTTCAGGAATAAAAATTAGAGACAAGGCAGGTACTTGGATAGGAAGCAGAATGGGAAGGCCTGAAAAATCAAGAGAACGACATATGAAACCTGCTGTTCATTCTCTATTTCCAATTGGGAATTCAGGCGGCAAGACACGTAACATAATCAAGGCATATAAAGATGCAAAGGCAAGGAAACTTAAATACGATGTCACAGTAGAAATTGCAAGAATGCGCTGTCCATTCTGTGGCGGTTTGTCGTTCTCAAGAAAATGTCAAAGATGCGGAAAGCAGACAAAGCCTGAAAGGATATGCAGCAAGTGCGGTAAACCGTCAGCAACAGAATTCCATATCTGCTCTACCATGCAGTCAAAGCCAGGAAAAGAAATAAAATCAAAGACAGTTTTCTATGATTCAAGACCAATAAATATAGTTGAGATTGTAGAAGAGGCAGCAGCTAAAACAAAAGTACTTCCGGAAGAAGTGAAATGCGTGAACGGCTTGGTAAGCGAATTGAAGATTCCAGAGCCTTTAGAAAAAGGAATATTAAGAGCAGTCCATGATGTTTCTGTTTTCAAAGATGGGACATGTAGATTCGATGCAACAAATGTTCCAGTCACTCACTTTTATCCACGTGAAATAGGAACTCCAGTTTCAAAGCTCAGAGAGCTAGGTTATCTCAAAGATGCATATGGGAATGAACTAAAGAGTGAGGACCAGCTTGTGGAACTTCTTCCACATGATATGATAGTATCAGAGAGATGTCTTAAATACATGGCAAGGGTTGCAAGATTTATAGATGATGAATTGGTCAAGATCTACGGCCTTTCTCCATATTATAATTTGAAAGAAGACAGAGACTTAATAGGTCATTTAGTTATAGAGCTATCTCCACATACTTCATGTGGTATTGCTAGCAGAATAATAGGAACAACAAAAGCGCATGTATGTTATGCACATCCATATCTATTCGCAGCAAGTCGTCGTGACTGTCTAGAAGGAAATACAATGATGTACTATAAAAACGATGAAGAGCTACATTCATCAACCATCTCAGAAATGTTTATTAAATATTCCAAGAGGCCAGACTTACCAAAGATAATTGATGGAGAATGGGAGTTGATTGATCTCACAGATCAAAATGTATTTGCGTTAGGTACAGACATAAATGGAAATGCGGAAGAAAAGAAAATAAAGTTCATAATGAGAAAGCCTTATTCTGGGCAGTTAGTAAAGATTATTGCACAGAATAATCAGGAGATAATCGCTACTCCAGACCATAGAGTTTGGGTATTTGATCCAAAAACAAAGCAACTTAAAGAGAAACGAGTAAGAGAGTTATCAGAGAATGATTTACTTGCTTCATTGAATAAAGTTAATTTAGAAAATACGCTAAACAATGAACTAAATAAAGTCAATAAATTAGACGAATTGGATCTAATCGAGTTTTTCTTGGAAGATAAAGAATCAGTAAAAATGACAGTTAGAACAAGTAAGTCATTTGCTAAAAAAGTTATTAAGCGATTTGGTAAAAATCTAAAAACTCTAGGAGAATACCTTAATATGTCGAAGAGACAGATAATTAATAGCTTTTATAGAGCTCCTTACAGCATTCCATTGTATTCTTATGTGAAATTGAAACAAGAAGGCGAAAACAATTTTTGGTTAGGTTTCAAGAGAAACTTCGGTAAAGTTCCTTTAAGAATAAAAATTACAGACAAATTGCTCAGATTATTTGGATATTACATATCGGAAGGATGGGCATGGCGTTCAAGTAAAACGGGCAAAGAATCCTATCATATAGGTATAGCTGCTTCAGATCCAATAATTAGACAGGATATTAAGAATTGTATAATTCGCTCACTAAAAGTTCCTGTATATGAAGATGAAAAAGGAGTTTATATTACAAGCAAAATATACTACAAACTCTTTACTGAAAAGCTTAAATTTGGAAATAATGCATATACTAAAGACATTCCAGATTGGATATTTAATCTTCCCGAAGAAAAGATTTATGCTTTCTTAGGAGGATGCTATCAAGGTGATGGTAATGTATATGATTGTGAAGTAAAGTATTGCACCGTGTCAGAAAAGCTTGCCTCCAAAATGTATTTCCTACTGACTAGATTAGGATTGTCACCAACATTAAAGATTGAAAAAGACAGACCAACCACAAGCAAGTTCTTAATAGATAGATATCAGAAATTAGGAAGAGAGCCACCAAAAACTACTCTGCACTATGTATGCTTATATTCAATCGATTCTAAAAAGATCGCCTCTAAAATTAAGCTGATCGGTGAAAAAGGCAGAAAATTGAAATCGATAGAGAAATTAACCAAACAAGATAAAGAGACAGACAAGGTACTAAATACAGTTAGGAGACACATCAAATCAGAAAAAGACATCAGAGTTTTGAAAATAAAATCATTGGAATATCTTGATTCGTCACGCCTGCCTGAACAATACGTTTATGATATTCAGTTGGAATCAGATAAGGATAAGATATTTGCCTGTGGAAAGGGGATGCTTTTATCTCACAATTGTGATGGAGATGAGAATGCAATAATGCTTCTTATGGATGGATTGTTAAACTTTTCAAGGCATTACCTTCCAGTCACAAGAGGAGGACAGATGGATGCACCAATTGTTATGATGACCCAAATTGATCCTTCGGAGGTTGATGATCAGGTGCATGCATTGGAAGTGGTACAAAGATTCCCATCTTCATTTTATGAAGCAACTTGGAGATTTGCGCATCCTTCTGAATGTAAGATTGAGACTGTTTCAGATAGATTAGGAAAGGAAAATGAAAAGTATAATTTATGGTTCACCCATCATACTCCAGATATGAATAACGGTGCACTTACAACTCAATATGTGTATCTTAAATCAATGAAAGACAAAATAAATGCACAATTAGGATTGGCAAAGAAAATCGCAGCAGTAGATGCAAGAGATGCTGCTGAGCGTCTTATAATGAGTCACTTTCTTCCAGATCTCTATGGCAACCTGCGTTCCTTTAGCACACAGCAAGTTCGATGTGTGGATTGCAATATGAAATATAGAAGAGTTCCATTATCAGGAAAATGCACAAGGTGTGGAGGCAAGCTTCTATTGACCGTGAATAGAGGTGGAATAGAAAAGTATCTTAAGATAACCAAGAATTTGATAGATGAATATAATCTTCCAAATTATCTAAGACAAAGAATACAGCTTCTTGAAAGAGACATACAATCTATATTCGAAGATGAAACAAGCAAGCAGTTCAATCTCGCAGAGTTCATGTAATTTTTGTAAGGTGAAAATTTGGTTTCTATAATTGCTATTCCTATAGTTATTCTGATAATCGTTTTATTCTTAATTACTCTTAGACAACTACTCAACCTTAGTATTGAGATATGGCAGATAATGCTTTTAGGCGCAATTTCTGTTATATTTTTAAATGAGATTTCTTTATCTTCAGCAATAGAAAGTATAGATATAGATGTAATGCTATTCTTATTTTCTATTTTTATAATCGGTAAAGCCCTTGAGGAAAGCGGATACCTCTCCCATATCTCATATTCTTTTTTGAAGAATTCAAGAAACGCAGAAGATCTTTTGCTTTTTCTAATCTTGCTTGCAGGTTTTGGTTCTGCAATACTTATGAATGATACTCTTGCAATTATAGGAACCCCTTTGGTACTGCATCTGGCAGAAAAGCACAATTTGCCTAAAAAGATGATGCTACTGGCACTTGCATTTTCAATTACAATAGGAAGTGTGATGAGTCCGATCGGAAATCCACAAAATCTTTTAATAGCAACTAAAGCCAATCTTTCTAATCCATTTATTACTTTCCTCTATTATCTTTTTATTCCGACTTTAATCAATCTTTTTGTTTTATTCTTTCTTCTTAAACACTTTTATAGTTCAAATGTAAAATATAAACGAATCGACCATTACAAAGAGCCAATAAGAGACAGTTCTCTTTCAGTTTTATCTTTTATTTCTCTAGTCTTACTTTTTATATTGATTATCATTTATACTTTATCATTTATTTTCCATTTTCAATTTCTTTCTTTAAGTCAGATAGCTTTTATTTCAGCCTCTATATTAATAATTTTTAGTAATAAAAGGTTTGAAATAATTAAAGGAATAGATTGGGGAACTCTAGTGTTCTTTGCATCAATGTTTATTTTAATGCAAGCAGTCTGGGATACAGGTACTATTCAAGATGAACTCCAACATGTATCTCTTGATCTGTCGTTTATTCCAGTGATTATATTAATAGGAATAGTAGTAAGTCAGCTTATATCTAATGTCCCATTTGTTGCTCTTTATCTTCCAATCTTGCTATCTAATTCTTCTTCTGAATCTTCTTTGATGGCATTAGCTGCAGGAAGTACAATAGCAGGTAATTTTATGATATTAGGTGCAGCAAGCAATGTAATAATAATTCAAAATGCAGAAAAAAGAGGAGCTACCCTTACAGCAAAAGATTTCTTAAAAGTCGGAGTTCCTTTAACTTTGTTTAATGCGCTTATATATGCTATTTATCTTATGATCGTTTAATAGCAATCCTAGATAGTGCATCAGTACAAGTTCGTCAATAAGCGATATATTTATAATATCTAATATTTCATTAAATATTAACATTTAATTGATCTATGTATTATCTAGTGATTTGTTTCATATGTATCTAAGGGTGGATTAATGGAAAAGTTAGCAAGAATGATAGCTGGAGAAATATTGATGTCCGATGATCCTGGCTCTGCAATGAAGAAATGGAGAGAGATATTTGAAATAAGCCAAACAGATCTTGCTGCAGCTATGGATATAACACCATCCACAATTAGTGATTATGAGTCTAACAGAAGAGAGTCTCCGGGAATAAAAGTAGTGAAAAGATTCATAGAAACAATTATCAGAATAGACAAGGAAAGGGGCTCAAAGGTGATTCAAAAGCTCGCAATAGAGGAAAAGCCTTCTGATGCATTCGAAGTGAAGAATTTCTCCTCTATACTTACAGGTATCGACTTTCAGAAAATGCTTGAAGCGATTCCTCTTGCAAATGCGGAGCTTTTAGAAAAGAAAAGAGTTTATGGTTATACGCTTCTGGACAGCCACAAAATAATTTTGGACTTTCAATACAATGATTTCCAAAAACTTTATGGTTCAATAAGCGAGAGAGCCTTCATATTCACAAATGTTTCTAGCGGTAGAAGTCCAATGATTGCAGTTAAGCTCGCACCAATCAAGCCATCACTAATTGCAATTCACGGATTAAAGAAAAAAGATGTTGATCCATTAGCAGTTAAAATAGCTGAAAAGGAAGGTCTTCCATTGCTTCTTTTAGAAGGAGATTTGAATAAAATAAAAGAAACTTTACAGAAATATTAAACAAATCAATTGAAGCGAAAAATTTAAATCATATTTATGTGTCTTATTTTTTATGCAAAATCTTAACTATAATCAAAATCAAAACAAAGATGCAAATTTCTCTTTTGTGAGAAATTGCAAGTTTTCAAGATTATTGTCATCAAAAGAAGAGTTAAAACGTTCACTTTTAGAAGCAGGGGTAACACCGATAATTGAATATAAAGATTTTATAAAAATGAATTTTAAGATTAAAAATGATTCTATCTCTGCTCAAACATTATTAAGAAGATTTGGCGATGGAACACGATCTTCAAAGAATCTTGCACGTCTTTTCAGCTGGATCGGTCTCACTTCTAAATATAATACTAACACCTATGATTATTCAGATCCAGCTATAATTAAGGCAATACTTCTTAATTCAAAGATAAACCTTCAAACAATAAAGTTTAAGGAATTCATAAATAAAGAGATTCGTACAGATAAATTTATTGGAACAGGAGGAGAATTAATTATAGAATTTCAAAATTCTGTAATAGATAAAATGAAGAAAAATGAAAAACTTCCTAAAGAACTTTCTAATTTCGTTAAAAAATTAAGATCAAAGGAAAGGAAGTGTGTACCCTTAAGATCAGGTTTTGAAACAATGCTTGAAATAAGTGGGATTATAAATCATAACTATAGTTCAATAAGACATAAACCTGCTCTCTTAAGAAAGATCTTAGAGTCTTCAGGTGTTGATTTTGACAACTGGTTTGTTTCCATTGTCGATTTTTACAAAATGAGATTCAAAAGCAAAGAACTAAGGGTTCTTGACAGAAGAAATCCGGGCACGATTAGTGGTCAGGCGTTGGCTAAAAGGTTTTATGGAACAAATGCACTTAGAAATGAACATATAAGAGAAATCCTTATAACTGCAGGTTATAAGCCAAAAAGAGTAATTTTTCCTTCTGAAATTAAAGATCCTGAGGTTCTTTCTCAGATAATAAAATCATGCAGGCAGAATATTGACTTTACTAATATAAAGCTGAAGGATTTTCAGAAGCTTGAATTCAATTCAAAATATTTTATAGGAAAAGGTCATACACTTCTAAAATGGTATGGAAAGGTATGTGCCACTACTATGAAGGAGTTGCTTAGTAAGGTTGGAATTTTAAATCCAGTTCCATTAAGTTGGAAGAAAAGAATCGGAAGGTTAAAAAAAGAATAGCTAAAACAATTATAATTTCTTATAATTTCGGCAAGTGACGAAAATGGAATTGACACATAACGAGATTTTTAAATCTTATGTTTGATAGTTATAATTACAGGTACATATCTTATGTGTCTATAGACTTCCATGTATCCAATTGGAGGCTATGAAATTGAATATGTTAGATAAGGCTTTGCATTGTTATATCTGCATCTTTTACATGCAGAAAATCTACCAATTAAAACTTGGAAGTATCTCAAACTTATATTATACATTTTAAGTTTTGTAATATAGTTAGATATTTATGAGGTGAATCCATGAAAGGAAAAGATCAAGGTAATTCAAAAACACCAGAAAGAAATCCAAATCAAAAACATTCATCACATTCAGAATCGAAAACCGTAGAAGGATTACTTCCTAAGATAAAATCACCAGATGATTTGAAGAAACTTCCTATGAGCGAATTGCCAAAACTTGCATCTGAAATAAGAAATGTGCTATTAAAAACAATTTCAAAGAATGGAGGTCATCTTTCACCAAATCTAGGTACTGTTGAATTAACTATTGCATTGCACAGAGTATTTAATTCTCCAAAGGATAAGATTCTTTTTGATACTGGCCATCAGTCATATACTCATAAGTTACTTACAGGAAGATATGAAAAATTCCATACATTAAGACAACCAGGTGGATTAAGTGGATTTACAGATCCAAGAGAAAGTGAGCATGATCATTTTATTACAGGTCATGCAAGTCCAGTTATATGTCAGGCAATAGGAATGGCAATAGCAAGAGATGAAAAGAAAGAGAACTATGAGATTGTAGCAGTTATAGGAGATGGTGCACTGACTGGAGGAGTCGCACTCGAAGGTCTTAATTATGGTGGATATGCAGGCAAGAAGTTTATTTTGGTATTAAACGATAATAGGATGTCATACGAAGAAACAGTAGGTGGTCTACAGGCATATAATAATAGACTTTCATTTGGAAATAGAATATTTGAGAGTCCAATATATCACCAAGTTAGAGGAGACATTCATCTTTTATTAGATAATGTTCCAAGAGAAAGAGAAGAGCTTCATGCAGCAGTAAGAAGATTAAGAGAAGCAGCGCTTTCAGTTTTAACTCCTGGTATTGTTTTCGAAGAGCTTGGTTACAGATATCTTGGTCCAATAGATGGACACAATATTCCTTTGCTAATCGAAACATTCCAGAGAGCAAAGCTTATGAAAGGACCAGTATTGGTTCATGTAATAACAACAAAAGGAAAAGGAGTTCCATTCGCAGAATCCTCTTCAGATAAACATGGTAAGTACCATGGTTTAGGAAAGTTTGATCCAGAATCTGGAGAAATAATAAAGAGTCCAGGAACACTTCCACCATACTTTGAAACATTTGGAAATAAACTTATAGAATTGGCTAGAAAAGATAAGAGGATATACGCTTTAACAGCAGCAATGCCAATAGGGAGTGGTCTTCTTCCATTTTCAAAAGAATTTCCAGAAAGATTTATAGATGTAGGAATAGCTGAGCAAAGTGAAGTTACTATAGCATCAGGTCTTGCGAAAGGCGGAATGAGACCTGTTGTAGCAGTTCATTCATCTTTCTTGAAGAGAGCCATAGATGAAGTAATATATGAAGTTGCATTACAGAATTTACCTGTTGTGTTTGCATTAAATAATGCAGGTCTTGTGGATGATAATGCAACCCAACAAGGTCCTTTTGACATTGTTTATATGAGGATGGTTCCAAATATGGTTGCAATGGCACCTGCAAATGAGCATGAGTTAGAGGCAATGCTTGAATTTGCTTTGTCCTGGGAGAAAGGTCCATCTTCATTAAGATATCCAAAAGCTTCAATAACAGGTATGCCAAAGCCGCCTGCAGAAGAATTAAAGATTGAAATAGGAAAAGGAAAGATTGAGGTAGAGTATGGAGAGGATGTCGCTATAATTGCAATAGGAAGTATGGTTAATGAAGCAATAAAAGCAGCAGAAATATTAAAGAATAAGGGAATAAATGCAACCGTTGTTAATGCAAGATTCATAAAGCCTCTTGATGAACAACTCATAATAGATGTGGCTTCAAGATGTGGCAGAGTAGTAACAGCCGAAGAAGGACATGCATTAGGTGGATTTGGGAGTGGTGTGTTAGAGGTTCTTGCAAATAACAACCTTCAGGTGCCCGTTAAGGTATTAGCTATTCCAGATAGATTCTTTGATCATGGAAAGAGAACAGACATGCTTAAGAGTATAGGTCTATCAGCAGAAGGAATAGCGGAAGCAGCTGAAAGGTTAATTAAGGGCTGATTAGTGAGAAAATAAGGAGTAAATAATAAAGTTAAGTAATAAAATGTAAACCAAAAAGTATATAAACATCTTTTACGTGCTTTTTTTAGTCAATATTACAAATATGTAATGTTTAATTGGTGAGATAATGGTTGTAAATAAGGCAAACGTAAACTTTGACAAAGATGATGTAAAGTCAATAGCAATAAATAATGCAGGTTATTGGGAGTTAGATAAAGAATCCTGTAATATACTTAAACAACAGGAAAAGAAAAAAGAAATCAAAGCATTTTTAAGGCTTCATCAAAAACAAATCGCTGAAATAATGAGATCTTGGTGATTTTTTATTTTGCTAAATTTTTTCATTTCCATTTCTTTCTTATTTTTCATTTTTGTCACTTTCTGAATTAATTTACTCTAACGATAAATGTTGTTCTATAGAGTTCTTTTCCCTCTTTCATTGTCCATAGTTTTTTGCTTTTTATTATTTTTATCCCTAGCATACTTAATGCTTTAAAGGTAGATGCAGTAGAAGAGACGTATAGATCTATTCCTTTTTTGAGCGTTTCTTTTTTGATGTATATATCAGGTTGAACTTCTTGTAATCCATATATTATTTCATTAGTTTTTCTCTTTATTTTTGTTTCCATTTCTTTTTCTTCCTCATCAGTTTCAGCTCTCCAATTTTCTGGAGGCCTTATCTGAATAATAGCCTCATAATAACCTCTCACAGATTTGGTATGGACATCACATAATGTGTATCTAACGTCTAAAGGTATCTCTTTTGTTATTTTATTTTTTTCATCTCCTTCAAAAATTATATCTACTATAGCAATTTTTTTGTTTATATCAACATCTCTACATTTAACATCTGCACCGCTTACCCTTATCATATTTTCAATCTGCTCCAGTATCTCTTTCCAACTTGTAACCCATGTTTTAGGATTGTTTCTAGCGTTCATCTTGTCTTCATATTTACATATCTGAAGAAGTATTTTTGAAGGAATTTTCATTTTTTTCTCAGCAAGAAAATCATCGATACATATGAAACCATGGAATGAAACCTCTCTTTCGCTCCTTCCGCATTTAGGGCATATTTTTTCTCTTAGATTTTTTAGATTTTCATTATCTTTTTTCATATTCTCACAGTTTCATTTAATTTAAGTAAAGAAAGACTTTTAATTCTCTCATCACAATTTATTTATGTGATCATATGGGTTTTGAAGATGAAGATTCTATAAATAGTGAAATAAGATACATTACTATTGAACTAATGAAGATAGCTGCACAAAGAGGAATAACTTTTGAAGAGGCAGCGAGAGATTTCTTAAAAAATGCGATATTTCTTAAAAGGCTGATAGAAATAACTGAAAGCACAGACCAGATGTCAAGGGTTCTACTTTCCAAGATAAATATGGAAGATTTGCAAAAAGAGTATGCAAAAGAACAAGAAAGATTAAAATTTGAGAAAGAAATAAAAGAGACAAAGGATAAAAACATTTCAAAGAAAAAGAGATGATGTTCTAAAATTATCAGTATTTTTTTAGGTGCTTCTCTTCAATCGTGTAGATTAAAAATATTATGCATTTAAAAATTAATAGCAGGTAAAGTTTGAGTTGTAAGGTGTCTTTTATGTTATTGCTTTTGCTTTTTATGTTTTTAATTTCTCTTATTATAACATCTGTTACTATTCCTTATATAATAAAAGAATGTAATAAAAGAAAGATTGGAGGGAATGACGTTCATAAAAAAGGAAAGCCGTTTGTACCTGGATTGGGTGGTATTGCAATCGTATTGTCTCTTATCATTTCTTTATTCCTTGCGTATATTGTTTTTTCATTCGGTTCTTTTTCTGTCTTTTTTGATTCATTTACAAGTGACAGACTTGCAGAGGCAACAATTTATTCTATATTGGTTGTAGTAATAGCTGCAAGCATCGGGCTGATCGACGATTTTATTTCAATTCCACACAAAATTAAACTTCTTCTTCCTTTACTTATCGCAGTTCCAATAATAATATTAAAATCCTCTTGGCTTCATATTTTTTCTCTTCCGTTTATCGGTCCGCTTCCAATCCCCATTTCATTATACCTTCTTCTCCTTGTTCCAATCGGAGTAATGGCAGTCACAAATGTGACTAATACTTTTGCAGGTTATAATGGATTAGAAGCAGGCCTAGCTGCTATAATTTCATTTTTCTTTATTTTACTCGGTTTCATCCATAATCTTCCAGTTGTTCTTCTTCTCTCTGTTCCTCTTTTCGCTTCTTCACTTGCATTTCTTTTCTACAATTGGTATCCTGCAAAGATATTCATAGATGATGTAGGAACGCTTGTTATAGGAGCTGTTTTTTCTGAGATTGTGATTCTTGGAGGATTAGAAGCAGAAGGCTTTATTCTACTGCTTCTTTACATAGTTGATTTTCTTTTCTTCAAAGTTCCAAACAATCTGCCAACAACCAAATGGTGGGGAACTTACAGAAATGGGAAACTATATCATGAAGGAAAAAGCATTCATCTTGGTCAGTTCGTCTTGAGCAAGTTTAACGGGTTAAGAGAATACGAATTAGTATCTTTATTTTTAATAATCCAGCTTCTTCTCGGTGTTCTTTCCATTTTTGTTTCTTTTCTTAAGTAATTTTATATATTGTATTAATGTTTATATGGTGTATTAATGAGATGTAATATTTGTGGAAAGGATGTTCCAGCAGGTGAAGGAGAAGATACGGTTCTTGGTTTTGTCTGCAGAGAATGCTATCATGCAAGAGACTTCAAGTTATGTGCAGAGTGCGGAAGAAGATTTCCAAGGGACGAAATGGTTGAATGGAACGGATTGTTTTATTGCAGATCTGATTACTTTAGAGCAAAGGAACGTTTGGAACGCATAAGAGAGGAGGAAAGAAAGAAGAAGGAAGAAGAGGAAAAGAAAAAACAGCCTCCGCTTCTCAGACCCGGTAGTGGAATAGGAATTCCAATCAAAAGAGAAAAGAAAGAAGCGTTAACAAAAGACGAAATAAATTCTTTACTTGGAAAAATAAACGAAAGAACAACAAAAATGAATAAAATGAAAAGGAAAGCAGGCGCTGAAGAAATAGATGAAGAAGCATCTGAAAAAGAAGTGATTTCAAAGAAAGATTTAATCTCTATTATTGATTCTTTATCTTCAAAATCTGCAGATATTGTTGATACAGTTACAGATGCGACAATAGAATCATTCGGAGATATCTCTCTTTCTGATTCTTCTAGAAGAAAAAGAAGAGATGCAATCAGTGCTGCATTAGACGAATTAAACGAATTATTAAGAAAAAAGAGGAAATGAATTTAAAATATTTAAAAGAAACTGAAATAGTTTAATAGACGCAATTTTAGATTAACAATAAAAAGATTACCTTTTTAAATCTTCTAAAAAAGAATGTTTTAAAAAAGAATGAGTAGATCAATCTATAAGTTAAGACTATTCATTCTTTAAATTAGTGTCTATATAGTATAAAGGTAGGTATCAATGAAAACTAAAATAAATAGTTCTCTTTTGCTTTTATACATAATCTTCTTTTATTCACTCATTCCCTTTGTCTTTGCAAAAGATTGTGGTGGTTCAATCCCTTGCGATTGTGGAGACACCATAATTGAAAACTATACAATGACAAGTGATCTTTCTTGTTCAGGTACTGCTCTCACTATCGGTGCAGATCACATTACTCTTGATTGTCAAGGGTATACAATAAATCATTCAGGTTCATCAATAAGTTATGGTATTTATGCATCAGAAAGGACAAATATAACAATCATAAACTGTTATATAACTGGAAATCGTTCCAATTACATTAGTTATGGAGTTTATTTCGTTTCTGCAAACAATAGCAATATTGTAAACGTGAGTCCTTCAAATGATTACTATGGGATTCATCTAACTTCAAACTCCTCATTAAATTCTCTCTCTAATATTAAAGTTTCAAATAATACAGTGGGCATAATTGTCAGTTATAGTAGTAGTAATTTTGTTTCAAATATTACCTCAATTTCAAACGATTACGCAGGCATAATTCTTACTTTTGGTGATTTTAATTCCTTCTCAAATATCACTTCATCAAACAATTCCCAATATGGTATCTATCTTTACTCCAGTTCAAATAACTCCTTCTCAAATATCACTTCATCAAACAATTCCCAATATGGTATCTATCTTTACTCCAGTTCAAATAACTCCTTCTCAAATATCACTTCATCAAACAATTCCCAATATGGTATCTATCTTTACTCCAG
>JAVZPM010000003.1:0-3824 GCA_038881595.1 Candidatus Micrarchaeia archaeon | reverse complement strand
AGTTCAAATAACTCCTTCTCAAATATCACTTCATCAAACAATAGTAACTCGGGTGTTTATATAGAATATAGTTCAAATAACTCCTTCTCAAATATCACTTCATCAAACAATTCCCAATATGGTATCTATCTTTACTCCAGTTCAAATAACTCCTTCTCAAATATCACTTCATCAAACAATAGTAACTCTGGTGTTTATATAGAATACAGTTCAAATAATTTATTCTATAACAACTTATTTAACAATACCAAAAATATTATTTTTAGAGGTACTATTTACGAAAACTTCTGGAACATTTCTCTTGACTGCTTATCAGGTCCCAACATAGTTGGTGGTCAATGCATAGGTGGTAACTTCTGGGCTAATCCCTCAGGTACTGGTTTTTCTCAAAAATGTAGAGATTCTGATGAAAATGAAATATGTGATTCATCATATACTATCAATTCAAGCAACATTGATTACTTACCACTTTCTCTTCCCTCAATTCAAATTACTTCTTGTGACATACTTAATCAAACAGGAAGAAAATACGTTCTCACTCAAAATCTCTCCAGCTCAGGCACATGTTTTACAATCACAGCGAACAATCTCACGCTTGACTGTCAAGGACATACGATTAATCACATGGGCTCTGGCTCTGGAGTGTATGCATCGGGAAGGACAAATATAACGATAAAGAATTGTAATATTATCGGAAGCACTTCAGTACCAAATAATTACGGAATTTATTTCGCTTCAACATCAAATAGTTTTATTCTTAATAACAATCTAAGTTCAAACTACAGAGGCATCTTCCTCTCCTCCAGCTCTAATTACAACACCCTCTCCAACATCACTGCCTCCTCAAACTGGGAGGGCATCTACCTCTCCTCAAGCTCCAATAACACCCTCTCCAATATCACAGTATTCAACAACAACTATTCTGGCATCTTCCTCTCCTCCAGCTCCAACAATATTGTCTCCAACAATATAGCTAACTCAAATGGCCAGTACGGCATCTACCTAGAATTCGGCTCAGACAACAATCTTTCACATAATAACATGTCTAACAATCAATATAACTTATACATAAATGAATATGAAGAAACTCAAAATATAGATACCTCTAACTTAGTTGATGGAAAACCAGTTTATTGGCTTAAAAACGTTGAAAATCAAGTATTTGATTCATCAACAAATGCAGGATTATTTGCATGTTTCAATTGCAATAATATCACAGTTAAAGATCTTACATTTGAGAAAAACAGTTACGGATTATTATTGGAGGAAACAACTAATTCATTTATTTCGAATATAACCACATCAAATAATGCTTTAGAGGGTATTCATCTAGGTTCTAGTTCTTCCAACTCCCTTTTCAACATCACTTCGTCAAATAATGAGAGGTATGGTATATATTTTGAGTATAGTTTCAATAACTCACTTTCTAATATTCTCGTATCAAATAACGAGTGGGATGGGATCCATATTGAAATCAGCTCCAATAACTCCCTTTTCAACATCACTTCGTCAAATAATCAGGAATGTGGAATTTATTTATTCAAGAGTTCTTATAATAATATATCTAAAATTTTAGCATATGATAATTATTGCGGTCTCTATATTGATTCTGATCCTGGTTTTGAATCCGATTACAACTACGTTTTTGAGAGTACGTTCTCAACTAGTGAGTATGGAATAAGATTATATAATTCTAATAATAACTTTATTTTTAATAATGAAGTTAATTCAATTTATACAGTAGGTATAGACTTATGGTATTCTAACGATAACAATATTTCTAACAATAACATTTTTGAGAATAATTATTATTCGATAAATTTCCATGATAGTTATTATAATATAATATCTAACAACAATATTTCAACATCTAATGGAGCAATTGGAATCAAATTTGAATCCGATTCAAGTAATAACACCATTGTAAATAATTTCATTAATGGCTCTTTTGTTTGGGAAGGAGCGATTCATTTTTCGTCATCCAATGAAAATAATGTTTCTAATAATACAATTTTAATATCATCTGGAAATGGTATAACTTTAGAGCAAGAGTCAAGGAATATTAGAATTTTTAATAATTCGATATCTACAAACGCGAATGGCATTTATATAAAAGATTCTTCAGATAACACTGAAGTATTTAACAATTCAATCGTAGCTGGTTGCTCAATTTTTATTTTTAATTCTAATTCTAATTTTATATTTAACAATGATTTAGTTTCAACTGATGATTTTGGTTTAGGATTAGACACGAGCTTTAATAACATAATTTCATCAAATAAAATCAAGACATTATCTTCTGATCCAGCTGATTATTTTGGAGTATACTTATTTGAATCACATGATAATATAATTTATGACAATATAATAAATGGTACTGTTCCGGTCCATTTTGAAATTTCAATCTATCAGAACTTCTGGAACACCACTCTTAACTGTTCATCAGGTCCTAACATAGTTGGTGGTCAATGCATAGGTGGAAACTTCTATGCAACTCCATCAGGAAATGGATTTTCTGAAACATGTAACGATACTGACAACGACGGCTTCTGTGATGAAGCGTATGATATTCTTGACGACGGTTCTAATGTTGATTATTATCCTCTTGCCATTTTTGCAACTCCTTCTGACACCACACCACCATCAGTTCAAATCCTCTCACCATCAAACAACACATGGCATAAATCAGAAATCAATGTGACATTATTAGCTACAGATGATACATCATCACAGATAGTATGTAAAGTATATCTAAATAATAACAATGTAGAAAACCTAACATTATCAAATAACTCTCCATTAACAATATTTAGATCATTACCAAACAGTAAAAATGACATTTATCTTAACTGCAGCGATCAGGCAGGAAATTCAAATGTATCCAACCTGATTACAATATACTTTGACAATATCAATCCAACCATTTTATCCTTCACTTTGTCTTCAACAATCGTATATGTAGGTGACACAATAACATACAACTGTACAGCATCTGACAATTCAGAATCCTATGAAGGATCTGTAACAACAGTTGTAACAGGAATTGATACATCATCGGCAGGAACAAAAACAGCAAGATGTACTGCAACAGATACAGCAGGAAATTCAATATATGAAGAAAGAACATACACTGTTAATCAAATAATTCTTCCACCATCTGGTGGAGGTGGCGGAGGATGTTCACCAGTATGGCAATGCAGTGAATGGACTGAATGTTCAAAAGAAGGAATAAGAACAAGAACATGCATTGACATAAACAACTGTGGAACAACAACAGGTAAGCCTTCAGAAACAGCAGCATGCGTATATGCATGCATGCCTGACTGGAAATGTTCTCCATGGTCAGAATGTTCGCCATCAGGAATACAAACAAGAACATGCATAGATAATAATAACTGCGGTCTACTTTCTCCATCTACATCCAGATCTTGCTTATACATACCTAAAGAATTAACAGCAAATTCAGATCAAACAGATCTTAATGCCATTTCAGCAATCCAATCCAACTTTATTAACCTATTCCAATCATTAGAAGATAAAGACTATAATAAAATAGAATCTTACTTCTCATCAGCAATTGAACAAACAAATTTCCTATTAAGAACATCACCAACTACAAACAATCTAAATATCTCACAAACAGTGATAAATAATGGATTACAATTATCAGATTACTTGATTCAACAGGAACACTTCTCTTCTTCCTCAATTATTCTTTCAAACATCTCATCTATAATTCCATTCTTATCACAGATTGATGCATCTTATGCAAATAAATTGACTAATTCATTACTCCAGAAATCGAGTCAATTCTTCTCAGCAAA
>JAVZPM010000002.1:0-138651 GCA_038881595.1 Candidatus Micrarchaeia archaeon | reverse complement strand
ACATGTTTCAGAGAATCCGTTTCCTGATGGAGTTGCATAGAAGTTTCCACCTATGCAGGGTCCTCCTATTATGTTAGGACCTGCAGAACAGTTAAGAGTGGTGTTCCAAAAGTTTTCGTAAATAGTTCCATCAAAATAGACATTGTTTGTATTATTAAAGAAGCTATTGTATATAGTGTTGTTAGAGCTGGAGTAGAGGTAGATGCCACGCGAATTGTTTGATGCTGTGATGTTGGAGAGGGAGTTGTTGGAGCTGGAGAAGAGGTGAATGCCACGCGAATTGTTTGATGCTGTGATGTTGGAGAGGGAGTTGTTGGAGCTGGAGAAGAGGTGAATGCCACGCGAATTGTTTGATGCTGTGATGTTGGAGAGGGAGTTGGAGGAGCTGGAGTCGAGTAAGATGCCATAGGTGTTGTTGGAAGCAGTGATATTAAATATAAATGAATTATTCGTACCCTTAAATAATACACCATAACTATTTTTCTCAAATGTAAGATCTCTAACTGTGATATTGTTACAATTGAAACATGCAAACAAACCGGCATTTGTTGATGAAACAAATACTTGATTTTGAACGTTTTTAAGCCAGTAAACTGGTTTTCCATCAACTAAGTTAGAGGTGTCTATATTTTGAGTTTCTTCATTTCCATTTATGTGTAAGTTAAATCTGTTGTTAGACATATTGTTCTGTGAAAGAGTACTATTGGAGCTGGAGGAGAGGGAGATACCATATTGGCTGCTGTTTGTTACAGTGATGTTGGAGAGGGAGTTGGAGGAGCTGGAGTCGAGTAAGATGCCATACCAGGTATTGTTTGATGCAGTAATGTTGAAAAGGGAGTTGTAGTTGGAGCTGGAGGAGAGGGAGATGCCATACCAGGTATTGTTTGATGCAGTAATGTTGGAGAGGGAGTTGGAGGAGCTGGAGGAGAGGGAGATGCCATAGAGGTTGTTTGATGCAGTAATGTTGGAGAGGGAGTTGTTGGAGCTGGAGGAGAGGTAGATGCCGTAATTGTTTGAGGAGGCAGTAATGTTGGAAAGGGTGTTGTAATTAGAGCTGGAGGAGAGGTAGATGCCGTAATTGTTTGAGGAGGCAGTAATGTTGGAAAGGGTGTTGTAGTTGGAGTTGTAGTCGAGGTAGATGCCGTCTCCGTTATTTGATGCGTTAATATTGGAGATGGAGTTGTTGGAGCTGGAACCTAAATAGATACCATCGTAGTTTGAATTTAGATTGTTATTAAGAATAATTTAGATTGTTATTAAGAATAAAACTATTTGATGTAGAATAGAAATAAATTCCATAATTATTTGCTACTGAAGTGCTTCCGATTATATTACAATTCTTTATAGTAATGTTTGTCCTTCCTGAAGCATTAATTCCAGAACCTGAACCAGTGTGATTAATAGTATACCCTTGACAGTCAAGAGTTATGTGATCTGCACCGATAGTGAGAGCAGTACCTGAACAAGGAAGGTCACTTGTCATTGTATAGTTTTCAATTATAGTATCTCCACAATTGCAAGGAGTTGAACCGCCACAATTTGCTGCAAAAGAGATACTTACTAATGCAAAGAACAAGATTAGATAATTCAAACTTGATAATTTCCTCATACACATCTCACTCCTGGTGAATTATAATGAAGTGTATACATTAAATTTAAAAAATATTTATCTTAACTCCATATCCAGGGAACTAAATTCATTATAAGTGCAAATAGAACAATATAAGCGATTAAATCAACCACTTTTTTCTCTTTTATAGAATCCTGAAGAATTCTGTGGCCATCAAAAGCCTGAACTGGCAAAAGATTGATTACACCCACAAAGAAATTCAATACTGTCAAAAGAGCAAAGATTAGATAAATTGATTTTATCCACCAATACTCTGACTTTATTGTTGGTGAAACTAAAATTCCAATAGTACCATTTTCATCTGTTTTTACATTAATTATTCCATTATTTGTTTCTAATGTCACAGTTGAATTGGGCATGAATGTTTTCTTAACGTTATTAAAATCATTAAGGGAATTGATCTGAATTCCGTTTATTGAATAAATCTCAGTCCCAACTTTTAAATCTGTAACGTTCTTACTTACTCCTATTACAGTAACATGGTTCGAATAGAAATTCGGCAATGAAAATAACAGCAGTATGGTTGGGATGAAGAAAACGATCGTTGCAACTATATTTGATGCGGCTCCAGCAGCTGCAACCCTCAACTTTTGTTTTGTTTGTCTCTTTGAAAGCTGGTTGTCATCGATGTCAACAAATGCACCCACAGGTATAAAACCAAAAAGAAGAAGTCCTGAAGATTTCAACCTTACTTTTGAACGGATTGCCTCTATGCCGTGCGCTCCCTCATGTATGACAAGCAATACAAGAAGCGCGATTATACCTTCAAAAAGAGGTATTGTTATTCCTGGGATAATAAATGAAACTCCTGGAGAAGAATCAATTTTTGGTGCAATACCTAAAAGGAACAATATAACCGAGTAGATCACAGATGCAGCCTTTGCGATCAGACCCAATGCAACAAAACCGACAAAACCCAAAACCAAAAGAACTACAAAAGAAAGAATTGAAAGAATTGAAAATTGGCTTGAACTTGAATCAGGTATCTCGGTTTGAGGTAGCTCTATCACAGACAAAGCAATTACAGTTATGAATGGTGAAATAAATAAAGAAAAAACAACCAGTGTTATTAAGCCAAGAACTATTGTATTCATTTTTACATGTTTGAAAAATTTTGTACTTATAAGTCCAAACCCAAATACAAGACCAAAATCAGATATTCCATCCATCCATTTTCCAAAAAATCTATTTGACCACCTAATAAAATCCAATCCTTCTTTGATTTTAAGCATTAAGAAACCACTCCAACCATCTGCTCCTGTTATCTTTCTTATTAAGATCCCTGTTATCAATAGAATGGCTATTGACAGTATTCCTTTAAGGAAAGCGGAAATATCACTAGTTACTATAAGAAAGAATATGAGAAACGAGATTATTACAATTCCTGCTAATTTGCAGGATTCATTTTTACAAATAGTATCCAATTGCATAAATTATATTTTATGATTACATTTATAAAAACTACTTATAAATTTAAAATATATATTCTGGTGTTAAAATGGATTGCGAACTATGTGGAAGACCAAATGCAACCTTCATTGCAATTGTAGAAGGAGTGGAAATGAATATCTGTGATAAATGCACAAAGCATGGAAAAGTGGTAAGGACACTATTTGAAGAAGAGAAAAGAAAAAACAAGGAAATTGAAGAAAAATCGGAAATTGAACTTGAAGTAGTAGATAATTTTGCTGAGATAATAAGAAAGGAAAGAGAAAAGAAAGGAATGACATTAAAGCAGCTTGCAGTTGCAATCGCAGAAAAAGAATCGTATATCGACAGAATTGAAAGAGACGAAGTAATACCTAGCGAAAAGGTTGCCCGAAAGCTTGAGAAATTCTTTAACATTAAATTACTTGAAGAAGTCGAAGTAACAAAGGAGAATAAGAGAAAAATAGTCGATGAGTCTTTAACTTTAGGCGATATAATAGAAATAAAAAAGAAGAAAAAATAGTTCTAATTTGAAAGATGATTTTATGGGAGTGGACTTAGGTAGCATTCTAATAAAAAGACCAATTAAACTTGAAAATCTTGCTGGAAGAAGAATTGCAATTGATTCTTACAATATGATTTATCAGTTTCTTTCAACAATAAGGCAGAAAGATGGGACACCTTTAATGGATAGTAAGGGAAGAGTAACAAGTCACCTATCTGGATTACTTTACAGAGTGTCAAAACTTCTTGAAATGAATATACAACCTGTATTCGTATTTGATGGTGAACCTCCAAAATTTAAAATGAAAACAATAGAAAAAAGGCAGGAAATAAAAGCAGAGGCACAAAGAAAATTAGAGGAAGCAATAGCAAGAGGCGAAACTGAATTAAAAACATATGCTCAAGCAACAGTAAAGATGACTCCTGAAATTATTGAAGAATCGAAAAAGATGCTTGAATTAATGGGAGTCCCTGTAGTTATTGCACCTAGCGAAGGAGAGGCTGAAGCTGCTCGTTTGGTAAGTGAAGGAATGGCATATGCAGTCGGATCCCAAGATTATGATTCAATATTATTTGGTGCAAATAGAATAGTAAGAAACATTACTTTAAGCGGAAGGAGAAAACTCCCCGGAAAAGGCGTATGGGTTGAAGTTGAACCTGAGATGATTGATGCAGAAGAATCACTTTCTCAGATCGGGATAGAAAGGAAACAACTTATTTGGGCTGCTATAATGATGGGAACTGACTATTTTGAAGGTATTAAAGGTATAGGTCCAAAGAAAGGAATTGCGATCGCAAAAGAATCCAATTCTCTTAAGGAATGCTTTGAAAAGGCAAAAGCGATTGATATTTATGAAATAAATAAATCAGATTTAGAAGAAATTGAAAGATTCTTTTTAGAACCTCCTAAACCAAAGCGCGAACCTATCATTAAATTTGGAGATCCAAAAAGAGAAGAAATAATTGAATTTCTTTGCGGCGAGCATGAATTCATGATAGAAAGAGTGGAAGGAGCACTTGACAGAATGATGAAAAAAGAGGAAGGGAAAAGTCAAACAAAACTTGACAGCTGGTTTGAATAAAATAAGAGCGATTCTCATTTTAATTTCTTTGTAGAATAAATTTCTTATACATCTTCATTATTTCTTCCTATCCCGGATTAAGTAAATTCTGCCTAGTTTGTTTTCCTCACCTTTTTGCTCTAAATCCTTCAGTTTTTTAGGATTTATACTCACTATCCTTCCAATGTCTCTTTTAACCTCGCTTGAAATTACAACTCCGACTTCTATTTTCTTTTTTTATTCATGTTTCTCATCAAACTAAATATAATCTCATTAATAGCTTAATTTCTTCGCTAAATCTACTAATAAATTGTAAATTTTTGAATTGTTGTCAACTAATGATGTTATTTGTGTTTCTGGTCTAAGTTTATCAATTAATTTTGAAAAGGAATCTAATATATAATATTCTAAATTATAGTCTTTTTTTGCAATTCCAAAACAAGTAAAACATGCTGCTTCTCTAATCTCTAGAGGTTTATTTTCATCCTGTATTATTGAAAACATCTGTTCAAGAACTTTACTACCACAAGCTGAAAATAATTCTATACATCTATTTCTAAAATCTGTATCTTCTATAAATTTCGGATTTGTGGTTAATATGCGCACTATTTCATTTGCCTGTTCTTTACTCAAAAATTCTGCTGAATCTGTAAGAACAGATATTGCACCTTTCACCACATCAAAATTTTCATTGGGATTTGAAATGATATTAGTAAGTAAATTTCCAGAACTTTTTGTAAATTCTACGGCTTTTGCAATTAGTAGAATTGCCTGACTTCTATTCCTTTGAGAGTATTTTGGATTTTTAGCAATTTCGTTGAATAAATGAATTAATGTAATAGCTGCATCGCCAACCTTTTCCAAAGAAAGAAGGACCGAATGAATTACATCTTGGTTTTTTTCCCTTAACAGAACTTTTTGGAATACTTCAACTGCTCTATTTTTTTCTTCATATTCTAGATTAGACACGATTTTTGAGATTAAAGGTGGTACTGCTATTCTTAAGCATGTGTTTCTTATATTAATCTTATCTTCAATTTCTTTATCTTTTAACTTGGTTTCCATTTCTCTTCTTTTAATTCCAAGTGATTTGGCAGAAATGTAGGTACATACCTCATCATCAAGCATTATTGCATATAAGGTAGGTAGAGCGAGTCTTCCAGATGACTTTATTCTATCGTATGCCTCTTGTCTTATTACTGGATTCATATTAAATGCTTCAACTAATGAATGAACTACTCTATCATGAGCAGAACCTGAAAGATTTTCTTTTATTAAACCTTCATGTTTTGGATTTAGACCTAATGAATCGTCATCATTCAAATTCTCCTCTAATTTTTTATTGTTTTGCTTGCTCTCCATTGGGTTCCACCTCACCACAACAGTTTATACTATTTGTTGTCCCATTACCTATTTTATCTTTATCTTTACTGATAAAATCAAACAGAGACTGATTTAAGTAACTATTCTCTTCATAAATTTTCTCTTCTGCATTTTCCTTACCTTTCAAAACTTTTATTATATTTGCAATATTCATATCTGATTTATGCAAAGAAATAGCATTTAAAAGATCTACAAGAAAGAGCTGGCCTTCGTGTGGCTTTACCTTTTCTAAATCTGGATCGTCTGACAATTTTCTTTGTGCTTTTACATAACTTTTTATAAAGTATATAATTTCATCAGTTTCTCTTATCATTTCATTAAACACTGCTTGACCTAAAAATGTGAGTATGTCATATCTAACTGCTTGCATTTTATTATCTGTTAACTTATTTTTTAGAGTATATATGTAAGGTTCGTTTCTAAAGTTTGAATTAACAAAATCAATTATTAGCATATCTTTTCCGGCTTTTAAAAGGAAATTCTTTAAGTTTGGATCATTGTGAGTATATCCTCTAAAGTGCAGATTGGCAAGAATTTCTGCACACATTGAAATGTAACCCACTCTTTCTTCTTTTAATATTGATTTATGGTCTATGGATGAAAGCGGGATAACGTTTTCTTCCAATCTTGTAAAATGAAACCCTGAAACTGCAGTGTTAGATTTCTTATTTATTACATATCCGATAGGATACAATGTCTTTATATTGGGCGTCTTGTAAAGCCTGAGATAATAATTGAACTCCTTCTCTACTTTATTAGGTCTTCCTGCTTTTATTACATATTTAAGCTTTTTTTGTGTAGTATTCTCACCGTAACTTACATCTACTCTCTGTACAATATTTCCTGTAGAAGGAGAAAGGGATATATGGCCTTTGAATTTATGGACTCCGTCCAAAAAAACTTTATAAAACTCTTTGTTTATAACGAATTTTACGTTTTCATCCTCTATTTTGATGTACTTACCAACTTGAGAAATAAATATCTCTTCCTTTTTTGGTTCTTTGATTTGAAATACAAAATGCTGACAGCCAACTGGCTCAAATTTCAATAGATATTCTTTTCTGTGCATAAATTTCTAACATATATGAAATATATAAACCTTTCGTTCCAGATTTATTAGTCTGCCTTTTAATAAGATAAAATCAGTCATTCATATTTTTTTACGTTTTTCTTCTATCATTTTTATCATCGATTTTATCTCCTCACTTAATTCATCTATAGTTTCTTTTTCTTCATTTGATAAAATATAATGCCAATGAAGGTTACATCTTGTAGGATATACCTTGCTCTCTATATTTTCATCACCTACAAAAATATTTGGAGCATTAGTTGTATCTAATTGACTACCATTTAAATCAAATGAATTAAATCCTCTCTTTGTAGCATATCTTGCAAGTTGGTAACCTGGAATGCTGCACGCTGCTTTTGATTTTATAACCTCATCTGCCATTGCCATTAATCCGCCCATTGGGCCGAATGGTTCTCCTTTCCAATTTAAATCTAAACCTGAGACAAAGATCTCTTTCCCGCCGTTTATCAATATTTTTATAGCTGTTAAAATTTCATTGCCAAAAAATTGTACCTCGTCAATAGCTATAACTTGCGTATCTAATTCAATTTACTTAAATATCTCAAAAGCATTTTCTATTTTTACATTATATGTCTTAAGACTCATTCTACTTTGGATTTGATCATTACGAGAAAGACGATGTAAAAAAAGCTTTTGTTTTAAGTCCCATATATTCTGATTGCCATATCTCTTCTATTAAAAGCGCAGTCTTCTTTGACCACATAGGTCCTGTAAAGACTGTCAACCTACCTGCTCTCTTGTCAATATCGTTCTAATTAATTTGCTTAATTTTATGAACCTTTTCATAGCTCATTTTTTTATCACCTAAAAATAAACGGAATGATTTGTAATTATTAATTCTGCTAATCTTATAAAAGGGCAATACAAATCAAAGTTCAAAAACATTTCCTTTAATGAATTCCAATGTTAACTCAGGAATAGAATCTAGATGCTCTTTAAATATTGAATTTATTTTATTCTCATTTTCCTTTATTTTCTCTTTATCCCATATTATATCAGCAATTGCTGCTGAAGGTTTATTTATTGGATTGCCAATTTTTGATTGCAAAAAAACGTTACACTCAATTGCACCAAGTTCACATATATCATTTGCAATTCTATTTGCAAGAACAGAATAAATCTTGCCTATGTGGCTCACTGGATTTTTTCCCGCAACTGCCTCCATCGTCATTATTCTAGTTGGAGAGATTAAACCATTCGCTCTATTTCCTCTCCCTGCGCTTCCATCATCACCCATCTCGCAGCTTAAACCTGAAACAGTGAGATAAATATTATCTCCTTTATCAGCAGTATTGACGTTTACTATAACTTCATAATCACTTCCTGCAATTCTTTCTGCTATTTTCTTAGCATTTTCCTTTAGTCTTTCTTTCTTTGAATTGTAATCGCTTAGTGAAGAAACATATTTAGAAACAAAGGCAGCTGCGATTGTTAACTCAATGATATTCTTTTCTTTTTTTGACTTAGTCCTACAACCCATAACTTTAATGTCTTCTCCTACTTCAGGATATTTTGACTTAAAAGATTTAGAATTCAACTCTTTTTCAGTTTGAAGTACAGTTTTTTCTAAAACTGAAAGAGGCGCATAACCTACACAAATTGACGTGTCATTACATCTTGGCATTTTTGGTTCCACTAAAGAGGTTAATGAACGTGAACCTTGCGAAATCTTTGATTCCACTGTAAAATCATATTCGCTGAGATTTCTGGCTACCTTCTTTAGATATTGGTGTGTTGCCTTTATTGCAATTTGAGTAACTGGAATTATTGTGTTTCCTATTTGAGAGGTGGCTCGACCACTTAATGTTATATCGATAGGTTTTAAGAAATGACCACCTCCGAATTCAACGTGTGTCGCTCCTCCAGTTATCATGGCTTTATCTACATTGTGATGGATTATCTTTCCAAAATTGTTCAAATATTCAATAGAAAGTTGTCTACTTATTTCTTCTATTATCCCATCAGTTAGAGTATCTGGATGACCTAATCCTTTCCTTTCTACTATTTCATAATTCCTTAAATCTATAGGATTGGAATTAGAATAATTTATATGAATCATTAAATCACCACTAACTAAATAATTAGAAGCCTAAAGAAGATTGAAATGTGATATAAAGCAAATATATTATTCCTGCAATAACAAATGGAACTAAGTAATCTTGATAAAGAGCACTTTTTCTCCATAACCAAAGAAAGAATTTATTGTGGGGTTTATTTCTACTTTCAATTAGATCTATCAATTCTTTGAAATACTCCCTTTCTCCCGGTGGCATTTTTGGTTCCTTTATTCTCTTTATTTCTTTACCATCAACTGTCTCCACTTCTTCCTGCTTACCTATCTCTTTCTTTGCACTTTCATACCATGGGGGAAGAGATGACTTCTTTCCTTTAGGCTTTTTAGCAGAGGTTAGATATTTAATCGGATCTGCTGCAAATGGATCCAATACTTCTATGTAGTCCTTCATTGTTATCTCTCTTTGCTTTCCTGTCTTTAAAGCCTCTATCCATGGGATAGCTGCTGCATCATCACTAATTGCCTTAATGTCAGAAGAGGAATATCCTTCAGTTGCCCTTGCTAGTCTATCCCAATCGACATTCTTAGAAACAGGTCTTCCTTTTGCATAGTATTGAAACATTGCCTTTCTTGATGCATAATCTGGTTCCCCTACATAAATAAGTTTTGAAAATCTTCCAGCTCTTCTTAATGCAGGATCAACATCCCATGGTGCGTTTGTTGCCGCTACTACTAATACATTTTCATTTCTTGCCTCAACACCATCCATTTCATAAAGCAATTGGTTGACTGCCATCCTCATGTATTGACCTGATTCCTTCATTTGTTCTCTTCTTCCCCCCAAACCATCAATTTCATCTATGAATATTATACATGGTGCTGCTTTTCTTGCGGCTTCGAAAATATTTCTAATGTTCTTTTCGGTGTTACCTACATACATGTCGAGAACATCGCTTAATTTAACATTAAGGAAGTTTGCACCAACCTCTCCTGCTGCCGCCTTCATGATAAACGTTTTACCACATCCAGGCGGCCCATAGAAAAGAACTCCACCTCCACCAAACTTTCCATATTTCCTTGCAAGCTCAGGGTCTTTCAATGGATAAACTATGTACTCTCTGATCAGTTCTTTTACATGGTCCATTCCCACTACGTCCTTGAAAGTTACCTTTGGCTTTGCCATGAATTTGACAGCTGAAACACCTTCGCCACTGGATGCTTCTTTTTCTGATTTCTTTTTCTGTGCTGCTGCCAAGTGCTCTTGTGCCTCTGTGAAATTAGGATTTATCTCTAATGCTTTCTGATAATCTGCGATTGCTTCGTCATATTTCTCAAGAAATTCATATGCCAATCCTCTTGCATTATATGCCTCTACAAAATTAGGATCAAGCTCTATAACCTTGGTGAAGTTCTCTACTCCGCTTTCATAATCCTGCATTGATGCATATGCCAATCCCCTATTATAGTATGCCTTTAAATATTCAGGATTAAGGCTTATAGCCTTATTGTAATCCGCTATCGCCTTTTCAAAATCTTGTTTCCTATAATACGCATCTCCTCTGTTGTTATAGATCATTGGATTATCTGGATCAATCTCTATAGCTTTAGTGTAATCTTCTATTGCCTTGTCATAATTCTTTTTATTATAATAACATAAAGCCCTATTAAAATAGCATTCTAAAAATCTAGGATTAAGAATTATAGCCATGTTGTAATTTTCTATAGCTCTGTCATAATCTCCTTGTTCATAGTAATAGTTTCCTTTTTCATAATATGCATCTGCATCAAGAACTTCCTTCTTTGAATCGTCTTCAACCATGATTGAATATATAAGAGAAAACTATATAAATTTAGATTAACAATCAGATTTGATGTTCAATAAATTATAGGTGAATATATGGGTATAATTGATCTGCTTAAGGGATTTGTAATCGGAATACTTGTACTTATTCTAATGGCTGCATTGCCATCCTATATAATAATGAATACAATTCAATCCAATCTTCTTGATCAAAAGTATTATGAGACTCAGTTTGAAAAGACAGGAATGTACATAAAAATACAAAATGGATTGCTTAACATGATATCTTCACAGATCCCGGCAAGTCAACTTACTACGTATGGAATAACTGAAACAGATCTGAAGAATGCAATGTCAAAATCTATAACCAAAGAATGGGTGAAAGGAGAAGTGGATAGAAATATAAGAAATTTAATGTGGTATCTTAATGATGAAACAAAAGGCGTTAACCTTTCAATATCCCTCAAACCCAAAATAGCAGAAGGAATTGCTAACCTTATTATAGACAAGATAGGATTGTCTCAGTCAGCTGCAACCAGCTTAGCAAATGAACTGGACATAGTAAAGTCGATACCTGATCCACTTGATGTTGAACAGGTTGCACCTGGAACAAAACAAGCTCTTGTCGATCTTAAAAATAATGTACTGATGTTTAAGAACATGGTTTCTCAGTTATTTATTGTAATTTTGGTAATAGTAGTGATTATATTCATACTTACCCTTAACTTGAAAGACTTTGCAAAAACCCTTGGCTGGCCTTTACTGATAACTGGGATATTAATATCAGCAGGATCATTCTTCTTGCCGAATGTTGTAAAGGATGCAGTATCTGGAACAGGAGTGACATCATCTCAACAGCTAATAACAATGACAAACATAATTGACTTTCTATCTCCAATATTTGGAAGTATATTGGCACAAGGATTAATGATATTTGGAGCAGGAATAATATTAATTGCATTCAGCTTTATCTACCCCATGATAGAAAAGAAAGAGAAAAAGTAATTCATGAAAAAAAGAGCTAATGTCAAAATCAAAAAACAGAAAAATCAGATTACCTTAAGCTCCTTTGATCTGCTTGCTATTTCTTCTTTTATTCTTTTTATGAACTCCTCTACTTGTAATGATGAAACCTCTCCGGTTCTTTTTCTTACAGACAAGGTAGCTGCAGCTATTTCTCTCTTTCCTACTGTAATTATATAAGGAATCTTTCTCAATTGAGCATCTCTTATTCTTGCCTCAAGTTTTTCATTTCTTGCATCGACTTCAGATCTTATTCCCACCTCTCGCATTCTTTTATCAAGTTCTTTGCAGTATTCAACCTGATCATCTGTCAAAGGAAGAAGAATTACTTGGACTGGAGAGAGCCATGTTGGGAACTTTCCTGCGTAATGCTCAATTAGTATTCCAATGAATCTTTCCATACTTCCTAATATTGCTCTATGAATCATTATGACTGGCTTTCTGGTTCCATCCTTGTCTACATAAGTTGCATTAAATCTCAATGGCATCTGGAAATCAAGCTGTATTGTTGCACACTGCCATGGCCTATTCAATGCATCAGATATATCAACATCAATCTTAGGACCATAAAACGCTCCATCTCCAGGATTGATTATATAATCGATTCCATTTCTCTTTAATGCGTTTGCCAATGCCTCTTCTGCTTTCTCCCAAAGCTTAGGATCTCCCATTGCACCTTCTGGCTTTGTTGATAGCTTCATTCTGTACTTGAATCCGAAAAGATCTCCATAAATGTATTTAATAAAGGCAAGAAGATCAGAAATCTCATCCTCTAATTGTTCTGGAGTTACAAATATGTGTGCATCATCCTGCGCAAATTTTGTTACTCTTGTCAATCCTCCAAGCACACCACCAAGTTCATTTCTATGCAGCTGGCCGAAATCTGCGATTCTATACGGAAGATCTTTATAGCTGTGTGATGTAGAATTATAGATTAAAAGATGAGAAGGACAGTTCATTGCCTTCAATGCATACTCTTCTCCATTTATCTCAAATGAAAACATATTCTGCCTATAATGTTGCCAATGTCCAGATGTCTCCCAAAGAACTTTCTTGAAAACCTGTGGTGTTATAACTTCATTGTAGTTTCTTTTCAGATATTCCTCTCTCAGAAACTTCTGCAATTCATTATAAATAACCACTCCTCCTTCCAAAAAGAATGGACTTCCTGCCAATGCATAATCATGAGTCATGAAAATGCCAAGCTCTCTTCCCAATTTTCTATGATCTCTTTTTTCTGCCTCTTCCAAAAATCTTACATATTCATCCAGCATCTTTTGTTCTGGATATGCAACTGCATAAAGTCTCTGGAGCATCTTGTTTCTTGAATTTCCTCTCCAGTAAGCACCTGCATTCTTCATTATCTTAAATGCCTTTATCTTACCAGTGGAAGGGAGATGAGGTCCTTTACATAAATCAACAAAATCACTATCAGTATAGTAAACAGAAACTGTCTGTTCACCAAGCTGTTCCAATTCTTCTATCATCTCTAGCTTGTATTTTTCTTTTCTTTCAGCAAATATTTTCTTTGCTTCTGCTATTGTAATCTCTTTTCTTTGAAATGGTTCATTCTTTTCAACTATTCTTTTGAACTCCTCTTCTATAAGCTTGAAGTCTTCAGGAGTAAATGTGTGATCCAAATCAAAATCATAATAGAATCCTTCTTCTATTGCAGGACCTATTGCAAGCCTTGCATCTGGAAACAATCTTTTAACCGCTTTTGCCATTACATGGCTTGCGCTATGCCAAAATACCTCTTTTCCTTCCTTATCTTTGAATGTAAGAATCTTGAATTCACAGTCTTCTGTCAAAGGATATGAAAGATCAACAATCCTTCCGTTGACTACGCAAGCAACAGCATCACTAGCTAATTTTTTGCCTATCTTATTTGCCAAATCAAACCCGGTTTCTCCGCTCTTGAACTCTAAAGAAGAGCCGTCTGGTAATTTTGCCTTCATGATTCTCACTTTGAATAAATAGAATATAAATAGATATACAACATAAAATATTTAAAACCAACAACATAAAACTGATTCATGAAGAATATTGAAATTGCAGCCATATTTTATGCAATGGCAGACATACTTGAATTACAAGATGTAAAATGGAAACCTATTGCATATAGAAAGGCTGCAAGGGCCATAGAAACTCTTTCTGAACCTATAGAAGAGGTATACAAAAAAGGTGGAATAAAAGCTTTGATGGAGATCCCAGGGGTTGGTGAGGCCATAGCAAAGAAGACAGAGGAATTCATACTTACAGGTAAAGTTAAGGAATATGAAAGATTAAGGAAAAAAATACCGAAAGGACTAAGAGAAATAATGGATCTCCAAGGTTTGGGTCCAAAAAAGGCAATAAGGTTATACAAGGAACTCAAAATAAATTCAATAGAGGAGCTGGAAGCTGCAGCAAAAGAGGGTAAAATTGCAAAATTAGAAGGGTTTGGAGAAAAAACAGAAGAAAACATAATCAAGGCAATAGAGATTGCAAAGAAAGGAAAGGAAAGGTTGCCACTTGGGGTTGCGCTTCCTATAGCCAGAGAGATCGTAGAAGAATTGAAGAGTACGAAAGGAGTTAAAAGAATAGAGATTGGTGGCTCTTTAAGAAGAAGAGTGGAAACAATAGGTGATATAGACATATTAGCTGAAGTTACTGACGGAAAAGAAATAATGGATAGATTTGTTTCTCTTTCTAATGTTGTAGAAGTTCTCGCTAAAGGAGAGAAGAAATCAATGGTTGTTATAGAAAAAGGGGAGTATAGGATTCAGGTGGATCTAAGGATAATCGAATCAAAATCTTTTGGCGCAGCCTTGCAGTATTTTACTGGCAATAAAGAGCATAATATTGAATTGAGAAAGATTGCAATTTCAAAAGGATGGAAATTAAACGAATACGGGATATTTAAAGAAGAAAAGCAAATTGCTGGAGAAAATGAAGAAGAAATTTATGAAAAGCTTGGAATGAAATGGATCCCACCTGAGCTTCGTGAAAATAAAGGAGAGATAAAGGCTGCAATAGAGGACAAATTGCCAAATCTTATAGAGATTAAAGACATAAAAGGAGACCTCCATGTTCATACTAATTGGTCAGAAGGAAGTGGAACAATAGAGGAAATGGTAATAGCTGCAAAGAAAAAAGGATATGAATATATTGGAATTGCAGACCACTCAAAATCAGAAAGAATTGCAAATGGAATGAGTGAAAAAAGAATTCAAGAACAGATTGAAGCTATAAAAGAAATCAGAAAAAAAATAAAAGGAATACAAATTCTGCATAGCAGCGAAGTAAGCATACTTCCAGATGGAAGCTTGGATTATTCTGATGATATATTAAAGAGATTGGATTATGTCGTAGCTTCAGTTCACTCAAGATTCAAATCACCCAAATCAGAAATGACAAACCGTATTCTTAAAGCGTTAGAAAATAAATATGTAAAGATACTTGGACATCCAACAGGAAGACTCATAAATGAAAGAATGCCTTATGAAGTTGACATGGATCAGATTATGGAAGTATGTAAAGAGAGAAAGATAGCAATGGAAATAAATAGCTTTCCATTAAGATTAGACTTAAATGACATATATGCAAGAAAAGCAAAGGAGATGGGAATAAAATTATGTATAAACACTGACGCACATGCAGTTGACCATCTTAATTATATAGAATATGGAATTGGAGTGGCAAGAAGAGGGTGGTGTGAAAAGAATGATATTTTAAATACAATGGATTTCAAAAAACTAATAGAATGGTTTTCTAAAAGATAATATTTATGGAGTTATTTGTAAAATATCTGAGAGTGATCTTATGAAGGGAAAGGAAGTGAAAATTAAAATGTATAAAAAAATGAAAATTGTTTTCTACTTTGTGATAGCTATAATTGCAATAGCTGCTTTAATTTACATTGCAGATAAAGTGATTAAAGAAAATTCTGATCATTTTGATTATAAAAAACAGAATTATTGTACGCCAGAGTCAAGAAAAGCAGAGGTTTGCATTGCTTTATATGAGCCAGTATGTGGATGGTTTAATGAATCAATAAAATGTGTGAGATATCCTTGTGCAGCAACGTATTCTAATAAATGTTTCGCATGCCAAGATCCTAAAGTTGAATATTGGACAGAAGGAGAATGCCCAAAATAAGTTAATGAAAATGACTTAATTTAGTTATTCTTAAATTTAATTATTCTTATTTATAAAAATAAGAATATAAAAATGAATATAAAAGCGCCTGGGCCGGGATTCGAACCCGGGTCGGCGGCGTGACAGGCCGCAATGCTAGACCACTGTGCACCATGTGCGCAGAACCTGCGCAACAAGGTTCTACACCACCCAAGCGCATTTTTTTCAAGTCCCACCGGCCGGATTTGAACCAGCAACCCTCTCGTTTCTACAAAACGACTGTCAGAGGATCTGACAGGCTGGACTACAGCGAGATGCTCTGCCAGATTGAGCTACGGTGGGATGACGCTCAACCCATTACATAAATATATATCTGTAAGTAAAAATATTAAATTATTGCTCTAACCACGATAGTTATCCATATATGTTTTATTATATTATCTACTTTAAATTTTTAATCCTTTATATTCAATTTAGATTATGGCAAAGAAAAAGAATAAAAAGAAAAAAACAGCTAAAGAGCTAGAAAGCAAGAAAAGGGATGAGGAAATAAACAGAAATACAAGTAATATAAATAACAAGAATAGAAGTATAATTGCAGTTCTAATTATATTAGTGTTTATTGCATTTATATCTTTGATTATATTATTCAGAGAGAATCAAGAAGGCCAGATTAATAATGTGAATAAAACTAACGTTTCAATAATTATAAAGCAAAGTGCTGGAAAAACAACTACAGAATGTCTAACTGGATATGGAATTAATGAGTCAGTTATTTATATATACGGAGAGGATTGTGTTTATTCACAGAAGAACACCCCTTGGATAGCTAAAATGAAAACTGAATATAATATAAGAATGATAAGTACAGAAAATACTGAACAGCTGATCAAATTCATGAATTGCATGAACTCATTTGAATTGGAAGGCACTCCTACATATATATGCTTGAAAAATTCTCAGATACATATTGGAAGTTTTAATTCAGAATCTGAATTAAACTTATTTCTATCGCAATGCAGATAAAGATATACAGAAAGGTGGTTAAATGAAATCAAGAAGACAGAACAAATCAAAGATAAGACAGGTACTACACTCGGTAAAAGAAAAAGTAAAAGAAAAAATAAGCTTTCCATACTTACTATTTTTTGTAATATTCGCATTTATTTTTGCTTTATTTGTTCTTGGAATCAAAATTCCATTTGGAGACGAAGGGCCATCGGCTATTATCGACAACAGAGCTATACGTTTCCTTAATCTATACTATGGCATAGTAAATATCACTATAAACAATAAAACTCTTGAAAATGGAATATGGAAAATAAATATTAACGGATACTCAACAGATGGAATAGTAAATATTGATTTATGGATGAATGCAAATGATTTTACGATTAACAAAGTAAGCCAAAATCTAGTAATACCATCAGAACCTTCCACCATTAGAAAAACTGGAAAAGAAATTGGATGCAGCGTTGGAGATAAAAAGACGGTTGATGTTTATATTGATCCATATGATCCGTGGTCAATAAAATACGATAGCGAAATCAAAAAATTCATTCAAACATTCAATGAAGACATACGACTAAACTACAGGATTCTTTCAACATACACCTATAAAGACATAACAGAAAATGTAAATTCCTCTGCATATATTGCGCTTTTATATTATGAATGCACAAAAGATAAAGACTATTTCAATGAATTCAAAACCTGCGTAATAAACAGATACAATGAAAAGAAAGAATTCCTTTCTGAAGAAGAACTTTTAACGTGTATTCAACAAAACGGAGGAAATATAGATTTGATAAAGAAATGTGTAAATGATGACTATCCGAAAGGAGAATTAAGAACTGATGAAAGATTTGCAGAAACATTTATTGGCAAACCAACAACCCCAATGATTGTTGTAGATTGCATGTATATAATTTATCCAGCATACATAAACAATGCCTATTGTTACTTATATCCAAAACTGGAACAATGTAAAGAATAATAAAAATAGAAGACTTTATTTTTTTATTATTCTTGTCTATTTTATTATTTTTTAACATGAACAAAAAGATGATTTAAATCATAAGGGGAAAGCTCAATCACCTGTAAAATCGTAAAACCATAATCTTTAAGTTCTTTTAATGATTCCTTATATACTTCTTTTGATGCCTTTGTGACATCAATTGATTGAGACTTTATGCATATGAATCCTTCTCCACCTTCCTTCAAAAACATGTCAGAGTTAAGCTTGAATATTCTTATCTGATCTGGCTGTGCAACATCTTGATATATGAAATCTACCTTACTTTCAATATACTTCTTATATTCTTGAGGTTTTCGTGCATCACCCAATATCGGAATCATGTTGTCTCTTATTTCGCAGACTGAGATAAGATCTCTCAAAGGCCTCTCTGAAAACTCAACACAGTAAATAATGCCATTCTTTCCTATGATATCTGAAATATGAGAACAAGTTGTTCCGCTTGCAGCTCCAAGATAAAGCACGGAATCTCCTTTCTTTATCCCGCTCGATTTAAGACCTTTTTTTATTGCTCCTGCAAGCTTTGATCTGAATGGATCCCATAATCTATATTCTTTATCTTCTACATCTATTAATCGCTCACCATAAACTGTATTTCCAGGGTAGGCATTAAGAGTAGCTAACTTGTCGTCTATTTTGAATATGCCTGGAAATATCTGAAGCAAATCGTGTTTGGATCTTTTTTCTTTTTTATTCATAAGAATAGTTTAATCAATAATTTTAAAAATGTTGATTTTATTCTAGAAAATCATGAAAGGAAAAAGCAAGTGAAATAACTTTAAATGAATATAAATATATAATGGAATTAATGTATAATGAAAATTAGTGTTCAGCCCCTGATCCAAGCTTGTTCAGCTTGCTCTAATTCTTCTTTTGTAAATTTCTTTTTCTTAAAGATGCCTTCAACTGCTATCGATTTAAAGGTCCTTATGCCTCGCTCTAATGTCCCTATGCTTCTTTGCAAAAGAGTCTGCTTTGATTTACGAACCTGGATACCTATCTTTACCTTTTCCATTTTATCTGCCTCATACATATATATTCGGAAATATTTAAATAATTATCTTATTCTGTAGAATTTAAATAAAAGGGGTTTTTAGCGCCCCCGGAGGGATTTGAACCCTCGACCTACTGCTTAGGAGGTTCGACCAGACAAAACAACAAGTTAAGTCTGACAGTCGCTCTATCCAAGCTGAGCTACAGGGGCATCAAATAATAATGAAAATAATATGTAAAAAAAGAATTAAAAACAACTCCCTTACTAATACAATATTTTTAGAACCAATTCCATGGAAGCAATTTCTTCCACTTATTTTTCTTTTTGATTTCTTCTACCTTTTTTTGACCTTCTTCCGATGCTTTTTGGAACTGAATTTTGTTTTCTATAGTATCTAATCTAGCTTTAGATTGCTGTTCCAAAGACTTTACTCTTTCATTCAAATTATTCTGCATTACAGATATCTCTTCTAATTTTGAAATAATCTTAAGATTCTGTCTATCAATAGATGAGAGAGTGGAATTGACAGATCTAACCATATTTTCACTAACATTCTTAGTTCCTAAAACATATCCTAGCATAAATGAAAAAAGAATAGTGGTAGAACCTAATTTTAAAACTCTCGCTGGATTATTTTTAATATACTCCACTGAACTAATATATCCTTCTTCTAATAATTTTGTAAATTTTGAATAGCAACGAACTCCTAAATTTAAACTATTTTGATTTGTTTGCTTGAAATTTTGATTTTGCATAAAAAATAACACTACATCTTAATATATAAATATTTGTTTTTATAGATTACAAAAATCTCTATTCTTTCTTTTTCTGTTTCTTCCAATAGTTTTCAATTGCATTCTTTAATGCTTGCTGTGCAAGTACAGAGCAATGCATTTTAACAGCTGGAAGACCACCAAGTTCTTCTGCAACTTCTTTGTTTGTTATCTTAATCGCTTCCTCCAATGTTTTTCCCTTCGCCAAATCCGTCACCATACTACTGGTTGCTATAGCTGCAGCGCATCCCAGTGTCTTAAATTTTATGTCTTTTATCCTATTATCCTTGATCTTCAGATAAAGATACATAACATCTCCGCAGACTGCATTGCCTGCCTCTCCAATTGCATCTGCGTCCTTTATCTCACCCATATTATGCGGATTCATGAAATGTTCCATTACTTTTTGAGTATAAAGAGATGAATTTGTAATTTCCTGACTTTTGGTCTTCTCTGCGCTTTTGTTCTTTTTTGTACGCTCATTTTTTACCATATAATCACCATTTTAGATTTTATATCAGTAAGTAGTTACCCCCTCTATTCTTGGTGTAATCTTTCTTATCTGATTAACAATCTTAGGAATGACCTTTATTACTTTATCTATTTCTTCTTCTTTTGTTTTATATCCTAATGTTAATCTAAGAGAACCATGCGCCTTAACTGGATCGGGATCTAATGCAAGTAATACATGAGAAGGTGAAAGATCATGTGATGAACATGCAGATCCTGTTGAAGCTGAAATTCCTAAAGAATCAAGCATTAGAAGTAATGCCTCTCCTTCTACGCCAATAAAACCAAAATTTACATTGTTTGGAAGCCTATTCTTAGGATGTCCATTTAATCTTGATCCTGGAACTTCTGAAAGAATTGATTTGATTAGTTTGTCTCTAAGCCTTGACAACCTTTTGCTTTCCTTCTCCATTTCATTTGATGATATTTCAGCTGCTTTTGCAAAGCCAACAATTCCTGGAATATTTTCTGTTCCTGCTCTTTTATTGAATTCATGCGGCCCGCCAGTAAGCAGAGGTTTCAATTTTAAATCTTTTCTGACATAAAGTGCTCCTACTCCTTTTGGCCCCCCAATTTTGTGTGATGAGACTGATAAAAGAGAGATATTCATTTTCTTTACATCAACTGGAATGTGGCAAAAACTCTGAACTGCATCTACATGAAAAGGAATATTATACTTCTTTGCTACCTTACCTATCTTATCTATAGGCTGGATTGTACCTATCTCATTATTTGCATGCATAATAGAAATTAATATTGTCTTATCCGTTATTGCATTCTCAACATCTTTAGGACTCACTTCTCCGAATTTATTAACGGGAAGAAAAGTAACTTTAAAGCCTTCTTTTTCTAACTCCTTTACCGTATTTAGTACAGCATGATGTTCAATTGAAGAAGTTATTATATGATTTCCTTTGTCTTTATTTGCATAAGCAATTCCTTTTATTGCAAGATTATCAGATTCCGTCCCTCCTGAAGTAAATACTATCTCTTCCGGTAAGACATTTATTATATTTGCAATTTTTTCTCTTGCTTTTTTTAATGCATTTGCAGCAATTCTTCCATCCATATGAAGAGAAGAAGCATTTCCAAAATTCTTGTTAAAATAAGGCAACATTTCCTTAATAACTTCATCTCTTACAGGAGTAGTGGCTGCATAATCAAGATATATTCTTTTCATTTAATCTCACCATCTTTATGATTTATGAAACAACCTTTGCACTCTTCTTTAGGTATTTTTGATATTATTCTATGGCTTTTACAGAAATAACCGGATTTTCTAAAATCATTGCAAAGATTACAAACATTCTCAGTGAATGTTCTATTGAAATCATAGTTTTTTTGAATGTAATCTGTAATAATTTTTTCTAATTCCTTCTTATGCAATCCTCTTTTCTTTTTCAAGTATAATGAAACTGCCGCTTCTGAAATACCTATCATTTTTGAAACCTCTCTTTGAGAGTAATTTTTTGAAATAAGAAACTTCACAGTTTCCTTTCTTATTGTAGGAAGAAGTTCAGTAACCATGAATTCGCAAGGTATCATAAATAACTTTACACTGTTAAGTTTTTAAACCTTTAACATTGCAATAACAAATCCATAAAGGATTTAAAATGAACACATCATAATTAAAACATGGAAAAGAATAATAAAAAGAAAAAATTAGAAATTGGATTAATCCAGGTATTTTATGGTGATGGAAGAGGAAAGACAAGCGCGGCAATTGGAACCGCGATCAGAGCAGCTGGGCATGGATTAAAAGTTGCGGTAGTTCAATTTCTTAAAGATGGAGGAATAAGCGGAGAATTTAACTATCTTAAAAAACACAAAATAAAAATATTTGAATTGGGGCCTTCTGCTGGAAAAGAATATGATAAACTTGTAAGAGATGGAAAAGCGAAAATTACTAAGATTTATTTTGATTATGATAAACACATAATTGAAAAATCTAAGAAAGGTTTAAAACTAAGCAAAAAACTTCTTTCTTCAGGGGAATATGATTTAGTTATTTTAGACGAGATAAATACTGCAGCTGCATTTGGGCATTTCACATACGATGAAATACTTGATATTCTAAAGAAAAAAAATAAGTATACAGAAGTTATACTCACTGGGTTTAAGCCTAATGAAAAAATAATCGAAATCGCCGATTTAGTCAGTGAAGTTAAAAAAATAAAGCACCCATTTGACAAAGGAATTCTTGCAAGATGGGGGGTCGATTACTAATCTTCATTAACCAAACATAATCATTAACCAAACATAAAGTAGTTGAATTAATATATTCAAATTTATCTTAAAATAATTACATTTTTAGATTCTTTGATATTCTTACCAAAACTGAAACTGCTTCCTCAAAAGAAGAAATTGCATCAATAAATAAAACAGTGGAGTACGTACCGATCTTTTCATCTGAAAGCAGTTTAATTCTTAATCTATGCGAAGAAGATATAAGCTTATCTACATTTTTTCTCATTTTGATTATCTTTGATAATTTAGAATTATTAATTGAATTGAAATTGAATTCAATAAAATCATAAATTTCATCAAGAGCGAACTTTATTTTCAATATGTCCCTGATGGAATCTTTTGAAAACTCTAAATTGTTCTCATTCAATTTTTGCGTTATATATGCATAATCATGAGCAGTGTCTGCCAATCTTTCAATTTCATTGGATATTTTCGAAAGAATAACGATCTGAGAAGATTGCCTTTCTGTAAGATTTCTTTGAGAAAGCTCAACAAGCGCACTGGTTATCTTAGAGTCTAGATAGTCGCTTAAAGATTCATACTTCTCTATTGTTTGCAATTTTGATATGTCCTTATTTGCAATCATATCAGTTGCAATTGTAAACATCTCTTTAGATATTTGTAAATGATTAATTAACTCGAGTTTTATTTTTTCTATTGCGAGATCTGTATCACGTGGTATTTTCTTTATATATTTAGGTGTGAATAAAATCTGCTTTTCTGTAGTCGGAGTTAATTTCTCTATTAATTTTATGAAAAAAGGCAATGAAAAGAGAAATATAACAGCCATCATCACATTAAATATCGTATGTGCATTTGCAACAGCTGAACCTTCATTAAAACTTATAGAATTTACAAAATAAGTGAAGTCACTAAGAAAAGGATAAATAAGAATGACACCTACAGTGCTGAAAAGAAAATGCGCGTAAGCAGTCCTCTTTGCATATATGTCCATATTCTTTGAAACAAATAAAACTGTAGATGTGGTTCCTATGTTACTTCCCAATACTAATGGAATTGATATGGATACAGGAATCAAACCTTCCATCGTAAGCAAAACTGCAAGCGCAGTGACTATTGAGCTGGATTGAAGTAATAAGGTTAAAACAATACCTGCAATAATAGAATATAATGGATTATCTAAAGAAACAAGCAAGTCCTTTAATTCTTGGCTCTCTTTAAATGGACCTGTTGCTTCTGATATTATAGAAAGTGCAAAAAATACAAGACCAAAAAGAAAGATTGACTTCCCTAGAAGGTTATATCTCTGGAACAAACTTAATAGGAACCCTAATAATATAAAAACAGGTGCAAATCCCATAAATCTAAACGCCACAAGTTGTGCTGTAACTGTTGTTCCTATATGTGCACCGGCTATGACACCGAGACTTTGTTCAAACGATATTAAACCTGCATTGACAAGAGAAACTAAGATAGAAGTAGTTGCAGTACTGGACTGAATAATTGCAGTTACTATTAAACCTGTCCCTAATGCTTTTATAGGTTTATCTGTAAATCTTTGAAGTATTTCTTTAAGTCTTTCTTTTGAAACTCTCAGGAGCTGATCACTAAGCTGTTCAATACTATAGATAAATATTGCAACTCCTGCAAGAATAAATATCAGTTCAAATAGCATGAAGTTATATTGACAAAAAGAAATTTAAAGATATAATAATTTAATGATTCATTTTATCAGACCGCCAATCATTCGTCACTGTCCTAGCAAACTAGAACTCAGATTCATCCATTGTCATCATCTAATATAAATAAACCAGAAAACAATTTAAATTGCTCGGATTAAAGATGAATAGGTAGGTATGAAGCTGAATAGAATAAAAGTAGTACTAGGAATTGAAAGTACTGCACATACACTAGGAGTAGGTATAGTGAAAAATGGAAGAATAATTGCAAACGAAAAAAGTATGCTTTTTGAGTATGGAATCCATCCAAGAAAGACAGCAGATCACCATGCAGATGCATTCCAACAAGTGATGGAAACGGCTCTTAAAAAAGCTGGAATTAAATTACAAGATGTTGATTTAATATCATTCTCTCAGGGACCAGGAATAGGGCCTTGTCTAAGAATCTCATCTATAGCAGCAAGAACGTTTACAATTTCATTCAATAAACCTGTTGTAGGTGTTAACCACTGTGTTGCACATATAGAGATCTCTAAATATTTCACTGGATTTAAAGATCCTCTTGTTCTTTACGTAAGTGGTGGAAATACACAGATACTTATTAAGAAGGAAAATAAATATCATATTCTTGGAGAAACACTTGATATTGGAATTGGAAATATGTTAGATACATTTGCAAGATCTGCAGGGTTAAAAAATGCAAAAGATGTGGAAGAAAAAGCCCTGAATGGAAAGAAGTATATACCAATGCCATATTCTGTAAAAGGAATGGATGCTTCATTCAGCGGGATATTGACACATTCAGAAAAACTAATAGGAAAAGAGAAAATAGAAGATATATGCTACTCATTACAAGAAACATCGTATGCAGCATTGTGTGAAATAACAGAAAGAGCACTAGCGTTAACTGGAAAAAAAGAAATAACGATCTGTGGAGGGGTTGCGCAAAATAAAAGATTGCAAAAAATGCTTTCAGAAATGGCAAAAGAATGGAACTGTAAATTCGGAGTAGCACCAAATGAATTCAATGCAGATAATGGTGGAATGATTGCATATGTCGGTTATCTAATATCGAAATTAGATGAGAATAATCAAAGAAAATACCTTTTATCTCCAAACAAAATCATTCCAAAACCTAAGTTCAGAACTGATGAATTTTTAGTAAAATGGAAATAGCTTGCAAATTTTAAAAAATAGTATTAAAGTTTATATACGTTTGTCTACTAATTAATAATATACGACCAATTTGATACGATAGATATTAGATTGCTTTAGAGGGAAATAATGGTAGATAAAAAAACTAAAGAAAAGATAATTAATGACATAGATTTAGAGAAGAACGTTGTTAAGTTAGTTATTGATCTAGCAATGGAATTTGGACAGGAAAAAAAAGGTTCGTTCTTCATAATTACTAATAGAAATCTTAAACCATATTATTCATGGTTATATACAGATATACTTGAAAAGACTAAGGTTAAAATAAACAATAAAAAAATACTTCCAGTAATAAAGAAGCTTGCTGAACTTGATGGTGCAATAATAATTGACGAAGAAGGATATCTTATTGCATATGGAGCCCAAATTAAAAAAACGAAACATTACAAAGGACATGGCACAAGACATAGCGCTGCACTTGGAATATCTGAAGTGCCAGGAACTATTTCTATAATCTCAAGTGAAGAAGATGGTGCTGTAAGGATTATGAAGAATGGAAAGACATTAATAGAAATAAATCCATTCACTAAAACGCCACCTACGCTAAGTGAAAAAATAGCCGAGTTGCTCACTTCACCCTCTTTACCCTTGATAGGCGGAGGAAGCATAGGCGCATTGGCACTCGGATTAAATCCATTTGTCGCAGCAATAGTATTCACAGGTTCTTACATCATAACAAAAAGCGGAGCAAAGAGCTTGGGTGAATTTTTAAAGAGAGGACCGACTGTTCTGAAAGAAAAGAAGGGAGAAGAGTGAGCCAAAGTAAACAAAAGAATTACAAAAGCAGAGGTGCAGAAGCAAAAGTCTATTTCTCTGAATTATTCGGTCTTCCTGTTGTTGTAAAAGTTAGAGACAAAAAAGAATACAGAATAAGCGAATTAGATGAAATACTTAGAAAAATGAGGAACAAAACAGAAGCAAGATGTATACTTCATGCATTAAAAAGTAGTATAAATGTTCCAAAAATATATCATGCCGGCAGATACGAGTTGATTCTTGAAAGGCTTGAAGGAAAATTAATGAAAGATAGAAAAAATTCTACTAAGGATTACAAAGAAGTCGGAAAGATACTATCTAAACTTCATTCAATAGGAATAACACATGGTGACTTCACCCCAGCGAATGTAATGTTTGTAAAAAACGAACCATATATTATAGATTTTGGTTTAGCAGAATTTTCAAATGATCCAGAAGAGAGAGCAATAGATGTTTTATTAATGAAAAGATCGATAGGAAAAAATTTCAAACATTTTTTAGAAGGGTACAAAACATTTAAAGAATGGAAAAAAGTAGTAAGACAAATGGATGAAATAGAGAAGAGAGGCAGATATCAGAAAAGAAAAGGAGATAAAGATGAAGAAAGCGAATGAACGCACAAAGAAACAAAAAAGTTTTCAGGATAATGTTTAATTCAAAATTAAATTTGACAAATACCTGAAGAACAGTGACCTGCAAATTCAGAAGAAACAGTAATCTTTCTTTTCTGCTCTTCACTAGCTTCTTTTGGAAGACCTAAATATATAACTTGTTCTGTTTTACTTCCATATCTATAGATTGTTATTCCCTTTATTCCTAATTCATAAGCTTTCATATAAATATCCTGTACCTCTTCAACGGTCGCTTCATAAGGTAAATTTATTGTTTTTGAAACTGCATTATCAACATATTTTTGGAAAGCTGCTTGCATTTTTAAATGCCATATAGGTTCAATATCATAAGCAGTAACAAACAAATCTCTTACATCCCTTGGAATTTCACTCATTTTCTGTATTGATAAACCATGTGAGATCTTTTCCATTAATGATCTGCTATAGAAACCTCTTTCAATAGACATAGAATGAAAGATTCTGTTTATTTCTATTAGCTTCATATTTTCTAGAACTTGTCTATAATAAGCAACTGCAAATAAAGGTTCGATTCCAGAAGATACACCTGCAATTATTGAAAGTGAACCTGTTGGTGCAATAGTATTTAATGTTGCGTTTCTTAATCGCTTATATTTTGATGGATAAATCGAAAACTTAAAATTAGGATAGCTTCCTCTTTCATTTGCAAGATCTATAGAAGTATTATATGATATCTGTCTTATAAATCTCATTAGCTTTTCAGCCATTAAAATCGCTTCTTTACTATCGTATCTAATTCCAAGAAGAATGAGAGAATCTGCCCATCCCATTATACCTAATCCTATCTTTCTATTTGCTTTTGTAACTTGGTCTATTTCACGAATAGGAATTGAATTTGCATCAATAACATTGTCTAAAAAATGCACTGCGTTTTGAACTGCAATTTCTAATCTATCCCAATCAAAATCACTTCCATCTGAAAGTATGAATTTAGTAAGATTTATGCTTCCTAAATTACAAGATTCATATGGTAATAAAGGCTGCTCACCACAAGGATTTGTAGCCTCTATTTCTCCAATTTTTCTTAATGGATGTAATTTATTAATTCTATCTATAAATATAAGACCCGGGTCACCTATTTCCCAAGCTTGCTCAGCTACAAGATTAAAAACTTCCCTTGCAGAGATTGTTTTAGTTACTTCCCCAGTTCTTGGATTTATTAATTCATAATCGTCATCTTTTTGAACTGCTTTCATGAAATTATCTGTTGCTGCTACTGAAATGTTAAAGTTTTTCAGTCCACCTTGTTTTTTGGAATTAATAAATTCAATTATATCTGGATGATCACATCTAAGAACACCCATGTTTGCACCGCGTCTTCTTCCCCCTTGTTTTATCGTTTCTGTCATCGCATCATATATCTTCATGAATGAAACAGGACCTGATGCAATTGACATTGTAGAACGTACTAAGTCACCTTTTGGCCTAATTTTTGAAAATGAAAAACCAGTCCCTCCTCCACTTTGATGTATAAGGGCTGCATACTTCAATGTCTCAAAAATACTTTCTAAAGAATCATCTATTGGAAGAACAAAACACGCAGAAAGCTGTCCTAATCTCGTTCCTGCATTCATTAAAGTTGGTGAATTTGGTAGGAATTCAAGATTACTCATCATTTCATAGAAAATTTTTTCTGATTTTTTCACATCTTCTCCATAAATACGATCTGATTCTGCAATTTTCTTTGCGACTCGTTTAAACATTTGCTTTGGAGTCTCTATAATTTTTCCGCTAACATCCTTCTGTAGATATCTTGAAGCTAATACCTTAGTTGCATTTAGATCTAATTTAAGATCATCATAAACGCCAAAAAGAACTTTTTTCTTTTCTCTTATCTCTGCTCTCTCCCTCCTGTAATTGATGTAAAGTTTTGCAATTTTTTTATTCTCCTTTAAAAGTTCCTCTACAACGATATCTTGTATCTCTTCAACTGAAGGTATTTTATTTTTAAAAATAGCAGATAGTTTTTTAACCACTCTATCTGAAATCTTTTGTGCAAATTTCATATCTGGCGTTTTAGCAGCCTCAGTTGCTTTGTAAACTGCATTTGTGATTTTAGATTGATCAAATTTCACTATTGAACCGTCTCTTTTTTGAACTTCTTTTATTCCAACCATTAAATCACAAATTATCAAATTAAATTAAAAATAGATAAAAAATTAAATACGTTAGCCCTGTCTCGCTGTTTCCACTAGTGACTTCAATGTTATAGACAAACTTTTTACTTCTTCAGGAGTTGTGTCTTTTCCAAATGTAAATCTTACAGATCCAGTAAATTTCTCTCCCTTGACACCTATCGCCTCAAGAACTCTGCAATCTATGCAAGTTGAGGTAATAAATCCTTTCTCCTCGAGTTGCTTAACAAGTTCCGTACCGGTTATCCCACTGAAACTAAAGTTGACATTATTTGGCAATCTTTTTGTAAGATGACCATTAAGTTTCACGAATTTTATGTTTTCTTCTACATAATCAATGAACATCTTTTGAAGCTTAATTAGATTCTTTTGAGTCTTACTCATTTCCTTATGTGCTAACTCTGCTGCAACGGCAAAACCTACTATAGATGCAACACTTAGTGTACCTGGGCGGAGAATGTTCTCTCTATTTGGAAATATCGGCTTTATAGGAGTTCCGTTCTTTACATAGAGTGCACCTATTCCCTTAGGACCATAAGAGTGGTGTGCATCGAAACTCATTAGATCTACATTCATCTTTTTTACATCTAATGGAACCCAGCCATAAGAAAATGTTGCATCGGTATGTAAAGTCACGTTTTTTTCTTTAGTTATTCTTCCTACGTCCTCTATCTGCTGAATTGTTCCTATCTCTCCGTTTGAATGCTGTATAGACACAAGTATTGTCTTTGGAGTTATCTTTGATCTTAAATCCGCTATACTTATCATTCCATCAACATCTACAAGAAGACTTGAAAGGGTATAACCTTCTGTAACTAGTGATTTACATGTTGAAAAAACTGGATCGTGTTCTATTGCTGAAGATAATATATGACTACCATATGCGATCTTTGCTTTGGCTACTCCTCTTATTGCAAGAACTGAAGATTCTGTTGAACCTGAGGTGAAAACAATTTCATCTGGTGATGCATTAATTGTCTTTGCAATTATTTCCTTTGATTGTTCTATTGCCAACTTTGCATCACGGCCATAAGAATGAAGGGATGATGGATTTCCGAACTTATATTTAAAATATGGTTGCATTGCCTCTAAAACTTCTTCGCGTATTGGTGTAGATGATGCATAATCCATGAAAACAAGATCTTTTCTTTCACTCCTGCTCTCAGGAATGCGTTTTGAAATTAAAGATCTAGGCCTCTTTGGACCTACTGATTTAGATTTGCCAGAAGGTTTGATTCTCTTTGCCATAAAATGATTTAGTGATATAATTTAAAAAAGTGATGTCCAATCAATTGTGACGCAAATAATATTTATAGAATGTATCTACTTTATAGAATTGAATAATCTCTTCATATATATTGCATCTTTTTCAATGTTTGGTGATTCAGATATTATCACACCGTCGCATTTGAATTCATGTAATGCTTCAAAAAGAGGTTTGACTGGAGGAATGTCATTATCCATTGTAAGATGATTCCTCTCTCCTTTAGAAGTGAAGTTGATTGATGACATGTGACAATGAAGTGTCTTTAATCCTTCTTTTCCTACTTTTTTCTCTACAAACTCTAATACCTTAACATAATCTTCTTTTGTTCTAAACCTTCCATTTTCTCTTGCATGCATGTGTGCCCAATCAATCGTTGGCCTTATTAAATCATATCCAATTTCTTCTGCAAGAGAAAAAAGATCTTCAAATGAACCGAATGCAGTTGGTTTTCCAGTTGTCTCTGGAGCAAGATGAACATGAAAATTATTTTCTTTTATCTGCTTTGCAAGAGACTTAAATTCTCCTTTCATTCGCTCATATGCCTTATCATGACCCATCTTTAAGAAAAAACCAGGATGAAACACTAGCCTGTCTCCTCCTGCGATATGAAGTATCTTTGCTGTCTTAATTATTTCATCTACTGTTTTCTTATATTTCAGCTTTTCTTCAGAAAGTAGATTCAAGTAATAAGAAGCATGAGCGCTTAGAACTATGTTATATTTTTTAGCAATCTGTCCTACTTCCTTGGCACTTCCTTCATTCATTCTACATCCATGCACGAATTCTAACTCAAATGCATCTAAACCTAAGTTATAAACACATTCTATTCCAGAAATTGAATCTCTTTTTTCACATGAGATTGGAACTCCAGCTGTGCCAAATTTCATAAAATCACTAATTTAATTAACTATTTGAGTTAAAGTTGTTTTGATTAGAGAGGTGAAATTCTAAATGGAACTGAATCAAATAAAGAAAAATGAATAAAATCTGGAGCGCACACATATGGCTTATTTAAGAGAAGATTAATGGTCTGCATTGCTTCTATTGAACCTATGATATTTGCAGTTATGCCAAGTATGGAATAACAGCCCCCTGCCTTTTGCAACCTTTCTTTCAATTTTTCATCTATTTTCTTACCATTTGAAGGAAGCATGAATATTGATTCGTAGCTCTGACCTTTTGGAAGGAATATGGTTGAATATCCTCTCGTCTTTTCTGCTGCACCAAAGACATAAGGTATCTGCAAGTCCTTTGCTGCTCTTGAAAGATAGATTCTTGAAAGAACATTATCTAAACCATCAACTACTACATCATGACCTTTCAATAGATTAAACGCTGCTTCTTCTGAATCAACAAATTTGTCATAAGTTTTAATCTTAGTCGAAGGAGAAATATCTAATACTCTTTTCTTTATTATATCCACTTTCTTTTTGCCAATTACTGAATAGCTACTAAAGATCTGTCTGTTTAGATTTGAAATTTCAAATACATCTCCATCTGCAATGGTCAGGTTTCCAACTCCTGCCCTTGCAAGGAGATCTATAGCAATCCCTCCAAGACCACCGCAGCCGACAACTGCAATCTTTGCATTAAAAAGAATATCCTGTTCCTTTTCAGACAATGCACCGATATTTCTGCTTGTTATAAGCTTATAAAGGCTGTATTCCTTTTTTGAAGAATTAGAATGAGTATTGCTTTTTGCAGATTTACCTTTTATTTTTATTGATCTTTTTACCATAAGACACGCCGATTTAAAAATATAAAATAAAAATCTAAAAAATTATCTTTTCTTTTTCATGGAAGAGATTTGTTGGCGTTCTTTTCCTTTATAGTACTGTTTAGGTGTTTTTTTCTTTTTGGAATATGATTCTGGTTTTTTTAGAGAAAACCCTATCCCAAAAAGTTGACTTGAACCATGAAGACATGTTTTTTATGAAGCTTCTTGTCATAAAAACACCTTACAGTTCTCCTACTCTTCTCTTTTGCATTCTTCTCATTTTCTTTCTTCTCTTCTTGATCCATTTCCATCTCATTTTTCCTTTTTTCTTCCATTTTCTTGGTCTAGAACCCAAATAATCACCTAATAAAAATTTTGAATGTTCAGATATATTTGTATAAATTAATTTTTATATCTTTCTTTAGCTGTTAAATATTTATAAGTCTTAGCTAGAAAAATAGCTTATGGATATTGAAACAAAAATTGAACTGATTGCAAGATCACCTACAGATGAAATTATAACTATCCAGGCATTAAGAGAACTTCTAGAGACAAACGACAGGCCAGTAGCATATAATGGATTTGAACCATCGGGAAAAGTTCATCTAGGAACTGGTTTGATATGTTCTTACAAAATGAAGGATTTCATTCAGGCAGGAATAAAATTCAAGGTATATCTTGCAACTTGGCATGCCTGGATCAATGACAAGCTTGGTGGAGACAGAGAATTAATTAAGAAGGCTGCTCTTCACTTTAAGCATTCATGGGTCTCATTAGGAGTGCCTGAAGATAAAATAGAATTCATCTGGCCAGACCAACTTTATGATGACCTTGATTACTGGGAGATAGTTGTAAAGGTTGCGAAAGAAATGACACTTGCAAGAGGAATAAGAACATTGGAAATAGCTGGAAGAAAAGAAAGCGAAGGTTTGAAACTTGCTTCTCTTCTTTACACTCCAATGCAGGTTGCAGACATATTTCATTTTGGTGTTCAGATTCCTCAATTAGGAATGGACCAGAGAAAGGCAAATGTAGTTGCAATGGAGGTTGGAGAAAAGATAGGATTCTGGAAACCTGTTCCTGTCCATCACCATCTATTGCAAGGTCTTGTAAAACCTCCAATTTGGCCTTTGCCAAAAAATCCAACTGAAAGAAAGGAAGCACTAAGTGCAGTAAAGATGTCAAAATCAAAACCGAATACAGCAATATTCATTTATGATGAACCAGAAGATATAAGAATAAAGATTTCAAAGGCATTCTGTCCAGAAAAGGAAGTCGAAAATAATCCAATGATGGATCTTGCAAAACACGTCATCTTTAGAGAAAAAAATGAAATGATAATAGAAAGACCTGCCAAATTTGGAGGGAAGATTGAGATTCAGTCTTTTGAGGAACTAACAAATATTTATTCTCAAGGAAAACTTCATCCGATGGATCTTAAAAATTCAATTGCAGAAAATTTAATAGAAATACTTGAACCGATCAGAGAATATTTCAAGAAAAATAAGGAAGCTGCAGAAACAAAACAGGTAATTGAAAATGCAAAGATAACCAGATAAGTTTATATCTTTTAAAAATAATATAATTTAGTTTTAAAGGACATTGAAATCATAAAATATGGCCGCGGTCGTCTAATGGTAGGACGGGAGGCTGTGGAGAAACTTTCTAAAAGAAAGTTTCATCAAAAATGCAGAAACCTCCAAGCAGGGGTTCGATTCCCCTCTGCGGCCCTTTGTTTTCTGTTTTCTTTAAAATAATGCTATTCTCCTACTTCTTTCATTACTTCTTCCTTTCCTTTTTCTAATTCTTCTGCCTGTTGCTTATCTCGATTCAAAAGAAGCCTTTGAAACTCGCCGACATGGGTCTTCTCTTCTTTTGCAATGTCAAGAAGTATAGCTTTTATATTTTTGTCTTGAGCCAATGCTGCCATTTGCTCATATAGATTTATTGCATCAAGTTCTGCAATTATTCCTGCTCTTAAAATTTCTTTATCTATATCTTTCTTATTCACTTTATCCAATTTTATAGGGATTTTAGACATCATATTACCACCCTGAAATATACATAATTAACTTTTCAATAAAGAGGCTTCCATTGCCCTTGCTTTTTCTCCGCTATAGATATGTGGCGCATCCTTTTCAAGATCATAAACCATTATGTAATTTGTTTTTCTTTCTTCGATTTCCTGTTCATCGAATACTCCGCCATATAAGGAAGAATAAAACTCTTCTGGAGACAACAATAATGTTTCTTTTTTATTCTTGTATATTCGCTTTCCTATCTCTTCAAATAAATCATCTTTAAATAGGTTCAAAGAAAGAGAAAAAATTTCTTCGTAAGATATTGATTTATTTGAAAGGAGATCTCTCAATTTTAAATAAGCATCTTTATTTGCTGCTTCAAGAATTTTTGAAAAGAAAAGCATTCTTCCAACATCACTGCTTTGTGTACTTATTATAGAATAAACTTTATAAAGGACATCATTTGAAAGGGAAGAAAATGAAAGCCCATTAAGATCATTAAGCGAAATTTTTGCTGATTCGTAAGATTTAAGCCATTCTGAAAAGAAATTTTGAATCAATGCATTTTGAACTTCATTTGAAGACATAGGTCCAGAAAAAGATTTAGAAAAATTTTCTAAATCCTTTCCCAATATAAACATCTCTCCATCATTTTCTTTTACAAACGAAATTGGATTAAGTTGATAAAACCCTTTAGGCATCTTTCTTGCAGCTACAGTAAACGACCAAAGTTGTGAAACTGAAATATTCGAAAATTTATGTAATTTTACAAACTGAGCCATAGAATCAACAGAAAAATTAGCTTGCTAAACATTATAAATATTAATTTCAATTATAATTTACTAATTATTATCTATTTTGTAAATCTTATCTATGGTGTGAAAAATGAAAAATATAAATGTAGTAATTTTAGGAGACAACGAATTTGCAAAAGAACTAGGAAAAAAAGGAACTGTTACTGATTTTACAATATATAATTACAAAGGAAGTGACATGCAAGGTGGAGAACTAACTGCAACTTTCTTAGTTCCTACAAGCTATCCAGAAAAACTCCAATCTCTTACACATTGTTTAGCAATGGCTGATGCAGCAATTTTAGTTGTTAAAAAATTAGATAAAGAATTGGGAGAATACATAATTGCACTTGACCTTTTAGGAATAAAAAAAGGATTGATAATATTTGATGACTACGTCGAAAAAGACAAATTTGTAAATCTAGTAAGAGGAACTGTTCTTGAATCGTTTATAATTGTGGATAAGGTTCCATCTGAAATATATCCAAGAATTGCAAAATTTGAAAATAAAAAATCAGAAATAGAATACATAATAATAGATTCTGCTTTCGATGTTAAAAGTGTTGGGACTGTTGTTCTTGGTGTTGCAAGAGGGAATGTAAATGTCCATGATGAATTTGGAATATATCCTGGAGGAAAAAAAGTAACTATCCGTTCTATACAAGTCCATGATAAAGATGTAAAATCCGCTGAAATAGGAGAAAGAGTAGGCCTGGCTCTAAAAGGAGTCAGTGTTGAAGATGTAGAACGAGGGCATTTATTTTCAAAACAGGAATTAAAATCTATAAGAGAAATAGAGGGCGATTTCATAAAGAATAAGTACTATACAGAAGAATTAAAAGAAAACAGCAAAATATTTATTGCTGCACATCTTCAATACAGGCAAGTTGATGTTGTAAGCATTTCAGAAGGAAAAATAAAACTTAAATCAGATAGAGATATTGCAATCATTCCTGGAAATGAATATCTTTTATTGAAGCCAGAAGGAAAGATGAGAATAATTGGAAAAATAAAAGTCTAGATCTAATTTTACATTATATTGAACAAATCGTTAAATATATAAAGAACATAATCGTTAAATTTTAAGTTAAAATTAGTTCTGCCATATTGTATGGTGTAGATTATGGATTTGAAAAGAAATAAAAAAGAGAAAGAGATAAAAGGAAAAAATAAAGATAAGCAAATTCTCAATCCAAAAGAAGAACAAATTATCAACACTAAAATAATCGATGTAAGAAAACTACATGCACTTGAATATAAAAGAATAATCGAAGAAGTTTCCTCGTTACTAAATTCTGGAGAAGTTATAGTATTTCCAACTGAAACTGTATATGGATTAGGTGCAAATGCATTTGACTCTAGTGCTGTTTCTAAGATATTTAAAATTAAGAATAGACCTAAAGACAATCCATTAATTGTTCATATATCATCTGTAGAAATGCTAAAATTCTTAGTTGAGGAGATAAGTGAAGATGCTAATAGACTAATAAATAAATTTTGGCCAGGTCCTTTAACTTTGATATTAAAGAAAAATAATTTAGTACCAGAGATAACAACTGCAGGATTAGATACTATTGCAATAAGAATGCCAAATCACTCTGTTGCATTAGACATAATCGAAACATCAGGATTTCCTATAGCTGCTCCTTCTGCTAATCTTTCAGGAAAACCAAGTGCTACCAATGCAAAGGATGCATTTTCTGATCTTCAAGGAAAGGTTCCATTAATTATAGATGGCGGTCAATGTAAGATAGGTATTGAATCAACTGTAATTAATATGGTATCTGAACCCTATACTATTTTAAGAGAAGGATATATAACAAAAGAGCAAATAGAGAATGAACTCAAAAAGAATATTGAAATCTGTAAAAAAGACTGTGAAAAACATCTTTCACCAGGTATGAAATATAAAAATTATTCTCCAGATGCAAAGGTATTTATAGGAAGAAGAAAAGATGGAAGGATAAAAACAATAATTAATATGGCATATGCTGCAGAAAAATTATCCAATAAAAAGAAAAAAGTAAAGATAATATTCTCAGAACCAATCCCTGAAAAAATGAAGAAAGAATTTTCTAAATTAGGAAGCGTTACGGAATATGAAAATCATATTCAAATGGCACGTTGTCTATTTAAAGAGTTGAGAAATGCCGATAAAAATAATTTCGATGTTATATTAATTGAAGGGGTTTATGAATTTGGAATTGGAAGAGCGATAATGGAAAGAATCGAAAAAGCTGCAGATGGTAATATTGAAGAAATAATCTAATCTCTAAATTCTTTTACTTTTTATTTATTTGCTTGATTCAATTCTAATTTGTTTTCCTGCTATAATTGCCAAAGCAATCTTTTTTCTAGCAGATTTAAGAAGACGATTGAAAGTAGATTGAGAAATCCACATTCTATTTGCTGCTTGTTTCTGTTTAAGGTTGTTTAATTCACTAAGTCTTAGTGCTTCGAATTCATCGATTGTTAATATGATCTCATCTAAATGATTTACTTTATTTCCGAATGGCTTGAATAATCTTACATTAGGAATTGAACCTATCTTTCTATATTTTCTCTTTTTTGGCATTTAATCACTTGAATACTAACTATATTTTGACAGCACATAATATACAAGTTAAATGAATTATAATTCAAAATTTTTAATAATTTTATATATAATGATAAGAATTATAATTCAAAATTTTTAAAATTATCTTTTTATTTTTGAGCCGTCAAAAAAACTGAAAATGTATGAAATAGTTATTTTCTTTCTTCAAAATTGAAAATTTTTCAAAAAATTTACGACGAAGAAAAAAGAAAAAAAGAAACATATTTAAATATTATATATTAATAGCAATATTGAGGCGATTGTAATGGAAAGCTTAATCAAATCTGTTACAGGACACACTGAGGCTGAGTCAAATCTTGGTCCAGTTGAAAGAATTAAGATCGCAGTCGTGGGCTGCGGTGGTGGAGGAAACAACACCCTTCAGAGACTTCTTAGATATGGTGTTAAGGGTGCTGATCTGATTGCAATTAATACAGATAATCAGCACTTATTGACATTAGATGAAAGGATTCAAAAGATTCTTATAGGTAAATCTATAACAAGAGGTCTTGGTGCTGGAGGATATGTTGATGTAGGGAGAAAGGCTGCAGAAATTGACAAGCCTTTAATCGAAAGAGCACTAAAAGATGCACAATTAGTTTTTATCTGTGCAGGTATGGGAGGAGGTACAGGTACAGGAAGTGCTCCTGTTGTTGCAGAAATTGCAAAAGAACAAGGTGCAATAGTAGTTGCTATGGTTACCTACCCATTCGCACTTGAAAAGGCAAGAAGAAGCAAAGCAGACGAAGGAATTCAGATGCTTAGAAAACATGCAGACAGTGTTATTATAATTGACAACAACAGACTGGTTCAATTGGTTCCAAATCTCCCAATGAATGAGGCTTTTGGAGTTGCAGATGAGATACTTGCAAGAGCAATTGGTGGACTTGTCTGGACGATAACACAACCTTCATTAATCAACATTGACTTTGCAGATGTAAGAGCAATTATGTCTCAAGGTGATGTTGGTTTCATTGCGGTAGGTGAAGGAAGAGGAACAAACAAGGTTCAGGCAGCTGCAGAAGGAGTTCTAAAGAACAGATTGCTTGATGTTGACTTCGAAGGAGCAAAAGGTGCTTTGATCCACATCTCTGGTGGAAACGACCTGACATTAGGAGATGCAATCAAGGCAGGAGAAATAATAACTGAAAGAATGGATTCAACGGCAAGCGTCAAGTGGGGTGCAAGACTCATTCCAGGATATGATGGCAAGATAGAAATAGTTGCAATCGTAACTGGAGTAAAGGGTGCAAGTGTTGTTGGAGTACCACTTGAAGAGCAAAAAGTAGAATCACCAATATATGGTGACATTGAAATAATTGGTTAAATTTGTTAAGTGGCTGCTTTGCAGCCATTCCACTTAATTTTTTAGTGGAAAATAATATTTAATTTGAGGCAGGGTGTTGAAATGGAAAGTTTCCTAAGTTCGTTTACATCTGGAACCACAGTTAAGGCGACCAAGGCACCGGAGAAGGATTACCTTGGATCAGACAAGATCAGAATTACTGTAGTAGGAGTAGGTGGAGGAGGATGCAACAGCATCACTAGAATAATGAGATCTGGAATAAAAACCGCAGACACGATAGCAATTAACACTGATGTCAACCACCTGAAGATAACAGAGGCTCACAAGAGACTCTTAATTGGTCAGTCCATAACAAGAGGTCTTGGTGCTGGAGGATATCCGGAGGTTGCAAGAAAGGCAGCTGAGGCATCAAAAGACAAGCTTGCAGAGGCATTAAGTGGAGCAGATTTAGTATTCATTACAGCAGGTATGGGAGGAGGTACAGGTACAGGTGCTGCACCAGTTGTTGCAGAGGTTGCAAAGAGAGAGGGTGCAATAGTAGTTGGTATGGTTACATACCCATTTTCTCTTGAGAGAGCAAGAACAGAAAAGGCAAGATGGGGATTGGAAGAATTAAGAAAAACATGTGACACTGTAGTTGTAATTGACAACAACAGATTAGTTCAGTACGTGCCAAACTTACCTATGAACGAGGCATTCAATGTAGCAGATGAAATACTTGCAAGAGCAATAAAGGGAATATCTGATACTATAATGACCCCATCCCTTATCAACATTGACTTTGCCGACATAAGAGCAATCATGGGCAACGGTGGAGTTGCAATGCTCTCTGTTGGAGAAGGAAAGGGAACAAACAAGGTTGAGGATGCAATAAAGAGCACATTAGAACACCCATTGCTTGATGTGAGCTATGAAGGTGCAAAGGGAGCGCTTATCCACATAGCAGGTGGTCCAAATCTTACATTGGGTGAGGCAACCAAGATTGGTGAAGGAATAACTGCAGCATTTGACAACAATGCAAATGTCATCTGGGGAGCAAGACTCATGCCAGAACTTGGAGACAAGGTTGTTGTCACTGCAATCATGACCGGAGTTACCTCCACATCATTGCTTGGAAACCTTGAACCACAGAAACAGGAACACAAGGCATATGAAATGATAGAAGAAGTTATGTGGTAAACATAACTAGTCTGTCATTGCAATCGCCTTAATTTTTTCTTTTTTTATATTCTATTTTTTATTTCAATCGTTTATTTTTCTTAATTCTATTTTTAAGATATTTAAGATATATTTTAATTACTTTACAAACAAATATAATCATGGAAGACAAATTAGAAAAAAATGCAAAAAAAATAGAAAAGGAAGAGAAACAGAAAGAAAAACTAACAGAACTACATAAAAGCAATCTGCTACTGATTGTTTTTGGAATATCGTTCGTGCTTTATCTTTTGACAAAGTCCATAATCTTCGCATTTCTTTCAGGCTTTTCCCTTATTGCGTATTTTTTTGTTGACATTTACGTAAGTGCATCGCAAACAAGCTGGAAACAAGAAATAATTGAGATATTGAAGGCTGCTGCACTTGCAATAATTATATTTTCATCTATATCATTTTTGCTTGGAACCTCTGTCCCAATCAGTGGAGTGGTTTCATGCTCTCTCCTGCCATCATATGAGAGAGGAGACTTTGTAATAGTGCAGGGAATAAAGGCAAAAGATATCAATGCGCCTACAATTGAAATAACAGAAGAAGAATTGAATGACATAAACAATTCTAAAGTTCTATGTGGTACTAGCAAGAATGGAAGTATCACTTACAAATGCCAGAGCATGTGTCCAAGAATTTCTTCATCAACAAAGAAACTGATAGGTTATTCCCCCGAATGCGTTAGATCAATATATATTAATGGAAAAGAAATAAATGAAAATCTCACTAATGATGTCATAGTTTACGCATCACATGTAAATGGAACTTATACAAACATGGATATAGTCCACAGGGTATTTCTTAAGCTCAAAGTGGGAGAAAGTTATTATCTGCTAACAAAGGGAGACAACAATAACTACATGGACATTAGCTATTTTGATATTGTTAGAGAAAGTGACATAAAAGGAAAGGTAATCTTCAGAATACCGATACTTGGATATGTAAAACTAGTTATAAGCGGTCCTGCATATTATGGAGAACCAGAAGGATGCGACACAATTTTGCTACATTAATTATATTATAACGTCTACTTTCGTAGCACCCTCATTCAAAACCAGAGAAAAAAGTAAATCTGAGTGGTTCTACAGGATTTTTTAAATTATTAGGTATCTCTTATGACTTATCACGATAAAAGTGACATCTAAGAGAAACTGTTTTACCTCCATAGGATTTCTACAAAGCCACCAAAACGAAATATTTATATATTTAAAAAATGCTATGTTATTTAGTGATGTTATGGAATGGTTCATGTTCAGAGAGAAAAAAGATTCTAGTGATGAATCTTCTAATAATAATTATAAACGTTTTAAGGAATGCGATGAAATTCCAGAGAAAAAAAGAAAAAGCGATGTCTTACATGAAGAAATAAGGGATTTAAAAGAAAAAAATGAAAAAGAAAATGAAGATTCGAATGACAAAATGACATGGAAGGAAATATGGGACAAAATAAAAAAAGAAGTAATAAGAGAATTAGAAGAGGAAAAGATGAAAGAAAAAGGAGAGAGAAAAGAAAATCCTAGAGAGACTTACTTTGAAAATGAAATAAACTTCCAACCAAAGCCAGAAAATGCTCCGATGGATAAAATAAGAGATGTGAATGAAGAAGATGGAATAAACGATCTCAAAAAATAAAACAAGATTTTTGCAATTCATCCACAATATTGATTGATGAAATTTAGAAAATTTAAATTTAAACTTTTATTTTACTGTTTATTTTACTGTAGTGTATGTGAAAAATCTAAATAAAAAGAGCGATACAAATGTACTAATTCCGGCCAACAAAAATGCAAATCCAGGTGAAAAGTCCCAAATAAATCCAAATATCAAGCCAGAGAATATTATCATTACTCCGCTGATGGTTTGATATGCGCCGAATGCTCCGCCCATTTCTTTTTTCTCTACAAGAAGAGAGATATAGGATTTAGATTCCACTTCAAACATACCCATACCTATTCCATAAAGAACTAATGCTAAAATAAGAAAAATAAACGTAAGAGCATTGCCCTGATCTAATTGCAAATATTGGACAAGAAAAACTACTAAGAACGAAAGCATCACAAACAAAAGTGAAATCTCAATTCCCTGCTTTCTTCCTATTTTCATCTTAAATTTATCTGAAGCAAAATTGATTAGATTTGCTCCTAATATGTAAAAGACGGAATACAAAAAGCCAAGCGTTATCACCCCTGATAGAACAAGACCGAATTCGCTAGCTTGCAGATATATGAATGCAAGCGGAGGGGCAAAAAGGAAAAACGGAACTAAGGAAAATAAAAATTGCTTGTAGCTATCTCCATACTCTATAGAAAATGATTTTGAGATTGATTTCTTAGTTCTTTCTGATTTCTTCAGCTCAACATCTTTTACAAAAATTAATACTATTAAGACACCAAGAAGACCAGGTATAAGTGAAAGAATGAAAAGATTCCTTACAGTACTTTCGAAATCTAGCGTTAGAGAGGCTACAAAAAGAAGTGCTATCAGAGGACCGATGATGGCACCAAGCGTATCTAACATTCTATGCAGTGCAAATCCCTTTCTTCTCTCCTCAAGTGAATCTCCGGTTGAAGAAGCAAGCAATGCGTCTCTTGGTGCATCTCTTATTGCCTTTCCTGTTCTTTCAATAACTCTTGCAAACAAAAATTCAGTCCATACAGTTGTGAATGCGAATGCTCCCTTCATAATTGATGAAAGAAAGTAACCAAACGCAATCACAGGCTTTCTTTTTCCAATCTTATCAGAATACCATCCAAAAACAAATGAGAGTAGTCTCTCAGCAGATTTTGCAATCCCTTCAATTAATCCTATCATAAATCCACTTGCCCCAAGAACACTAGATAGAAATAGTGGCATAACCGGAGCGATCATCTCTGAAGAAGCATCTGCAAGAAGGCTTACGATCCCAAGCCAAAAGACATTACTTTTAGTATTCTTTTTTCCTTCATTTTTTTTCATGTTAACCTCTCTAATTGATTATATACTAATTATGGACCAGGCGAGATTCGAACTCGCGACCTCTTCGTTTTCCGAAACTTTACTACTTTCATGTTAGGAAAGTTCAATCACTTATTTTGATGAAACTATTTGATAAAGAGTTTCTTAGAAAATTCCTTGATCAAACTCTCTTTCTAAGAAAGTTTATGCGAACGAAGCGCTCTACCTCTGAGCTACTGGCCCATTAAGATCTATTAATTACGGATAAAATAATTATAAATAAAAAAATAGATAAATATAACTGAAAACAAAAACTAAAAAGTAAAATTAAATATTAAATAAAAAAGTATGCAGTTAAGTATTAGGATAAAAGAAATGCGATATAAAAGAAAAAGATATAAAAAAGATATTAGATCTAGATCCAAACCACAAAATAAGATTTATTTGCTCTACTTATATCTGGGTGGCACTACTTTAGAAACAATATTGCAAAAATTAAAATTAATTAGAATCTTCCCTTTGATTCTCCTAAAACAAGCGCAGAAGCAATTATATGTGATAATCTCAAAGGTTCTATGCCTATATCTTTGATTGCTTCCATTGCCTTAAACCTGTCTATGCCTGCTACCTGAGCATAGAGTATTGGCTTTGTTTTGATTTTAAACGGTTCTCCAGCATTCTTGATTGCATTAAGTTTTCTTTCTTTTTCCTCTTTCGAAATCTCAAGCCTATCAACTGCTTTCTCTAGTTCAGAAACTCTTGGCAAGTGACGAGTGATTGCAATAACAGGTATTGAAAGAGAATTAGACAATTCAGATATATCTATTATATTTAAACCTCCCATTGTAATGCTATTTAGCAGAATTAATTTTATTTGATTTGAAAAACGAGATCTCTTTACCATCTTTATTATTTGTTCTGTACTATCATCTCCATCGTATGTTATATTAGTACTGACAGCTCCTTCTACAATTCCATTCCTATAAACAATCCCTATAAGAAAGGAAGAAGAATTGATTCTAGGGGAATCGTCCACTGCAAGAATTCTAATATTTTTGTCTATTTTTATACTTTCTTTCCGGACAAGATTTGTCATCTAATCAGATAATTCTATTAGATTATTTGATTTATCTATTAAATTGATTTTACAAGATCTTCAGCTGTCTTTGCAAGCTTTGCAGCAGCTTTTGCAACGATAGGGATTGGATTTCCTTTCTTTGTTTTCACAACAAGAATAGGTTCTCCCACTTCTATGTGTTCCTGCTTAACTGCTGCAAACTCAACATCATCGTTTTCGATAACAAATTCTCTAAGAGCATGAACAAAAGCAATGTCCTCACCAAAAAAATGAATCTCTACATGATTCTTATCTACTTTATTAACCTTTAATTCAGACATTTAAACACCTCATTATTATACAATATTAAAACTATTGTAGACAAAACTTTAAAATACTAAAACTATTAGAATCTTGATCTTCTTTTTTTAAATTGAAATTTTTCCTGAAAATATCTATATTTCTTTCTTCCAGAAAACCTTCCTTTTACTAATCTTAATTTCTGAAATCTATCTTTTCTTTCTGGAATTATTTGTGCAGATTCAATGTATTCAAATTTTCCATAGCTATCTGCAATAAGACGTTCCTCTTTTTGTCCACATTTACTACAAATAAGAGACCTTCCTTTCAATAACATTGGCTTTCGATCGTAACTACAATACGCCATTACTACGCCCATTCCTTTTGGTTTAAGAGTAACAATTATTCTTAATGGAGTAACTTCTTTAACTGCACCAATTATGATATCACCAACATGAATTGCATCTCGTATTGATTTAACATATCCTTCTTTTATCTCTGAAATTGGAATAACTGCTGACATCCTATCAATTCGTTCTATACTTGAAGAATTTGGATGCTCGATAGTAAGGAATGCGACTGACTCAAACATTTCTTCTACTCTACCATAAACTACATCACCTGGTTTAAGTTTTTCAGGTTCTCTATCTGAAAAAACAGATATTCGCCTATCATCGCTGATTTCAACAATTCCTGCGTTTAATGCACGAATATTTCCATCTTTATCTGTATATGTTCCCTCTCCAGGAAGAAATTCCTCTTCTGTTCCAAGTATATCTCCAGGAACAGCTATAACTTCTCTATCTTTTTCCATAACTACCAACTTTAAAATTAACTCTTAAATTATTAATCAATTAAAATAGGTCTTAGATTTATAATTACGTAAGATTATATTATATACAATAATAGAATTTATAAATATTTAATAACATTTATTCATAGAAAAAAAACTCAATGGTGCTTGAATGACGAAAGAAAATATACTAATATTATGTGTAGATCGTGATGATGATTTAGGTAAAAAAGCACGAATAACTGGGCCAGTAATAGGAAGACAAGCAAATATACATGCTGCAACTAATCTTCTTCTAAACGATCCAGAAGATACAGATGCAAATGCAATGTTTCAGGCAGTAAAGATCTATGATGAAATAATAAAAACTAAAAAAGCAGAGGTTGTAACTATTACTGGAGATAGTCGATTAGGGTATCATGCAGATAAGAAAATAGTTACACAATTAGAGTCTATTCTTCAACAGTTTCATGCAACATCATGTATTTTTGTAACTGATGGAGCTGATGACGAAGAACTGCTTCCTTTAATCTCTTCAAGAGTAAAACTTGACTCAAAGAAAACCGTAGTTATGAAGCAAGCAAAAGAGCTTGAAAAAACATACGTTACTCTTTTAAGCAAACTAAAAGAGCCATATTATGCAAAACTTTTCTTCGGAGTTCCTGCTTTAATATTGATTTCTTTTCTTATTAGCGATATGCTTGGATATGGATGGAGACCTATAGTGGGTATTGTTGGTTTATATCTCTTACTTAAAGGATTTGGTATAGAAGATTTTATTATAAATACAGTTAGAAATTTGTTTTCATCCTCTACAAGAACTACACTTGTGGTTTATGTGCCTATATTCGCATTAGCTTTGATATCTATCTCAATAGGTGTAAATGAATTTATTAATGCAAGCTCAAATGGCTATAGCTTTTTTGAATCTTTATCATTTGGACTACGACCTATACTATGGCCCTTTGCAGTATTTATAATAATTTTAATAATGATTGGAAGGGCGATTGAACTTTATCCAAAAGGAAGTTTGTTTGAACTTATAGATAGTGGATTATATTCATTTAATGGGATAGTTGTCTCTTTCTTATCATATCTTGCTCTCTCTTGGATAGTAGGAGAGGCGTGGTTCTATGAATTTTTAATCGCCATAATTCTCTCTATAATCGTAACATTACTTGCAACAGAATTTGCTAGAACGTTAAAGATAAGGGTCGCAGCGAAGATAAGATTAGAAGGAAAGGAGATAATAACAGAGATAGGTGCATATATCGGAAAAGTAATAGGAATAGATAAAAAAGCGGGAACTGCGATAGCACAGACTCCTGTAGGAACAAAAATACCTATAAAACTTGAGAGAATAAGCAGCGTAGGAGAAAGAATAATTGTAAAGTAATAAATGCTTTTACTAGCTGATCTATATGGCGGAGAGAAAAAAAGAAATAAATGAAAAAAAAGAAAAAATTAGTAATGAAATTAAAAATCTACCTATTGGATTAACAACAGAAGAAGCGAATGAACGACTCAAGAGAAATGGAAAAAACGTTATTTATCAATATGCGAGAACAGGTGAATTGGAACTACTTTTTTCACAATTTAGCTATCCTATTATTATTCTAATTCTTGCAGCTATATTTCTTGCTACAGTGAATATTGCTCATAGTCTATTAATCATCTCGATAATCTTGCTAACAGTTTCCATAAATTGGATAAGAAATAGAGAAAGTGAAGAAAAAATAATAAAAAATCTTAAAGAATTTTATGGGTATGTAAAAGCATACAGAAATGGAAAGATAATTAGACTTGATATAGAAGAGATCGTTCCAGGTGACATATTAATACTTGAAGAAGGAATGCTTGTTCCTGCAGATGGAATAGTTATTAAAGCTAAAAACTGTTTGGTTGATGAAAACATATTCCAAAGAGGAATTGTAGAAAAAGTACCAGAAATGGAAGTAGAAAAAACCTTTAGGCCATATAAATCAGATCCGTCGTCTGTTTATGCCGGAACTTTTATTAAAAAGGGAGAATGTACAATAACAGTCACAGCTACAGGAAAGAATACGAAATACTATACTGTTTTTGGAATTAAAAACATTTTATCAACAGATCCAAAGAAAAACGATTCGATAAGCAGAGTAAAGAGAGCCACTGATTCTTTTGGAAATGTGGTGTATCTCGCTTCACTTATTATCGTATTTCAACTAGTTGCAGACGGAATGCCATTATTTAATGCAATCGTAATCGCTGCTGCCGCTGCAGTAGCTGCAATCCCTGACACTATATTTAGTGTTGCAACTTATATATATGCATCGACGATAGAAAGGATGTCTAAATTCATTGTGCTTAGAAGAGAAGCTGCGGCAGATAAAATTGGCAGGACTACAGTTGTAGTTACAGAAATGTTAAAATCACTGACAAGAAACGAACCTACAGTAAGAAGAATATGGATAGATAGAAAAGAAGTATATGTAACTGGAGATGGATGGGATGTTCTTGGTATTTTCAAAGGAACAAAAAATTACGCAACTATAGATATGATGACAGAAATGGCTGCAGCTGCTACAGAAGCAACACTAGAGTACAAAGATAATATACCCTATCTTGACGGCGATCCAATCGAAGGTGCACTAGTAGTAATGGCAATGAAAAATAGAATTCCAATAACAAATATAAGAGGAGAATGGGTGTTGCTTGAAAGTAAAGAAACAGAAGATGTAAAAATTGTTAAGATAAAGAAAAGAAACAGAATTGCATTTGTTATGTTTGGACCTTCTGAAAAAGTAAAAGAAAGATGCAAATCACTCTACTCGAATGGAAAATTCCTAAAGATTGATGAAAAAATTAAAGAAGAAATAGAAAATCAAGAAATCAAAATGACTGCAAATGGACAAACACCATATGCAATTGCATTTGCCTGGAAAAAAGAAGAGCCGAAATACTTTACATTCCTTTCTTTATTAGGTATATATGATCCACCAAAGCAAGAAGTCAAAAAAACAGTACAAGAACTTAAAGAAGCAGGAATAAAGCCAATTATAATAACTAAAGCAAAAAGTGGAGAGGCAGTAAGCTTTGCAAGAGAAATTGGAATAATGACTGAAAAAGACAAAGCAGTTATATGTGAAGAACTAAAATATATGAGAGCTGAAGAAAGAACAAAAAGAATACTTGAATCCGTTGTTTTCTCGGAATCTACAGAAGAATATGAGGCTATGATATTAGATACGCTTAAAAAAGAAGGGCATCATGTCACATACATCGAATCCATAGGAACAGACTACAGTCCATTATTATACACGAATGTGTCTCTGGCAGTTGAGAGTGCTCCAGGAATAATAAAGAATAATGCCGATGGAATAATAAAGAACGATAGATATGAAAGTATAGCAGATCTAATAGAGGAATCCAGGGATATGAGAAGAAATATAGAAAGAACTTTTTATGCTTTATCAGCATCAGATATGGCAATATTTTTTACTGTTATGATAAGCGCAATAGTATTTACAGGAGACATGATGACTGCAACCCAGATACTGCTTATAAATTTAATTGCAGATGTTGCAATTGCAACAAATTTCTCGAAGGAAAGATTATATGAAAAATCATTGGCAATTAAAACATCAAAAAGATTTCCTGAAACGAATGAATACCTTGCGATGCTTTTAATTGCACTAGTTGTATCAATATACTTTGGATATTTAACATTAATCCCAATATTTGAAGGATATAGTAGAACATTAGCAATAGCAATATTATCTATAACTGTATTAACAATATCTATAAACTCAATATCAATAAAAGATAGCTTACTTGAATCATGGAAACATATTTCTGCAGATACTATTCTCTCTATTTGTTTAACATTTCTAATTCTATTTGCTGCATTTTACATACCATTTTTGTCATCTTTATTTGAACTTAAACCTCTTACTATGATGCAATGGATGTACATTATTCCTCTTATTGTAATTATTACAATAATATTCGAAGCTAAGAAACGTCTAATAAAAACGAAACAGTGATTAAATGAAATTTGAAAATAAAGAGATAGAAAGGAAAGAAGAAAAACAAATATTGACGTTTGATACCAATGCGATTATTTATTCTATACAAAAAAAGATTGACATTTTAGAAACACTCCATAAAAAAATTAGAGGGATCAAATCAATTGTAGTAATTCCTTCTGGAATATATGATGAATTAGAAAAAATTATCAACTCAAAGAAGAGTAGTTTGTCTGAAAAAAGAAATGCAACTATAGCACTAAAAATAATCAAAAAATGGGAAACTGACAAGAAAATAAACGTAGAGAAAGCAGACCCACCTTTAGATAGATGGTTCATAAAAATAGCAAAGAAACAAAAACTATCTATAGTAACGTACGATAAAAAACTCAAGCAATATTTAAAAAGGTTGGGCGCACAAATTATAATGCTTAGAGACTAAATCAATACAATTTAAAATTTTCTGAATCAAATATAGTATTTAATATATTCCTATTATAAGTGGCTAGTCAGGTATTGTATTAATTATATGGCAATGTCCTACTGGATTTTGCCAAATATAAAACATTGATTTGAATCGTGAGGTTTGATCTTATGTACAAAGTTATAACGATTTCTGATACAATCAGAGTGCCTCCTTCATATTTCACAATGGAACTTAATGATTCCATATTAAGAATATTACAAGACAAATACGAAAGAAAAGTTGACCTAGAATATGGAGTTGTATTAAAAATATGGAATATACATGACATAAAAGGAGGAAAGGTTGTATTAGGTGATGGAGCTGCATACTACGACGTCAAATATAATGTACTTGTATATATTCCAGAAACACATGAAATTGTTAATGGAGAAGTAACAGAGGTTATGGATTTTGGAATATTTATAAATATAGGCCCATTTGATGGACTTGTTCACTTATCTCAAATCGCAAATGACTTTATAACATTTGATAAAAAAACAGGAAGCCTTCTTCTAAAAGGAAGCAAACATACTGTAAAGAAAGGAGATATTGTAAGAGCAAGAATAGTATCTGTTAGTATGAAACCAACAATTCCTGAAACTAAGATTGCAATGACAATGAAGGGAGATGGATTAGGAAATTTAACTTGGTTATATGAAGAAGAGAAAGGAAAGAAAACAAAGAAAGTAGAAAAAGAAGAAGATAAAGAGAAGAAAACTGAAAAAGGAAAGAAAAAATAATTTAATATAAAGAATCACAGGTGTTTATATGGAAAAAGCATGCAAAGATTGTAAATATATTTCAAAAGGTCAAAACAAGTGTCCGCTCTGTGGAAGCGAACGATTAACAGATAGATGGAGTGGAGAGGTAATAATAATTAATCCAGAAGTTTCTGAGATCGCAAAGAAATTAGGTATAAAGTCCCCAGGTAGATATGCAGCAAAAATAAAAGAATAAAGACTTATTTTAAGATCTTTATTTTCTTCTTAATATCTGATTTATAATATTTCGAGTATTGATAGATATGGAAATAATAATCGATCCAAATAAGGAAGTTTTTGACAATGCAAATACTTATTTTGAAAATGCCAAAAAGTTGAAAAGAAAACTGGAAGAAACGAAAAAAGCAATAGAAGAAACGAAAAAAGAAATGGAAAAAGAAACGGAAAGACTAAAAGAAAAAAAAGAGAAGAAACAAGAAAAAAAACAAGAGAAGAAAGAATGGTATAGTCAGTATCATTGGTTCTTTACAACAGATGGATTTTTAGCAATAGGTGGAAAAAGCGCAGGACAGAATGAAGAAATAGTCAAAAAAAGGCTTGAGAACGATGATTTATTTTTTCACGCTGACATAATTGGAGCTCCTGCTGTAGTACTTAAAAAAGGGAAAAATGCACCAGAATCCTCTCTTAAACAAACTGCTCAATTTGCTGCTTGTTATTCATCCGCATGGAAGACAGGATATGGAAGTGTCGATGTCTATTATGTAACGAAAGATCAAGTAAGTAAATCCCCGCCATCTGGAGAATATCTACAAAAAGGAAGTTTTTTTATTTCAGGAAGAAAAAATTACTTCAGAGGAGTTCAATTAAAATTACTTATCGGATTAAATGAAAATGGTGAACTTCTGTGTCTTCCAGAAGAGAGTGGAGCCGATAAATTCAAGATTTGTTTTACTCTGCAACCTGGAAGATATTCAAAAGATATAGTTGCAGAAAAAATCGCAAAGCAACTAAATGTTAAAAAAGATGAATTACTTCATCTTCTGCCATCTGGAGATACTGCTTTTTCAAGATTGAAATAAAGTGATGAAAATGTAATATTTTTGAAAATATATTTTTTTTAAATTTTTAGATTAATATTATATGATTAATAATGTGATTTAATGAAAGAGAAAACTTTAAAATTAAAAAAAGAAAATAAAAAAACAAGAAAAATAAGTGAAGATTTAGAAGATATTGAAAAAACTATTCCTAAATTTAATACAACCGCAGAAATAAAAATACCTGAAAAAATAATCGATCAAATAATAGGACAGGATAAGGCAGTAGAAATAGTAAAGAAAGCTGCTGCACAGAGAAGAAACGTTCTTCTTCTTGGTTCTCCAGGTACTGGGAAAAGTATGCTTGCACAAGGAATGGCTGAATTAATGCCTGCAGAAAACCTGAGAGATGTATTAGTATATCCAAATGAATTCGATGAAAATAATCCAAAGATTAAAACAGTACTTACCTACCCTAATGGACTTCCACCTGAAAATGCGCCTGAAGAGGAAAAAATTGGACAAGGAAGAAAAATAATACTTGCAAGCAAGATGCAAAAACTAATGCCAAAAAAACAAAGTGGCATATCTTGGATAACTACATTACTTATCATTCTCATAATCGGTTTGCTAATATTTCAATTCGTAGACCTTTCAGTACTTTCAGAAATTGAGAAATACTCTTCAATAATTGCTGCTATTGTACTTGGAGGATTGTTCTTTCTTGCAATGTGGATGTTTACGTCAAGACTTCAAAGTGGAATCAGAAGGGAAGAATATAATGAACCAAAGCTTATAGTTGACAACACTGGAAGAAGAACCGCACCTTTCATCGAAGCTACTGGTGCTAAAGCAGGAGCCCTTTTTGGAGACGTACGACATGATCCACTACAAACAGGGGGTTTGGGTACTCCGGCACATCTCAGAGTTGAGAGTGGAGCGATTCATAGAGCTGATATGGGTGTTCTTTATATAGATGAAATTGGAACGTTAAATCCAAAATCACAACAAGATCTGCTCACTGCAATGCAGGAAAAGAAATTCCCAATTACAGGTCAAAGTGAGATGTCAAGTGGTGCTTTAACTAGAACTGAACCAGTTCCATGTGACTTTGTTCTCGTTGCAGCAGGAAATTTAAATGATCTTCAAAATATGCACCCTGCATTAAGATCAAGAATAAGAGGATACGGATATGAAGTATACCTTAATGACACTATGCCGGACACTAAGGAAAATAGGGAGAAATTAGTTAGATTCGTTGCACAGGAGGTAAAGAAGGACGGAAAAATACCTCACTTCACAAGAGATGCTGTTATAGAAATAATCAAAGAGGCAAAAAGAAAAGCTGGTAGAAAAAGAAGACTTACATTAAAATTAAGAGAACTAGGTGGTCTTATAAGGGCTGCTGGAGATATAGCAAAAAGTGAAAACTCTCCTGTGACTGACGTATCACATGTACTTAAGGCAAAAGGAGTTGCAAAAACAATAGAACAACAAATTGCACATATGATGATTGAACAAAAGAAAGAATACAGTGTTTTAGAGACTCATGGTGCGAAAGTCGGAAGAGTGAATGGGTTAGCGGTGATAGGTGATGGAAGCAGTGGATTGGTAATGCCGATAGTTGCAGAAGTGACTCCTGCTTCATCTAAATTCGAAGGAAAGGTTATAGCAACCGGAAAACTTGGGGAAATTGCAAAAGAAGCAGTTGACAATGTAAGTGCAATAATAAAGAAACATATGAAAAAAGATGTAACTGGTTATGACATACATATTCAATTTTTACAAACATACGAAGGTGTAGAAGGAGATAGCGCCTCTATTTCTGTTGCTCTTGCGGTCTTAAGCGCAATGGAAGGAGTTGCAATAAGACAAGATGTTGCAATGACTGGTTCATTAAGCGTAAGAGGAGAAGTTCTTCCAGTAGGCGGAGTTACAGCTAAAGTTGAAGCTGCTGTTGATGCAGGATTAAAAGCAGTAATTGTTCCGAAAGAGAATTTAGATGATATCGTATTGGATGAAGAAAAAAGAAAGAAAATAGAGATAATAGCTGTAAACAACCTCATAGATGTAATTGAACATGCAATCAAAGACAGTAAGAGAAAAGAGAAGTTAATAAAAGAACTAAGAAAAGAACTAAAAGTCTAATTAAAAAATAACTTACAATTAAAACAAATCGTTCTAGAATTACTTAATAAATGGCATATCTGGATATACTATCATCCCCGTAGGTACTATTCTCATTGGAACAATTTTTCTGCTATGATTTGTACCCCTCATTTTTATTATCTCAAGTCCAAAATCTCTAATATCTCCCCTTCTCACAGAATAAAGTGAAATTACCGAATCAACTAAATATTCATTGATCAATCCTTCCTCTGCTTCTAATGTCTTAGAAGGTATTTTAAGATCAGAAGTGATAACAATTGTGCAATCTAGTTTTTTGAATTTATCGATCAATGAAATTATCTCAAGTGTTCTTCTTGAAGGATTATCGAAGAAAGCAGAGTAGGTTGTAAGAGAATCAAATGCTATTCTAGATATTTTATTCTTTTTTATCAAACTTTCTATATTAGGAAGATCTTCAATAAATTTGTTTACTTCTCTTAGAGAATAAGAATAAATCAAAAGTTTTCCACTCGCCTCTTGTGCTGTAAGATCAAATCCGAATCTCGCCATTCTCCTTTTTAATTCATCCTTTGTCTCTTCAAATGATATGAATAATGAATTGTCGTTATATTTTTGTGCACCGAAGAAAATGAATTGCATTGCAAACAAAGTTTTTCCTGAACCCGATTCTCCACATATGAGATTTAAACTGTTTTTTTCGAAACCTCCCTCCATCATGTCATCAAGTCCAAATATACCTGAAGGAACCCTAGGAAGAGAGGTAAAGAATAACTTTTTCTTTACTGTATTTTCCATTCGATCCACCTATCAAATATAATATCTAAATTTTATCAATTATACTTTGTATTTTTTTTGCTGCACTTTCTAAAGTAATTAAAATAAAACCTATATTTCCTTCTTTTTTAACAAATGAAAGTAAAACTGCATTTTTTCCTGCATTGATCAAAATAATCTTACCATTTTCACTTTCAATCATCATCTCTTGAAAAACGCCACGTTTTAATTCTAAAGAAGATAACTCAGCAACTGAAATAAGTGAGGACATAACTGAAAGATTTTTTGAAGAAATATCTTGAAAATCTGAAGATATAATTATTCCATCTCTTCTCATTATAACAGAAGCCTCGACATCTCCTGAACTTTTAATTTCTTTAAGTACTAAAGAAAGCTGCTCTCCTATATCGTTCATCTTATCACTGATTAAACATTAAATTATATTATTGAAATATATAGTGAGTTTTAAAAAACTAACCAAAAAATATCACTGGTAGATTAAAAAGAAAAAAATCTAAAAGTAACAAAATATTTATAAATCTTAATAACTAATATAATTTGCTTTTAGATCTAGATCTCTGAAAGAAATGCTAGTTGTTAGGCTATCCTTAGTGATATCTAACCGGCATTCTATGGTGATAATTTGGCCAAAACTAAGGTTAAAAAACCCAAAATTTCGAATTTTGAAAATGAACCTATAGTGCATAAACTAATTCCTAAACATGAAATAGTAAAAGAAGAAGATGAAAAAAAGTTACTGGAGAGCCTTAATGCTACAAAGGAACAGTTACCAAAAATAAAAATAGATGATCCAGCTATAAGGCATCTTAATCCGAAAAAAGGAGACATAATAAGAATACACAGAGAAGAAAAACATGCAAAAAACATTTATTACAGAGTAGTTGTTTGATGAGTCTTATTTTGATCTCGATCTAAAAGTTTAGATCTCGAATGAGATCTAAAAAATATAAAATCTAGCTCATGGGGATGATTACGTGACAAAGGATCTATTAGAGAAATATTTAAATGAAAATAAATTAGTCAAGCAGCATCTTGACTCATATAATAGATTTATAGAAGAAGGGATACAAAAAATAGTAAGTTCAGTTGGAGTAATAAGACCTAATGTTCCGAATTATGAACTTAAACTTGGGAGGGCCTGGGTTGAAAAACCTATTGTTATCGAATCTGATTCTGCAACAAGACCTATTTTACCTATGGAAGCTAGGCAAAGAGATCTTACTTATGCTGGAAGAGTATACATGGAAATAACCCCTATAATAAATGATATTGAAAGAAAAACCACAATTGCTTATATCGGAGATGTCCCTGCTATGGTAAGGTCAAAAATATGTTATACCGAAGGAATGTCCAGAGGAGAACTGATAAAAGCAGGAGAAGACCCAATGGATCCAGGAGGATATATGATCATAAATGGAACAGAGAGAGTTTTAATCGGAATAGAAGATTTGATTGCAAATAGAATTATGGTAACCAAAGAAAAACAAGGATCGATAATCACAGCGAAAATATTTTCACAGAGCGGCGGAGCAAGAATGAGATGTGCGGTAAACAGATCAGAAGATGGTACATGGACTATTGAATTTCCAGCTGCTCCACCTAAACTACCATTTATGGTTGTACTTCGTGCTCTTGGAATAAAGAAAGATGATGATATACTTGAATTATTTGACGATGATAAGCATGTAATCAATGATGTGCTTTTAAATATAGAAATTGGTGAGGTAAAGACTGTTGATGATGCAATAGATGAGATCGGTAAAAAAGCAGTTCCTGGACAACCCAAAGAATATAGAGACAAAAGAGTAGAAGTGTTATTAAACAATTATTTACTACCTCACTTTGGAACTACTCCTGCTGCAAAGCATCTTAAAGCAAAATTCCTTGCATTAATGGCACAAAGAACAACACTTGTAGCAAACAAGAAATATCCTGCAGATGATAAAGATCATTATGGAAATAAAAGAATTAAATTAAGTGGAGTTTTGATGGAAGAGTTATTTAGATACTCATTCCAGTTCTTGGTAAGAGATATAGCCTACCAAGCAGAAAGAGCTGTTGCAAGAGGAAGAAGGTTGCAAGATGTACAAACATTTGTTAGACCTGATTCTTTAAGTGATAGAATAAGATATGCGATGGCTACTGGAAACTGGATAGCGGGGCAAACCGGAGTATGTCAGCTTCTTGATAGAGTCTCTTATCTAGCGACAGTTTCCCATTTAAGAAGAATCAATTCACCACTTAGCAGAGTGCATCCTCACTTTGAAGCAAGAGATCTGCATGGAACTCAATTTGGAAGATTATGTCCAAACGAAACTCCTGAAGGCTCATCTGCCTCTCTAGTTAAGAATATGGCCTTAACAAATGAGATTTCAATTGGAGTAGATGAAAAAGAAGTGGAAAGTATTCTAAAGAAAATTGGAGTAAAAGCTATGAAATGAGTCGATGATAAATTTCAATATTTAATGTTAATACTAAATTAAAAGGTGTGAACGTGGCAAAGAAAAATGATGAATTCATAGTATATCTTAATGGTAAAATTGTTGGTTCTCATCCAAATGGTGAAGAGCTTGTACGTGAAATAATTAGAAAAAGAAGAAATGGAGAAATAAATCACGAGGTTAATGTAGAATTTTATCCGAAGCTTAAAGAAGTCTACATAAACAGCGATGGAGGCAGAAGCAGAAGACCTTTAATAATAGTAGAAAATGGAAAATCAAAACTAACCCCAGAAATCAAAGCAAAAATAAAAAACAACGAAATCGAATGGAAGGATTTAATAAGAAACGGTATAATAGAATATTTGGATCCAGGAGAGGAAGATACTCTTTCTTACATAGCAGTTAGAGAAGAAGACATAACACCAGAGCATACACATCTTGAAATTGATCCTGTAGGTATACTCAGTTTTGTCACATCTCAACTGCCAATGCAAGAATACAATTCATCACCAAGAACTACCATGGCTTGCTCTATGGCTAAACAGGCACTTGGGTTATTTGCTTCCAATTATTCATTAAGATATGATACAAAGGCATATGTAATGTTTTATCCTCAAACTCCAATTGTAACAACTAGACCTCAAAGAATACTTGGAACTGATAAAAGAATCGGAGGAAATAATTTGGTTGTTGCAGTAATGAGTTATAGAGGATTCAACATGGAAGATGCGGTTGTTGTTAACAAATCTGCTGTAGATAGAGGATTACTTAGAGTTGAAATGTTTAAAACATATTCAACAGAGGAAAGAAGATATCCAGGAGGACAAAAGGATAGATTTGAAATTCCTGCTCCTACAGTTAACGGATATAGAGGAGAGACAGCATATAAGTATTTAGATGAGGACGGATTAATCTCACCAGGGGTAGAAGTAGGAGGAAGAGATGTGTTAATAGGAAAAACCTCTCCTCCAAGATTCCTTGAAGAAGTAAGCGCATTTGGAATTGCTGAAGAGAAAAAGAAAGAAAGTTCGGTTACCCTTAAGGCAGAAGAAAAAGGAATTGTTGACTCTGTTCTTATTACTCAAAGTCCATCTGGAAACAAAATGGTAAAAGTTAGAGTAAGAGAAACTAAAATACCAGAAAATGGTGATAAAGTTGCATCTAGACATGGACAAAAAGGAGTTATAGGGTTACTTGTGCCTCAGGAGAGTATGCCATTTACAAAAGACGGTATCGTACCTGATTTGATTATTAACCCACATGCAATTCCTTCTCGTATGACAGTTGGTCATCTTCTTGAAACACTCTTAGGAAAGGCTGCTTGTTTCGAAGGAAAACGTGTTGATGGAACTACTTTCACACCAGCGAATTTGGAGGAGGCCAAAGAAACTTTAAAGAAATATGGATTTGAATCTGATGGTTATGAAGTTCTTTATGATGGTGTTACAGGAGAAAGAATTGAAGCAGAAATATTCATAGGTGTAATCTACTATCAAAGACTACAGCATCTTGTCTCTAACAAAATACATGCAAGAAGCAGAGGTCCAGTACAACTTTTGACCCACCAACCAACAGAAGGAAGATCAAGAGAAGGTGGTCTTAGATTAGGTGAAATGGAAAGAGACTGTATTATAGGATATGGAGCAACAATGCTACTAAAAGAGCGTTTAATGGATGAATCTGATAAAACAGTCCAAATAATCTGCAATGATTGTGGATCATTTGCATATTATGACTATCTAAAGAACAAACCAATCTGTCCTATCTGCGATTCTACAAACTTCTCACAAGTAGAAATGTCTTATGCATTCAAACTCCTAATTGATGAAATAAAATCACTTGGAATATTCCCGAGAATGATTACAAGCAATAAGACAGATGAATAGTTTTTATAACATTAATGGTGGTATCGTGGTTACATTGGATGAAAATGAAATTTTAGAAAAATACATAAGTAAGATAAAATTCACTCTTTTCTCTCCAGAGATGATTAGAAAAATGTCTGCAGTAAAACTTTTTGTACCTGATACATATAATGATGATGGGTATCCTATCGAAGGAGGGTTTGCAGACTTAAGAATGGGTGTTATAGATCCTGGTTTAAGATGCAAGACATGTGGAGGAACAGTCAGAACTTGCCCTGGTCACTTTGGTTCAATAGAACTGATAAGGCCTGTGATACATCCAGAATTTGCTCCAATGATATATATGTTTCTAAGGTCAACTTGTAATTCATGTGGAAAGGTACTACTTGCAAAGGAGGAAATAGATGAAATAAAAAGTAGCTTAATGACAAGAGATGAAATGATTGCAACATTTCTTGCAAGAACTAAGAAAGTTAAAAAATGTCCTCACTGTCAAACTGAACAAAAAGAAATAAAGTTTGAAAGACCAACCAACTTCTATGAAGATGACAGATTAATGCTTCCTACAGAGGTAAGAGATAGGCTTGCAAAGATTTCAGATGACGACTTAAGAGAACTTGGCTTTGATCCAGAATACAGCAGACCCGAATGGGCAGTTCTCACTGTTTTACCTGTCCCACCTGTCAATGTGAGACCTTCTATAACTCTTGAAAGCGGTGAAAGAAGCGAAGACAACCTTACTCATAAACTTGTAGAAGTTTTGAGAATAAATCAGAGATTGGAATCTAATATAAACGCAGGAGCGCCACAACTTATCATAGAAGATTTATGGGAACTCTTACAATACCATGTTACTACTTATTTCAATAATGAAAGTCCTAACATACCTCCTGCAACACACAGATCAGGAATGCCATTAAAAACATTGGCACAACGTCTCAAAGGGAAGGAGGGAAGATTCAGATATAACCTTTCTGGAAAGAGAGTAAACTTCAGTGCAAGAACTGTAGTATCTCCAGATGGATGTATATCTATAAATGAAGTAGGAGTGCCACAACAGATAGCTGATGAATTAACTGTACCTGTAAAAGTTACTGACTGGAACCTTGAAGAATGCAAGAAAATGATAAATTCAAACGAAAAACCAAGAGCTATTTATGTAACCTCTCCAAACGGAAGAAGAAGAAAGGTTACAGATGCTAATAAAGAAGAATTAATAAAGGAAATTGCTGCTGGATGGACTGTTGAAAGACAACTCATGGATGGAGATATAGTATTATTCAATCGTTATCCATCACTCCACAGAATGTCTATAATGGCCCACAGAGTAAAGATATTACCTGGAAAAACATTCAGAGTTCCGCCATCTGTTACAACTCCATACAATGCTGATTTCGATGGAGATGAAATGAATATACATGTTCCTCAGAAAGAAGAGGCAAGAGCAGAGGCCGAAACATTAATGCTAGTAGAGAAACAAATCATTTCACCACGTCATGGACATGCAATAATCGGACCAACACAAGATCGTATAACTGGAACCTATCTCTTATCGCTGGATGAAACAACCTTTACAAAAAGTCAAGCAGCAGACCTTTTAGCTATGGCAGGAATATATGAACTTCCTAAACCAGATGTAAAAGATAGATATAGTGGAAAATTGATACTCTCTCAAATTTTGCCAAAGGGATTGAATCTTAGAGTTGAATCTAAAATTGGAAAGAAAGGAAGTGATAAAAGCATTGTTGAAATAAAAGATGGAAAAGTAATAAGTGGATACTTTGAAAAGAAATCGTTAAATGCGATTGTAGAAGCAATAACCCTAAATTATGGAAATGAAGAAGCAAGAAAATTCATAGATGCTATCGGAAGAATTGCAGCTGAAATTATAACTATAAAGGGAATGACTGTAAGTTTGAAGGATTATACTATATCTGAAGAAGGAAAGAAAAAGATCAAAGAAATTGTTGAAAATGCAGAAAAGCAAGTAAATGTATACATAATGCAATATAAGAATAAAACTCTTGAAAGAGAACCTGGAAAGAGCCTTAAAGAAACCTTAGAGAGTAAATCAGTTGATACTCTTGGAAAAATTAGAAACGATATAAGTAAAGTATTAGAAGAGGACTTAGGTCAGGAAAATAAGGCGATTATAATAGCAAAGATCGGAGCAAGAGGTTCTATGACAAACGTTACTCAGATGTCTGGAGCAATCGCACAGCAAGTAGTAAGAGAAAAAAGATTACATAGAGGGTATAGATATAGAACGCTCTCTCACTTCAAACCAAAGGATTTAAGTGCTGTAGCTCGAGGATTTATTAGATCCAATTTCATAGATGGTCTTAATCCAATTGAGTACTTCTTCCAATCCATGTCTGCAAGAGAATCTATAGTTAACACTGCAATAAGAACTGCAAGATCAGGATACATGCAAAGAAGAATGATTAATGCACTTCAGGACTTAGTTGTAAAAGATGATTACAGTGTTAGAGACGGAAGTGGAAAGATAATACAATTCATATACGGTGGAGATGGAAGAGACACTATGAAAATAAAGAAAATAAAAGAAGAGCTATTAACACCTGTAGGTGTACCTGAAAAAGAATAAATATAATGGTGATATAATGACAAAGCATATTGATAAAGAGAAAAAAGATATTATGATAACCCCTGGAGAAGGAGTAGGGATACTTACTGCACATTCCTTAGGTGAACCTGGAACACAAATGACTATGCGTACCTTCCACCTTCCTGGTGTAGTCGAGGCAGTACCAACTGGTCTTCCAAGACTCATTGAAATAGTAGATGCAAAAAAGAAACCTAAAAAACCCATCGTTATGATATACCTCAAAGAGAAATATAAAGACAAGAAAAAAGTAGAAGAAATAGCAAATGAGATAGACCAAGTTATACTCAATGATATTGCAACTTTTTCTGAAGACTTTAAAAAGAAACAAGTATTGATAAAGATAGACAAAAATGAAATAAAGCAAAGAAATATAGATCTGATTCAAGTAAAGAAGAAAATAAAGGCAGAATTAGAACCTAACATTACAATGAAACATCAAGCTGATAAAGTTCTTCTTATAGCCAAAAATACACCATTAAGAATGTTAAGAAAATTCACAAATAAATTGAAAAATCTACATATTAAAGGTGTTAGTGGAATAACAAAACCAGTTGTAACCCAAGATGAAAATGGTGAATGGATAATTATTGCAGGAGGATCAAACCTTACAGAATTATTTAAATTACCATATGTAGATCCTACCAGATCCATTACAAATGACATAATTGAAATCTACAATTTATTTGGAATAGAAGCTGCAAGAAATGCAATAGTTAATGAGATATATACTACTATGAAAATTCAGAAAACAGATGTTGATATAAGACATATCTGTCTTCTTGCGGACGCGATGACTGTTGATGGAGAGGTTATTTCAGTAGGAAGACATGGTCTTAGCGGAAGAAAACCGTCTGTTCTTGCAAGAGCAGCATTTGAAGAAACTGTTAAACACTTAGTTAATGCTGCAATAAATGGAGAAGAAGATAGATTGAAAGGAGTAACTGAAAACATACTAATAGGACAACCTGTTCCATTAGGAACTGGTCTTGTTAAGCTTACAATGAAACATGAAACTAAATAAAAATTGATTTTACTATAGGGTGAAAATATGAATATAGATATTGAAAAATCAATAAGAATATGCGTTGACACTGGAAAGGTAGAATTTGGAACAAGAACCTGCAAATATCTAGCTGCACGTGGAAATGCAAAGCTTATACTTTTAGCTGGAAATTGCCCAAAAAATTTGAAGAATGAAATAATAGAAATATGTAAAAATTCCAAAGTTCCTTATAAGGAATTGAATTATCCATCACTAGAGTTAGGATCATTAGCTGGAAAACCTTTTCCTGTACTTATGATGGCCATAATAGAACCTGGTGATTCAGAGATTCTAAAAATCGCTGAGTAAAGTATAAAAAAAAAGGAGATCTAATGACAAAACTATCTAATGAAGACATTAAAATGATGATGTTCCTTCAGGATGCAACTCGCGCAGCAATAAGAGATGTATATGATGATGGGAAAACGCTTGCTATAGTAGTTGCAGAAGGAGATGTTGGAAAGGTTATAGGACCTGGAGGAAAGATGATTAATAGTCTTAAAAAGAAACTTAAAAGAGATATAGTAGTTGTAGAATGGTCTGAAGAACTCGAAAGATTTATTAGCAACATATTTGCACCTATAAAAGTGAATGTTGTAATAGAAGGTAACACTGCTAAGATAATAACTAGCTCTGAAGATAGGAAGTATGTCATCGGAAGAGGTGGAAATAAAATAAAGCTCGCAAATATACTTGTTGAAAGAAACTTTAAGAAAATTGAGATAAGAGCATGATTGAAGAGTAATAAAATAAGATTTAAAAACACTACAAACATATATATTATGTATCATCTCTAATATATATTCAAATTTCATCAATGCTGCCCTTACAGAACTTTTTCTGTGCATCGGGCTTAATATGTTAATACACTTATGCTTATAACACTCTAAATGAGTGTTCTTAAGTTTATCAGCTGAAGCTGTTAAACATTATAAGGTGTAATTATATGGGAGAATTCTCTGGAAGAGATATATTAAAGAAAAGAAAGAAATACAGATGGTTAAAGAAAACATGGAGAAGAAAGGTTGAAAAACTCAAAGAGAAATACGATCCTCTCGAGGGAGCTCATGCAGCAAGAGGAATAGTGTTAGAAAAGAAAGTGCTTGAGCAAAAGCAGCCTCACTCTGGTCTTATCAAATGTGTAAAGATCCAGTTGATAAAGAATGGAAAGATAATCACTGCATTCGCACCCAGAGACGGAGCGATAAATCACATAGATGAACATGATGAAGTTTTAGTAGAAGGACTTGGTGGATCACAAAGAGGACAGATGGGTTCAATTCCTGGCGTCAGATACAAGGTGATCGCCGTAAACAATACTTCTCTTGAAGAGATAAGAAGAGGTAAGAAAGAAAAACCGAGAAGATGATTTTCTATTCTCTTAATTTAATTTAATAGAGTGATAATATGGAAATCAATGATAAGCTTTTCAACAAATATGATTACAATGTACAAATCACTGATGAGACAATGAAGGATTACATAAATTTAAGACCTTCAGTAATGCCTCACACTTTTGGTAGAGTTGGAAAAAGAAAGAAAAGAATAGAAAAGAATATAGTGGAAAGACTCGTAAACAAGCTGATGAGAGGAGGAACTGGTGAAAAGGTAGGAGGAAAGCTCATAAGAACCCATGGAAAATTGCAAGGCAAAAAGACAAGAGTAATAAAAATAGTAGAAGAAGCTTTCGACATCATCCATGAAAAAACAAAGCAAAACCCAATCCAGTACCTCATAAAAGCAATAGAAAACAGCGCTCCAAGAGAAGATGTGACAAGAGTGGAATACGGAGGAGTAAGATACCAGGTTGCAGTAGACGTTTCTCCAAAGAGAAGAGTGGACATGGCTCTTAGAAACATAAGCCTTGCAGCAATAATTTCATCTTTCGATAAGAAAGCCACACTCGCAGAAGCGCTTGCAAATGAAATAATACTTGCAGCAACTGGAGATGTAAACAGCTATGCAATAAAGAAGAAGGATGAAACAGAAAGAATGGCAAGAAGCGCAAGATAAATTCTTCTTTTATTTTCATGCGGGCTTTCGCTCGCTTTTCTCATTTATATTGATATAAAGGTAGGTATTATGGTAAGAAAAGAATTAGTTGTAGAAGAAGTACAGAAAATTATGAAAAATCTAAAGTATGTGAGAAACATTGCTATAGTGGCACACGTAGATCATGGTAAGTCAACACTAGCAGATTCTCTAGTAGCAAGGGCAGGCTTGATTAGCAAAGAGCTTGCAGGAGAACAGAGAGTCATGGACTTTGAGGAACTTGAACAGAAGAGAGGAATTACAATTAAATCTGCAAACATCTCTCTCGGTTTTGAGTATAACGGAGAGCCATATGTCATCAATCTTATTGACACTCCAGGACACGTAGACTTCGGAGGTCATGTTACAAGAGCAATGAGAGCGGTAGATGGAATTATTTTAGTAGTAGACGCAGTTGAAGGTATTATGCCTCAAACCGAAACGGTATTAAGACAGGCTTTAAAGGAAAAATCAAAGCCAACAGTATTCATTAATAAGATTGATAGATTAATCAATGAGTTAAAATACACACCACAGCAGACTCAAGAAAGACTAGTCAAACTGATTACAGATATAAACAAGCTAATAGACAAATATGCACCTGCAGACAAGAAAGATGAATGGAAGATAAATGTAGAAAAAGGAAACATTGCTTTCGGATCTGCTTTCAATAAGTGGGCTACATCGTTTGCATATATGAAGTCAAAGGGAGTTAAATTTACAGATATATATGAGTTGTGTACTAAAAATGATCACAAAACATTGGTTGAAAAGGCACCAATAGATGAGGTCGTTCTTACAATGGTAATCCAACATCTTCCAAACCCACAAGAGGCACAAGTATATAGAATTCCAATCTTGTGGCACGGTGATTTAAACACAGAAGATGGAAAGGCAATGTTAAATACTGACCCTAATGCAAAGGTATGTGGAATTATATTCGGTGTGGTTGTAGACAAGCATGCTGGAGAAGTAGGAGTTGCAAGAATATTCAGCGGAACAGTAAGAAAAGGTACAGAATTAACTGTTGCATCAAAACACACTTCAGCAAAGGTTCAACAAGTAGGAATTTACATGGGTCCAGACAGAATCCCTGCAGAAGAAGTGCCGGCAGGAAACATTGCTGCGATAGTGGGATTGAGAGATCTTTATGTTGGAGAAACAATAAGTGAAAATCCGAACTTTGAACCATTCGAACAGATAAAACACTACTCTGAACCTGTAGTTACAAAGTCTATAGAAGCAAAGAACACAAAAGATCTTGTCAAGTTAATTGAAGTTCTAAGACAGATGTCAAAAGAAGACCCAACCCTTAAAGTAGAGATCAACCAGGAAACCGGTGAGCACCTTATAAGTGGTATGGGTGAACTGCATCTTGAGATTGTAGAATACAAAATTTCAAAGGAGAAAGGAGTGGAAATAGAAACATCACCACCAATCGTGGTTTACAGAGAAACAATACTCAAACCAGGGCCTGAACTTGAAGGAAAATCACCTAATAAACACAACAAATTCAAGATAAAAGTTGAACCTCTTGAAGAAGGAGTTTACAATGCAATAGTAGAAGGAAAGATTCCTGAGGGAAGACCTAAAGGAAAGGCTATTGTTGATGCGCTTGTAGAGGCAGGAATGGAAAGAGATCAGGCAAAGAAGGTCCTAGACATAAAGAACAGATGCGTGCTTGTGGATGCAACGAAAGGAGTACAGTACATGCAGGAAATTATGGAATTAGTGCTCAAGGCATTCGAGGAAGCAGTAGATAAGGGACCTCTTGCAAAAGAAAAGGTTGTTGGTGTGAAGGTATTGTTAACAGATGCAATAATTCACGAAGATCCTGCACACAGAGGTCCTGCACAAATTATGCCTGCAATAAAAAGACCTATCTATGCAAGCATGCTTACCTCTGGAGTAAGGCTCATGGAACCTAAGCAAATATTCCTTGTACAATCACCACAGGAATATGCAGGAAACATAATAACTGCATTGCAGGGAAGACGTGGTGAAATACTTGAGATTGGACAGGAAGGAGACTTATCCACTGTTAAGGCAAAGCTGCCAGTATCAGAGACATTTGGAATGTCCAATGATTTAAGATCTGCATCACAGGGAAGAGCAATCTGGTATCATGAATATGCAGGATACGAGCTCGTTCCAACTTCACTGCAGAACGAATTAGTAACCAAAGTCCGTGAAAGAAAAGGGGAACCTAAAGAACCTCCAACAGCAAAGGACTTTATGGACTAATTTTTCTGTTTTTATTTTATTTATTTTTAATTCGATCTTTCTTTTAAAATTTTAAGGTGCCTAAATGAAAAAAGATAAAAAAAGAGATAATGAAAAGGTGCAAGAAAAAAAAGAAAAAAGAAAGACGAATAATAAGCTTGAAATAAGTGTTGTAGTTCCTGCATTGAATGAAGAGAAATATATAGAATCATGCTTAAAATCGTTAAAGAACCAATCTTACAAACCTTTAGAGATAATTGTATGCGACGGAAACAGCGAAGATAAAACAAGAGAAATTGCAAGAAAGTATGCAGACAAAGTGATAATTGAAAAAAGGAGATCTGCAGCAGCAGAGAGACAGAAGGGAGCTGAAATAGCTAAAGGAAAGATAATTGCATTTATTGATTCTGACACAATCGCAGAGAAGGATTGGTTGAGGAAAATAGCGGATGCATTCTCTAAAGATGAAAAAGTTGTAGCTGTTTATGGAAGAGTTTTGATGAGAGATGGAAGCAAGATAGATAATATACTGGCAAGATTATTCACACCTTATATAAGATTCACTGATCTAATTGGAAAGCCTGCTGTTGCAGGAATGAACATGGCTGTCAGAAAAGACGCTTTTAATCAAATAGGAGGATTCAATCTTGATCTTAAAACTGCAGAAGACATAGACCTCTTTAACAGAATAAAGAAAAAAGGAAAGATAAGATTTGTTGATGCAGTAACATATACTTCAGCGAGGCGACTCAAGCACTGGGGATACAAGAAGTTCTTTTTCTTCCATGCCACAAATCTAATAAAATACACCCTTACTGGAAAGTCGAAGCAGGAATACGAAGACGTTAGATAATAAGATAATAGACAACAAAAAAGAAAGAAAATAAAAAATAAAAGAGATAAAGACTAATAAAAAAATAACTAAAATAAAAAACAAAAACAAAAAAATTATCTATCAAACATTTTGAATCTATCATTCATTCTGCATTTTTCACTTTCATTTTTTCTGCTAAAGCTGCCTGAGCGCAAGCCAATCTTGCAATTGGAACTCTGTATTGAGAGCAGCTTACATAATCTAATCCTACATCATGATAAAATTTGATTGAAGTAGGTTCTCCACCTGTTTCTCCACATACTCCGACCTTAAGGTTCTTTCTTGTAGATCTTCCAAGCTTAACTGCCATGTCCACAAGCTTTCCTACCCCATAATCTATTACTTCAAATGGATTAGACTTGTAAATTCCTTTATTGAGATAAAGCTGCAAGAATTTGGCCTCTGCATCATCTCTGCTAAATCCAAGTGTTGTTTGAGTAAGGTCATTGGTTCCAAATGAGAAGAACTCTGCCTCTTGTGCTATTTCATCTGCTGTTAATGCAGCTCTTGGGATCTCTATCATTGTTCCAATCGTATAATTTAGTTTTACTTTTTCTCTTTCTAATATTTCATCAGCAGTCTTCTTTATTATTGGCTTTAATATCTTTAGTTCATTGATGTTTCCTATCAATGGAACCATCACTTCTACGATTGGATTCTTTTTCTCTTTCTTTAATCTTGCAACTGCTTCAAATATTGCAGAGACTTGCATTTCGTAAATCTCTGGATAAGTGATTCCTAATCTTGATCCTCTATGGCCTAACATTGGATTGAATTCCTGCAGCTCTCTTACCTTCTTAAGCATTGCCTGCTTCTCCTCAATAACTCTTTCATCAACCTTCTTTGAACTGAGTTCTGCTATTTCTGCAAGCAATTCTTCGAGCTTAGGCAGAAATTCATGAAGTGGTGGATCTAGCAAACGGACAGTTACTGGCAAACCATCCATTGCAAGGAAAATCTCATAGAAATCCTTAACCTGAAATTCCTTAAGCTTTGCTAGCCATTTCTTTCTCTCCTCTGCTGTCTCTGAGAGAATCATCTTTTGTACAAAAGGAAGTCTCTCTGGATCGTTGAACATTCTTTCTGTTCTGCATAACCCAATTCCTTTTGCCCCAAAGTTGCGTGCTCCTTTTGCAGCAGAAGGAGTGTCTGCATTCGCTCTTACTTTCATCCTTGCAACTGAATCGCACCAGTTCAAAAATACATCGAATTCACCTGAGATTGATGGCTCAACTAATTTTACCTCTCCCTCTATCACATTCCCTGTTGAACCATCAATAGTGATCAAATCTCCTTCTTTGAATACCTTTCCGTTTATTGTAAGTATTTTCTTATCGATATCTACTTTTGCAGCCTCGCATCCTACAACTGATGGTAGACCTAGACCTCTTGCTACCACTGCTGCATGACAAGTCATTCCTCCTCTGCTGGTAAGAATTCCTTGAGATGCGATCATACCATGGATGTCATCTGGAGTGGTTTCAACTGCAACAAGAATTACCTTTTCCTTCTTACCTTTTTCTGCAGCTTCATCTGCTGTAAATACAATCTTTCCAGTTGCTGCACCTGGGCTTGCAGGCAATCCTTTTGCAATCGGATTGACTTTAACACTTGGATCTATTTGTCTATGTAGCAACTGATCTATCTGAGAGGGCGAAACTCTCATTATTGCCTCTTCCTTTGTTATTAGTTTTTCTTTGACCATATCTACTGCAATCTTTACAGCTGCAGCTGCAGTTCTCTTACCTGCTCTTGTCTGGAGCATCCATAACTTTCCATTTTCAATTGTAAACTCCATATCCTGCATTTCTCTATAGTGTTTTTCAAGAAGCTTTGCTATTTTTTCTAATTCTTTGTAGGCCTGTGGCAATTCTTTTTTCATTTTTTCTATAGGTTGTGGTGTTCTTATTCCTGCAACTACATCCTCTCCTTGTGCATTAATTAGATATTCGCCATAAAGCTTTTTCTCACCCGTTGATGGATTTCTTGTAAATGCAACTCCAGTACCACTCTTTTCTCCACTATTTCCAAACACCATTGCTTGGATGACTACTGCAGTTCCCATCTCGTGTGGAATATTATACAAGTTTCTGTAAGTTATCGCTCTTGGATTGTTCCAAGAGTTAAACACTGCTTCCACAGCCATTAAAAGCTGCTTTCTTGGATCGTCTGGAAATTCCTTTCCAGTTTCTTGATGAACAAGATGCTTGTATTTTGAAATTATCTCTTTAAGCTCATCAACACTTAATTCTATATCCTGCTTTCTTCCATGCTCTTCCTTTACAGAATCAAATATTTTATCAAATTTTTCTTTCTTGATTCCAAGAACAACCTCTCCGAACATCTGTATCAATCTTCTATATGCATCATAAGCTGTTCTTTCATTTGTATTTTTTGCAAAACCTATGACTGTCTTATCGTTTAATCCTAGATTTAAAATCGTATCCATCATACCTGGCATTGAAACTGGTGCTCCGGATCTTACTGAAATTAAAAGTGGATTTTTTTCGTCTCCAAACTTCTTACCAACTTGCTTCTCAACACTTGAAAGTGCTTTAAATATTTTATTTTCAAGATCTTTTGAGATTTTCTTGGTCTTCTGATAAATAAGACACTGTTCTGTAGTTATTACAATTCCAGGTGGAACTGGCAATCCGATTCTTGTCATCTCAGACAATTCACAACCTTTACCCCCAAGTATTTGCCTCATCTTGCTTGAACCTTCTTTAAACAGATATACCTCTTTTATTTTTGCCATAATAATCACTTTCAAATCTAAATTGTATAAAATAAGCAATAATAATAAAATAGAAAGAAATATAAAGATTGAATGTTTTAAATTCTATAAATATTATGATGGCTTTATATGTGGTTTTATGGAAAAATTCAGATTCATGGAAGACGGTAATGCATCCAAATCGAATAAGAATTTTGGCGAGCCCCATCAGGATAAACTAGAGATAATTGACTTCTTGCCTTTGATAAAAAGGTTAGAAGAAAGTAGAGGTAGAATAAATAAAAGTGAAAGACTAGAAAACGGATATATAGCAGAAAAAATAGTTAATATACTAATTGATCGTGGCGCACGATGGTGTGTTAAAAATTTTCATATGGCCTGGAATCCTTCTCTTCAGATAATAAGAAAGAAGATCGTCAATAGGAATGAAAAAATAACAATAGAAGAGATGGCATTGTTGAAGACAATAAATGCAATGCTGAATCCACATAAAATGAATGAAAGATTCACAAGAAACCACAATATGGATTCTATTGAAGCATATAAATTTTATCTTAATGAACTAAAATCCAAATATCCAAACTGGTAAATCATATTTTAAACTCATCTTATTGGAAATAAAATTAACTCTAGATTTAAAATCATTTACATCAAATCTTATTTTATGAAATACGAAAGAGCAAGGGACTTGGAAGAAAAGATAAAAGACATAGTTGAAAAACTAAATATCAACTATGTAAACATAGAGAGGATTGCTTGTTTTAGAAGCTATGGAACTAACTCAAGAAGAGTAATTGCTAGATGTCATGGACTACCGAAAGTGATGCAACTTGGGATGAATACAGATCCTTTTTATGTTATAGAGGTAATTAGTGAGAGATTCGACAAAATGAATGAAGAAGAAAGAACGAAAGTATTGATTCATGAGTTGCTGCACATACCTAAATCATTCGGAGGAGGATTCAGGCAGCACGATTATGTCAACAGGAGAACAGTTGAAAAGTTTTACTCTGAATATAAAAGAAAGAACGAAGAAGATAAAGTAAAAATAGAAGAAACGAGTCAAAAAACAAATGTCAAAGATGAAATCGAAGCAGAATCTAGAAAAAATGAAAATATAGGATTAATAGACAGAATGAAATTCTTTTTAAATAAAGAAAAAGATAAGTAAGTCCAAATAAGTCTAAATACAAAAAATCATTTTGTACTCCAAATAGTTACGGATAAATTTTCTAATCTATCCTTATATATGGCTGGCCTTGTTATTGTGACCTTGGATGTCGGATTTAAAGGAGCATTGCCTATTCTTTCATCTCCGATTGTAATATATATCTCATAAGGTCCTACCCCCAGCCTTTCTTTCATCAATTCATAATTTATATAAGAAATAAGAGTGAGATTTGAAACCTTTGCTTCATTAAGTTTTATTGTATTATAGTTTTCTGTTAATCCTATCTGATTAAAGTTAGATGAATTCCAATTTAAAGGATAACCAGGTGTCAGAAGCATGTTCGAAACACTTAATGCAATTCTTGATGAATCATCAATCCTTATTGAAACTGTTGTTCTTAATGAATTCCAATAATTATAAAGTATTGTCAAAAGAAGAATGAAAAGTATTCCAGCTACTATCGCATCATACGAAAAAAACTGGCCTTTTTTAGTTCTGTATTTTATTTTGTTTTCATTTGAATTAAAAATTTTAGTCATTTAAGATCACCATGCCCTGTGAGCTTATTATTTTTAACTTTCCTTTTGCTGTATTAATATATCCAATGTACTTAGATGTATCTACTCCATTTACAAATACTTTATCTGTTGCTAAAGGATATAGTAGATCTATATTCGTTATTGAGCTGTAATTTAATCCAATCATACCTTTATATACATATAGTTGATATGGGACGCTGCTCATTGTAGTTGGAATATTTAAATTCTTTTCGTAGCCTTCAATCATAGCTGCTGCGTTTATCTCATCTGCAATTGTTACAATAAATTCTCTCGCATACAATCCTTCTGCATACCTTTGTTGTTGAACTGCCTGTCCAGAGATTATATAAAGCGAAGAAAGAAATACAAATATGAAAAAGCTATAAATGAGAAGGAATTCAAATGCAACTTGTCCTTTTTTTACGAGATTATTAATTTTCTTCATGAAACCACACCATTAATAAAATAAACATTGCTAATTCTGATATTCAAATTACTAATCTTTCTATTAGAATATATTATGTTTTTGATATTATTACCTCTCCATCTTGAACAACAAACATAAGTGTTTGTGCTCCTTTAATATTGGTCCAGTCTTGAGTTGAATTCAATCTTATAATGACTGGACTTAAAGCAACAACTTGCAAATCATCTGATTTAGGTCCTTTTAAAGTAATGAAGATTTCTCTTCCATCACTTGATACATTCATTCGTTGAGTGCTTGATGGAAGAAATATAGATTCATAAGAAGATGAACCATTGCCTAGCATTGCTAGCTTGTTAGATATCGAAACGATTTTTGTCAATGTTGAATATGCTTGATTTGCATCTGTCTTCCATGACTCGGTGGAAAGAACAGACAAGATGTAAATTACAGTAGGAATTAGGATAAGCAAGAGGAATGAGACTATTATTAGAGTTTCAAGCATTATTTGACCTTTAAACAACAATTCATTTCCCATTGTTATCATCCTAATCTCTTTTTATAATCATTGAGGAGTTAAATAAACCTAAATAATATCTAGCTGCATCCGTACTTAATCGTGTCGGATAAGGTATTGAAGAAGAATGATAATCCTTTGTATAATTGCATATCAATTGATTACTGCAACCTGGAAGACCCTTAATTAGATTACCGGGGATGGATGAGTTGTATTCTCTGTCAACAAAACTATAAGAGGATCTCGAAGTTGGGATTGCTTGTGTTGTACCTGACAGAATGGTTTCTATACCAAATTCATCAAAAACTCCAGTAACGTTGTTTGTGAGCCTTCTTAGATAGCCATAATTATTATATGGCCTTACAAAATATCTTCCGCATTCTATTCCACTTCTTAGATTGTTTATGTCAAGCATGTAATGATAATGACCTGAACTGTCATCTGTTATTACTGTATCGTTATCTGAAACTATTAAGATAGGTTGCCTTGGAATATCTGAGATTTTTGCTGAAGAGTTTATGAATAATGGGACATCTAATCCAACAAATGGATTTGTGTTTGCGTTTTGATCAGATACTACTATAACTGCTCCAAAAAGCTGACCGCATTCCCTAGCAACTCCTGTGTTGTCTGTAACCATTATCTTGGTCTTATTCTCTAAGAAAGAATCACTGAATTCAAAATCAGCAGAAGGACAGCTTGTCACTATTATTGGTTCGCCATAAAACCATCCTCTTCCTCTTGTCCCGTTCATTAAAAGGGAAGGCCTTATCTGATCAATCTGAATCTGATCTACAGGTATTATACTCTTATTTCTGAATCCCATTCTTGCGAGCCAAGGATCTTCAAATCCAATTATTGAGATGTTTAATGAAATAGGAGAAGTGAACTTAACACTTGTACTGGATGCTTTATCATTTATTGAAACTGCAATTGTAAAATTGTACTGTACAGTCCAATAATCTATTTGTGTGATGTTGAAATCCTTATAATTAACAACCAAATCAATATTCATTGACTTTGCAAGAGCAGATAGATTTGAATCATAAGATGATAGTGTTTTAGTCTGATCTATTAGCTGTACTGTACGGCTGTCTGTTCTCTTTCCTGAATAAGATATATTCCAAATTAATTCAGCTAAACTTGATTGGGATGGTGGATATTGGATTGAATCTTTGTTAAGTTCATATAAAGAGGAATAAATGAAAGAATATGCAGTTTCATTGAAATAGTTTGGAGAATATGCTCTTATGAAATCCTGTATTACCTGAAGCCTTAATTTCGTTGGCTCATTAGCAAGTTTCAATTCGTATGTCCTGAAATATATGTTAAGTTCTATAATCATGAATACTATTATAACTAAGGTTAGGATTGTAAATACAAATCCCTTTCTCTGCTTACTATATTGCATTTTTGATTTTTTTGTTTTGAAATTTTCTTTTCCTAACATATAAACACTTATCCTTTGAATATATTTATTATATGAATACCCTTATCCTGAGTAGTAGTGGACCAACTGTTGAACCTGGTGTATACTGTGATATTGATGGGAAAGAACATACTATTTCACTTGGACAGTCGCCACTTGGATTAAGTCTTGGTTGCGAGATATCTGCGATTAACCTTGTACTTGAGACCTGAATTGAATATTTGTTTTGCGCTATCTTGTTCCCTCTGTCTAAAATCCTTATCTCTTTCCATTGGTTATCAGAAGCGGATTTATATTCAAGTATATACGCTGCATTAGAAGGAACAATGGAATCGATAACAGATGCAGTACTGTTTGCGCTATTTAAATCTGAATCAACAATATTCTGCGCAATTATATAAGCAAATGAATTATCTCCAGATCCCCCGATATGCTGTGGGTTTGAATCGATTAAAACATTTATTGCATCTTTTGCAATTATGTAGGCATATTCTTGTACAGTAATATTATCTCGAAGAGTAACTGAAAATGCAATAAATGTAGACACTGCCAAAACAACTAGTGGGAGAGCAAGAAATGCATCTGTTGTGAATATAAATGCATTTTTCTTATTTTTTCCCATTTTCTCACTTGGTTAGATTGCCTTTTATCCTAGGCTATTTATATTTATTGATATTTATTGTATACGAAGACTATTAAATGATAACTTATTGCTTAAAGTTTCACCTATACCTCTTCCCATCTCATTAAACATAGTACTTAAGAAATCTTTCTTTGTCTCAAGAACGCAGATGCTCGGGCTCTGGTCTAATCCTCCCATTGCTGCAGCCTTATTTATTGCATCTTGCCTTGTTCCAAGTTCATCAACCAATCCAATTTCAAATGCTTGTTTTCCTGTAAATATCCTTGCGTCAGATATTAAAGATATGGAATTCTGGCTAAATCTTGCATTCTTAGATCTTTCTGATATTGTAAGATTGAGGAAAGAACCTCCTATTTCATCAATTATTTCTTGAAATACTTTTTTCTCTTCTTCTGTCATAGGTCTATAAATATCACCGGAATCTTTCATCTCTCCGCTTTTTATCACACTCATATTTATTCCTGTATTATTTAGCCATCTTGACATGTCAATGACCCACCCAGTTCTTGCACCTATGCTCCCTGTAACTGCATAGGGATTTGAATAGATATAATCTGTTCCAAGAGATATGAAATATCCTCCGGAAGTTGCCATTTCACTTATATATGTAACAGTTGGCTTCTTCATGCCTTTTAGATATAAATAAATTTCATTAGAAGCAACTGCTGAACCGCCAGGAGTATTCATTACTAAAACAACACTTCTTATATCTGGCCTGGATTCTACTTCCTTAAGCAAACTAATAATTTCAGATGAAGAAACTAATCCATATCCTTTAGAAGTGGAAATCTCTCCATTTACCTCTATTACCCCAACGCACCCTCCAACTCCTACAACTGATAAGAAATTGAGAAGGAACATTGCAATAACTAATATTGCAATTATATAAAGAATTATTGTTCCAGCACTGATAGTGGTTGCACCATCTTGCTTTATTATGTGTTGTGTTGATCGCATATTAATAGATTGTTTGGTATATTTAAAAATATTTATGCTATTAATGCTAATAAGTGAAAAAATGATTGATTTAATTATTAAGGCAATTATATTCATACTTCCTGCATATTTTGCGAACGCAGCACCAGTTTTATTCAAAACTGGAACAAGCAAAACACCGATGGATTATGGAGTAAAGTTTTATGACAGCAGGAGAATATTGGGGAAAGGAAAAACATGGACTGGATTCTTTATTGGAATTTTAACTGGTACGATTATTGGAATAATTACCTGGTTTTTAGGCATCCTTAATATGTATTCTACATTTGAAACCCACGTCCTGGTTGCATTTCTGCTTTCAGTCGGTACAATGACTGGAGATGCGGTTGGTAGCTTTATAAAAAGAAGAATAAATGTAAAGAGTGGAAAATCTGTCCCAATTCTTGATCAGCTTAGCTTCTATGTTTTTGCACTTTTATTTGCTTCTCCATACTTACCAAAGGAATTTGATTTGATAATACTATCAATATTGGCAATAATAACTTTAATAATTCATTATTTGTCAAATATAATTGCATATAAACTAAAGCTCAAAAGTGTACCTTGGTGAAATAAGCAAGTATTTAAAATTTTGATTAGCTATAAATAATTGTATAGCCCCGTCGTATAGCGGTCAAGTATGCGGGCCTTTGGAGCCCGAGACACCGGTTCGAATCCGGTCGGGGCTATTAAACATTAAAAGTTGAATAAAATGGAAAATGAAAAAATTCTTGCAGTCGCAGTTCTCTTCCTTATTTTATTGAATATATATCAGTTCAACAGTTACAATTCCCTTAGAGAACTGCATCTTAAATATGTAGAAAATACAACTTCAAATATAGAGAAATTAAATTCAGAAAAGCAACAACTTATCACTTCTCTTCAATCTGCTTTAGAAAAAAATGAAAATTTGAAAAAAAAGCTTAGTGAAACTGAAGAAAATTACTCTAAGCTGCAAAATGAATATCAGATGTTGACTCAAAATTATACTCTTTTAGGAAGCAGATATGAACAACTGAAAGATGAAGCAAATGCATTATTAGCAAAGTTAGATGAATATTCACAAAAAATAAATGAATCCATGAGCTGGTTTTCTCAAAATTCAAATATTGAAAAGATGAATAATAGCCTAAAAACAAGCCTAATAAGCGATCTTAAAACAGAATGCTATAAAATAGTTTTTGATGAATGCAGAATCAAAACTGCTTGCTTTTATCTGGTTAATGATGAATTTTATGGGCTGAAGTATATTTCAGATACCTCTCTTTATAATAAAAAAGATAAACTAAGTTCATTAGAAGAATTTATTGCAAATAAAGGGGGCGATTGTGAAGATTATTCCCTGTTTTTTAAGGCAGAAATGAATAATGTATTAAGCAAATGCAGCAATAAAAAGATAATTATTGAGTCATACATTCCAATAGAAAACGGTAATAGATATTTCATAAACAATAGAAATACCTGGTTCATTAGAGATGTAGAAGCAAAAGAGCTTAAACCAGGAAATATTTATCCTTATGTTGTTTGTTATCTAAAAGAACCTTCGCTAGGACATTGTGTAGTTGCCTTTTCTCAATATAAAATAAATAATAGCTCTCAAATTAATCTTCTTAATGGGGCTGAACTAATTGAACCGCAAGATGGTTCATATATGGGAGAGATAGGAAAAGAGATTAAACTGCCTGTTTTAAAAAATGGAATAAATGAATTAATGATCGTGATAAGTGACAGTGACATGTATAGTTTTGAAGATGGAGAATGGATAGGATACGCTGATTTTATTCTAAACATAGAGAATATGAAAAAAGAATTGCAAGAATATTTGAAATGAAAAAACAAAAATAAGATTACAATAAAATATGACTAAAATAACTAGCTAGCTATAAAAAAGTAAATAGTCCAATAGTGGACTGGACATTTAAATAGTTAAATAAAATCAAAAATAAGATCAAAACCAGAGCACACGAAAAATTAATAAAAGAATAAAAAATAAAAATAAAAAAACTAACTAATTAATTTACTGGCAGGTTCCTACAAGTGGTCTATCACCAGTTTCTACCATATTTTGAATTCCACCAATAATCGTATAGTTTATTTTTACTTCTGTTAATTCGTATGGATCTCCGACTTTACTACAAATGGTATTGTAAGAACCCAATATATATGAAATTACTTTTGTTTCACCAGGTAATAATATATAGGTTGGTGTATTGTTTGAAGCGCTTCTAGTTGAAAAACCTGTTATATTTATTTGATAGTCAGCAACATTTTGTACTTGTAATGTTAAATTACCATCACCACTTTGATTGAAAAACTTGTATTCTCTTATTTGTATTGGGTATTGAGAAGACCAGTAGAGTTTGACTTGTCTTTCCTTTAGGCTACCTGCAAAGCCAGGTATCCATCCCATAAATGCAAATATTACCAGTGCAATTATTATTGCCACTGCAAGCAAAACCAAATATTCAATTGTTGCCTGACCTTTTTTCTTTCCAAACATATATCCACCTCAATTAAATTTTCCACATATCGTGATATTTTTTACCGATATGTTTACTGATTATTATGATTATAATGCAAGGTATAAAAATCTTTTTTTTAGATTCCAAAAGAGGCGATTAGAGAGAACATGGCAGATCTAAATATTAAAAATGCAATAATCGCTAAGGGTAATAATATTATTGAATATCTAAACCCTTGCTTTACCTCTCCATGCCATAATACACCCAACATAAGTGAAGCGGAGATAGCACCTATAGATATAAGAATTATGAATATAGTTAAAACTGCTGATGGATCTAAAGTTTGAGAAGTAACTACATTTGATATTGGAATCACGCTTATTAAACCTCCGAATCCCCCAGTAAACTGTTGGCTTTGTTTTGCAGTTGCACTAATGAAAACTGATGAAACAGAAAGAAGCAACGGAATTCCCAATATAGTAAGGAATGAAATGAAATATACGTATCCTCTTGTTGACGTCTCTAATTCTTTCTGTACTCTATTTGTATCTCTTAAATCATCAGCTACAGATAGCAACAGTCTTCCTAACTCTCCTCCAGACCTTGATGCTCTATCTATAATTGCAACTGTTCTTCTAAGTGCATTAGAATCAATCTTAGAAGTAAGATAAGACAGCTGATCCAATATTGATTTTGATCCTATGGCTAAAGACCTTATCTTCATCATTTCAGATGTTATTGGATCAAAATCAGGCCTTAAAGAAACATAGAGTGCTGAAATCGGTTCCATTCCTGCCCTTATATTCATTGCAACGCTTGAAAGAAAATCAGGTAATATTTCATTTGTTCTTCTTTTTCTATATTCTATTTTAAGATACAATGCTGAAAAAACAAATATCCAGTAAACAATGAATGCAGTCAACCCAATTATAAACGATAATATGAGAAACCTTGTCTCTGTAAGATTCAAGCCTGCTTCAGATAGATAACTAAAGAATATAGTTGGTGCAGAGAGAAAAGCAAGGCCAAAGAGCAATGAAACTATTAAATTCTTTATAAACCAAGATTCTGGCGCTTCTTCCTCCCCTGCATATAAAAGCAATTTTTGAATCTTTTTTTTAATATACATTGGTACCCTGTCTTCTAAATTTTTTAGCAGATTACTAAATATCATACAATCCCTTCTCATATTATAGGCCTTCCTGCCCTCATCAAACCTATCAATACAACTTGTAATAAAGATGATAAAATAACCAAAGCAAATAATAGATCAAATGTTATTGGAAATATCCCAAATGCAGAAAGTATAGCAAAGAATGTTATTACAATCGATGGTATAACTGCTGCAAACAACAGATAAAGAAGCAAATAGAAATTTAAAGAAGCACCGTACTCCCTTATTCTTCTCAATTGTTCTGATGAAAGCATGTTTATAGAATTCTCTAATGCGAGAGTTAATCCCACGCCAGTTCGCATGGATGAGGAGAGATGCCATAAAATTCTCTTGAAATTTTCTGAGCTTGTTTTCTGTGCTACTTTTTCTAATGCATTTACATCTCTTTCTCCAGTATTGATTTCTCGAACTGCAGCTTCTATATCTTTTGAAATTGGACCATAACCTGCTCTCGCAACATTTACAAGTATATTGTATAATGGTACACCGGATGTGGAATCTATCCACATTTCTCTAAGAACATGTAAAAGCTCAAATTCAGTGGTTTCTGCAACTTTTTTTGCAAGAATCCCAGGATAAATATAATGTAAATAAAAAAAGAAAAGAAATGAAATTACAAATATCAATATTGAAAGAGGAGCTGCAGATTCTGGTGTTTCAAATGCTACTAGAATTTGCAATAAAAATACTGCAAGTGAAAAGAACAAAGCCCAGACAAGAGAAGATAAAATGAATGCGACCATTATATAATCAGGCTCACCTACAAGGTAGGCTTTTTCAATTTCTTTTTTCTTTGAAGGAGTTAATAAAAACCTTGCAAGTGGAAGCAAAAATCTTCCGTACTTTGCCTGTTCTGTCGAAACCAATTGAATAGGTATGTAGACTTCAAAATGGTTTTCTTTTTGAATCTCTGAATTTAATGTTTTGATTGATAGTTTATCTTTGTTTTCATCACTATTTTTCTTTTTTGCAAGCATCAATTATCCCTCTAATAAATTCAAATCATCTTTTCTTTCCTTTTGATTTCTTGCTCCTCTTTTCTGCCTTTGCCTTTTCTATTTCTTCTGTAAGGGTTTTGAGAACTTCTGAAGCAGAAAATTCTACTTCTGGTATTTTACTTAGTGAGATTGGTTTGGATTCTTCTTTTACATTTATCTCTTCATTTGAAACTGTCTTGAAAGTAGAAAAGGTTGGAGCTTCAAACAGATGTTTTGGTTTTGGAACACCTTCTAGCTCTTTATCTTTTTCAACAGCCCTATAAAGCACATCTGGCGTATTGTAATATGCCTTTGCAACCTCACTGATCTGCAGGATATCGAAATACTTATGTCTTACCATCCAGTTTAAAATCTGTTTTCTTTCATCGAGATCGTCGTAAATTTCCTTTTCAGTCATTCCAGTATAAACATTTATATCCTCTATGTATCTTCTGGGTTTGTTTATCTCTTCAAATTTGTCTGTTCTTGGTCTCCAGATATATAATCTATTTGTTGACAAAGTACCTTCTAAACCTGGTGAAATTTCAGATATTTCAAATGTTCTTCTTAGATTTCTTCTTCTGTCTCTGTGCTGGACAACAATTAAATGAATAGATTCGACTTCTGTTGCATGAATTGAAAACGGGGGCTCTAGCATACGCTTAAGCAGTTGGTTTGCTGAATCTGCATGAAATGTCGTAGATACGCTGTGACCAGTATGCATTGCGTCAAATAGAACTTTTGCTTCATCTGGAGATCTGACTTCACCTAATATGATTCTATCTGGCCTCATTCTTAATGAAGTTATTAAGAGATCTGCCATTGATATCTTAACTTTTTCCATTTCAAGGGATGGACCTCCTTCTCTTACAAGAAGAGGAACCCAATTCCATATATGCTCAGGAAGTGCGATTTCTCTTGTCTCTTCAATCGAAACTATTCTTTGATATGGTGGAGACAGCTGCATCATAATGTTAAGAAGACTTGTTTTTCCACTTGCAGTTCCTCCAGTTGCTATAACGTTCATCTCATAATGCACCGCCTGCCATAGCAATGCAGCCATATCAACAGAAAGAGTATGATTTGCAATGAATTTAGTAACTGTCCATGGTTCTTTTGCAAATTTTCTAATAGTAATTGTATTTCCTTTTGTAGAAGCAGGGAAGAGAGTTGCAGTTGCTCTGTCACCAGTTGTTAAGAAAGCATCCAATATTGGGTTTGCAATGGTAATCTGTTGTCCTACTCTTCTTGCAATTTGAGATGCGATATTTGCGATTTCTTCTTCGTCTTTAAATTTAAGATTTGTCTTCATCCATCCATAATTTCTATGATAAACTGAAATAGGAATAAGTGAAGTGTTTACAGAGATTTCTTCAAGATTTTCATCACCCATTAATATTTCGAGCTCTCTCATTCCATACATGTTAATAAATATATATCCTGCCAATTGATCTAAGTGCTCTCCAAAATAAACTGACAATTTATCCTTAACTTTATTATATATTATGGGAAGGTATGCCTGCATCCTTTCTGGAGTTAAAAAGTAACTTGTATCAAGCGGTATATCTCTTGATATCTCCGGTTCTAATGACTTTAAAAACTCCAGAGTGTATGGTGCAGGTTCGCTATAAACTACATGATAAAATGGCCTTCGTTCTTGGTCTCTATAAATGTAGATAGTTACATTAATTCCATTGACATCAAATGAATATTTTTCATCGAAAGAAGTAGGAATTGATTCATGTTTCTCATCTAGAACTTTTACAAGAGATAAAATCGGTGAGCCTACAGCTGGGTAATCCAATCGCATTATTCCTCTCGCCTCAAGATTTCTTCCAACAATCTCAATTATTTCTTGATTTAAATCCAGTTGAGAAGATAAATCCTTTAAAGACATTGGCTTCTCCTTTATTAAAGAAGCGATCCTATCAATTTTCGTCTTTATCATAAAATACCATTAGAGTAATTGTATTTTTAAGCATTTCTAATAATATTTAAATCATGTGCATCTACCGTGGAATACAAAACAGAGTAGCAATTATGGACTCAATAGCAAGTCCATATGAATTATTCAGTCCTGACTGCATCAACAGTCAGCTAAAACAATTGGCATTAGTAACAGATTTTGAATTCGACAGGATAAGATACGAAGAAGAAATGATAATCGAATTTGACGAACAAAAGACTCAAGTTATTAAGGAATATGTCTCGCTGATAAGGCAGGTTGAATTGATAACATTAAATCCTGATTCTTTTGGAAGAAAAGAGGATGATTATTACACTGTAAGGAAGAAAGTGCTTAAAGAAGTTTTAGATTCGCTCTACCAAAATCCATTGATTGCAGAACAAAAAATAATGGAATACAAAGAGCCAGAACCTACAAGAGGAGTATTTCTTGAGGGATACAGAAGATTTGGAACCATACTCCTTAATATATTGGATGCATTAAGAAAGACAAAGATGTATTCCCTTACAAAGCAACTTGGAGATATGAGAAGTGTATTTCTGCAATTTGCTGAGATGAGAAGCGCTGCCTTCGTCGAGACAATTTCGCTCGAACTTCCACAGAATGCAAAGCTGATCGAAGCTAAAACTGCAAAATATGATTTACCATACAGTTGGAAGGTTGAGATTTATGAGCTTCCTGGAAAAGAGGCAAATATGTATGTACAGAAAAACGATATTCTTCAAAACCTTCCAGATCAGCTCAAAAAATTAATGAGGCAATACATAGCTGCAAATATGCAGCAAATAACTGGTGTTCTTGACTATGCAGCTTTGTATGATAAGAAACTTCTCGAATACAGGCAATATTATCTAGATACCGCTGCAATGAACAAAATACCTATAACTCAAGAACAAGCATTAGTAATGGCAAAAGAAACCGTTAATTGGACGCTCGGATTAGGTGCTCCTCTTGAGAATCTTGCACTTGACCAAAACAACATAACTGATATTTATATAGATGCTGAAAACTCTCCTCTCTATCTTGAGCATGTTTATCATGGAACCTGCCACACCCAATACAGATACAATAGACAGCTCCTTGAATATGCATTTCTTAATGCAACACTTGGAGCTAAGTTAGGAAAGAAACTTGATGAAAAGAATCCATTGATTGATTTAATGCTAAATCGAATTAATATGAGATGTCATCTACAGGGGCCTCCTGCAACATTCGGTGAGCTTCAAGGTGCATTTAGAATCATGAAACCAACTCCATTCACCTATTCACAGTATCTGCATTACAATTCAATGTCTGCATTTTTCTGCGGATACGACGATGTTATGGTTTCACTTGGAACATCCGAAGGTGTGATGGGTATAAAAGGATGCGGTAAAACATCATTTACTGCTGCAAAGATAACTGCAATTGGAACAAAGAAGAGAATAATCCCTGTGCAGGATATAGAAGAAATTCCAACTAGAGCTTACAGAAAATATGGTTTCCATATCGGTTCTGCAAAGGTTGCAGAGGAAGAGGAAGAAAGAACTGCATTGTCAATTGTAAAGATGACATCTGCATTGCTAAGAATGGGTGAAGCTGCAGTGATAATAAATGAATTAAGATCAAGAACTGCTGTACAAGGTATTATCAATCTATTGAACACGCAACCAGGAGTATTCTTACTCTACAATTTCCATGCTGAAAGTTTAAGAGACGTGCAAGACAGATTGGAGCTAGTATTTGGAATCCCTGCTGCATCAATGTTTGCAACAGACAGATATACATTCCTGCATAAATTTAGATTTGGAAGAAAAGAAAGACTATATAGAATTATCAAGAAGGCATACGAATCAGAGCCTGTAGAAAGAAAATTTGTAGAAACATTTTCATTTACTAGAGGTCCAAATATTACAACTTCAAGACTTGATTGTCAATTCATAAAGAATCCAGAGGCAAGTCAATGGACAATTGAAAATATTGATGTGGGCAAACTTGAGAAAGAAATAGATATTAAATTCATACCTCCTGCATTGGAAAGAAGGGCTGCAGATACTGGAATCTCTCCAGAACAATATATGTTAGAAGCATTCATGAAAGGAAAAGTTTATTCCCAAATATACAAAGCATCTTTAGAAGCAGATAATCCAATGCTAAGGGAAATAGGGTTCGTACTTAAAGCAAATGCATCGCTTAGAAAACTAATGAAAGAGAAAGAAAAGGAAAATGGAGAAATTGATTACTCTGATCTAGAAAAAGAATGGGCAGTAATATTTCCAAATCTTGTTAAAGAAGAACTCCGCCAAACCAGCCAGATACAAAAAGAACAGACGCAACAATAAGAATTCTATTTTGCATTTTCATTCAAGTGATTAGAATGACAATCGAACAACAGATAAAAGAAATAGAAGACGAAATAGCAAGAACACAATATAATAAGGCTACGGAACACCATATAGGACTTCTTAAAGCAAAGATAGCAAGATTAAAAGAGAAGGCAGCAAGTTCAAAAAAAAGTAGTGGTGGAAAAGGCTTCATGGTAAAAAAAGAAGGAGATGCAACTCTAGTTATGGTCGGCTTTCCTTCCGTAGGAAAATCCACACTTATCAATCGCTTGACTGGAACAAAATCACAGGTTGCAGCTTGGGAGTTTACTACAAAAGATGTGATTCCTGGTGTTTTGATTCATAAAGGTGCAAAAATCCAGATTCTTGATATACCTGGAATCATAGAAGGGGCTGCTGAAGGAAAAGGAATGGGCAAAATGATTCTTTCTACTGTTAGAGCTGCAGATATGATTATGATTGTAACTGATCCAAAAAGATATGAAAAAATAGAAACAATATTAGACGAATTAGAAAAGGCAAATATTAGAATGGATAAAGAACCTCCAGAGATAAAAATAAACAAAAAGCAATATGGCGGCATAGTCATAAATGGTAAACCAGGATTAAAAGAAGAAACAATAAAGGACGTATTGAAAACATTTGGAATCCTCAATGCAGATGTTATAATTCCAAAGCAGATAACACTCGATGAATTAATCGATCATGTCAGTAAATCATGCGTTTATCTGCCTTCATTAATCGTATTAAATAAAGCAGATGAATTATCTGAAAATGAGATCAAAAAAATAACAGAAGATGCAAAGAATAGACTTAAAAAAGACATAATAGTGATTTCTGCAGAAAAAGGAATTAATATAGAGAAGTTAAAAGATATAATATATGATAAACTTAAATTCATTCAGATTTATACAAAAAGAAAAGAAGGAAAGGAGCTTGGAGAACCTATGATCGTTAAAAAAGGAACAACAATAAAAGAGATATGTCAAAGAATACATAAAGAATTACTTGAAAAATTCAAATATGCATTGGTGAATGGTAAATCAGTTAAATATCCAAATCAAAGGGTAGGATTGGATCACGTAGTTGAAGACCAAGATATTGTTACAATAATAGCTGAAAAATAAAGACTAATGTGATAAAATGGCAGATTATTCATTAAGTAGAATTCCACCAAAAGAGATAAAAGAGGTAATCGAATGGTGCGAAAAAAGAAAAAAGGAAGAGATGAGAGTTCCGCTCATAGAACCGAATCCTTTCAAACATTTTGATTGGATGCGAAATAAAACAGTAATACAAATCGACAGGGAAAAGGAAGTTGCAGATAAAAATGGAATTGTATACGATTCAACCACTCGTTCTCTTTATGAATATGTTAATGGCGTATGGAAAAAAATAGAATAAATAAAAATAGCCATTACTCAATATTTTCATCTTTGCTTTCATCTTCTTTATTTAATTCTGTCTCTTTTTCATTATTCATTTCACTTATCCATCTGTTTAACATATTTTTAACCTGGAGTTCTACTGTTATTGGTGGTTTTTGAGTCGGATCTCTGTAACTGTAGTCTATTATGTTTTCACCTACATTGTCAAACAACTTTATGCACTCGTATCCATCTTTTCTAAGAAGGTATTGCCAACCCAATTCCTTGCTTTCTATTTTGTATATAAATTCGTCTAAAGTTTTTTGCATTAGCTTTATTGCATCAGAATTGCTTGAAAGTGCATTTTGCGTTCTCAAATATGCAGGTACGTTCTGCCTAATGTAATATTCAGCCACTTTCTGAAATGGCTTTTCTAGCAGTATTGAGTTGCCGGTTTTTTTGAATCTTTCCTTGAAATCATCTTCGATGAATTTTCTTGTTGATTCGTTGACCTTATAATTAAATTCTTCCATAATTTCACCCAGTTTAAGCATAGATGATTAAGATTTTATAACATAAGATATATATAAATATTTCTCTTTAGGGGCTTTGTAGAAATCCTATGAAGATAAAATAAGATTTCTTCGTCATTAGAATACATAGATTGTAGACAAGTGCTTTCATCTTAATTTCCTTCTTCTTTACCTCGATGAGTCTGCTTTGCAGATCTCCACCAAACTTTCTCTTGATTGCAGAAAAGACAGTTTCAGCCATATTCCTTCTTCCATAAACTGTTTTATCAGGATCTAATGGTCTATGTTTTCTAATTGTATGCCTTCCTGCCCTTCTAGTTCTATAATATCTTAATGGAATAACTGCATTTGCATGCAGTTCCTTCTCTATGAAGTAGAAATTTTTGGAGGAATCATAGGCTTTATCTGCAATCACGTTCCTTATTCTTTGTTTAATATTTCTATTTGCTTTTCTTAGAAGAGGAATGAAATCCTTTGTGTCATGAGCAGGACCTTTTCTGCATTTCACTGCGATTAAGGCTTTAGTCTTAGGATCTACCAAGATGGATGTCTTCATGAAATTCCGATAAGTAGTTTCTCTGTTGATTCTCATTACATAATACTTACTGGAGTAGGAAGAAGTAAAGCCGCTGCTATCCACTGCAATATCTATCAGTTTATTTCTTACAATCTGTGAAAAGATGGATGAAATAAGAATATCAAATACTACAGGATCAAATCTCTGTAGAAATTTCTGCAATGTAGTGAAATGAGGTATCTTCTTTAATTTAAGGAGATACACTGCTTCGGTTGAAAATTCTAACCAATCTCTAAAGTCTCTGTAATTCATTTTTAATTCTGTCTTTAATATTCCCATCACTAGGAATTGATGCTGAGTAAATGTTTTCTTGGAAAATTTGGAGGAATACCTTGAGATTCCTCTCTGCTTTACTAACTGGAAGCCTAATATGATAAGCTTTTTAAGTTTATTCTGCCTCTTAGACATCGTATACCTCTTGGCGTGGTCGCCAAGAGTTTATACTTATAATAATTTAAGAGGATTTCTACAGAGCCTCTTTAGGGAGCTTTGTAGAAATCCTATGATGAGAAAATAGAATTCTAAAAAATCTAAATAGAATATATACCGATAAACTTCTTAGTTAAGATCATTTTTAACGGTGACCTAAAATTTGATAATTAAAAATAAAAAATCATACTTCAATACTTCCAGTATCTTTGTATATCAGCAAGCTGAATAATATTATTCCTGAAATAATTCCAAGGAACGGATATAATGCAACTCCAATCAATATTGGAGTGAATGCCGCTACCAATCCTGCAACTGGATGCTTAAATCTAGTCCAGGTGAATGCACCGAATGATCCTGCAACTAAGACAAGAAGAAGTGACATTCCGTTGCATAATGAGATGCATGTCTTTTCATCTGGTGAGCATTCCTCTATCAAACCTGCACATCCAAGGTTAGGACTGGTTAATGCACTGAATAAGGATAGTTTCTGTGTAGGTGCAGAGCTACACTTTCCATTTTCACAATATCCTGAACAGCAATCAGCTGTGGTTGTGCATGCTGAATTAGAGCATGCGCATCTTGAATCCAGGCATGGAGCTCCGCAGCAGTCAGCTGATGATGAGCATATAGAACCTCTAAGGCAGCTATCGTAAGCCAATAGTCTTGTCTTTGAGGTTTGGAACAATGAATAAAATATATCAGATGCAGCAGGATTTTCCTGCACTAATAAAAGCTGAGGAGATGCCTTTCCTCCTACTGAGCTTCCGAAAGTAGGTTTACCTACATTGACAACTGTTTGAGTTGGTTGAATAGGGTTGTCTGTGGATAAACAGTTTCCATTATAACATATATTGCTCTTGCATTCTTGGCTTTGGTTACAGGAATCTAATGTAATCTGTAGACATGTATTGTTAAGTAAGACTGTTCCTGCTGGACAAGAGAATGCAATACAATTTCTTGTTGCTGGATCGCAACTGCTTGGGACACCTGTTATTTCATTGCAATTATCTGGTGAAATGGTACATCCTCCTTCACACACTCCTAAGTTTGTATTACAGTATTCATTAGATCTGCAATCAGAATCTGTGATGCAATTAATAAATCTACATGTCCCATTTACACAGCTTCCAAATTCACAATCTATATCTGATGTACATCTAGAATTAAGTACACCTTTACATGTTCCATTTATACAAATCCAATCTAAATCACATTTATTATTACATGAACCGCAATTGGATTTATCTGTTTGTAAATTGACACATCTACCATTGCAATGTTCTTCTGGATAAATACATTCTTTACAATCTTGAGGACATAATATATTATCTTCATTTCCATCACATATTCCATTTCCGCAGTTTATAGGCACACATTTGCCATCTGTACATTTTTGATCAGAGTTGCATCTAAATCCACACCTTCCACAATTATTTGGATCTGATGATGCGTCTATACATAACGAGCCACATTGAATTTGATTTTCATTACAGAAAGTAGGTGTACATGTATTCAATATGCATGCTTGACCTGGTGCACAACAGTTTGGTCCACAAGCAGTTTGTCCAAATCCACAAACTGTTTTAGGAACACAGACTCCCGATATACATTGTTCTGATATTATATTACATGTTATTCCACAGCCACCACAATTGAAAGAATCTGAAGATATATCAGTACAGAACCCATTACAATTAATTTTACCTTCTTCACATGTGATTAAAGTACTTAATTTAACACATTGACCGTTTGAGCAATAACTATCTAATGGACATCTGTTATTACATGATCCGCAATTAAATGGATCTATTAAAGGATTTATACAATATTGATCACATTGGATTAAACCGTTCTTACAAGGACTAAATTCACAAGTTAATGTTTCTGTATTACATTTTTGACTTATAGGACAACAAGATTGACCGCAGGGTATCGTAAAGATCGAACATTCTGCTTGTTTGATACATGAACCGTTTAATAAAACATAACCTTCAGAGCAAGAACCAATACATTTACCATCTATACATATTCCAGATGGACACGAAATGCCACATCCTCCACAGTGAGATGGGTTATAAAGAGTATTTACACATTGAGAATTACATAATGATAATCCAAATGGACATATACAGGTACCATTTGAACAAATTTGTCCTGTATAACAAGTTTTACCGCATCCTCCACAGTTAGAAGGATCTGTTAATGGATTTATGCAGTTACCTGCACATCTAATTTCACCAGTTCTGCATTCTGATGATGGGCAGGATCCGCAATCTTGAGGACAAGAACTACAGGATTCCCCTGATTCACATATTCCATTTCCACAGAAAATTTGTGATACACAATTACCATTTATACATGTAGTTCCTGATGGACACACTCTCCCACAAGTACCACAGTGCGAATTAGAAGTCAAAATATTTACACATGTACCAAAACAGTTTAAGTGATTTGGAGGACAATTACAACACCATGGAGATCCATTAACATAACAAGGATATTGAGTATTACCACAACATAAACCTCCAACTCTAGCAACACAACAGGCATTACCATCACATGAAGTTGTTCCTGATGGACAACAAGAAGTACCGCATCTTATTGGATTTTCTGTAGGACAGTCTGTATAATTGCATATTCCACAATCTGTCTGACAGTTACTACAGTTTTCCGGATAACTACAAATTGAATCACCACAATAAGGTTGACAATCAGAAGGACAATTCAAGTAGTTTTCTCCTGATTCACATATTGAATTACTGCAAACTGGTGAAAAAACAGATATATTAAAGTATCTTGTTTCAGAATTACCCAAATTATTTAAATTATCAAAACAGGAAATGTACCATTGATATTGACCGTTTGACAGATTAAAAACTTGAATTGTAGTAAGAGTATTATTTAATACCTGATTATTAGAGGAAACTGGTAAACCATTTAAATAAATTGAACAATTCAAAATAGAACTATCATCATCTGTAGCAATAAATGTAAAGTTAACAGAATTGCTATTTATAATTTGTTCATCCCCCGGAGATATTAAATTTATATAAGGCGACTGTGAAACTGTACCTCCGAAAGTAATAGGTAGAAAATCGATATTTTGAGAACTTATGTAATAAGGAGTATCGCATATTCCATCATTATTAGAATCTTGACAAAAAATTGAATGGCCGTATTCTCCGCCCCAAAAGTTTCCACCTATGCAATTTCCACCAATAATATTTCTTTCACCTGAACAATTATAACTACTATTCCAAAAATTAGTTGAATCGACAGATACTGCGGGATCATAAACTGAAGTATTAAACAGATTATTGAATATAAGATTATTTTCTCCTCCATATATTACTAATTGTAAACCTGCAACGGAATCGTAAAATTTACATTCCCTTATTATTACATTTCTAGTTTCATTTAATATTATCAAATCCTTATATATTTTGTTTGTAAAGTCAAAAGATGATAAAGTTATGTTTTTTATCAATGAATTTGTTACATTTTTAAACAAAATACCAAAACCATTTTTACTTAAATTGGAATCTTTCACTGTTATATTAGTACAATTAAAGCAAGCAAATATACCTATATCCGAATTAGAATCATAAATTTGATTTTGTACATTTTTCAACCAGTATACTTTTTTTCCATCGACCCTATTAGTAATATCTATACTTTGTGTTTCTTCATAACCATCAACTATTAAATTATAAATGTTATTATTCATTATATTGTTAGAAAGAGTATTATACCTGCTTCTTTGAATTAAAATTCCGGTTCCGAAATTATTTGAAGCGTTTATTTCTAAAAGTAGATTATTATTTGAAGAATCCAACATTACACCAATATTATTATTAATAGAACTTATATTTTTTAGTACATTATTTCTTGTATTTTCGGATGAATAAACACCTATATAATTATTAGAAAATATAGAATTTGAAATTTCATTGTAACTAGAATCTAAATATATTCCGTATCCTCCGCTATTATTATATGAATATAAATAAGAAATGTTAGTATAATTAGCTTTTGAAACAAAATTTTCCTGACTGTTAGATACCGTTGTAATATTAACAAATTTAGAATTAGAACCGTATCGATCTACATAAACACCATAAAAGTTGTTTTTCGTTTCTAAATTTACCAAAGTATTATTTTCATTTTGAACATAAACACCATATCTATGATTGTCAATACTCTTTCCATTATAAATCGAGTTATTTGAATATAGACACAAGCCATCTTTATTCCCAGAAGAATTTATTGATAAAATTATTGAACCCTCAGTTTCCAAACCACAAAATGTATTATTTGTTGTTATAATATTTGAAGCTAAACTATAATAGAGATTCAAACCATCTACATTTTTCGTAGAATTAACATCCCTTACAGTTGAATATTGAGCTGTAATACCTATATTATTATTATATGCAGTTATATTTTCTATAATTGAATTGTTTGCATAAGAAATGATGCCTATACCGCTATTATTGTAAACTCTTATATTTTTAATAAAATGTGAACTTCCTAGTAAAATAATTCCGTCATCAACATTATAGATTTCACTATTTAATATTTGAATATTCGAGGAATTGACATCAAGATAATTTAATATAGAAATACCATCTCCAACATTAAATATTATAGTATTTTCAATAGCACTATTTCTTACACCAAAAAATTTAATTCCATATTGCGCATCTAAACCAGAAATAATACAATTTTTTATTGCAATCCCACTAACGTTACCGGCACCAATAACTGAATCAACAGGACTCTGTGAAAAAACAGTATGGCCGTTACAATCTAAAGTCACTCCATCTCTTCCTATTACTAATGCAGTTCCATAACAATAAAGATCTTGTGTAAGCACTGAATTTTCAATTACTTCATCATTACAGCTACAATTGGTACCTCCACATTCCGCTGCAAATAAAAGACCTACTGATAATGTTAAAACGAAAAAAATAATGCTAATTAATGAAGCCGACAAATGTTTAACACAATTTAAAGATAAATTATTTTTCATATGTATTCACTTATATATAATTATTGACCAATAAATAAAATATTAACTCTTAAGTTCTCTTTCAATCCACTTGAAATAATCTTTATTTCCATCTTTTATATTCATTACTAATATTTCTGGTATTTTATATGAATGATGTTTTTTAATTTTTAAAACTAAATTTTCAAATTTAGTATTAATCGTCTTTATTAGACATAAATATTCATTTGCCTTTTCAATCTTTCCATTCCAAAGATATAAACTTTTTATTGGTAATAATTGTACGCAGGCTGCTAATTTTTCTTTTAAAAGTAAATTACTTAGTTCAAGTGCTTCTTTTTTGTTTTTACATGAAACAAAAATTTGAATGTACTTAATTTTTATCACCTCTATTTTTTAGGCACTCTACCCCTAGGTTTCGGCATTTTCATATCTGGATAAACTTCTTGGACTACTTCCGAATCTATAAAGGGAGAATAATTCAATGCTTTAAGGATTGAATTAATGAAATATGTCTCTGCAAATGGATAGAAAGTTTCATCTTTATCTTTACATGCTGAAATTAATTTCTCCTTTAATTCATTCTGTTTTAATGAACCAAATATTTCTGCAAGATTGTTTAAACCCTTTCTTTTGCCTTTTGTAATTTCTGCAACATATTTATCAATTACAGCCTTATCTATTGGGGCAAAGTCATAAGCCTTTCTTGCTGTTGTGGAATTAATCGAAGCGAGAATTGCAAGTATTTCTTTATCCTCTGTTTTATCATCTATCTGTTTCTTCTTTATTACAACCCAATCTTTGTATTTTGCAAAAAAAGAAATTTCTTCTTCATCCATAATCTCACATCCTTTATTACTCAAATCTTTGGCTTTAATACGTAATATCCTGATGCCTTTTCTCTTGCAACACGTTTTACAAGGCCTTTATTAACTAGAGATGTCAATCCATTTCCTACAATTCCTTTGGCCAGGTTAGTCTTTTTCATAACATGGTCTGCTGTCTTCATTTTCTCTTCAGATGTTGCTCCCAAATCTATGAGAGCTTTTAGAATCTTGTCCTCGATTGGGTTCAAATCAACCATTTGACCACCTTTTATACCTTTTATAATAAAATATTATTTATTTAAATCCTTTTAGTAATTCAAGTGTTGCTCTTTTTGGATCACTCGCTTTTGTCACTCCACTGGCAACGAGTATCCCTCTTGCACCAAGCTCAATTGCTATTCTTACATCCTCAGAATCTTTAACTCCAGCACCACAAAGAACTGGGGTTTTTTCATTTACATCATGAACTGAATTTATAGTATCTGTAATTATATCTGGATTTGCTTTTGAAACTGAAATCTCTCCACCAATTAGTTCTGGAGGTTCAATCGCAATAAAATCAGGATCCATAGAAGCGATTGCAGCGGCCATTTTAGGAGTGCTTGCGCATACCACCTGAATCAGATCAGTTTCTTTTGCTCTTTTTATCGTTTTATCAATCACATCTAATGCAAGTGGTTTTTCTGAATGATTGATCAAAGAGCCCACTGCTCCTGCTTCAAAAATCGCTTCAGGAAGAATGTGACCCGTATTGGCCCCATACTCTACTGGATCTATATGCTGAGAAAAAACAGGCAAATCGATATCAGAAAATCTAAATATATCAGAAGGCTGAACCGCGATTCCTATATCTACTCCAACTTCTGATTCTTTAGCTGCACTTTCTATTTTTTTTGCAAGCTTAACTGCAGCCTTTCCGATAGAAGACTCATATGCTTTAAAGTTTATAAGTAAAAGATAATTTGTTCTTTTTACCATAAAATCACTTAAAATAAAATATATTAAACAGCAATTATTTTAAACATATTAATAATCAATAGAAAAGTTCATGAATTTATTTAGATATATTATTTAGGTGATTACATGGAAATTGAAAATGTTATAATTATCGGATCTGGACCTGCTGGATTGACAGCTGCAATATACGCAGCAAGAGCGGAACTTAAACCTATAGTGATATCAGGTATGCAACCTGGAGGACAGATAAGTCAGACTACATTAGTAGAAAACTATCCTGGATTTCCAGATGGAATAATGGGACCTGAGTTAATGGACAATATGAGAAAACAGGCTGAGAAATTCGAAACTAGATTTATAGACGAAGAGGTTGTAAGCGTAGACTTTAGAAATAGACCATTTACGATTAGAACAGAAACAAAAGAATTAAAATCAAAAGCAGTAATTATTGCAACTGGTGCGACTGCAAAATGGCTTGGAGTTCCTGGCGAATCAAAGCTGATAGGAAAAGGTGTGTCCGGTTGTGCAACATGTGATGGATTTTTCTTTAAAGGAAAAGATGTTGCAGTAATTGGAGGGGGAGATACTGCATTAGAAGATGCTATGTTCTTAACAAAATTTGCAAATTCTGTTACTGTTATTCATAGAAGAGATCAGTTAAGGGCAAGCAAAATAATGCAAGAAAGAGCATTTGCAAACCAAAAAATAAAGTTTATATGGGATACGATAGTAACTGAGATAATTGGTGAAGAAAAAGTAACAGGAATAAGAATAAAAAATGTCAAAACTGGGGAAGAAAAAGAAATGAACATAGACGGAGTATTTGTTGCAATTGGTCACTCGCCGGCAACTAGTTTATTTAAAGGACAGATAGAAATTGATGAGAATGGATATATAATCAAGAAAGAAAACAGTGAGACTAGCATCAAAGGTGTTTTTGTTGCGGGTGATGTTGCTGATAAAAGATACAAACAAGCAATCGTAGCAGCTGGAGATGGATGCAAGGCTGCTATGGATGTTGAAAAATACTTGCAGGAATTGAAAGAATAAAAAAATAATTCTATTCTTATTTTATACCGTTTTAAATATTTTCCCATATAAATGTAATTATGTTGCGTCAATATTTTGACCTTGCAATGCGCACGTTCAAACATAAACCAACTCGTTCTTGGCTTACAATTATAGGAATATTTATAGGTATAGCTGCGGTAGTTGCACTCGTTTCATTAGGACAGGGATTACAAAATGCGATAAATCAACAATTCGATATTCTTGGAACTAATAAAATATCAATTTACGCTGGAAAAAGTTCTTTTGGTGTTTTAGGTGCAATAGGAACATCAGACCGTCTTAATGATAGAGATATATCTGCAATTCAAAGAGTAAATGGAGTTGAAAAGGCTGTTGGAATAATGCTAACTATCTCTGAAGCGAAGTATAAAGATAAGCCCTATTATTTTATAATCGCTGGTTTTGATCCAAACGAAATCAATATCTATGATTTTATGGGAGTGCAAATGACCTCTGGAAGAGAATTAAAAAGCAACGATGCATATAAAGTGATGGTTGGATATGACTTTTCAACAACAGAGGTATTTGAAAAACCGATTAAGGTTGGGGATAAGTTAAAGATAAATGGAAAAGATTTTACAGTTATAGGTGTGGTATCAAAGATAGGTAATCCTGGATTTGATAGAAGAATATATATTACAAAAGATACATTTATGGATGTATTTAAACAGGAAGGTTATCCGCTTATATTGACCATAGCAAAAGAAAATGCAAATGTCACAGAGGTTGCAGAAAATATAAAAGAACGCTTGAGAAAGGAGAGGGATTTAGAAAAAGGAAAAGAAACTTTTACTGTGATGACTTCAGAACAAATGAGAGGAGTAGCATTAAGAATAATCGGCCTTGTGCAGATTATAGTTATCGGAATAGCTGCGATATCACTTATTGTTGGTGGAATTGGAATAATGAATACAATGTATACATCTGTTTTAGAGAGAACAAGAGAAATAGGAATAATGAAGGCGGTTGGTGCAAGAAATAGAGACATAATGATGATATTTTTGATAGAATCAGGGATATTGGGATTAGTTGGTGGGGTGATTGGAACTGTTGTTGGAATAACTATTGCATATCTAGTAGAGAAAATTGCTATTACATATAACATTTCTATATATATAACGTTTGAACCGATAATCATAGTAGGTGCGATTTTATTTTCATTCATAGTTGGAAGCCTGAGCGGATTGCTTCCTGCACTACAGGCAGCAAAAATGAAGCCTGCTGAAATACTAAGATATGAGTAAGGAGAGAATATGGTATCATTCATCTATTATTTCAATTTGGCATTAAGAACATTTAAACAAAAACCAACTAGATCCTGGCTTACTGTGATAGGTATATTTATTGGTATTGCAGCACTTGTTGCGCTCGTATCAATAGGCCAAGGTCTGAAAGAAACAATTGACAGACAATTTTCAATGTTAAATCCTAACGCAATTTATATATTTCCTGGAAGTGGAATTTACGGGCTTCTTGCAGCCACTGTAGGATCTATTCAAATGACGGACCATGATGTAAAAATTATACAGAGAGTAAATGGAATTGAAAAGGCTGCTGGATTTTCTGCAACGTTAGCAGGGATTGAAAGTGGGAATGAAATAAAATATGCTTTCGTAATCGGTTATGATCCTGCTAAACTAAGTCTTAAAGAAATAAGTTCCATATCTCCAGAGAATGGAAGAGAATTACAACCTAATGATAATTATAAAGCAGTTGTTGGATGGCTTTATGCAAATGGTGATATTTTTAAGAAAAAATTAAAAGTTGGAGATGAAATTACAATAAAAGGAAAGAAATTTACAATTGTTGGGATAGCAGAAAGAGTAGGAAGTGAAGAAGATGACAAACAAGTGTATATTCCTCTTTCAGCAATGAGGGAAATATATGGCGACATTGGATATATAACTATCTGGGCCACCGTTAAAGAAAACTATCCGATAGATCTTGTTGCAGAAAGAGTTAAAGATGCGCTAAGAAAGGATAGAAACCTAAAAGAAGGAGAAGAAGACTTTACAGTCCAGACACCACAGCAGCTCTATGAAACTTATGGTGCAGTAATCTCTATAGTCCAGATTATAGTTATCGGAATAGCTGCGATATCACTTATTGTTGGTGGAATTGGAATAATGAATACAATGTATACATCTGTTTTAGAGAGAACAAGAGAAATAGGAATAATGAAGGCGGTTGGTGCAAGAAATAGAGACATAATGATGATATTTTTGATAGAATCAGGGATATTGGGATTAGTTGGTGGGGTGATTGGAACTGTTGTTGGAATTGCTATAAGCAAAGGAATTGAAACAATTACACTTAGCACGGGTTATCCATTTGGTGCATCCACTCCACCTTGGCTTATTATTGGTAGCTTGTTATTTTCATTTCTTGTGGGAAGCATAAGCGGATCACTTCCAGCACTCCGTGCTGCGAAAATGAAGCCTGCTGAAAGCTTAAGGATTTAAGTAAATAAATATTGGTGATTAGATGAAAAAAGAGAGACAAAAGGAAAATAAAAGAATAATAATCGAACTTGAGAATGTAAGAAAAACCTATCAGATGGGTGACGTGAAGGTTAATGCGCTTTGTGGAATCAATCTGAAAATATATGAAGGAGAATTCGTTGCTATAATAGGCCATTCTGGAAGTGGAAAAAGTACATTAATGAACATGATTGGGAGCCTTGATCTACCTACTACTGGAAAAATAAAACTTGACAATATTGATATAACTACCTTATCAGAGAGCGAACTTGCTCAATGGAGAGGAAAGAAAATTGGTTTTGTTTTCCAATCATTCAATCTTATACCCACACTAACTGCACTTGAAAATGTAATGCTTCCATTGATGTTTAAAGATATATCTATGGACGAAGCGAAAGAAAAGAGTAGAAAAATGCTTGAGAAAGTTGGAATGAGCCACAGGATGAATCATCTTCCAAGAGAACTTTCTGGTGGAGAACAACAAAGAGTTGCAATAGCAAGAGCATTAGTGGTGGAGCCTGAAGTAATACTTGCTGATGAACCTACTGGAAATATTGATTACAAAAGCGGACTTGAGATAATGGGGTTGTTAACAAAACTTAACAAAGAAGAGAACAGAACTGTCATAGTAGTAACACATGAAAGATTCGTAGCAGAACATGCAGAGAGAATAATTGAATTAAGAGATGGAGTCATAATCAGAGATTCAAAAAATCATGAATTTGACTTCAATAATATAAAGAAGAAATAAGATAGTCTTTAATAATTTGCTTCTCAATATTAATTAAAAAATGGTGAGTGTATGAATAAAAAAATTAAAGCTGTTTATATTTACCTGTTTATTTTGCAATTTTTTGTTTTAATAAATGCACAAGGGGTAATAAATCCAAATGTTGCAAACATTGCTGGAGTTAGGATAAGCGAAGGTGCATATTATTACCCATATCCTGCTGAACCCGGAAGATATATTGACGTTTATGTAAAAGTACAATCCGCTGTTGAAAAGACAATTGAAAATCTTACATGTTATCTAGATCCTAAATATCCATTTTCGATTGATAATGTAGATGATGGTATTTATAATTTAGGTAATTTTAAGAAGAACGATATAGCACTTATGAGATTCAAGGTTAGAATAAGCGAAAATGCAGTAACTGGAACAAACAAACTTAAAATAATCTGCAAGATTTCTGGGTATCAAGAAGAGTCTGCAGAACTTCCTATTTATATCCAATCACAAGATGCAATGATAAGTATAAGCAAAGTTAAAAGTGAGCCATCAGAATTCAAACCAAACCAAGTTGGTAAACTCACATTAACACTCACGAATCTTGCAGGAAGCACACTTAAAGACATAACTACAAAGATAGACTTAAGTGGAATAGACATTCCTTTTGTCCCTGTAAACGAAACAACAGAAAAAAGAATTCAAATACTAGAGATTGGAAAAGAAGTAGACATTTCATTTACAATAAAAGCAATAAGCGATGCAACTGCAAAGTCCTATAAGATACCTGTAACCATTACTTATTATGATATGCTCGGAAAATCATATTCTAAGAATACAATAATCTCTCTTGATGTAATCACAGAACCTGCACTGCTTGCTTTACATGACCAAACAACAATAGTTAGAAACAATGCAAAATCCACAGTTCCCATATCAATTATAAATAGAGGGGAATCAAAAATTGCATTCACAACTGTAGAATTGCTAGACTCAAGTAATGAATATAAGATTCTAAGTCCAAACCTCTACTATATTGGTGATATAAATTCAGATGATTCTGAAGTTGCAGAATTTGAATTATACATCAATTCTACAAATAAAGAGATTGAATTGCCGATAAAAATAACATACAAAGATACCATGGGAAATGTACACGAGCAATATGAAAATGTAAAGGTTAATGTATTTAGCAAAGAGGATGCAATAAAATACGGGTATGACAAAGTAACTCCAACTGATCCATTAATATTAATTGCAGTTGCTGCAGTTTTGATATATATAATCTACAAGTTCATATTGCCAAGATTCAGAAAGAAAAAGAAAACTGAATTTAATGAATAAGCGATTTTCTTTTATTTTGCTTTAATTTTTTATTTAATATTTTTTATGTTTTAGACTGTTTGTAACTATTTATTTTTTATCCTCTATTCTGTCTTCTATTATAATATGCGGCAGCCGGGATTTGAACCCGGGTCGCGAGCTTTTCCCGAAACTTCTTTTAATATGAAAGCTTAATCATAATTTTCTGATGAAACTCTTTTCTTAAAATAGTTTCTTGGGAAGCTCGAGTCCTACCAGGCTAGACTACTGCCGCAACTAAAAGCATTTAATTATTGTTTTGCAAACTTTCCAATATTTGAATATGGTTTAGTTGGCTTTGAATTTGTTCGTTCAAAGATTATTTGACATAATCTTAATCCTTTTGAAATTTTTATTGGAACTTTTGAAAGATTGGCTATTTCTAACACCTGTCTGTTTTGCGATCCTGGTTGAATAAAGCTTGATGCAACATGTGCAGTTAAACCCATTCTTGCGAACCTACTTCTTCCCTGTATCCAACCACAAATATTTGGTGCTAAGATCAATCTTTCTTCCGTGACAGCTAAAATACAGTCGCCAGGTTTTAGTATGATCTCTTTCGCTTTAATTTTTTCGTACATCTGTTCAAAAGAGTCTTTAGATGCATCCAATATATTAGGTAGTTTCTTCTTTGGGATATAAAAAATGTCACTCAATGCTACATCTACTGAACCTGGTCCAAAACATTCTTGAGGGGGCATTGGATCTATAACTATCTCTTTCTTTTTTATTGCATTTTTAATATCAACATTAGATAATATTCCCATAAATATACTTTATATAGTTAACTTTAAAAAAGGTAAAAAAATAAGAAAATAAAGAAATGAGAAGAATAGCATCATAAAAAAATTGCAATTACTCGATAATTTGTTATTTCGTAATTATTTCTAATTTTCCGTTTTTTCCAGCAGTTATTTGTAAGTTACCCTTAAAATCAGAAACCCAACCGTTTTCAATTTTAATCTTATCCCCTATTGAAACTCTGTCTATGTCCTTGTCCCAAAGAGTTACTATTATCTGTCCTGAATCATCTGCGATTGTTGCATTTGTAACTCTTATTAATTTACCAAATTTTGTCCTAACTTCTCTTGAAGGCTCTATAGATACAACTTCCCCTTCTATTGAAGCATTCATTCCTGGTCTTAAATCAGCTATTCTATCCATTTAAATTCCTCCCACAATTAGAGTGAACGAAAAATCGTTTCATATATAGTATTTATGTGCAGATATAATTATCAATATGGATTTAAAAAGATTTTGTGAGAATTATACAACAACTAATTGTTATAAGGTGAGAGAATGGAAAAAGAACGAACACTTATTCTAATAAAGCCAGATGGAATGAAAAGGGGTTTGATGGGAGAAGTAATGATTATGTTTGAAAATGCAAAATTAAAACTAGTAGCTGCAAAAGTGGTAAAGGTAAGCAAAGAACTTGCAGAAACACATTATGCAATGCACAAAGGAAAACCATTCTACAATGGACTTATTGATTTCATTCAAGGAAAGAAACATGGTGAAAACAGAATTCTTGCGCTTGTTTACGAAGGAGAGAATGCTGTAAAAAGAGCAAGAGAAATAGTTGGAGCAACCGATCCTGAAAAGGCTGAACCTTGGACAATAAGAGGAAAATATGGAAGAAGAACTACTGATGGTGAAATAGAAAATGTGGTTCACGCGTCAGGAACACCAGAAGAAGGAAAACAAGAAGTTGCTTTGTGGTTCAAGGAAGAAGAGATTTGGAAAGAATAAAGGAAAGAATAATTAATTTAAATCATTTTTATTTTTTGGTTTTTAATTTTTTAATTTTACTTTTTCTTTTACTTCATCTTTTACTTCTTACTTGCTCAAATAACTTATCTATCTCTTTCTTTATACTCTCAAATACTTCATCCTTACTTTTTTCTCCATCGATTACGACTATGTTTTCATTTGGAAATATTTCCTTCATCTTTAAGTAGTTCTCTCTTACTTTCCTAAGGAACTCTTTTTTTTCAAATAGTTCTTTTTCTTTCTGATTGCTGATTCTTTTAATTGACTCTTCTTCACTAATGTCTAATATTATGATTAAATCTGGAACCACTAATCCTTTATGAAGCTTCATAAGATTCTCTAGCTTATCTCCCTGCAAAATTTGATATGCAAATGTTGAATATTTATATCTATCACTTATTACAATACATCCTTCTTTCATTGCAGGTAAAACCATTTTATTAATATGAAATTTCCTATCCTTAACATATAATTTGGTAAAGAGCGCAGCATTTTTTTGTGTATTCTTTTGCTTTTTCAATAAATCTCTTACTTTTTTCCCATAACTTGAAATCATTGTAGGCTCTCTAGTAATTAAAATATGATTTGACTTATCTTTGGAAAACAAATAATTTGCAATATTTTCAATTTGTGTAGACTTTCCGCACCCATCTATTCCTTCCAGTACTATGAATTTGCCTTTTTTCCCAACCATTGAATCCCTTCTTACATTTTCTGCATCATGCCTCTGTACTTGATTGAACTGCGGTATGCTTTTGAAGCTTAAACATCCTTATTATCTCTGTAACAGTTGTTGCATCTTCTGGCTTCTTATCCTCTCTAATATCTCCAATCATCCTTGGAAAACGTAATGCATACCCTGTCTCTCCTTTTCTTCCAGCTGTATGCATTGGAGACTCTGTTATTTCATCTGCCTTTACTGTTACAACATATAATGGTTTTACCCATACATCAGGTTCGATTAAAGAGTCCACTCTGGCAGGCCTTTCTTTTGTCTTTATCTTTTCAAGCAAATTCCTAAGCTTCACCATCATTTCCTCGCTAAATCCGCTCCCTATTCTTGCTACAGTCTTAAATGTATCTTCATCTTCATCATAAACTGCTCCGAGCAAACCACCAAATTTGAACTCTGCTCTCGCACCCTTACCATAAAAATAGCCTACTATAACTACATCAATTGTATCTGCAAGCTCTCCCTTATATGAACGCTTAAGCTTTATCCAATTGAATCCTCTCATTCCCGCCTTATATGGGGATTCTGGATCTTTACATACTATTCCTTCCGCCCCTATTTCAATTGACTTTTTGAAGAATTTTTCTAGCTCTTTTACATCTGATGTAGTTATAGATTCCATGACTGATATCCCATCTTTCTTTATTATCTTTTCAAGCATTTCTCTTCTTTGTTTATATGGTACATCAATCAAATTCTTTCCATCCACATATATTAAATCAAAAGCAAACACATGCAATGGAAGTTCCTCAGCCTTTTCAGCCACTCCGTGCTTTCTTTTTCTCTGGATTGTATATTGAAATGGATAGATTTCACCAGTTGCTTCATTATATGCCAATGCTTCACTGTCTATTATTGCCTCATCTGCCTTGACATTGTTTTTTACAGCTTCAATAACATCTGGAAATGAATGCGTCATATTTTCCAATCTTCTTGAAAAAAGCATTACCTTATCTCCTTTCTTATGGATCTGTAGTCTAAAACCGTCTAACTTTAAATCTGCGATTGTAGTTTTATGCCTTTCTAAGATTGCAGCTGGATCATTTTCTCTCTCAGCCAAAGCAGGCCTTATCGGATTGAAAAGTTTTATCTCAGAAAGTTTCTTCTTTCCCTCATAAAGATTCTTTGCCACAGTCCCGAGATCAGAGGACAAGTTGTATGCACGTTCTATTTCTTCTCTAAGACTACTATCACCTTTGACCGCTACAGACAATGCATCCATAATTGTTGGATCTCCAACACCCAATTGAAGATTTGCAAGAGGAATTCTAACCAAATATCTAGCTTCAAGTGGACTTGCCCTGTTAAGAAGATCAGAAAGAAGCTTTATTTTCTTGTCTTGACTTCCTTCACCTGTTGTCTTTGCTATCTTTAACAACGAATCAAAAACACCTTCCACAGTCAATGATTCTGTGGAAAGAGCCGTCTGTTTCTTTTTTTCAACTAATTTTTCAGCTGCAGTACCTAGATCTCCTGTCTTCCTGAATGTGGCTTCAACCTGCGAAAGTGTATAACCTGTAGAATTAGAAATTGCTTTTTCAACAAATTTTTCACCCATTCCTACCTCTATGCCTTCAAATGGTGGAGCGACTCTCCCTTGTAAAAGATAGATTAATTTCTGAATATTATTTTTGTCTGCCTTCTTGAAAAGTTTTGAAAGAATTTCTATCATTGCTAATCTGCTAGATGTTTTTTCTAGCTCACATGCAGTTTCAGCAAATTCTGAAAAATCCATAAAACTAGTTGGTTATAAAAATTTAAAAAATCAACACTGATCTTGTAAGCTATTGTTTTATTCCCAAATTAAAAAGAAATTTCCCTCTTTTAATTAATTCCTCACCATCCACAATAACCGTAGGTTCTAAAACCACAAAATCCTCGTGTATTGGACACTCTTTCTTTCCTGCTCCAAATGCAAAATGCACCGAACCAAAAATTTTCTCATCATGTAAAGTGTTTCCTATTGGATTTTTGATGAAAGGATTGGTGCCTATGCCAAGTTCTGAAATATTCAAACCACATTCTCCTGCATTCAATTGATTCATAACATACTTACTTGCGCCATTATTCCATCCGACAATCTTTCCATTCTCAACTTTTATTATTGCCTTATTTTTAGGGTAGATTTCATCTCTCCACCTGTCTATTGCGATATTTCCATCGCAAGATGATATGAACGAATAAACCTCTCCAAAAGGTACATTTATCAATGCTCCAGAATAAGATGCATCTCCATCGTCGCTGAAATCGAATTTACTATCTGAAATATTTATCTCAACCATAGTTCCAGAAGGAGAAAAAACCTTTGCTATCTTTGAGTTTTCCAACTTCTTTTCAAGCTTAGAATTTATTCTTTTAATAACTGATATATCAACTTCTAAACCTTTGATAAACAGTTCTTCTGTTATTCCGGGCATTGAAACAACTCTAGTTCCATTTCTCCTTGCTTCATAAACTTCTGGAGAATGAGAGATGCTTTTGTCTGTTACTCCTATTATCACATCTGAATTAACACATGCATTTCTAAGATAAGGAATTGGAGAGCTGTGCTCTCTGTTTGGACTTATGAAGGCTTGAGTTGAAATTCCACCAAGTTGATCTACTGCTGCAGAGATGGCAGTAAAAATAGGACATGAAATCCTATCTGTAATTAAAAGAACGTTTTCTCCATATCTTAGACTAACATTTTCTTTAAGGAGTTTTATTGCTGCATCTTGCAACTTCTTAGATACTGATATATTATCTGACATTTTATGCATAAGCTAATTTATTTGTAAACTTTTTAATTGATTCCTGTAAATATTAATATAGTGATGCAATGGATGTAAAAAGGAAAAAAAATAAAGAAATGAATTGGGACGACTTAAAATCTATATCCTATCAGATGCTTGAAAAAATGAATAAAATCGGAGCAGAATATACAGAAATAAGATTAGAAAAGGATACAGGGGAAAGCATATACGTAAGCAATGGAAATATTGAAGCTGTTTCATTCGGAAGCGAAGAAGGGATTGGAGTTAGATATGTACTTGACGGCTGTCTTGGTTTCTTTAGCATAAACACATTTGAAAAGCAGAATATAGATAGAATAATTGAGCAATCAATCACATCTACAAAAAATTCTGCAAAGATAGGAGATAAAATTGAATTTTCAAAAGAAAAATATGAAAGATCAAGATATGAAGTAAAAGAAAAGAAAAAAATAAGTGAGATTGAAATAGACGAAAAGATTGAATTTGTTAAAGATATAGAAAGAGAACTCTTAGATTCAAGAGCAAAGATATTTGCTAGTACTTTTTATTATGTTGATACCGTTACAAATAAGTACTACTTAAATTCAGAGGGAAGTATAATAGAAAGCAAGATTCCAAGAATAGATCTATTCTATAGTTTTACAATAAAAGAGAATAATCAAAGCGTGCAAAGGCATTGGCAATATGGAATTGCTGGAGGATTTGAAAAAATAGAAGAGATGAGAATAGACGAAAAAATAAAAAATGAAGCAACTGCACTTAAAGACAACTTAATCAATGGGATTGCACCACCAAAAGGAGAAATAGAGGTTATTGTATCTCCTGAAATTTCGGGTATAATGGCGCATGAAAGTGTAGGCCACCCATATGAAGCAGATAGAATTTTGGGAAGAGAAAGTGCGCAGGCAGGAGAATCGTTTGTAACAAAAGATATGCTTGGAATGAAAATAGGCAGTGAGATAGTAAATGTAGCTGACGACCCGACACTACCAGATTCATTTGGATATTATCTTTACGATGATGAAGGTGTTAAAGCAAGAAGAAAAATGCTTATAAAAAATGGAGTAATCAATGAATTTCTGCAGAATAGAGAAAGTGCAGCCAAGTTTGGAATAAGAAGCAATGCGTCTGCAAGAGCATCGAACTATTCCGTCGAACCAATAATAAGAATGTCGAACACAGTTGTGCTTCCTGGTGATTGGAAAGAAGAAGAAATGATTAGAGAAACAAGATATGGAATATACATGAAAAGCTTTATGGAATGGAACATAGATGACAGAAGATGGAACCAAAAATATAAAGGAAGCGAGGCTTACCTAATAGAGAATGGAAGAATAACAAAACCTGTAAAAGGCCCATCGATCGAAATAACAACTGGAACATTATGGAAATCAGTGAATGCAGTAGCAGACAACTTTGAGCTCCATGCCGCAACATGCGGAAAAGGAGAACCAATGCAAGGAATACCTGTATCCATGGGTGGAGCATCCATGAGGATAAAGATAAAGATGAGATAATCCTAATATGATCTAAATAAATAGAAATTAATTGTATTTAAAAATAAATCATCAAAATGAGTGATCTTTATGAAAAATGAAATAGAAAAAGAGATGGAGTCTCTAATTGAAAAAACAAACAAGGTAATGAAAGAACTAAAGAGAGAAGGTGCTGATGATGTTGTCTTACATGCAGGAATAGGAAATTACCAGCAAACAAAATTCGTAAACAATAAAATAGTAAAGAGTGATTCCTCTATTTCCAAATCATTGTATCTGTTTTGTAATTGGAGAGGAAAGATAATTGAAACGACAATAAAAGATACAAGCGAAAAGGGAATAAAACGCACGTTGGATAATATAAAAAGATATACAAGACACATACCTGCAAATGAAAAATTCCTAGGTATAGCGCAAGGTCCTTTCAAATATAAAAAAGAAAAATATGATAAGAAAATAGAGAACGCATATGAAATTCATGCTGATGTTTTAGAAAATGCAATAAATTCTGCGATTGAGAATGGATCGGAAAGAAACAGTGGTGTATTTGAAACAAGTTTTTCCTCAGATTATCTTCTTACTTCTGGAAAATGTGAGGCTGAAGGAAAGGATAGCAGTGTATATCTATCTTTCAGGGCCCTCTGCAATAAAGAATCTTCAGGACATAAAGTATATTCAGGAAGAACTACAAAAAATTTAGATCCAACAAAAATTGCAAAAGAAGCTGCGCAATTTGCAGTTCAATCAAAAGGAGAAAAAAAGGAAATAGAAGGTAAGATGGACGTTCTATTCGAACCTCTTCCTTTAGCAATAATTCTTGAACATATAGGTGATGCAACCTCTGCATTCGAAGTTGAGACTGGAAACTCTTTTCTAGTAGATAAATTAGGAAAAAAGATTGGAAGTGAAATCTTCACTTTGATTGATGATCCAACTTATGAAGATGCATATGTATATTCAACCTTTGATTCAGAAGGTGTACCGACTAAAACTAAAAAACTTATTGAAAATGGAATATTAAAAACATACATTCATAATACATCAACAGCAAAAAGACACAACACTGAAACCACTGGAAATGCGGGTTTAATTAACCCACATCCTTGGAATATAGTATTGAAAAAAGGAAATTACTCAATCGAGAAATTAATAGAAAATGTAGACAAAGGAATATATGTGACTAATGCTTGGTATATGAGATTTCAGAATTACTTTACCGGTGAATTCTCGATATTGCCTAGAGATGCAACATTCTACATAGAACACGGAGAGATAAAACATCCAATCAAAAATATAAGAATAAATTCAACTCTCGAAGAGATAATGCAGAATACAATGATGATAGGAAAAAATATTGAAAAAATCCATTCATGGGAGGTACATGGTTCAGTCATAACTCCTTCTGTATTGGTAAAAGACATAAATATAACAAGACCTATTGATTAAAATTAATAGATAGAAAAAAAGTAAAAAATAAAAAGCATGAATGCGTATTAATATAGTGATTTTTGTGAGCGAATATAACAAATGGAAGAATAGGCAAAATAATAACAATCATAGTGGCATGTCTTCTCATAGCAATTATAGACACTCGACACACAGTAATGATAGAGGAATGCGTTTCCTTCAGATGCATCCAAAAAGGGAAGAGATACAAAAGCCTAAAAACAATTCGATAAATATGGATAAAAAACTTAATCCAAAACAGATGGAGTCTAGAATCAATGAAGGTTTAAAAAGACTTGAGAGATGCAGATTTATATGGCAAAGATTAGAAGGTTTGAAACTGATTGAAAGTGTAATTAGGCAGGAAAACTTAGAAGAACAAAATTATCATAAGATAAAATATATTCTATCTAAATTTTCAGAAGATATAAGTGACGTAATTTCATCTAAATCAAAGGCACTAATTTCTGAGTTAGAAAGAAAAAGCAAAAAGAGTGAAACAAAAGAAAAGGAAGAGAATAAATTAGACAAAAGTAAAAGTCAATAATTGAAATCGAAATAACGATTTTTAATCATGGTGTTAGTCTATGCATATCTCTTGGGAAGAGCGTACATTCTCTTATATTTTTCTGTCTTGTTATTGCCATAGTAACTCTCTGCAATCCCATCCCAAAACCAGCATGTGGTGGCGCTCCTGATTTGAATGCATTAATATAGAATCTGAAGTTCTCAGGATTCATCCCTTTTGCTCTTATCTGCTTTTCAAGAAGCTCTGGAATATGTATTCTTTGAGCCCCAGAAGACATCTCCACTCCTTGATACATCAGATCATAGGAATTAGATATCTTCGGGTCTTCTTCATTAGGCATAGAATAGAATGCTCTGACTGCAGTAGGATATTCTGATATTATATAGGCTTCTTCACCTATTATCTCAAAAAGCTTTCTCTCTTCGTCTCTTCCAAAATCAGTTCCCCATTCGAATTTCATTCCATGCTTGTTCAGCATGTCAACTGCCTCAGTATATGTATAAATATTCAGTTTCTTTGGAACATTTAAGTCCACTTTTAATTCTGCCAAATCTTCAGAATTTCTTTCCTTAACTGATGAAAGAATGTGTAAAAATGTTTCTGAAAGTATCTTCATTGCTAGATGATGATCTGCAAATCCAATTTCAGCATCCATTCCTGTAATTTCATTAAGATGGGCAGTTGTATTGTGTTTTTCAGCCCTAAAATATTGTGGAGTCATAAAAACTCTTTCCATTCCACCTATAACTGCAAGCTGTTTATATAATTGTGGAGATTGGGAAAGAAATGCTTCCTTATCGAAGTATATGACAGGAAAAACATCCGCGCCTCCTTCACTTGCTGCTGCAATTAAAGATGGAGGAATTATTTCTTCAAAATCTAATGATATTAATTTCTCTCTAAATGCCCTCAAAATAGTTGATTGAATCTTAAATATTGAATAAACTCTTCTTGTCCTAAGATCAATATGTCTGTTATCCAATCTTACATCTAAATCCGCTTCAACATGAGAAGTGGGATCAACAGGAAGTTGAATAGAAACTCTATTTAGAACTTTTATTTCAGAAGGAATTATTTCAACACCTCTTGGAGCTTGAGGTGATGCTTTAACCTTACCTTTGAGAGAGATAACTGTCTCTTTCGGTAGAGAAATTAAGTCAAAAACTTCATCAGGAACAGCACCTTTCTTACCTATCACCTGAATCAGACCAGATTTATCCCTTAATATAAGAAACCTTATCTTTCCATGGTCTCTTGTTTCATGAACCCATCCTGCAAGTTCCACTTCTGAATCATTCATTTCTGGTTTTACTTGGGATGCATATATTCTCATAAACTCACTTCTTCTTTTTCAAATTTAAATTATATGAGTATAAATTTGTATGTAAACAATAAACATTATTGAAATATAAAATAATTATAAAAGGTAATAAATAAAAACATAAAACTAAAAAAAGAAAATTTAGAGTTTTAATTCTGCGCTGCTACCTGGGTTTCTCGCTAAAACAATTTCTATTGTAGAAACCTTTGTAGGTGCCCCAGATGCAGTCTTCATATCCTCTGTAGATGTTTTTATGCTTTTGATTGAAACATCCTGGAGGAATTTGTTCTTTACTATTTCTGCAGCATCTACAGCTCTAGAGATCACTTTTCCTCTTGCCTTCAGGGTAACTTCCTTTGCGCCTGCATTGAATTGAGTAACTACTGCAAGCACGTAAGCCATAACTCCTTTTTTGCTTACGTATACTATGTTACCTGTTGCCTGTACCGGTTGACCTGAAGGTCCTCTCTGTTCAGCTGTCATTTCCTCCGTTTCTTCAAATTCTGTTGCTCTCTCTTCTACCATACTATCACTCTTTGTTGCTTTTAGATAATAATCAAGGAAGCTAATCCTTAAATCTGGATTGCCTGTATTCCTTGACTATTTTTTCTATAGATAAAGTTGTGTCTTCATTTTTTAAATCTTTCTCTTGCTCTGGTTTTGTATTAGTTTTAGATTCTTGATTAGAATAGATACGGCTTGGTGTGGAGATATTATTTTTTTCGTTGCTTTTTGCTCCTGTTCCTTTCATGGAGTCAATTATTCTATACAAATGCTTAATCTTTTTGTTTTTCATCTTTATGATTCTCTTTAATCTCCTAATTCGCATGTCTTTTGAAAATAGCAAAGACTGAGTAGTTTTATCTATACTTTGGCTTTTTTCATTTTTAAGAGACTTTATCTCTTCTTCTAGAACAGAAAGCCTTGCTTTTAGACGTATGTTTGACTCAATAAGTCCTATTATGGTGTCTCTATCGCTTTCCCTTCTATCTATAGTTTTAATTACTTGTGGGGCTTCTGGAAGTGTTTTTGCATACTCTATTATCTTCCTATACTCTTCATCAACTGGAACCAATGCTTTTATTGCATCATCCACTCTCATTCCGCTTAATGCATATCTCTTAACATCTTCCTCGATTTTTGAAAGACCTTTGTCCCTAAGAGTTCTTTCTATCCATCTTAATTTATTTGCATTCTCTTTAAAAAAAGATAAAACAGCTACTATTGCATCTCTTTCATGAACCGAACTAAATTTAAAACTAGCTGTTTCAATTGTCTTGGAAATATCGCTTATTATTGTTTTTGGATAGTAGAGTCTTGCATTAAAATAAGATGCAATTTGAGTAACTAAATGAGGGGGCGGACTTACATCTGAAGCTACAACTATCGGATTGCCATATTTTGAAATCTCACTGACCACTACTTCCTTTCCTTTATCAGTTATAGTGGAGCTGTATATAAGATTCGCATTAAGATCGAATATTGCAATTCCTATGTATGTTCCTGGATCTACTCCCACAATGATAGGTTTCATTAAATCAAAAATAATTAGACAAAAATTAATTTTAATCTATGCTTTACTTAATTACCTTGTATCCTTTCTTGTGATCACTCGTCATCATCTTCCTGCTCTTCTTCAACAGGAGAGATCTCTTCTGAAACTATTTTTGGAGAATCTGAGCTTGAATCTGGAACTAGCTTTATACTCAATATCTTTGAACCCAATCTGGTCTTTGCCACGCCTAATGCAGTATCCGCACTTGTAATAACTGCATCATTGTGTGAGACTACAATAAATTGAGTATCTTTTGAAAGTGATTTAACAAGCTCGGCAAATCTCTTGCTATTTTCCTTGTCTAGTGCAGCCTCCACTTCATCCAATATGTAGAACTTTGATGGCTTGTACATATGAATTGCAAAAACAAATGCAATCGTAAGGAGAGATTTTTCACCTCCAGACATTCCTTCTATATGGCGCTGTTTCTTTCCCACCTTCATGATTATGTGCAAACCTCCTTCAAATGGATTTGCTTCATTTTCAAGAGCAAGCGTGGCTTCGTTTCCGAATAAAGAAAGTGCCATTTTTTGGAAGTGCTTATTAACTTCAATAAATGTTTTCATGAAAATCTCTTTCTTTCTCTTCTCTATTTCCTCTATCATACTGAGTATAGAATTCTTTTCATTTGATAGGATTTCTACCTTTTCTTTTATGACCTTAAATTCTTCATATTTCTCTTTGTATGTTTCTGGAGCCTTTAGATTGACAGAACCCATTCCATTGAGTTCGAACTCAACTTCTCCTAATCTCTTTTCAAGTTCTTCTTTCTTCATATTTAATGGCTCTACGTCTTTATATTGATCGGCTTCAACCTTCAAATCTGCAAGTCTTGTTTGAAGTGTCTCTTTTGAAACCTCTAATCTTATTTTATCCTCTTTCAACCTCTCCTGTCTTCTGATTAATTTTCCTCTTTCTTGATTAATAAGATCCATTTCATCTTGAATTGCCTTACTTTCTGCATACAGCTTTTCTAATTCTTTGCTCGCATCTTTTATCTTCTCCTCTCTTGCTTCTAATTGCTTGATAATCTGCTTTAACTTTGAATTCAGCTCGTTTATTGCTTTCTTTATTTCTTCTCTTTCTGCAGTCAATTTTTCTATTGATGATTTCACAGCAGACAATCTTTCTTCAAGAATTATTGAATCTTGGCTTTTTAGCTTCTCTTCAAGGGCAGATAACTCATTAGAATACTGCATTATTTCATTATCTAATCTAGCTATTTCTTTTTCTCCCTCTCCCTGTTCTATTGCAATCCTTATCCTTGCCTTTTCACCTTCTAAGTTTAAAACTTCTCTTTCAAGTTCTTGCAGATCTAATTCCTTTTCTGAAAGAAGTCTCTTTATCTCTGAAAGATCCTCATTGGAAACCGCTCCCATTTCTATTTCTATCTCTTTCTTTCTTATCTCGTCCTTCGCGATCTGCTTCCTTAATATAGCCATCTGCTCATTAAGATTGTATAATTGAGAGATGAGATTCTCTCTAGTGGTTTTGAGTTCATTTAATTCCTTTTCTATTTGATTAGATTTCAATGAATCTCTAAGCGATCTTTTTATAGAAGTACCACCAGAGACAACTCCTGACGTTTCTGCAATATCTCCATCTAAGGTTACCATCCTAAGTCCTGGATGGGATTTGAAATCGTCAACGGAATTCACTATATGTGTGTTTCCAAAAACATAGAGAAATACATTCGCAAACTTTTTGTCAAACTTTATCAGATTTATTATCGAACCTAATGTTCCTTTCTCCTCCGATCCTTTTTCCGGAGTCTTGACATCTAAAGGTATGAATGTAGCCCTTCCAACATTGCTTTGCTTCATTCTTTTGATTATCTTTGTAGCTGTATCCATGTCTTGAACCACTATATGAAATAATCTTTGTCCCGCTGCTGCTTCAGTTGCAATTGAAAACTTCTTATCAACATCATAGAGTTCTGCAACTGTTCCATATATTCCAGGTATTTCATCTTTTAAACTAAGTATGAATGAAATGGATTGTGGGATTGCATTTCCGGCACCTCTTGCAGCTGCAATCTCTTCCTTTAGCTCAAGTATCTTGGAATCCAATTCCCTGATTATAGAATTCAACTCCTTCTCTTTCTTGAAAAGTCTGTCAAGCTCTGCATTGTTTCTTTCTATTGTTGATTTTATTTCCTTCAATTCATTTACCATCTTCTTTTCATCTTTGTTGCCTGAGGAAACATCTAGTTTCGCATTTAATTTTGCAATTTCTTCCTTAAGCTTTATCTCTTTTTTTCTAAGCTCATCAAATTTAACATCAAAAAGACCGAAGTTCTTTCTTTTTTCCTCCCATTCTGCAGCCACTTTTTTCTTCTGTTCATTCAAGCTGTCGATAAGTTTCTTCAATTCAACTGCTCTTGTTGCAGCTGCCCTCTTAGAACCTGTGAATGTAGAAAGCTTTGATTCAATCTCAGCCATTTCTTGAGTTAGTTTTGCAATCTCTGAATCAAGTCTTTGTAGGCTTGCATCCTTCTCAAAGATAAGAGATTCATTAAGCATCTTCTTATTTCTGAGATCGTCTACCTCTGCATAAACATTTCTTTGGTCTTTAGATGCAATTTTGTTTGCGATATCATTTCTGTTTGCTTCCAGCATCTGTAGCTTTTTCTGGAATTCCTGCATCTGTTGTTCTATTTCTGCTAATTGCTTGTCAATCTCAGTAAGCTTCTTTACTGTGTTTTCAAACTCCTTTTCATGTTTGGAGTACTGATTGAGTATAATAGTTCCTTTTAATCTTCTTTGTTCGTCTTTTAAAGCCATATATTTTAAAGCTGCATCTTTTTCCTTTTCCAGCTCCTGTAATATTCCTTCCCTTTCATTCATTACAACAGCAGCTTCATTTAATCTTTGATCAACCTTACTAAGTTCATTCAGTGCTTCTTTTTTCTTTTCTTCGTATTCTGCAACACCTGCAATCTCATCTATTACTTCTCTTCTTTGTTTTGCTGTGAATCTAACTATCTTATCAACTTCACCTTGAGCAATAACATTATGAGAGCTTACTTCTAAACCTTCAGAAGCAAGAAAGTCCATGACTGCATTCTTTGTTGTTCTCTTTCCATTCAGCCAGTATGCAGTACCACCATTCTTCTTGAGCTTCCTTACAATTTCTATTGTCCCGTTTCCATTATTATCCTTAAGAATATCCTTATTCTTAACATCTGTAATTTTCATTGCAATTGAAGCCTTTTCTCCACCACCATAAATCAAATCATTTACAGATCTTGCTCTTAATGCTGAAAGGCTTGTTTCTCCGAATAGAAAACGTATTGCATCGCAAATGTTGCTATTGTGTACAAATATTCCCTCGGCGATAAAGTTGTGCGTCTCTTCCACAGCAAGATCATACACCCATTCTCTTCCTTTTACTTCTTCAATAGAGGTTATCACATCCCAAAAGACATCTGAATCAGAAAACAATGATAATTGATTCCTAAGATTTGAATTTGGCAGGACCTTAACTAATTGCGCCAATCCATTTCTAGTAGGATAGTACCTATCTTCAAAATAAGCGTGTATCCTGCTCGGCTTGATCTGTTTTAATTTTCTATCTGTAAATCCTGCATCGCGAAGTGCCTGGATTATTGTTTCATTGATTTTTGGGATCAGATCTACATTGTTTCCGGGTGATTTGTTGGAATCCCTCATTCCAATCAATGCTTTATATTTATAATCTATTTTTGGAAAGATGTTTTTCGCAAAGTTTCGAATATTCTCTAAGCCGCTGATTAAAACTCTGTAATAAATTCTTTTTATTCCTTTTGAAGAATTAGTTGCTTTTTTATACGAAGAACTAATTTTTGAAATGATGCCAAAATTCAAAAGTAAAAGACTAAGCTCTTTAGCAAACTGCTTACTTGCAGTATCGTATTCTATACTGAATCTGTTGCTTTCTTTTGCTGTGAAATAACCATCTCCATCGTATAATGCTCCAATAAATGCAGATATTGCTTTCTTGTCTGCCTTGAATAGGATTTTAGGAACTTCCTTCTTTGAAGAGCGAGAGAATGTAGCTACGTCAAAAACATGCTTTAGCATCTGAACTATAACGGAAGATGACAGAATTAGAAATCTTCTGTCTTTATAAACACATTCAACACTTTCACAGTCAAATAATTCTCTCGTAATTAATTTAAAGTCGTTTATCAATTCATCTGAATCGTTGAAGAAAAATATCTCGTTACTCACAACTCTTCCTTCAGATATTACATAACCTAAGAATCTTGCAAGACGTTCATCAAGTACGGATGGAATTTTTACATATTTAAGTTTGCCTCTTCCTTTTAATTTGTCAAAAAGATGAACTATATCCTCGTCACTGAATCCTATGCTTTTAGCTAGCTTATAAGCAAATTTTAGTTTTATTGGTCGGTTACCAACAAAAGAAATTAATGCCTGTAGAGGAATGCCGGCAGATTCTGCGATTTCTTTCCATTTCAGTTTCTTTACTCTCTTATACATTCTAAGTTTCATTCTCAATTTTTTATCCGAATCACTGAAATAAACATCAGAATCTTTTTTTGCAAGCTCTAAGAGAGGGCTTATCTGTGTACAATAAGTATCAATCTTTCTAGGAACTGCTATAGGCATGCCTACATGTAGTTCATCTGCATTTACCGAAACCAGCATTCCATTTTTTATTGTAAATAGTGGATGATATCCTGTAGCAGTTAATTCTTTTCCTAATCTTGTTTTGATTGTATAAAGTTTATCTGGAGATTTACGTTTGATAAATGCGCTCACTCTTCTTGGTTCTTCCTTTAAAGTAATAGGATTGAGAGACAAAACCTCAATATTTGAAGGATTGTAAGTTGTAAACATTCCGTCGCTCATAAGCTGACAATCTTTTAGGAGCGCTGATTCCACCAAGTCTTCAATTTTAGAGATTGTACCGTCCGCAAGAAGAACTTCTGATTCTCCAACTATGCATTTTCCTGACCCATTTGGACCAATAATTGCATTAAAACCTTTTGTCAATGGAATCTTCACTGCCTTGAATGATTTGAAATTACGCAATGTGATTTCCTGTATGGTCGCCATAAGCTCACTATAATAAGCATATGAATATAGGTATTAAATTTATTAAATATTTCTATATTCGTAAAAAGCAATAATGTATAATTAGTGAAATTTCTTTTTCATTGAAACAAATGCAAACGCCCTTAATCCCTTTCCATGTCCCATAAGAGAGAGTTTTTCTCCAGAATGAACAGCCAAACCAACGTTTTCTTTGTCTATCTCGAGCAGCTCTGCTATGCTTTCCTTGATTTTTTCTATATGATATATTAATTTTGGCTTTCCTGCCTCAATTATTACTCTTACCTCTTTTACCGTATACCCTCTTTCTTTTACGTAAGCAAGTATGGATTTAAGATATATTTTGCTGTCTATCTCTCCTTTCTTTGCAAGATCGTCTGCAAAGAAATCTAATGAAGGGCCGCTTACTGCAGAAAGGATTGCTCTTGAGATTGCATGAAGTACTGCGTCTCCATCGCTGTTTGCTTTGAAAGCCATTTCACTTGATATTAAAGCACCACCTAAAAAAAGTCTTTTAGTTATTTTTCTTTCATTTTCTTCCTGAATCTTTTCTGATTCGCTTAAAAATTCGTGTGAATCCTCACCTATCCCATAAACAATTTCATACTTTTCTTTCTGTAAATTTATTTCTTTAGCTTCCAAAAAGCTTTCTGCAATTAAAATATCTATCGGGGTCGTCAATTTAATGTTTTGAGGAGATGCCTGAATTATTTTTATAGGAATAGTAGGATCAAATAATTCTACAGCTTGAACATCATCTGTACATTGAAGATTGTTATTTATCAGATTTTCATAAGCCTTCAATGCAATGTCATATCTTATTCCTTGTGGCGTCTGCATCGCCCACAATTCAGATCTTCTAAGTGTTTCAACAACGAGCATATCCTTTACCCTTTTGATAGTATCCTTCACAGGATGTGCGACTACTGCTGCACCATGGTTATAGGCTTCTTTAATGCATTCTGTTATTTCCCTTTCAGTTACTAATGGATTCGCACCATTGTGGAAAAGAACAACACTGCACTCTGGAACCTTTTTAAGACCATTATACATTGAATACTGCCTTTCTTTACCTGCATCTGCTTCTGCATAGATTTTCTTAATTTTAAACTTCTCTACTAAGTTTTTGAAGTCTTTCTGTAATTCAGTTGGTCTTACTAAGATTATTCCATCTATCAAAGGATGAGAATCGAATGCCTCTAATGTTCTTATAAAGACTGGTTTACCTTTAAGCTCGAGAAGCTGCTTATTGCAGCCCATTCTTTCTCCTTTTCCACCTGCACCTATTATAACATAATTTGAAAATTTAGATGTCATAAAGACCAACAATATTAAAGAACACAAAGAGAAATATAAAGATTTCTATTAATACTTTAAAGATATTGTAGAATTAGACTTTCTATAAATGTATTTCAAAAATAAATTAGAAATAAATTCTAAAAATTAAAAAAGATTTAATCCGTCTCTATTCTTGGTGCAAGGAAATAAGTGAATGAAGCAGAACCAATCTTGTATTCAAGCTTTAGAGGTTTTGGCCTCTTATCAGTTTGTGTTGGTGAACCTAGATAAATAGTTAGATCTGCATCATCTTCGCTTCCTTTTGTCATATCATCTAAATAATCTCTTGAAAAAAGACCGTGTGTAACGGAATCAGATTTGACTTCTACATCTCCCTCATAATCAATTTCCACACCTGAGTTGTCTCCAGTCGCTTCAACCTTGAATCTCTTTACATCCGCAACTAGAAGAATATGTGGGCTGATTAAAGCCACATCCTTTAAAATTTCCTTGAAGATACTTGCCTTCATCTTTACATATGTATTATATTCAATTTGTAGGGCCTTTGAAGGACCCGGTGTCACATCTATTATTGGTATCTTGAATGACCTTCTACTCTTCTCAGCTATGAATGTTACGTCAAGCTTATTTGATCCGTCATACTTCAGCACCATTTTTTCTTTTGCTCTCATTCTTCCCATTATCTTGCTGAATTCCTCAATGTTTATCCCTAATTTTGCCTTTTCTGATATTTCATATTTTGAGAAGGCAGAACTTGGAAGGTTGAAAATAAGCATTGATATCTGAGAAGGATCCATAGCCATAAGCTTAATCCCTTCTTTATCAAATTCAAATGAACCTTCCTTTACTAGATTCACAATCGCATCCATGCTTTTTTTCCACAATTTCGCATCATCTAAAACAATTTCGAAGATAAAATCACCTTTTTCAAAAATAAAAATGATATTTTTATAAATCGATTAACAATTATTAAACACATTTACAGAAGTAAAATTTAAATGCTTAACTTATCATGAGTTCAAGATATGACCAGATTTTTGTGCAAAAGTGAAATTTTTTTCAAAAATTTTTACTTCTTACAAACTTTTTTTCACAAATAGCTTTTTATATATTTCTTTTCAAAAACAAAAATAGCAAAAAATTTTTTTATCATAAACAGTGTGGGAGAAAAAAAACAGAAATAAAATTAAAAAATTGCAGCGAATCGTCTTCGTATCCTTTCTTAGGGTTGTGGGAGACTAGGATAGGATACTGAAAATTGAATAATGGAAGTGGAACAGCTTCACAAAGTGCATAAACTTCAGATTAATAGCCATACCTACACTGTTTTTGAAGAGGTGAGCACTTGAACTTCAAAGATATCTTAGCTGAAAAATCTGTCTTTATAAACAAAGATGCGCTTTCACCACACTATCTTCCTGAAAAGATAATACACAGAGAAAAGGAAATTGAAAAGATCATGAGGGTTATGGCTCCTGTTTTTAAGAACAAGCGACCTAATAACATATTTATATATGGAAAAACTGGAACTGGAAAAACTTCCTCTGTAAAATATGTAATGAAACAATTTAAGGAATTGCCATCGAATGGCGTTATAAATTATATTAATTGCAGAATGTATAATACAAGGTATAAAATTCTTCAAAAACTTGCTAATGATATAGTTGGTTTCTCAAAGAACGGATTTCCACCTTCACATTTTTACGAAAGAATAATGAGTTGGATAAACAACGGAAATAAATTCCTAATAATTGTGCTAGATGAAATTGATATCATAAAGGACCTTAATGAACTTATTTACACTCTAACAAGAGCAAATGATGAATTGAAGAGTGGTGGAATATCAATTATTGGTATATCAAATAAAATATCATTTAAGAACCAGCTCGACAACAGAAGCAAAAGTGCATTATTAGAGTCGGAAGTTGTATTCCCGCCATATAATTCAGAACAGTTAAAGGAGATTCTTACTTACAGGGCGAATCTAGGTTTTAATGAAAATGCATGCGATATGTCTGCAATAAATCTTGCAGCTGCAATTGCAGCAAGAGAAACTGGGGATGCTAGATATGCTTTAAAACTGCTTATGTATGCTGGTGAGATAGCAGATGAGAAAAAAGACGATGTAGTAACGTATAAACATGTAGAAGAGGCAAGAAAGAGTGTAGAAAAAGATCTTGTATCTGAAGCGGTAGCAACCCTCCCAGAACACCAACAGCTTGTTCTTTATTCTCTTGCTTTACTATCTATTCATGGAAGTAAATATCAGAAATTAAATGAGGAAAATGGAGAATACTTCATGATGGGAGAGTTATATGAAGCATACAAGAAAACGTGTAAAGAATTAGGAAGAGAGGTAAGATCTTCAAGATGGTGTAAAGAATATGTAAAAGAACTAGAAGCCTTAGGTCTAGTAGAAACTATAGGTTCAGGTAAGGGAATAAGAGGGCATTCAACTCTGATTAGGCTTCTTTATTCTAAAGATTGGATAAAAAGAACTGTTGAAAGCATGCTTCTTCAGTGAAAAACTAAAAACCATCTTTTTTATTTTTTATATATAAAAAACACCAAGTGAAATTATGATCTTGCAAAGAGAACTTACTAACCTTGATATTTTATTTATAATAAATAAAATAGAAAAAGAGCTCGTCCAAAATCATGCAAGACTAGATCAGTTTTACGATTTAGATACAAAATTTATTTTTAGATTCAAGCTGAAAGAAGGAAAAAAAGACTTAATATTTCTACCACCAAGATATCTATTTTTGAGAGACAGAGAAAAGATAGAACCTGAACCCACTCCATTTGCAATTTCTCTAAAAAATTTATTACTAAATAAAATCATAAAATATATCAGACAGTTAAATAATGACAGAATAATTGAATTAGGATTTGAAAATGGATCGATAATTTTTGAATGCACTAAAAAAGGAAATTTAATTTTAATTTCAGAAGGAAAAATAAAGAATATTAAATTCAAAATTGAGGAAAAAGAACGAATACTCGAAATAGGAAAAGAATACTTTGCACCAAAAAACGAAAAAAAAGAGATTAAAAAAGAACTAATAATGCAAATACTAAAAAAACCAGAGTTACAGAATGAAAAGATTGTTGTCGCAATAAGTAGAAACATTCAATTTCCCGCCTTTTATTTAAATAAGATATTTGAATCTGAAGGATGGGATCCAAAAAAGAAAATTATTGAATTTAATGACAATGAAAAAGAAAAAATTGCTTATAGAATAGAAGAGTTTTATTATAACTTATTAAATAATAAGATAAAACCTATATTAAAAGATGGAGAAATATTTTTAGTAGATGAAAGATTTATAGGAAAAATTGAGAATTATAAAGAAACGGATCTATTTAAGGCGTTTGAAGAAGCATATGATTCAGAAATGAGGTCTCTACAAGAAATTGAAAAAACAAAAAGAATTAATCGCCTACTTAATCGATTAAATCACCAAGAAGAAAGGTTAAAAGAACTTGAAATCCAAATAAAAGAGGAAAAAGAAAAGGGAGAATGGATAATAAAACATGCGTATGAAATAACCGAACTAATTAAAAAATATAAAGAGATAAAGAGCAGAAAAGATAAAAATGAAATGGAAAAATTTCTAAAAGAAAATAGACTTGAAATAGTAAAAAACGGCATTAAAATAAAAGTAGATAATTTAAATGATTAAATGGATTGAATTTAAAGTGTAGCGATATATATCTAATAATCTTGTGATGGCTGTTCTTGAACATCCTCTTCTTCTGTTTCTTGTAAAGATTTAACTATTTTCTGTATAAGTCTATCTGCCTCTGCTGGTTTATTTGTAATTATACCGTATAGTGCTGTCGATTTACTCTTTAGTATTAAATGTGCATCTTCAACTTCCAGACCAGAAGAAACAAGAATTCTTGCTATTTTTGCAACTTCACCAGGTTTATCTTTTAGTTTTACAATTGAAGTATTAGAAGGAAAAGCTTTCATATTTCTTTTTTTGAAGAAAGAAATGATCTTTTTTTCTTCTGGAGATGTAATCCAAATTATTGGAGAGTTTCCTATCAACTCTTCCTCTATTTTCTGGTATGGAAGCTTTGCTTCTTTAAGAAGCTCTTCAATCTCTTTCTTAGCATTTTCTTTTTTTGTAGGTAAAACTATGAACTTTCTTACTCTGTGCATGGAATGATTTAAGCAATAATATTTTAAAAAATATCTATTTCAGAAGTAAAAAATAAAAATAAATAAAAAATGAATAAAATAAAGAGATTAGATAAAATAAAGAGATTATTGATACTTCCTTTTCTTTTTGTCTTCTCTAGGCTGCAGCCTGAATTCCATCATTACAACTGGATATTCCAACTTGAAGTTTTCAAGAACTTGTGGATGGATTTCCCCAGCCCAACCACATATCTTTCCATCTTCAACATTTTTTATAAATATATATCTACCATCTATTAAATGCTTGAAATTATTTGCTTGAATTTTATTATTATCTGATTTTTTATCTGTTTTTAATTCGTCAGGGTAAACTTCTGAAACATTGGCAAAACGTTTTATCTCAAATAGAACTGTTGCAATCTGACTGAAATCTGCATTTTCTCCCATTATAGCACAGCAGAGATTTGTATAGCAATTTCCTTTTTCATCTGCAACCCTACCTACTTCAAATATCTTCAAAGGCAGACCTTTAGTTTTGTTTTCTGAAAGTATATTGAGCAAAGAAGGTGTGATGTCTGTTCTGAATATGGTGAAATCCTGCGTTCTTGGGTTCTTGATCTTTACTGCCTTCTTCTCGATCAATGCCTTCCTCATAGTATCTTCATTTGTTAATGTCCAAGAATTTGTCTCTATAAATTGTAGTGCAACCATCATTTCCCTGACTTTCTGGTCAATCTTTGACTGAGGAGAAATTGAACCATTTGTAGTTAAATTCGGAAGCTTAGGTTTGAATTTATCATAGCCATATGCAACTGCAATATCCTCTACAAAATCAACCTCGTGCATTATGTCTGCTCTATAAGGTGGTACATCTATGATCAATTCATCTTTCTTTGTTGATAAATTTGATTTAAAACCCATTCTGGAAAGAAGCGAAATTATTTCTTCTGGCTTGAATTTAACACCTAAAACTTTATTTGCAAATTTAATAGACAATTTCTCTTTTCTTTCGTAATCAAGACTATTTCTTCTCAAGCCATTTGTTATTATTTCTACATCTTCTATTAATGCCCCTCTATCTGCAAGGGATGTTGCAAAGATGTTTGCTACCAGTCTAATTGCATGTTCAGATGTTCCAGTTATATCAAAAAGAAGGTTTCTTGTATTTTCAGTTAACCTTGTCCTTTCTGAATTTATTATTGGTGGGAATGATAAAACACCTTTCTTATCCATGAACATTGGATACTGATTTACATTATTGAATATGTGTGCATATTCCTGACCTTTAGGATGGCTGCTTAATATTTCCTGAATACTCATTTCTTTAGATGTATCCAGCGGGATGAATTTTATATCTTCTACCTGTCTGTAATATAATGGCCCTTCGACTTTGTCTGCATCGTGTATTCCTATTGCGATCTTTCTTCTTTTTCTCCCAAATGTCTCGTGTATCTTTTCCTGAGCCATTATAAGGGAGCGTATCATTTCATCGTCAATCTTCACATTTTTTGCTACAAATGCAACCACGTATGGCCTGCATTCTACATTTTCAACATGAAGAACTAGTTCTGATTTTGAAGTCTTGTATTCTTTTGGACCGAAAACCCCAAGAAACTGACCTATTGCCCTACCTGCCCCTTCTACTGTGAACATGTCAACTCTATCATTCGTTATGTCCGCGATTATTTCTTCTTCATCATACTTGTCTACAGGCATCCCAAGCATTTCAAATGAATGTGCTATTTCCTGAGGTGATACCTCTTTGCCGATAAAACGCACAAGTTCATTTTTTCTGAATGAAATGGTTGCCATATAATCACTCATTTTTATGAATTCAATGAACGTTCATCTAAATTATATCTGTGAATCAGCTATCCAGTAAATGTCATTTTGATATGGAGTTCTGATGTCCTTCAATGAAAGCTTATGCATCAGAGGCCTTTCAAGAGACATCCCCCAAGCAAGAACTGGATACGAGCCCCATAATGGAATTGAAACTTCGGGCCTGAGTATTCCCGCTCCTGCAAGCTCAATCCATTGGTTTCTTTTTTCATCCCATCTGTCTATCTCTACAGAAGGTTCGGTATATGGGAAATAGTGTGGTCTGAATCTTATCTTTATATCTTGCTTTTCATAGAATGCACTCAGCACTCCAAGAAGGTGCCTGAAGTTTGCATTCTTCCATGCTACAATCCCTTCTATCTGATAGAACTCTGCAAGATGCTTGAAGTCTGTTGCCTCGTTTCTATAAACCCTTCCTATAGCAAAAAACTTTCCAGGTTTGCTTCTTTTTCCTTTTCTGAGAGAAACAAGCTTGTGTGCAGAAAGCGTAGTGGTATGGGTTCTTAGAACTGCTTGCTTTGGAATGTCAGAATTCCATTTGTATTTCCATGCCTTTTCCTGCACCTCTCTTACTCGCTCTGCAACATCTAATGGATATTCAAATTCTGAAGGATTCTCAAGATAGAATGTATCTTGCATTTCTCTTGCTGGATGATCTTGAGGGGTAAATAATGCATCGAAATCCCAAAATGCAGATTCCACTTCTGGCCCTGTCATTTCCTCGAATCCCATACTTACAAATATTTCTCTTATCTGTCTTATGTATTCATTCACAGGATGAAATGCACCTTTCTTTGCTCTTTCAACCTTTAGCCTTAGATTGTATTTTCTGAAAGATGCGTTTCTCCATTTCCCTGAAACAATAAGAGAATGATCTAGCTCGTTTATTTCTTCTTTTTCTAACCTATCCATAATCAAAGGAATGGATTCTAATCCCAAATCCGTGGCCATTACGAAGAGTTTCTTATCTGTGCTTTCCTCTATATTTTTTCTTTGAAGAAGAATCTTAATATCTTTTTCATCTGCTCCCTTTCCTTCTGAGATTAATTCTAGCTTGGATCTGAGATCATACTTATGAGGTTTTGATATGACCTTAATCTTGCCATCTATTATCTTTATCCAACCATTCTTGAGCGCCCATTGAAGCCCGATCCTCTTCTCATCTTCACTTAAAGAAGACACAGGAACGTTGTCTTTGCTAAGCAGTCTTTCTTCTGGAAATCCTTCTTTAAGGTTTAATTTTCCTTCATCTGTAAGTGAATATCTTTTTTTTGATTCTTCAATTATCTCTGCAAGCCCTAATTCCTTAAGTACAAAAGCAGATCTTACAAGCGCATCCTTATTTATCCCTAGCCGTCTTGATATTGAATCTATTTCTTCTTTGTTTTTTGTCAACGCTGCAAGCAGCTTTATTTCATGTTGATGAAGAGAATCCAAATCTATTCTTTTATCTTGCATTGTTTCACCTTACTACTTTGTTTGTTGCTTCAAAAGATAATATCCTACCCAGATCATTACTATTGATACTATTAGAATTATTCCTTGCAATGAGAATACCCATGTGTTTATGGTTGAAAATAAATTGTTGAAGAATTCTAAAACCTCTGTCATAAGGGAAACCTTTCTCTCAAAAATAAGCTCTGAATTTGTCAAAACCAATCTTCCTTGCCATGTAAATTTATTTGCACCTTTAGGAATCGTATCTATATATTCAACTGGCATAGGTGACATCTTTATATTTATAGAATCGGAAGGAATAACTATTTCTACAGAAGTTCTTTCAGGAATGTATTTCTCTCCTACTGCTGACGTCTCAAATGACAACACATCTGTATTCAATGAATATCTTATTACTCTTGGTTTAATATATTTCTCTATACTAACTAATCCTGTTTGATTGGTTGGAGGTTTAATCCTATATTCGTATGAGAGAGTTCCATAACAGGCTGTCTGATCAAAGTTACAAGTATCTGGTGAATATGCCTGTATCGTGACTTTTTCAATCTGAACCTTTGAAGTATCAACATAATATCTTATGTCGTTCAATCCTAATCTCTGTCTCCATCCTGCAATATCATTTGTTGTTTTTAACGATAATTTGTATAAATCTATAGAATCCTGAGAATCCATATAGAAACGAATATCGTTCCTTATTGTCGCGCTCCCATCGTCATTTATGACAATCTGCATAGTCATGAATGTTCTTGTAAATCCAGCGTGCGCTAGAGATGCAAAAAGATATGCAAACAGTAAAATATATAAATATCTAACAACCTTGTCCATAAATGTATATTATAACGTAGGATTTTAAATATAAGGGTTATATATGTATTTTAGATACCTTCATTAATAATGTCAGTATTTAACTGAAACAGGGGATAGAAATGGATTATATAAGATATCTTGGACATTCTGGTTTTGAACTGTCCCTGCATGACACAGTGATATTGATTGACCCATTTTTCGGGAGTGGCATACCTGAAAATATAAAGATACCTGTTCTTAAACCACATCTAATAAAGAAGGCAGATCTTATACTAATAACACACGAGCACAGAGATCATTGTGATCCTATAATTATAAAAGAGCTTGCAGAAAGGACAAACGCAATTGTAATAGGTCCAAAGCCTGTAATTAATTGTGTAGAAATAAACGAAAGGCAGAAGATAGCTGTTGAAATTGGTGACAGCTTCCAGATTAGAGGAATAGACATAACTGTTGTCAAAGCTTCCCATCCTCAATCAAGATATCCGGTTGGGTATATAATCAATGACAAGGTAAAAATATATCATGCAGGTGACACCTATCAATTCAATGAAATGATGCAGATAGATGTTGATTATGCTATGATTCCAATAGGTGGAAGCTATACAATGGATGTCCTCGATGCTGCAAATTCAACAAAGCTTTTTAGAGCTAAATACATAATTCCAATACATTATAACACATTTGAAAGAATAACCCAGGATGTTAATGATTTTGCAAGAAGAGTTTCAAGAGGAAAAGTCATAATTATGAAACCTGATGATTCTATAAGAATATGAATATTTCTAGTAAATTAATTTAATTGCCGATATCAGTTGTCAATAGTTATATTAACGTCTGATGCATTCATCTTTAGCAAAGACGATGGAGGGATCTATATGGCAGAAGAATTTTACTGCATGAAATGCAGAAAGAAGGTTCAAGTAGACAAATTTGAGAAGAAGACATTGAAGACAAAGACTGGAGAGAGGGCACAGCTCGTAGGAACCTGCCCAGCATGTGGTGGAAAGGTATTCAAATTCGTAAAGGCATAATTGAAAATCAAAAATTAACGGCGTGATAAAAATGATACGTGAACACCAGATAGATTACTTTGAATTCAAGCAGGAAAAAGAGAAGCTGGAAGAAGGTGGCAATATTACAATCAAACTTAATAGCGTAAAGGCAAAAAAAGATATACTTGAAATAAAATACACCTTCCTCATAGAATACAAACAAAAATCAGGTAGTATGACAATAAAAGGCACGATAATTGCAGAGACCAGCGATGCAAAAAAAGGCCAGCAATTATGGCAAAAAGAAAAGAAACTTCCAGAGGATATCGAAGCAGATGTACTTAACGAAATCGCAAACTTCAATAGAGTTCGTGCAGCTGGTGTTTTACGCGCACTTCGATCAAAAATCGAAATTGTAAAAGAAGAAAAGCCTAAAGAGCCCGCGGCCTAATTCCTTTTTATTTATTTTTTGTTTTTTATTGATTTTATAATGTTCGTTATTTAATTTGTGTTTTTTTAATTTACTAACAATTAATCTCATCAAATATGTATTTCTAAACCATCTTTTGCTATTACTGTGTTTTGGAAAATTTGCTTTGCCTCTTTTTCTATTTCCTTTTCATCGGTGTATCTATTTCCAATATGATATAAAACCAGTTTTTTGACATCTGCTTCTTTTGCAACCCTTGCAGCATCTTGCACGGTAGAGTGATAATCCTCATCTGCCTTATCTCTTTTATCCTCCATGAAAGTTGCCTCATGGAAAAGTATGTCTGCATTTCTTGCATTTTTTATTGTATTCTCACAGTAGGCAGTATCTCCTGACACAACGATTTTTCTTCCTTTTTTCTTATGTGTAACATCTTCTATATTAATTGTTTTCCCATGCACTGTTATTCTTTTTTCATTTTCCAGAAGCTTAAACATTCTTCCCTTTATTCCTAATTTCTCACACTTTTCCTTATCAAATCGTAACCCCTCTTTTTCCTCAAAAACGTAACCCAAAGAAATACCATTGTCAGAGTGTTTAGTTCTGAATGGATAAATAACTGCATCACCAAGATCCATCTTCCAGCCTTCATCAACTTCTTCTATTTTCAAAAATGGAATTTCCTTTGAAACAAGTTCTCTTATTCTTTTTTCAGTTCCTTTAGGTCCAATTATAAGTAAAGGTTCGGTTCTTGGAATTTCATCTATTGAAAGTGTATATAGTAATCCAGGTATTCCAAATATATGGTCTCCATGAAGATGAGAAACTAGAATTGCTTTTACCTTTGCATAGCTGATCTTATATTTCATCATCTGTCTTTGGGTTCCCTCTCCACAATCAAAAAGAAATACCTTACCTTCATATTTTAGTGCTATAGAGGTAAGGTTTCTTTCTGGGGAAGGAATAGCAGCTCCAGAACCTAAGACAACGATACGTATCATATTATCACTAAAAATAATGAGTTAAGTTCATGATGTAAATATAAAAACAGGAACATCTTCCTCTCTGTCTTTTATCACATAACCATATCTTATGAATTGCACGATCTCTCCTTTTTTTAGCTCAGTTACAAATTCTTCAGCAAAACCATCATCTATCTGCATGCTATTCTTTGCAGGGATGTCTCCTTCTAGCAGATCGAGAGGTTTCTCAACTCTTATCTTTACAGCAGAGTCTACCGGAACCCATTGTATCTTTTTCTCTGGGATGTGATCTGATTTCATCTCAACTCCGCGAAATGTCGGATATGGGGCATCACTTAACTTTGATTCTATTCTTACGTTACAAAGATCTTTAAGCCTGATCTCTTCACCTATTTTGACATCTTCAAGTTCAACATAAACCTTTTCATTTATAATAAACTTTCTGGAACCGAGATCATTTTCATGATGGAATGGAAGAATTGCTTGGGTTCTAAATCCATCTATTATAATAATCGCAGGATTTTTAACAAAATGAAGTCTCTTTGAAATTGGATCAAGTATCTGTTTGTTCTTATGAAACAGCTGATCCAATGTGGCATCTTTCGATTCTGATTTACTTACTCCAAATGAAAGTGCAAATTCTCTGAGTGCCTCTGGCTGAATCCCTCTTCTTCTTATTGCCTTCATTGTAAGAAGTCTTGGATCATCCCACCCACTTATAACTCCTTCCTGCACAAGCTTTCTTATAACTCTCTTTTGAGTGGTGTTATTTTTTATAATAAGTCTTGAAATTGAAACAATAATCGGCTGCCTAAGGCCGAAATCCTTTATCAGTGAATAATAAAGCTCGTCTCTAAGCTCGTATTCTTTTGATCTGACTGCATGAGTTACACCTTGTGTTGAATCAAGAATGGGTGTCACAAAGTCATAAGAAGGCCATGCAATGTACTTGTCTTCCTGTCTGAAATGCCTTTCCTCTATTATTCTCATCAAAGTGGGATCACGCATCACTGTATTAAGCGCAGCCATGTTACCTTTATATCTAAGAACCGCTTCTCCTTCCTTAAATCCACCGTCAATCATCTTTTCAAGGTCTCTGACATTCTTTATAACGGGCTTGTTTCTGCAAGGACACTCTCTCTTTTCCTCCCTGTTTTTCTTTATAGTGTCTCCATCACATTCGCAAATATATGCCTTTCCCATTTTTATGAGATCAAATGCATAATTGTAAAACATCTCCATGAAATCAGAAGTGAAACACTCAGTATCCCAATCTACTCCTAGCCATTTCAAATCTTCTTTCAAGGCATCCACAAATTCCTGCTTTGCAAGCACTGGATTAGTGTCATCTATTCTAAGTATGAATTTTCCATTCTGCTCCCTGGCACCTTGCCAGCTTATAAGACATGCTTTTGCATGCCCAATGTGAAGATAACCGGAAGGCTCAGGAGCAAAACGCGTTACAACCTTTCCTTCTATATGCGGCGGTAAATTCACACCTTTCTTTTCTTCTTTCTTCTTCTCACCAAAATTAAACTTCGATACTTCCTCTTCTATCATTTCTCTATTCATTGAATTTACTTCCTGAATTACAGCATTTATTATCTGCATGTTGAGCTTCATGTCTTTCTTTACATCAGGATACTCTGCAATTACTTTTCCTACGACTGCACCGAAATCTGCTTTTCCATAATCAAATGCATTCTTTAATGCCCATTTCCTTGCTATATCTTTTACATCCATAAAACCACTTAAAAAACATGATATAAATAATTCTTCGTATAGAAATATAACTTTTGTGTTTTTAACACACTAAAGCAGGAATTACGATTTTAGCATATTTAAGTGGGTATAAAGACTCTGATATTAAAGAAGATCTTTTGTCTTTCCTATTATCTTTGGCTTCAATTTTTTAAAATCACTTATATTGCGTATCCCACGAGTGAACATAAATATCTTCAGCTCATGTTTCCAACTTTTTATTAAAGATTCGACTCTATTTTCTTTGTATGCCTTTAAGAATGGCGATGCAGCAGCACCCACTTCTGCACCGAGGCACAATGATTTAGCGACATCTATTCCGCTTCTTATTCCACCTGAAGCAATTACTTTCTTTTTTGTTAATCTTTTTGCATTTATCAAAGAAATTACAGTTGGAATTCCATCTTCATCAAAAGATCTAACTGCTCCTTTATTTCTTAAATTTTCTATTTTTGTCCATGATGTACCACCTGCACCAGCTACATTTATGAACTCTGCCTTTGTCTTTTCTATTTTTCTAAGAGTCTCTTCCGACATTCCATGTCCAACTTCTTTAATAATCACTGGAATATCTATAATGTCGCAAACTTCATTTATAACATCTAACTTATCTCTGAAATCTAAATCGCCCTCGCTCTGTATTGCTTCTTGAAGCGGATTCAGATGAATTGCCAATGCATCTGCATCAACTTCCTTCAACGCAGAATCAAGCCCCTTGATAATCTGTTTATTGACATTTGCAATACCGATGTTTCCGATTATAGGTATTGTTGGAGCAACTTTCCTTACTTTGTATGTGTAAGCTAATTCTGGATTTTCAATCATTGCTCTCTGCGATCCTAACGCAAAAATAATTCCTTCTTTTTCTGCAGCCTCTGCAAGACATTGGTTAATTTTTTCTGCACCCTTGAAACCACCCGTGATTGCATCAATCATTATAGGTGCTGAAACATCTTTTTTCAAGAAATGAATACCTAAATCTACCTCTTCAAAACTTATCTCTGGAAGAGAATCATGGGGAATGACTACATCATCAAAACCAGCTGAGATTGTCGAATATGAAATATCTTGTTTGATTGAAATTGCTATATGATCTAATTTTCTTTTCTCTATAGACGTAAAATCACCTTTTCTATCATTTTACATATGCGATAGACAAATGCACTTCAATTTCATCCTTCACTCCTGTCTTAATTGCTTTCTGAGATAGGATTCTTGGTCTAAAATTACTTTCAAGAGAATACAATAATGGAACTAAAAAAACAGTTGGGTTCACCATACATTCCTCATTGAGGAAATAATTGAACAATGAATCCTTTTTCTCTGAATATTCATCGCAGCTATTTATAATATCTATAATTTCTCTTGTTTTTAATTCTGCTTCTTGTGATGATCTGCATCTGAGCATCTGGCAAGTAGAGATTAGAACTATATTTTTATTTAGTGTATTGGCAGAGGTTTGGATTGAGTTTACAAGGTCTTTTACGATAGACTCATTTGATGTTGAAATCGATATCGCAACCATTTTAGGGCTATTTGCTAGGGATTGAATAAATGGAAGTTGTATCTCTATAGAGTATTCAAACAAATGCGCGGAAATGTCGAATTCAGCGAATGATGAATGCTTTTTTATTTGCTCTCCTAAATCCTTATCATATGTAACTTTTCCTAAAGAAGTAAACCAATCCTCATTTGAAATTGAGACTGGTTTTCCTTGTTTCATCTTATTGTCGGAAATAAAAATAAAGCTTGTTGATTCAGGAATGTTCAAAAGATGCGCATATGCCTGAATATACATATCCTTGAAATCATCGAATCTACCATTTGGAACGAATAGAGCAGAAATAGAATTGAAATTTTCTACCTTGGAATTTAACATGCTTCTGCATATTTCTTTAAGAATTGATTTGTTGCTTGGATAAAATATCCCCGTTCCAATCGGTGTTCTCATTATAAATCACGCCGCTAATCTAAAGAGATCAATTAAATAAAAATATTAAGAAACTCTTACATTTATTATTCCGGCTGTCACGTGCTCTGGGGGAGAGCTTATCTCATTATTTTTGAACTTTATTGTAAAGTATATGGAATAAAGAGTTCCAGGAGCTACACTATCTAAATTATCCACATTAAAGAGCACATTTACACTAAATGATTCTCTATCTTTTATAGTATTAGATAAATATACTGTCTTAGAATATTTTTGATTGTTAATTCTATCATGTAATGTGAAATTTAAGCTTGTTATATTAACATCAAATCCTAGTGAATTATGGGCGTAAAGAGTAAAATTGAGACCTGATGAAGTTTTATTTAGATAAAATATATCACATGTTATACCTGGTCCAATGTCACATCTTTCTGCAACATAAAATTCAGGCTTAAATATTGAAGAATAAAGAATTGCCATTATAACAAGTACTAAAAGTATTGCCCACCCGTAAGTAAATAAAAATTCTGTTGCTGCCTGACCTTTTAAAGATTTAAAATATGTGAATTTTACCATAAAAATATGTTAAGGGTATAATTTTTAAATGGTTCGCAACAAAAAAGAAATATGGTAAAAATACCTATTTTTTCTGATGTGTTCGGAACTCCCGCTGGAGAAATTGTAGCAGATGAGGAAAACTTCAATATTAGACATAAAGATCTAAAACTTAATGTTCCTATAAGTTATCTCTATGACTTGATAATTATAGAAAGGAAGGAACTTGGAAAAGTAAAGGTTAAAATTATAGTATATGATACGATTGGAATAAAAAATGAGATTGAATGTATAATGTCTGATAGTAACTTTTTCTTATTAAAATCGTTTATGAAAAGAAAATGATTTTAAATTAAAATTGAGGTGAAAATATGATTATAAGACCTGCAACGATACTGGATTCTACAGAAACAATGGCAAAAGCAACTAAATTAATAGAGCAAGGTATAACAACTATAGTAATTCAAAAAAATGGAAAATACATTGGGATCATCTCTGATAAAACTCTAAAAACAATCCAATATTCTCCAGATGCAAAGGTTGAAAAATATGCATGGAAAGCCCCTCTATTGAAAGAAGGAGATCCGATAGAAAGAAAGATCTCTATGTTTCTTGAAGGGTATAGAGAACTACCAATTGTTGATGGCGATTCAATAATTGGAATTGTTAAAAACATTGATATTTTAGAAGAACTGATAGCTGAAGACAAAATTCCACCTCTAAAAGTTGAAGACGTTATGAATATTCCTATTGAAAAGATAGATGTAAAAGAAAATGTATCTAAAGCAGCTGCTTTGATGAGAAAAACAGGAAAACATCATCTAGTGATAACTGATTCTGGAAAACCTATTTCGATTTTAAGTAGTATAGATATATTTCCACTTCTGCAAAAAGTAAAAACCAAAGTCCCAATGGGAAGAGAAAAGGAAAAAACTAGTTCGATTTTGCTTCAGACAGTAGTTGGTTCTTCTCCAAAATTGATAAAAATATCACCTTCTACATCGCTAAGAGAAGCTGCAAAGATTATGAAAAAAAATCAAATATCATCTCTTCTTGTTGAAGGGGATGATAAAATAGGAATAATAACTACTATAGACATAATAAAAAGTGCTATACCAAAACGTGAAACTGTGATTGAGATAATAGGACTCGATGAAGAAGATAAACAATACAAACAAGACATATACAATGAGGTAAACGAATTCGCAAATTCATTTGAACAGATAATGCCTATTGAATTCATAAGATTAAATATAAAGAAGCATTCACCTAAAGGAAAGAGACATAAATATACAATAAAAATGCTTGTAACTGGTAAGAAAACATTCGAAGTAAGCTCATATGGCTGGAAGTTATTTGCAGTGCTTAAAGATATACTTAAAGAAGCTGATAAAAAGATAAAACAAGAAAAAGATAAATTAAAAGGTAAAAGAAGTGGTTTCGGAAAACTTAGAAGTATATCTATACAAATACAAGAAGGTGATCTTTATCCAGGAAAGCCAGAAAATGAATGATTAATAATTCTTTTTTTAAATTTAATCAATCTAAACTTATTTTTACTTCTTTTTCAGCTTCTGAATATGTTATTTTGAATCTATATCTTCCAGATTGTATGTTACTTTCTGGAAAGACAAATGTGGAAGATATATTAAATTGAGACATTTTAACTATGTGTATGTCCCCAATGGAAGTAGCTAAAACAGCAGATATCTCTCTATTATTATCACTGCCTATTGATATTTTTTTAATATTATTTGGTAATACTACCTCTACGACTATACTATTATTTGGACCAAGTACTCCAACAGAATCAACAGCAGAGACTATAGTGAATAGTGCTCTTGAAGTTTGTATTGTTGTAAGTTCATCTTGAATAGAAATAGAACGATTGAATAATATAAAAATAAGTGGTATAAGTAGAAGAAATACGAATCCAACGATAAGAATCGTTTCGAATGCAATTTGCCCTTTATATTTATTTTTCATCTGATCACTAAATATAATAAGAAGTGAAATTTTAAACTCTTTCCAATGATTATTCAAATAAATATTTTGCAACCTCTTTATTGAATGCATATCTCATCCAATTTATTGGACTATTAACAATTTTATCTCTATTTAAAATTTTTTTGATCAAAGTATTTATTTTATTTATTGTAACTCTAATAGAACCAGAAGAATCTATTTCATAAATAGGACAATTGTAATTTTCTTCTGCCTTTCTTGTGCAGTAATCAATAATTTCAACTTGGACATTTTCACTTATTTTATATTTTGGATATTTCCTTTTAATCAATCTTTTAACTAATATATCTGGTCTAGTTCTAAGAACTATAACTGCGTCAACAGGTAATGTAATCTCACATGCTAAATGTCCTTCTATTATAATATTATTTACATTGTTTGATTCTTTAGATATTTTATGCTTATATTTATTTTTAATTCTAAATATTTCTTTAATGACCTCTCTTTGAAGAGAAGCAATATCTACAACTTTACTTCCTTTTTCTTTAGTATACCACAAATGCTTTTTATTCACAAGTTTGTTTAGATCTATAATTATCGATTTCTTTTTTGCAAAATAATTTGCTATTGAAGATTTCCCTGTTCCAGGTGTACCAGTCAAGACGAATATAGCCAAAAAAACACCACTTTATACTTGATCTAATATAAATCAAAAAATCTCATATAAAAATAGAAATTGACAAAATATGATATTTAAAATTTTTCTTAATTTACCATTCATCATTTCCATACTCTTTTTTTACATATTCCTTTAATTCATTAAAATATTTCTGTATATCGCTATATTGATCTTCTTCTAATTCCCCATTTTCATGTAAATATAAAATATCATTCATAAAAATTAGTACTGCTGTTTGTAATAAATTTAACTTTTTAGATTCATATATGGACTCTTTAATTGTATTAAGAACTTTTTCATGAAATAGAAGTTGTTTCTTCCTACATATTGTTTTCGCCTTTTCAATAAATTCGATTCCAAACGAAGTAATTGGAAATTCTTTTTCAACCATTTTTAAATCTCCTTTATAGATTAGAATTAAATCTACAAAATCTCTCGCTTTGTCGGAAAAATCGCTTTTTGATTCTACTTTAGGTAATTCAAATAAACCATCAGCATACTGTAGATCGGAAGTGCTCAATTTAAACTCAGACTCCTTTTTTGCATTTAACCTTTGATTTTTAAAATTAACCATAATAATAATATAAATGCATTATATTTATATTTTTTGTTTTAATGTAGATAAAATAGAAAGAACCGGTGAAAAAATGAATGAAAAACCTAAAAAAATATTTCACATGATTTCAATACTTCTTCTTTTTATTTCCCTTGTATTAGCATTTCCTAATCAACTCAGAATGGATGAAAATAGAAGTATTATTAAAGGAAACCTAACTGCCACAATACAACCTGTTGCAGTTGTATGTACTGAAAATCCTTGCTTTATAAAACACAATATTACAATAACTAATGGAGGCAGTGAAGCAATAAATATTGCATTATATTTTAAGGAGAATGAAAAGTATATATTTATAGCAGAAGTTGGAAAGCTTGAAGCTCAAGAAAGTGCCGAATTTGAAATCCCAATGACTTATACTTATAATGGTCTTACTACCGATGTTGGAAGATATCTCCTAATATCTGACACTTATCTTGCAAAGGAGTTTACAATTGCTCAATCTTGGGAAAAATATGAAAAGACAACATACGAAGCAATAAATATAGGGGCATATGTTGTTGCACCGATAATTGCATTGATCCTTCTATTAATTTTATCTTTGGTTGTAAGAGACGCTGAAATGAGAAAATATGGAAAAAATAATGAATACACTGATAAAACACTATTTGAATTTCCATATGGAAAAACGATGAGTGAACAGATTGCAAATGCGCTTGCAAATCCAGCATTATGGTCAATAATACTTTTCTTTGCAATTCTTCTTGTATGCATTATAACCTTTTCAACATATCAGAACTACGATATTCTAACTAAGATTGAAATAATAGTAATTTCATTTGTTGCATCTTTAGCTATTCCATTAATACTTATGATTTTAACGTGGTACGCAGATATATATGAAAGAGAACCATTGAGATTTGTAGCAGGAATGTTTGTTTATGGAATTTTTGCAGCTATGGTTGCATTTTTTATTAATAATCTTATAATCTATCTCCTTGGTAAAAGTGCAGATATTATACCTCTCGCTTTGACAACTGCTATAATAAGTATAATTGTAAGTCCTATAATAGAGGAATTCCTCAAAATTTTCGGACTTGCATTATTCTCAAGACACCACGAATTTGACGATGCATTAGATGGACTTTTATATGGTTTTGCAATTGGAATTGGATTTGCAATGTATGAAAATTGGTTTTATTTCCTTGCAAGTGTGGATCCAATAATAACAGGAATAGATGTTTGGATATCTGTAATCTTATACAGATCAGTTTTTAATACTTTAGCACACGGATGCTTCGTTGCATTTGCAGGAGTGATTTTAGGATATTTAAAATCAAGAGAAAGATACAGGGCTATTTATTACTTTGGTCTTATACCAGGTATATTTTTATCAATACTTCTACACCTAATCTTTAATGTTACAGCTTATCTTGATGTAGTTAATGTAGGTGGATATAGAGCTCTTGTGGCTTCCTATAATCCTGTATTTGTAATAGCAATTTCTATTTCCTTTGTAATAGTATATATTATAGCTTCGATAGATACTAAAAAAATAAAAATGAAATTGGAAGAAAAAGAATCGATAAAAAACGAGCAATCATTTCTTCCCTAATTTTCTATCGAATTTTGCTAAAAAATTAGAAAGCGATTCTTTAATTTCTTCTAATTTTGAATTATTTTTATTATTTTGATTAAGTACATTAGAATCCAATGTTTTTACCTCGATATCTATTCTATCTGTTTCTTTCGTTTCCTTTATTTCGTACTTATCTGAGTCTATGAAATCTTCATTAAATTTTGATTGTGTTAAATTTATTTTTTCTTGGTTAGGATATAGATCGGAAGAATAATTTAATATTGACTCTCTTGACTCTTTCATAGCCAATGATCGTTGCATTCTTTTTGCCTCTTCTATCAATTGAGATAATTCCTTCTTTTTGTTCTCTATTCTTTTATTCAATTCATTTTCGCTATATAAAAGAGAATTGAAAGAATCTTCAGTCTCTGCTGTCATTTTTTCCAATTCTTGGAGATACCTATTGCTGGCCTCTAATTCTATTGATTTTGAAATTGCCAATATCTCTTTCGTATAATCATTTATTTTTGAATCTATTTTTTCTTTTGAAATCATATATTCTTTCTGGATTTGCTTAATTTCATTCTCGAAATCATCTAATTCTTTTATCTTATTTATATAATTTTCAAATTGTCTATTAAGTGACTTCAATACTTTATTTGTTTCTTCTATCTTTAATTCAATTGATTTGGAAGAAGATCTAAACTTTTCAAGTTGATCTTCAAGATTCATAAGCTCTTCCTGAAACTTTGAAATATTGTCCTTTACAAATTGGATTGAATTAATTAATCTTTCTTCCTTATCCTTGAAAGAAGAATAAATATCATTTATCTTGATAAGTTCTTTTTCTTGTTCAATTATCTGATTTTTTACTAAAATAAATTCATCAAAATAGTCCTCTTTGACATCTCGTATCTTATTTTTAATTTCATTCAATTCATTCATAGTAGAGTTAAATACAGAATTGATATTCATTTGCTTTTCTCTTAATGATTGGAGAGTTCTATTAAGCTCGATTATATTTTCAGGAAGAATTTGGATCTTATTTTT
>JAVZPM010000001.1:0-359334 GCA_038881595.1 Candidatus Micrarchaeia archaeon | reverse complement strand
CCAATAGAACCAACCTTCAATCGTTATGTTTTCAGAACTATTTAATGAAGCTGAATTAGGTATTTCTATATAATCATCCACACCATCAAAGCTGATTGCAGATCCGAATTTGCCTGATGTGTAGTTGCATGTGGATCCCATGTTTGTACATGTACCATTATTGCTGTATTTTGATATGTCAACTACTTTGGTTCCTGATTCTCCAATTGCTGAATTGTTGTTGAAGTTTAATGCAAGAACTAATGATGGATCATAAATTGAATAGTTAGTTCCGTTCCAATTGAATTTGAATGTGTCAAGATTTACTGATGTATTCAAGATGTCGATTGTTGCATTGATTTCAACGTAGTTAGTTGTGATTATTGATCCGTTTGATGGGGTTGGGGATGTGAAATTAACTATAATTGGATAAACGTCTGAAACTAAAATATTAGTTACCCTTGCTTCGTTACTATTAACTGCGGCATCAAATACTACTGCAGTTATATTGTATCTTCCATAATCCTGTACTGAAAGCTGAACTGACCATGATGCGTCAGTTGTTGTGGTTGAATTGATCAGTGTTGAACCTTGCCAGATTGAGATATTTGTATAATTGTAGTTTAGATCAGATGAAGTACCAGTTATTGTTATTGTCTTTGAATTGATGTATGAATTTGAAGATGGAGATGTGATAGAGACTGAAGGAGGAATTGTATCAATTGTAAATGTTCTTGTTTCGGAAACATTACTGTTTCCTGCCTCGTCACTGCAGTTTATCTTCCATGTGTGTTGGTTGTCGCTTAATCCAGTTATTACAAATTGTGAAAGTGATCCATTTATAATAGAGTTGTTTGTTTGGTTAAGTTCATTATCAATGTAGATGCTGCATGCTAATGTATTGCTCGTGTCATCAGTTGCATTGAATGTGAATGTAACTGTTGATGAATTGATATAAGAATTATCAGATGGTAAGATTAGCTGGATTGAAGGTGCAGTCTCATCTAATATTGGTTCTAATATTGTCACATTCCATTTTTCAGTCAGGTTAGATATAGATTTCAAAGCAGACTTATTTGCATAGACATAGAATTCATAAGATGAATTAACCTCTCCTGTTGCGTATACTGTCCAGCTAACTATTTGACTTTGACCCGCATTTAGTGAAATATTTTGAGGATTATAGTTTATTGTGTAGAATGGCAATGCTGATGGATTTGTTGAAACCAGTCCTTTTCTAACTGTGCCACCGCTCTCTTCATTCCCTATACTATATATAACGTTGTTTGAAGTGTATTTCCTTACCCTTATCCAGTCCCAATATGCATAATAAGATTGACCACCCCAACCATCATATCTCTTGCCGATTGTTATAGGCAATGAATTTATTGAATAGCTATATTGTTGAGTATGGGTATTAGTAGTTCCTTCCTGTTCTATTATTTCATAACTATATCCTTGGCCATCATCAACAATCTTGTAAATACACCAATTGTTTGATACTGTAACATTTGCCGAAGGATTATAACCATAAAATCCATTATTAATGAATGTATAGAAGTTATCGTTTGAATGAGGCAAGAATCCTCCAAAACCGTATCCTCCGCTATAGAATCCTATAACTTCATGGCCATTTGCAGCAAATGAGGTTATGTTCTGTCTTGCTTCTGCTATTAATGGACCTGAGAATGACTGAACTGAATAGATTCTTCCATTAGTATTAGTTCCTAAAAGGAAGCCTCCGGAAACTGAGAAACCAGATGAATCATCTATTACCCATTTGTTTTCATCTATTGAGTCTCCATCAAAGTCATCAAAGAAGTCGAATACTGCAGATGCATTGCTTTCTGAAACAGCGGTCGGGTTTCCATAGTACATGTAAATTAATGTCTGACTCTGAATTGATTGTATCTTCACCCATACTTTAGTTTCAGAAGTATCACAGCCAGATTCGATCCAGTATGGAATTTGAGTTGAATCATCTGAATCTAAGAATCTAAGATCTGAGCAATCAGCATTCATTTTATTCTCTGAAATCAATGATTGAGTATCAATAGTTAATGGCAATTGATATTCTGATAAACCTGAACCATCATTTATTATATTAATCTGTCTCTTGTAACTCCATCCTGAAATAGGATCTAAACTAACTTCAATTTGGCCGCAGTTATAATCTATGCAGCTTACATTTACAGAAACATTGAATGATTTTCCTTGTGGTACACTAATATTTTCAGAAGGTGCAATTAACACCAAACCTATTCTTGATAGATCAACAGTGAAGTTTCTGCTTGCACTTACTAGATTTTCATATGAGTCATTGCAGAAGAATGTAACAGTGTGGAATCCATGATCCACTGCTCGTGTAGAAGTGAATATTCTATTGTCAGCTGTATCCATAGTATAGTTTTCAGAGTTATCAATTGAATAAACACAGGTTCCAAATTTGCTTAATGAAATATTGAAAGAGATTGATGGGTTTGTATATGTTGTGTTCATTGGAGAGTTTATAGTTATAATTGGAGGGGTTGTATCAACTAGTGCTGCAACTATTCCAGAGGTAGTTACGTTTCCAAATACTATTTTATTCACTGTATCTACGTCTCCATTTTCAACCAAATTCCATTGCGAACCATCAAACACAAAAAGTCTAAGATCTCTCTCATTCTCTCCGATAGTATCGTTTGTGTATGTAATATTAAGATAAATCCAATCTTCTAATGATATATTGAGGTATTTTGAAACATTCTGGTATCCTGGAGAAGGTATTGCATCAGCTGAATCTATTGTCAAATCACCAGAATATATAAATGATGCAGTGGTTGGATAATCTGATGAATTGAATGTCATATTGATTATTGTATTCAAATTGGAATTATAATCGGATATAAGATCCGTTCTTTCTGATTTTACAATAGTATTTATTAGTAGATTATTTGAAGAAGAATAGGTAAATTTAATTCCATATTGTGAATCTAATATTGTATTATTGTATAAAGAATTATTTGAAGCGCCTTCAAAATATAATCCATAATTTGTAGAAGATAATAAGTTATTAGATGATATATAATTGTTATAAGAATATATTACTATTATTCCATTTGGATTTGATTCAGATTCAAATATATTATATGTTATATTGTTGAATTGACTATTTGATTCTAGTCTTAATCCATTATTAATATATGAATTGAATCTATTATTTATGATGTTTGAATAACTAATTTGTGTCAGCCACATTCCTGAATAACTATTATTAATACTATTATTTTCAAATATTATATTGGAAGAAGAAGATGCTGAAATACCATTTCCATTTCCTGAAGCATTGTTATTTGTAATGTAAGAATTGGTTACTCCAATAAGGTATATTCCGTTTCCATTTATTGATGTGATTGTATTATTTGCGATTGTAACATTATCAATATTATATTGTGCAATTATTCCATACATTCCTAATGAAACTTCATTGTTTACGATCTGATTATTTTGAGAGTTCCATGCAATGAAGATATTTCCATATGAATTATTTGATGCATAATTATCTGAAATTATATTATTATTGCATTGCTGCTGCAAGAAGATTCCGTAATTTCCATTGTTAGATGCATTGTTTTCAGTTATATTACTATTGGTTGTATATTCTAAGAATATTCCATTGAAGTTATCAAATAAAGTGTTATTTTGTATACTAAGGTTATTGCTGTATTGAGCATGTATTCCATAAATGTAATAAGAAGAAGTTCCTGAATAATTTCCATCAATTATACAATTCTTTATTGTTACATTGTTTCTTCCATTTAGATAAATGCCTTTTCCATTTCCATCTATTGTTTCTATTGTGTGTCCTTTACAATCAAAAGTAATGTTGTCAGCTGCAATTGTGAAGCATGTTCCTGATGATGAAACATTTTGAGTGAGAATATAAGTTTTTCCTTCCTGATCGAGTGTTCCACATGTTGTAAGTTCAATCGGTGGAATTGGAGGAACTGCAAGTGGGAGAAAATCGATATTGTCAGTTACAAGTGTATAAGCTGAATCACAAATTCCATTTCCATCATTGTCTGTACATGTTTCAGAAAATCCATTTCCTGATGTGGTTGCATAAAAGTTACCACCTATGCATTGACCACCAACTATGTTAGGACCTGATGAACAATCGAGTGTTGTGTTCCAGAAGTTTTCGTAAACATCACCATAGAAATAAATATTAATATTGTTTGTATTGTTAAATAAATTGTTATAGAATAAGTTGTTAGAGCTGGAGGAAAGGGAGATGCCATACTCATTGTTTAATGAATTGATGTTTGTGATTGTATTATTAAAGCTTGAGGATAGTACTAGACCATAGTAATTATTCATAGTAGTTATATTGTAAATAATGTTATTATAATTTGAAGCCGAAGAAATTCCATAAAAGTTGCTTAAAGTAGTGATATTGGAAATATTATTATTTGAACCGGTTATCGAGATACCATATATGCTGTTTGAAGTGATAATGTCCGAAAGAGAATTGTATTGGGAGTTGTAGCCTAAACTAACACCGTAATTATCATTTAAATCAGCACTTAAATTGAAAAATGTATTACCTGAACTTGAAAAGATATCTATACCTACGTTATTTGAATTCATAATTATTGTGGAAAGAATGTTGTTCGAACTGAATATAAGATAGATCCCGGTCCGATGTAACATTACAGTCACATTAGTAATGCTACTATTTGAAACTGAATTTAAGTAAATTCCATAGTTATCCGAGCTAGTATCTCCAATTACAGTACAATTTCTAATTGCTATACTGGTTCTTCCTGATGCATATACTCCAGAACCTGAACTGGTATGATTGATTGTATATCCTTGGCAGTCAAGAGTAATGTTGTCAGCTGCAATTGTGAAGCATGTTCCTGATGATGAAACATTTTGAGTGAGAGTGTAGGTTTCACCTGGTTGATCAAGGGTGCCACATTGTGTGAGTCCTCCTTGAACTACTGGAATTGTGTCGTTTGCTGTTAATAGATCATAGCCTAGCGCACTTCCATTGCATGTTACATTCCAGTTGTATGTTCCTACTTCTATAAAGCTTCTATTATATTCATAAAGCAAGGATGAGGTGTTGAATGTCATATTAACTGGATCAGTCCACTCACCACTTACATTAAATGTTATCTCACAGTAGACTCCTGTTCCATTGATTGGAGAACCTGATGTTGAATTACTGTAGTTTGCATAAAACTTTGCTTGTTGATTTGTCTGGATTGTAAATCCTCCTCCTTCTGTATCATTGCTGTCATATATTGTTAAATTAGCATTATAACCTGCTCCTCCTGCATATCCTGTAAAGTGAGTTACATTAAACCAGAAGTGTGTTGAATTATAATCAAATCCTGCATAACCTGATGTTGCATTGCAAACCCATTCTCCAGAACAGCTTGCTGTTACAAAGTTCCAATTTTCACAGCTGCAGATCTTATCTAATCTATCAATAATTGGCAACACAATCTTTGCACTGTCAAATGAATAGCCTGACTGTAATGCGATAAGATCACTTATCATTGCTATTCCTACAGGTCTATTAGAAATTGAAGTATTAATAACATATTGTGGATTAATGTTAAAGTTTCCGCTGATATTGAAACCATTGAGATCAAGCATGAATTTATCAGAACTAAAGATTATTCTATATTTGTCATTCAATGAATATGGCCTTGTAAATTGTCCTCCTTCTTGAATTTCTTGAGATACTAGCATAAATCCATTTCTATCATAAATAGTAAGATTTGTTGGAATCTTATTTCCACTTGAATTAATAAGATAGTATGTTGAATTACCATCTGCAGGAATTATGTCTCTATCACTATGCGCTGAAGATGCAAGGTAAGATACAAAATTGTCATCGCTTATAAGAACGTCAAATCTAACTAATGAAGTTAAACTGTAATTTGCTATGATTGTTGCATAGTACTGGCCTTCGTCAGTTCTTACTATCTCGCCTGGGTAATTAAGAACTGCAAGAGTAACAGAACCTGAGTGATCTGTGACATTGAATCTTATGTTTTGTGGATCATAAGGTTCATTCCCATTTCCTATGTCTCTTGTTACATTAACTTTTACAACGATTGCATCTCCGTCTTTATATACGTATGTTCCATCTACCAATCTAAGATTGTTAAATGAAGGAGTTGCATAGTACTTCGAAATGTAGAATAAAACATTGGATTCTGGGATTGAAACATTATAAGATGAAGTAAAGTTTACACTTAGATTATACAATCCTGGATTCTTATCTGCTACAAGATAAGCAAATTGGCAGAAGCCTGATGAGTTAGTTGTATTTGAACCGATTTGAGTTCCATTAATAAAGAAGTAACAAGTTGCTCCTGGAATTCCTTCCGCTGTCGAATCATCATAAACTTTGGCAATTAATGTTGTATAATCTGAAACTAAATATTTTACATCTTCAGGTTGAACATTTGCTCCTCTCGGAATATAAGAATTATTAGTTGGATAAACTATAGCTATAGAAGCTGAAGGTTGAACACCTAATTCCTCCGCTCCTAAGGAATAAGAAGGCTCTATATCAGAATATTTTCTAACAAAGTACCAATCAATCCAAGCATTTGAATACCAATTTCTTATTCCGTAATAACCGCTGGTGTATATAGAGTTTGTAGATCTAGCTGATTTGCTATCATTTCTATCTATACTTACATTAAGGTTTCCTGGATAGAATTTACCTTTTATTATTCTAAATTGTGTAGTCGGTAGTGCATCAACATATAAATAGCTAAGATGCGCCTGCGTAAATCTTTCAACATCAATTACTCTATTTCCAGATAGTCTACCATATTGTAATACATAACCTGTATTTGTTGATCCAATAGAACTTTGGAATCCTAATGGTCCAATCCAGACATCGCCACCTGAACCTAACTCAGTATAGTTTGCTCTCATTTCAATGATATAAGAAGATGATGGGGATTGTGTTTGTGGAGCTATAACTGTATTTCCTGCTATTCCATTTATTTTCATATATCCGTCTGAAATTGAAGCTGAACCACCGCCATTTATAATATATTGTGAAATAGTATTAGTTGAGAAATCATCTCCAAAAATGAATGTAGAAGAGATGTTGCTCTCATTTACTACAGAAGGATTGCCGTAATACATGTGGATGTAAGAAGTAGAATTGATTACTGGCACTTTAACCCATACATATGCCCACTGCCCATCTACTTTGTCTTCAATCCAATATGGTAATTTAGTTCCACCTTGAACAAATCTTATGTCATCAAAGTCTAATTGCATATGTGAATTGTAAGTTATGTTAAGTGCTACTTGATAATCTGTAAGTGGAGTTGAAGATGTAATGTTTATCTGTTTTCTATATGGGAAGGAGGAATTCCACCAACCGATTTCTCGCTGATAAGTTAAACTTCTAATTTCACTCTGTCCGCTTAATCCCGAAGTGTCATTTGCCCATGCATAATAAGTATAATTACCTTCATTTAAATTTGTAATATTGCTATAGAATCTGTATTGAGTTGAATTGTATTTCTGGAATTCCATCTGATAATGCATTTTGATTTCGTCTGCTGATAAAGCACGGTTGTAGATGCGGACTTCGTCTATTGAACCGTTAAAGTATTCTTGTGCAGTACCACCCAATCTTCCAACTGCAGTGGTTAAACCTGTAGCATCGATTGGACCTGTTGTCGTATCTGTTGTTGAATTTTCTAGAACGCCATTAATATAGATATATAATTTGTCAGTAACAATATCACGCACAGCAGCGACATGGATCCAAGTATTATTAGTTACAAATGAAGATGAAGTAACCATCGGTTCATTCATTGATTGGTCACGTATTACAAATCGAACCTTATCAGTTTTAGTAAATGCCCAATATTGTTGCACACCACCATGTCTTGCAACAATTTGACCTTGTGCTGTAGAATTTGATCTTATCCATGCCATAACTGTAAAATTCCCAGAACCTGGTGTTAGATAAGAAGATGAACCTAAATTAATATAATCATCCACACCATCAAAGCTGATTGCAGATCCGAATTTGCCTGATGTGTAGTTGCATGTGGATCCCATGTTTGTACATGTACCATTATTTCCGTATTTTGAGATGTCAACTACTTTGGTTCCTGATTCTCCGATTGCTGAATTGTTGTTGAAGTTCATTGCAAGAACTAATGATGGGTCATAAATTGAATAATTAGTTCCGTTCCAATTGAATTTGAATGTGTCAAAATTTGCTGATGTATTTAAAATGTCGATTGTTGCATTAATTTCAACGTAGTTAGTTGTGATTATTGATCTATTTGACGGAGTTGGGGATGTGAAATTAACAACAGCTGAAATAGAACAATAATCTTTCCCACCACTGGAAATTTGATATAATTGTTGTATTTCTGAATCTGAAAGAGTACGATTGAAGATTGCAACTTCATCTATATATCCTTGGAACCATCTCTGATTTGCTCCAATGTTGCATGGACTGTTTCCTATACCTATCCAGGAAGATGCGGTAAGTGAATTTGTATTTGCAGTACCTGATGATTGTAAAGATCCATCAACATAAATTTTAATTGCACCATTTGATTTGTTTCGTGTGGCTGCAACAAAATGCCATTGACCATTATTAATATCTGATGTGGAACTAATTGTAGTATCTGGATTACCTATACCAAATCCTACTTTTGAACCAAGTAATGAGATACCAAAATCATTAGTAACACCACAAACTTCAGAATCAAAAATTCCATTTCCAGCCCACCACGGACCAGTGCCTGCAGTCTGTGTTGTCTTAACCCAAAGTATAACGGTAAAATCATCACTTATTGTTCTTGAAACTTGACCATAATCATTCACGCCGTCAAAATTGATAGCTGATCCGATTATTCCAGTAGTCCAAGTTGGGCCATTGACTAATGTTCCATTATTTCTTCCCAAAAAATCATAAGCTACTGTTCCGCTTCCTTCGTCAAATTTCCAATAAGAAATCATTCCAGAAGGGCATTGGGCCGACACAAATTCAGATAAAAATAGAATAGCTAAGAAAGCAAATAAAACTCTATTGAAAACTTTAGAATACATGTTACACCCTTAAGTAAATATATAATAATTCTATATTTAAATCTAATGTTTCTGAATGGTCGCTAAAGATTTATTTTTTTTAATAAATTAATTACAGAAAGATATTTAAATTTAATTTGATAAAATACTTTACTGTCTCTTTTTTATCAGAGATGGATGAATTTTATTCAAGGTGTTATTTATGGGATTAAGACCAGGAAGAATTGTAAGAGAAATCAAAAAACAAGCATGGACAAGATACTCAATCAAAAAGCCAAGAAAGAGTTATGTCAAGTCAATGCCACATAATGCAATACAAATTACTTCTATGGGTAATCAGAAGGGGTACTATACTAAGAGAGTAGATCTTGTTGCAACTAAGCCAGTTCAGATAAGAGACAATGCACTTGAAGCATCAAGACAGGCTGCAAACAAATATCTTGAAGCAAAAATACCTGGACAATATCATTTATTCTTGAGGGTACAACCACACCATGTTATAAGAGAAATCAAGATGGTATTCGGAGCAGGTGCGGATCGTATTCAGAAAGGAATGAAGCATGCATGGGGCAAGCCTTCTGACCGAGCTGCAAGAGTTTATGAAGGAACGGTCGTTTACACTGCAAGAGTTCAAGATAAAGACCTTCCACACGTAAAAGAGGCATTCAGAAGAGCAAGAATAAAACTACCGGGTTCTTATAAAGTAGAAGTAGTTGATGAAGTTTATGGAACTGCTCCAGCAGCTGAATAATTAATAATTTTTTATTTCTAATATTATTCTGATTTTTTCAATTTCTTAATATTATTCTGATTCTTAACAAATATTTTAAAATAAGAATAGGAAATATTTTGGTTGGTAAAAATAGGAAATAAAAAATCAAAAAAAGAAAGAATAATTATCTCTTTCTTTTCATTGGAGCTTTCTTTGCGACTGCCTTTTCTTCTTTCAATGGGTGTGGAAGAGATTCTCTTGACTTTGCTGCCTCGTATATTATTCTTAATGAGACTACGAATGCGCCTGGTCCTACAATGTATATCAATGCATTAAGGAATCTTTCAAGAAGAAGATTCACTATAGGCAATGCATCGATAGTCTGTGTGAATGTTGTTGATGCAACAAGGAATGCAACTGCTGCCAGGATGTATGGCCATACTTCTCTTGCTTCAATGTTAAGCAATCCTATTATAATGCCCAAAAGCCCAAGCGAGTAGACATGGACTGGCATTAATGCTGGATAAGCAACTGCAACGAATGCAGCTACAAAAAGTCCTGCGATGAATGCAAAATATCCGACCTGTTGCTTCGAAAATGCCATAATACCACCAAATATTACTAAATTTTATTTCAAGTATATCCAGAACAGATAGTCTCATCAATTGTAGTGTTAGATAATGCAGATAATATCGTGGGTCCTATAGCAGATAAAATCAATGCAATAATTGCTCCAGTTATCATGTTCATTGCCCAGCCTGTTGCCTTTGCCCTCATCTCTGCACCAAAGAAATTTCCTGCTGCATATGCAACACCGGCAAGAACAAAGAGAACAAATGCCATAACTGGAAGCAAACCGTTTAAGAGATTATAAACTGCACAAATAGCATCTTTAATTTTTTCACTTGACGAACTTGTAGTAGATGTTGTTGACTGTGCAAATATTATACTAAAAATTAATGACAGAAAAACAATAGTAAATAATTTCCTCATATTGAATCACCAACAGATTTTCAATGCAATATTAATCTCTTACAAAAAACATATTTAAACTATTAATTTATAAAGTTTTCTAAGGAATGAATATTTAATACTAAATATTAGTAGATGCATTTAACACGTCAGTTATTTGACCAAAAAAAGAGGTAATATTATGAAGAAAATATCTATTCTGTTTGTATTATTATTGTTAATCGGTGCAGTGTTTTCATCTTCTGTAAAGATACTTGAACCGGTTGTTGCAACTGTTTCTGAAGGCGAAACAGTTGACCTAGGTACAATAGGCCCAGGACAAACTCTGGCAATAACTGTAAAAGGAACTGATATAGGAAAGGGTGGACTTGAAGCAAACTGGGGTGTACTGGGCGTACTGGAAGTGCCTAAGGGATGGCAAGGATTCGACAGTATGGTTTATGCAAAAAACATGAGAGCCACAATCAAAGCAGATCCCAATGCGCCAGATGGAACATATATTGTAAAGCTAATACTCACAGAATGTGAAAATAAAAATGAAGTTTGTGAGGCAAAGCAAGGACTTGGTAGCGTAATGTTTTTTGGAAGAGTGAAGATAAGTAGAGATGTAATGAAAACATACATGCCGACAGTTGGAATAACAACCGGTGTTGGCCAGCCTGCAAGATATCCTATAAAAATAGAGAACAAAGGAGCTGCGAATGATGTTTTTGAAATATATTCTGAAGGAGTACCTGCATGGAACATGAAAAAGAGTATACATGTAGCAGCAGGACAGACTGTAAACACGTTCTATGAGATTGCAGTAAATGAAGAAAAGGAATACAAGCCGACTATCATAGTAAAATCAATCTCAAGTGAAAGACTCAAGCATACATATGATGTTGGGCTTACTGTCAAATCTGATGTTATAGGAGACATAAAAGCAACAAAGAATGGAATATTGATATTCCCATTAACACTTGAACCATTATACACGTTTATGGGAATAGTTGGATACATATTCGGCTGATTCTCTTTCTTAATTATTTTTTACTTTTGATTGATCTTTGAATGAAAACAGGTAGTTGCATGTATGGAGAGAATATAAGAAAAATATTAGAATACAAAGGCCTAAAAGAAGGAGATCTAGTTCTGCTAAAGACTGAAAAGAATGAATACAAAGGAAGAATAATGCCTAGAATTGGATATGGAGATAAAGAATGCCTTATACTTAAGCTTACAAATGGATACAATATAGGAATAGAGGTTAACAGGATAATTGACATAGAAAAGATAGAAACTGCAGAAATAAAAAAAGAGAATAAAAGACATATAGAAGAAAAAAAGGAAACAACAGATCCTAATAAAGAGATAGTAATACTTGGTTGCGGTGGCACGATTGCTTCTAAAATAGAATATAAAACAGGAGCGGTGTATCCTGCAATAACAAGCGAAGAATTAATAGAATCTTTCCCACAGCTTAAGAATAAAAAAATTAGGACTAAGATGCTTTTCTCGATTCTTTCCGAAAATATAACTCCAGACCATTGGATTGAAATAGGGAACGCTATAAAAGATGAAATAGAAAAAGGCTGCAAAGGAATTGTATTGATGCATGGAACTGATACAATGCATTATACTGCTGCAGCACTCTCTTACATGATAAAAACTCCTGTTCCCATAGTTTTAGTTGGTGCTCAAAGAAGCAGTGATAGAGGATCGTCAGATAATATGATGAATTTGATGGCTGCAATTATTGCAGCTGAAAGTGATATTGCAGAGATAACAATCTGTATGCATGGAACAGAGAATGATGATTACTGCTATCTCCATAGAGGAACAAAGGCAAGAAAGATGCATACAAGTAGAAGAGATGCTTTCAAAAGTATAAATTCTACTCCTATAGCTAAGATATGGCCTGATGAAGATAGAATAGAAATACTTTCAAGCTATGTAAAAAGAGGGGAAAATAAATTCATTTTAGATACAGAACTAAACAGGAATGTAGCTCTTGTTTATTTCTATCCTGGAATGAAAAAAGAGATTCTTGAACATATGATTGAAAAACACGATGGAATTGTTCTAGTTGGAACAGGACTTGGCCATATATCCACAGGAATGATTGAAATAATAAAGAAATATTCTAATAAGAAGCCAATTGTTATTTCTTCACAAACAATAAACGGAAGAATAAATCTTAATGTTTATGAAACTGGAAGGCTGATGAAAGAAGCAGGAGTGATAGGTCATCTAATGGATTGGACACCTGAGGCTGCATTTGTCAAACTTATGTATGCATTAGCTCATGCTCAAAGTATAAATGAAGTGAAGAAAATAATGGAAACAAATATTGCTGGAGAGATAACAGAAAGAAATGAAGAATAAACCAATTCTGGGGATATGGATGGGAATTGAAGGAATTAAGATCGGATTGGAACTGCATCAAAGGCTCGCAACAAAAAATAAGCTATTCTGCAGCTGTAGCACTAAAGGAAATGAAGAAAAGACAAGAGAGCTGAGAAGAAAGCTTCACGCAGTTCCAAGTGAACTTGGACAGGTGGATCCTGCTGCTCTTTTTGAATCAAAGAAAGCACCATTGCACAGATATGATTTTTACAAAGATACTTGTTGTTTGGTTGAAACAGACGATGAGCCTCCACATGAAATGAATAAAGAAGCAATATTACTTGGACTAATGATCTGCAATATGTTTGAAGCAGAAATTGTTGATGAGATACATGTCATGAGAAAAACCGTAATCGACGGATCCAACACATCTGGATTCCAAAGAACTGCAATATTCGGAATGAATGGAAAACTGAGATATGAAATTAATGAAGAAAATATTAAAGAAAATAATAAAGATACAGACATACAAGAAAAAAGTGAAAAGGAAATAGGAATACAAACGATAGCAATAGAAGAGGAAAGCTGTGGAATAATAGGAGAGCAGAAAGGAGAGATAGAAAGCTTCAGGCTTGATAGACTTGGCATTCCTCTTGTTGAAATTGCTACAACTCCTGATATAAAGAGCGGAAAAGAGGCAAGAATGGTTGCAGAGAGAATCGGACTGATGCTAAGATCCACGGGAAAAATGATGAGAGGGATAGGGACAATAAGACAAGATCTTAACATTTCTATACCTGGGGGAGCAAGAGTTGAAATAAAAGGAGTTCAGGAATTAGAACTGATAGAAACAGTTATTGAAAACGAAATAAAAAGACAAAGCAAGTTGATAGAGATATGTGAAAAGATAAAGAGTATACTAAGCAAATATAAAGAAGTAAACCATATTATCGAAGGAGATCCTGAAAAAGTAGACGAAAAAATAGAGAAGGAAATAAAAGATGTAACTCATTTATTCACAAATACAGGAAGCAAAATGATAAAGAAAGCAATTGAAAACGGAAAATCTGTTTTTGCAATCAAACTGCCAGGAATGAAAGGAATATTTGGAATTGAGCTCTATCCTGATTATAGGTATGGTAGCGAACTCAGCGACTATGCAAAAACACAGGGTCTCGGTGGAATAATTCATTCTGATGAGAATATAGATAAATATAATATTAGAAATGAAATCGGAGAGATAGCAAATGTCTTAAAGCTTAATCATGACGATGGATGGATAATTGTAGTTGGAGAAAAGGAACAATGCATTTCTGCATTGAAGCTTGTGTTCAAAAGAGCATACGCAACCAATGTTCCTGAAGAAACAAGAAGAGCGGATTTACAAGGTAGAACGCATTACATGAGACCATTGCCTGGATCTGCAAGAATGTATCCAGAAACAGATATTGCTCCTATAAGAATAACTGAAGAGATGATTGCTGAAAGCCAGAACTTTGCGCCTTTCCAAGAAATAGAAGAAAGAGTGAGGTCCCTTTTGAATGCAGATATGGCTGGAAAGATAATAAGATCTGAAAAGCTGAATCTATTTCTTGAACTTGTAGAAGAAGGAGTGAATCCTACTGTTGCTGCTGTCACATGCGAAGACACAATTAAATCACTAAGAAGAGAAGGTGTAGATGTAAATTCATTAAGCGAAGAAAAAATAAAGAAGATACTCATTCTTTACAGAGATGGAAAGATAACAAAGGCAGCAATACCTGAAGTACTCAAGCTAGTTGCAGAGAAAAAGCAAGTAATAGCAGAGAATATGGAAGAAATAGAAGGAATAATTTCAAGTGCCAGACTCATGCGCATATCTGGAGAAAAATTAAAGGAGATAATAGAAAAAGAAGAAATAAAAAGTGCAAAAGAAATTCAAAGATTGATGGCTAAGTACAGATTGAATATTGATCCACAAGAAGCAATGGAGATAATCAATAAGCAGTAATAAAAATAGTTAATATGATTATAATTTGTGTAAACAAAAAACAGAATATAAAATAAACATGTACAATAATTGTTTGAAAATAATAAAAATGGAAAATAAAAAATAGATAGGTGGAAAGATGAGAATTGCATTCTTTACAGAAACTTGGTATCCTAATGTTGATGGGGTTGTTGTTGCTATAACTAATATAAAAGAAAGATTAGAGAAACTGGGAAATGAAATAGTAGTATTTGCAGCAGGATCTCCTGAGGTTAAAAAGAGGAGAAGAAAAGATGATGCATACATCTTTCCATCAATCGAGTTTATTCCCTATCCAACATACAAGCTTGCCATATTCCCTTATCCTGATGCAGAAGAGATAGTTAGAAAAGAAAAGATTGATGTCATACATTCGCATGGAATGGGTCCGATGGGTTTAGCAGCACTCTATGCAGCAAGCATTCTCAAAAAGCCCCTTGTAGGAACGCTCCACACCAATATTCAAGAAGCAACTCATTACATCGCCCCAATAAAGCCAATGCAGAAAATCATGAAGAGCGTTGCATGGAGATATCTCAGATGGTATTATAACCAATGCGATAAAGTCATTGTTCCTAGCGAATACATGAAAAAAGAATGCATAAGGAATGGGATAAAAAATGTTGAGGCAATTTCAAATGGAATAGATCTTCAAAGGTTCAAACCAGGTAAAAAGAAAATGTGGCTGGATAAAACAGTTATACTTTACACGGGAAGACTAGTGAAAGAAAAGAATCTCGAGGTGTTGATCAAAGCTGCGCCTATCATTAGGAAAGAAATAAAGAACGCATTTTTTATAGTTGTGGGAAGTGGACCAATGGAACAGAAATACAAAGAATTAGTAAAGAAAAATAAAGTAGATGATATATTCATATTCATTAGCGGAGTAAAACATAAAGATATAGTTGAATTATATCATAATGCTGATGTATTTGCATTTCCCTCTATGTTTGAAACACAAGGTCTTTCCTGCCTTGAAGCACTTGCATGTGGATTGCCTGTTGCGGGTGCAGATTATCTTGCAATACCAGACCTTGTAAAAAATGATTATAATGGTTATCTATTTAAGCCACATGACGTAAAAGGATGTGCAGAGGCTGTAATAAAATGCATAAAGAATAAGGAAAGATTGTCAAAGAATGCAGTAAAGATTGCGAAAGAGCATTCAATAGAAAAAACATTGAAAAGACACATAGAGATATATAATCAGCTCTTAAATGAAAATGAAAAAAGATAGAATAATAGTCAATAATAATCTCTTATAATTCTTATTTTTGCTTACTGTTTTTGGCAGTGTATAATATAAATTAAATAAAGCATAGTTGAATGTTTAATTAGTAGGTAAATATTTTTTTCTTTGTCAGAACATCCATGAAACTTGTTATTGGAGCTACGCTTATCTTTCCGCTGTCAAGGAGCAATTTGAATACTACATTTTGCTGGCTAGGAGTATGAATCCTTGATAGGAAATCATTCATCACTGTCTCATTCTCAAAAACAATAATTGTTCTTCCAAAAGAGGAAGTTTGAATTGCTTTCTTTATAACTGCATCAGATTCATAAATATGAATGTATACCTTTTCTCCACCATAACTTAGAACTGTATCTGCGTCCCCTCTCTGTCCGAATGGAAGGAATGGAATTCCCTCTGTAACAAACACATCCCTAAGGGCTCTAACGAGAGCAAGGTAATAAATTGATTTTCTTGTTTCCTTCTCCCATCGTTTTAATCCATAATAATCCATTGACTGAACAACATATCCCTCTTCCTTAAGCTTGTCAAGAACCATTTCAAGATTGTAATCACCAACAATGAGAGGTTTTCCTCTGAACATTATCTTCTTGAATCCCATCTTCAGATCATTTATTGTAAGTGGAGTGTATTTCCATTTAAGATCGGCATTTATTGAATCAAACATCTCTAGTATTTTTTCTCTTTTTATTGGAACAGCTATTGATTGTAAAGGTGGGAAATCTGGTACATCTATAGCATATTTTACTGCCTCTGGTCTTGAAATTAAATATCCAATTACAAAGAGAAGTATTGCAATAATTCCCATTGCTATGTTTTCTGGCCTCTCAAACATAGAAACGGGTCTCGTATAAGTTACTGGAAGAATGATTGTATCTGGTCCAAATTCAAACTTAAATACATGAACGCCAGGTACAGTGATAGGAGTTGCATTATATAAGATTCTACCCTGTCTTACCTCTAGTGTCTTTTTATCTCCATCATCAACCGAAACAACCACATTCTTCAAATCAGAGGTGTATTGCTCGCCTGTTGATGAAAGATATACATTAAAGATATAATTGCCAGATATGAAATCTGTTATGTAAGGTTCAATCTTGAAAGATGCCATTGAAAGATATGATTGTGCATAAACATTTTTCCTGTCATCTGTTATTCTTAATATATAATTTCCTTGTGGAAGCCTGTTATCAAATCTATATACTGCATTTGAAAGCTTAAGAGGTACTGGTGCAGCGGTTATAGGTGTGAATAAAATTTCTTCATTGTTCTCTGATATAGCAGATAAATAAAGCTGTCTCAATTCAGTTGTATTTTCATTTAAAGAGTACTTTATCTCAAGAGGGTTTCCAGTTATGATTGAATTTAATGCTACATCATCATGCATTAAAATGCCGTTCGGCCTGGTTGGAAATCTGACAGGAAGAGAAATGCCATTGATTTCAGTTATGTTCTCTACCTGGTTCAAAGATTGGACATAAAGCCTTCCGTAAGATCTTGAAACTCTTGTACTGTCTGGGAATTTGAATTGCGAACTGAATATAATAATTTGCTTGTTTATGGAACCATTCACTGGAATGGTTTTCTGTATTCTTGAAAGTCCATATCCCCATTTTCCATTTACTATCGCATCTGCAAGCTCTTCTGCAGACTTCTCACCTGAAAATTGCCACCAGAAATCTATTGTGGTTGGTATAAAATATGCAAACCCATCTCCACTCCATTTAACAGAGAAACCACCTGGTTCACCTGTTACTGCTGGACGTGTTGATGTAGTTCCTACTGCCTTTACAGAATACAATGGATTCCTGAATGAGAAGAATGATGGCTGATCTGTAGCTTGATCAAATGAAAGCTGCCAGCTTGCTATCTTATCTGGAGATAGCGGCTGCGGGTTTGGAGAATTGGAATAAAGAATGCTGTCTGTTGGTTTGTAACCTATATAGATTACAACATTTCCATTTTCAACAAAGCTTTTAAGAGTGAAATTTGCATATTCCTCTCCAACAAATACGGCTGGAAGGTAGCCTGAAGGAACTATTAAAATTATTTTTCTTGTGGATGGCAAAGAGACCAGTTCATCTATAGTTATTTCTGAGAGGTATATTCCTTTCTTCTCAAGCTTGTTCTTCAGAACAGAATAGAATTGTAGATATTTTGATGCAAATTGGTAGTTTGGAACTCTTAATATATAAACATCATTTGGGATGGGATTCTGCTGAATAATCATATCTAAACTTATGTTTGTAGCATTCTGGGAAGAAATTTCAAGAATGGCAAACCATCTTGTCTTGTCAAAAGAAGAATCAAGATAGCCTGAGCTCAATACATTTACTGAAAGAGTTGGTTTTGGTATTTCTGTTACTGAAGGAGTCACAGGTACTGAAGGACCCGTATAATAAATGAAAAGAAAATACCCTCCGATTGCCAAAAGGCATAAAAAGAACACAATTATAAAATTCATTATAGGAGAAGGCATAGCGCTTACTGTTTTCATTGGCTTGAGTTCTTTTTTGTCACCGTACTTCTCCTTTGGCTTGAATAAAGATGACAATGAGTCTAATATCATCTGTGGAGTAAGTTCTGTTGTCTTTTTTACAAATCTCTTGATAGGTATGAACATTCTTCTGATATTAAACTTGTATACTGCTCTGTGTACTTTTGCAAATTTTCTTTGATTTGTTTGATTTTTCTCATCTTGCATACCTATCCTCTTTATTAGAACATTAAGAAATTAAATTCAAAATATCTTTGTTATTCTCTCTGTACTAAATATCCTTCTCTTACCATTTTATTAAGTATCTCTTCTACTCTTTGCTCACTGACCTTATTTATTCTAGCGAAATCAGAAATATTTATCTCATAATTATGTTCATCCAACCAGGTCTGTATCCTTGAAATGAGAACGTCGTCGGAAACCATCTCGAGTTCCTTTATCCTAAGCATCAACTGATTCTGCTGTTCCTTCAGCTCCATGTTTGATTTCCTGAGGCTTTCGTTTGCAACTGTTACCTCTGCAAGCTGCTTCTTTATCCTGTCGCACTCTTCCTTTACTGAATCATACTTTGAGAAAAGCTCCTCATAAGTAGAAGAGGTATATTCCAAAAGACGTGACATGAAGTTGTCAACAACCTGATAAAGCTGTTTATGATTAATAAAATAAACATTCTCAAGAAGAGTTGCAATATTCAAAAAATAACGAAGTATTTCTAATCTTCTTTTCTTTGGACTCTCATCCGGATTATAACTGTATATTATTTCTATGCTGTCTGGGTTGAGATATATTATGGAAAAAAGATATGGATTCTTTTGAATATCTCTTCTCTCGATATTGATTGCTGCTATTCCTGTTTTTGTCTCTACTATGTCTAAGAATTGCAATGGCGAAAGCGCATCTATTATTTCCTGAGTTCCTTTAAGCATCTTTGCCTCTATCCTAAATCCCTCAATAAATGGCTCTCTTGATGAAACTGAATCTTTCTTGTCCAATGAAACCATTTTATCTCCTCTTTACTTTTTGCTTTTCTTTTAATGACTTTGTCGTATCTTTTTGTTTTTTCTCCTTAGAAACCGGTTCTGCATTTTCTAGTGCAGGAAAATATCTGAATAAAGAAACAAATACTAATAGTATAAATAGTAATATGATCATTGAAATTGTAGCTGGGATGAAATTGAGAGAGTTGTTAAGTAAAGCCAGTATTATTGCTATAACTGCTATCACCGCAACCACTGCTACTATCTTTACTATAGATGATTCAAATTCCTTTCTTCTTTTAATTGCTTCTTCGAGGTGACTCTCGCACACTACAAGCTCATTTTCTGCTGCAACCTTAAAGAATCTCTTCAGGTTCCTTATGGATGAAATAACTATGTCTTCCTTGACTTTCTTGTAATTTCCTCCCTTGACTTCTTCTTTTCCAATTACACATACTTTAGCCATCAAAATCCCTCTATAAGAATATAGTCATTCTAATGTTATTTGGGTTAATTCTCTTTCCCCTGCTCCTGTCTTTTTCTGATCTGCTCTTGTAAATATGTTTATGATTGTACTATCATCGATTCCAAGCTCTCTAAAGAACATTGTGATTGTTTTCCTGTTTACTCCGCTTCTTTCAAGCTCTATCACAAATTCTATTGCATCAATATGCTTTGCCTTCTTTTCAATAAGTGTAGATATTTCTTCTACTCTTTGATCGCTAAGTCCCATTTCTCTTAATCTCTTCTTGAATGCTGTTCTTTCCATTGAAAAACTCTTTGGCATTGTCTCATCCCTTCTTTGTGCTTCTGTAAGCACAGATAAAATATCAATAAAGTAATCAACTATTGGCTCTTCACCATCAATCTTCTTAAGTATGAATGTTTCACTGAATGGAGTGGTTTGTTCATATGCCATAGAAATAGCAGCTTGTCCAACTCCAAAACCTAGAATCTGTTGTCTTATGTAATTACTAAATCTCAATGAATTCTGCAAGTAATCAAGATACTTTTCAAATTTTAATCTTAACATAATTACTGTTCCTACATTACTGAATATAACTTCACTTATGTCTGTTGGAGTCTGTGATGCAACTATTAGTGCAAATTGATACTTTCTTCCCTCTCTTACAATCATAACTGCATCACTGTTCTCATCCTTCGAAATCTTCCATGCTTCATCTAGTACTACGAGAAGCTTTATTCCTTTTTCTGGCTTCCATCCCTCCATTCTCATCTTTTCTTTTATGAATTGAAGAATTGTAAGCGCTGCAAGTGCACGGAAAGTTTCATCTGGTAATCCTGAAAGATCGATTGCAACAAGACCAGATGTAAGAAGCCTGTCAAGATCTATAGTAGATTGTTCTGCAAAATAATCGTCACCTTCTAGAGTGAACTTCTTTATCTTATAAATAGCATTCTGAAGTTCTGCAGGAAATTCATAGGTCCCTGTCTCAAGCATCTGCTGTAGAATCTTCTGAACGTCTTTGAGAGTAGGTGGTCTTAAAGGATTTCCTAATGCATCTCTCTGATCCTTTTCTGAAAGCTTAAATCCTGCATTCAAATATGCCTTTTCTATCGCCTCTTCTATAAGTCTCCTTTGCTCTGGGTATTGACCTATATCAGTAAGTATTTCAAGCGATCTTATCACTTGCTTTATTCTATCTGAAGGCTTCATTCCTCCAAGGTCTAAAAGATTTAGATAAGAACCTCTTCCAAGAGCCACTACAACACCATTAACTTGTTTAACCCATGCCTTATATTCACCTGCCCAGTCAATAATGATTGCATTTGCATTCCATACCAGTGCTGCCCTAAGAAGAAATGTCTTTATCAAATAAGATTTACCTGAACCAGTTATTCCTGTTATTGCAATATGTGGATTTGTTAATCTCTTAAAATTCCAATAGAACGGAACATTAAAAACAGCAGTTCTCCCTAAATATATTGAATCCTTTGGATCACCCATTAGATATTCAGCAGGCGGTTCCGGCGGGCTGACAATAATTGCTCTTCTTCCTATATCTGTATTCTGAACATCGTTTATCTTTAGGTCACCCATCTATTCACCAATAAAAATAATTTACCAATCTATGCCTCTATAAAATCTTTCAATGCCTTTATTGTTGGAGGAACCATGTGTTCAAGATCATAGCACTTCATCATATCTTCTCCATACAAATATGATACCTCTACATTGAGAGCGTTTGCAAGCAATGTCTTTATTTCAGCTGCCTGATTCTTTGCGACTGCAACTGCTGCATCTTTTGTAACTCCAACTCCTGTTGTCATTGCATATGAAATCAAACCCATAGGTCTTTCTCCAGAAATAATTCTATTTAACTCTGCCTCATACATTGCTACTTCCTTTTCTAATCTATCTAATGCCAAAACATCAGGCTCTGATTTTTCTCTTTCTCTCTGAAGCTTTAATTGTGCTTCATACTTCTTTGTCTCAATATCCTCTCTATATTTCGCTATATCCTTAGCATAAAGAAGCGTTGCGATCTTTACTGGATATTTTATGTTTGCAATTGCTCTTTCGAACGAATCTATGAAAACCATATTTTCTTCTTGAGATCTTTCTGTTGTAGATTTGTACATCTTAATGTGAAGAAAAACAGATGCATAATATTCATCTCCTATTTTTTTAACTATTGCATCCTGGGCTGGGGTTGTTTCCCATTGTCCATCATGTACTTCGATTATGTTAAGTCTCTTTGTTATGAATGGAACCATCCAATACCCATATTTCCAAAGAATAAATGACAATACTGCAGTAAATAAAGACAAACCTGCCATTATGAATTGTAAAGTACTTCCCCCTGGAAGTGTTGCCATTATTAAGAAAACTAATATTGAAACCCCTATCGCCCCATAAGCCATTTGTCTAGTAGTAAATCCGAGTGCCATAGCTATCGTTTATTATTTCTTTATAAAGTTTTTAAATGCTATGTATTGAATAAAAAAAGAGATAAAATAATAAAGAGACTTATATCAAAAAGTGAAATAAAAAATTATGGATGGAATCTATCTGTGCAGAAGTCAGAAGTAGATATTTCTGGAACAAAAATACCTAGAATAGGTCTTGCCAATAGGAATATTAAAAGCGAGATGACTGCTCCGACAACCATAGAAGTGGCCCAGCCTGTTGCCTTTGATTTCATCTCTGCACCGAATATATGGCCAATTCCATAAATTACTGCTGCCAATACAAATAATACGATAGCAATTATAGGAAGAATCTGTGTCAATTGAACGCATACATCATTCAATCCCACTATTAATCTTTCTGTGACATCAGAAGTTCCCTGGGCAAATGAGAACGAAAATAATACGAACAAAAAGGCTATTGATATTAAGATATTGTTTTTCATTTAAACACCTTACTAACAAATTATAAATAAAAATTTAAAAAGACATTACAATTATTTTAAACCTGGGCAAATCTCACTTAGTTTATAACCTGAAAGATTTGAAATGAGAACAGATGCAACCTGAACAATTAATAATCCAACTACTGCGCCAGTTACCATCGACATTGACCAAGATATTGATTTTGCTCTTGTTTCTGCTCCAAAAAATTGACCACCTGCATATGCGACTCCTGCAAGAACAAAGAGAACAAATGCAACAGTTGGAATAACTGAATTAAGATCTTTGTAAAGATCACAGAGTGTTTTTTTAAGTTTATCTGACGACTGTGTAGAACTAGTGGTTTGTGCAAATGAAAATGAAATAATAAAAATAAAAGAAACAGCAAAGACTAGCCAATATAAGATTGAATTATCTTTTTTTCTTGAATGACCTTTAAATCTAGTCCTTGCTTTTGGCATAATAATCAACCAAAAGAAAAAATTACTTATTAGAAACCAGAGCATGCGCTTGAACCAATTTGATAGGTTCCGCCACCAAATGCGGCTATTACCATTGGACCTATAATCCATAACAAGAATGCTACTATTGCTCCAGTTATCATTGTCATTGCCCACTTAGAACCTGTTGCTCTTGCCTCAGCTCCAAAGAACTGACTACCTGCATATACAACTCCTGCAAGAACGATAAGAACGAATGCAATTGGACCCAGAAGGCCTGCAGAAAGATTGCATACCTCTCTAAGAACTTTTTTCAAATTTTCACTTGCTGTTGTTGCTTCCCCTGCTGCAAAAACCAATGTTCCTAAAAGAAATAATGCCATCAATACTCCTAATTTCTTCATATTATCTCACCTTTGTTTTTAGAATGTAAATTGCTAGCATAGCTAGCATGCTGACATTTTATATACACGTGTAAATATTATAAATATTACCATCCAACCATTAACATATGTCTACTAAATCTAAATATGTTAAAAAAATAATAAACATAGATGAAAAGGAAAGGATGTACAAAAGGTACATTCCTTCCGTAATTTTCGAAAGAAAGGCGAATATAAGCGGCGCATGTCTACATTTCTATTCAGATAGTGAAGAATGGGAAGACCAATGGGATGAAAACTGGTTTTTCATTGATGAAGGGATAAGATCGCATGCAAAACTATTATCAATCAAATCTGGATCTTCTGCTAAAGGAATTCCAACTGTACACTATGATCCTAAATCAAGAACTGCTTTCTTCAAAAATAATGATTACTATGGCTGGTTAAAATCGGTTGCGTTAGCACTTATAGGAGATGTATTAGAGGATAACCATAATATATTTTCAGCTCATGCAGCCTTACTAAGTATAAATGGAAATGGAACTTGTATCCTAGGCCCTTCAGGAACTGGAAAAACAACACTAAGCTATGGGCTTTTGACAAACCAAAATACAAAAATAGTAGCTGATGATTGGTTTTATTTTAAGTTTATAAATGGAACAGTTATGGGATATAGGAGTGAAAAAAATACATACATTAGAGCAGATCTAAGCCAAAGCTGGAAAGAATATAAAGATATAATGAGATTTGCAAAGATAGATAATAAAGGAAGAGCAATACTGAATCTTTCAAAGGTTGTAGGAAAGGATAAAATAGCTGAATCAGTAGATATAAACAAATTCATAATTCTAAGAAGAGAATTAAATAAGCCTGTTGTTACAAGATTAACCTCGAAAGAAGCACTAAAGCATTTGATAAGTAATGACTTCTTTAATCCGCATTGGCTACAGAAAAATAGCTGGAAAACAAAAGTAAGGAAAAACGCATATGAGAAATTACTTCAGAAATGTGATATTATCTTACTTAATACAATTGAATCTCCAAAAGAATCATTAGAAAGAATTCTTGATTTTGCAAATGAATAAACTGACTATAAAATTAAAAAGTTATATATTATTGTTATCTTATATAAATGGTAAAACTTCTTCTAAAATCACTGGAAATGAGGTTAGATGAGATATATAAATATTTAAGTTAATATAAAAAAAGAAGTTAATTATAAAATAGATTAATTTTCGAAAGACATAAATATATAATAATTAGGATATTGATTGACTTTTGGTGAATTATTGGTGATAGTATGGCAAAAGAAAAAAGCGAGTATGTAAGAGAATTAGAAGACCTTCCAGGTATAGGGCCTGCAACTGCTGAGAAGCTTAGAGCAGAGGGATATGATACTATTGAAAAAATTGCAACTGCATCCCCACATGAACTTGCAGAAATAGGGGAAATTAGCGTTGATAATGCGAAAAAAGCAATAGAAGCTGCAAAGAAAGCAACGGAAATTGGATTTGAAACTGGAGATCAAGTTTATGAGAGAAGAAAACAAATAGCAAAAATTAGCACTGGATCAAAGGAACTTGATGAACTTCTTGGAGGAGGAGTAGAAACGCAAGCAATAACAGAATTCTTTGGTAAGTTTGGTTCAGGGAAAACACAAGTAGGGTTCCAACTTGCAGTGAATGTCCAAAAGCCTGAAGGTCAAGGTGGGCTTGGTGGAAAAGTTCTTTTTATCGATTCTGAGGCTACATTCAGACCTGAAAGAATAAGGCAAATTGCAGAAGCGCAGGGAATGGATCCAGATCAGGTGTTAAAAAACATCCATGTTGCAAGAGCTATGAATTCAGATCATCAAATTCTTCTGGTTGAAAAGGCTGATGAGTTGATAAAGAAAGAGAATATAAAACTGATTATAGTTGATTCTTTAACCTCTCAATTTAGATCAGATTATGTAGGAAGAGGGGCTCTTGGTGAGAGACAACAGAAGCTGAATAGACACATTCGTGCGCTCCAAAGACTTGCTGACACATACAATGTTGCAGTTTACATTACAAACCAAGTTATGGATAATCCTGCAATCCTATTCGGTGATCCTACAACACCTATCGGAGGACATGTGCTCGCGCATCAATCTACTTATAGAGTGTATTTAAGAAGAGGAAAAGAAGAAAAAAGAATTGCAAGACTCATAGATTCACCAAACATGCCAGAAGGAGAATGTGTGTTTAAAGTCACTCCTGAAGGTATAAGAGATTAAAATATAACAAATAGATTTTATTCTTTTTTTCTATTTTTCATTTTCTGAAAACACATAAGTGCCGCCTTCTATTTTTATTGCCTTTCCTTTTACAATAGCTTCTGCTATTTTTCTCCTAGCGGAAAGAAGAAGTCTGTGGAGAGTTGGTTGTGAAACGTTCATTTTTTCTGCTACCTGTTCTTGTTCAAGACCTTCTAGATCTTTCAACCTTATTGCCTCGAATTCATCTACAGTTAATACTACTTCCTCAAGTTCTTTCATTCTTACTCCTGCAGGTTTGAAATAAGTGAACTCTGGAATAGACCAAACTCTCCTACAGCGAAAAGGCCTTGCCATTATATCTTTTCTTATTTTATTCTTTTAAATTTTGCTTTAGTTCGTTGATTTTTTTCTCTATTTCTTGTTTTCTTAATTCCAACATTTTTAACTCAGACTCAAGAAATTTTATTTTTTCTTCAGTTGTTAGTTTTACTAAATTGTCACTCCTTTCATATAATATTCGGTGTCTAAATCCTCTACCTAAGCCTCTTCCTAAGCTCCTTCCAAACCCTCTACCAACATTTTTTGTTGTATCTCCTTCATTTCTTATGCATCTACCCATTCCTCTTCCCGTTGCTGGGCCGAGTCCTAATGGACCTTTTCCATCCATGTAAGGCATAATATTCACCTCATTTGTTTTTTTATATTATGAATATATATTCATAATTTAGGTATATAAATCTTTCGCTATGCTAATGTAAATAAAAAAAATAGAAAATTATAGAGTAAAAAATAATAGAAAATCTCTAGTTTACTTCTTGTGAATCTTCTTTATTTCTTCTATAACTTCATCTATGATAAATTCAGGTGTGGAAGCACCTGCGCTGATTCCAACCTTGTTTACTCCTTTAAACCACTCCTTTTTAAGCTCGGCAGCAGTCTCAATATGATAGGTTGGTTTTATTCTACTGCAAACCTCAGCAAGCCTTCTTGTATTTCCACTATTTTTTCCACCAACAACTATCATTATATCAGCTTCCTGTGCAACCTTCCTTGCAGCTGGCTGTCTCATCTTTGTTGATTGGCAGATTGTATTGAAAACCCTTACTTCCTTTGCCTTATGATAAAGTTCTGCGACTATGTCATCGACTGCCTCTGGCTCTAATGTAGTTTGAACTACGGCTCCGATCTTAGGTGTTTCTTTCAGCTCTCTTGCTTCTTCAACACTTCCTATTATAATAGAACCTGGAGCATATCCTTGTGCACCGAGAGCTTCTGGATGATTCTTTTCACCTATTATTACCACTTGATAGCCCTCTTCTGAAAGCTTCTTTGCATATTCCTGCTCTACTTTAACAAATGGACATGTTGCATCAATTACCTCCACTCCTGCTTTTTCCTTAATTTGCTTGAAAACCTCTGGTGAGACTCCATGTGCCCTTATAAAGACTGTTCCTGGCTGAATCTCATTAATAGTATTAACCATCTTTACTCCTTTCTTTTCAAGAAGCGCGATTTGCTGAGGATTATGAACTATAGGACCAAAAATCTGGATGTTTTTCTTTCCTTCCTTGATTGCTTTTTCAACCATGTCTATTGATCTTTTTACTCCAAAACAGAAACCTTTCGGCTCAGCAACAATAATTTCCATAAAAACACCTAAATAATTTGTTTTAAAATAACTCATATGAATTAAAGAAGAAAGAAATATAAATCTAGCAAAAATATTATATAAAAAGGAACAAAGAAAAATAAATAAAAAATAAAAAGTAGGGCTTGCGCCCTTTTATCCAGATGGTTTAATTTGACTTGACTTAATTTATTTTATCTTCCACGGCTTCTGGCTGCTGAGCACAATGTATCCTATTATCAGGATAACTGCTAACAGCAGTATCAATCCTAACGGGCTCTCCTCCTTCTTTTGAGAAACCACTGTTATTCCAGGCTCTTCTTCAGTGGTTGTTGTAACTTTAGGAATTTCTGCTGGAGCCTTTATCTCATCTCCTGCAATTGCAAAGTAGCTGAAACCGGGTGTGGTTGCTTCAAATGTTATTGATTCAAGATCCTCAAATCCTTTCACTGTCTGGAGCTCCTGCCATTGTCCGTTTGCATATCTTAGGAGCTTGATTGTATCTGAATCTATGTTTTGCTTCCTGATGTCTGACTTCTTCAATGTGAATGTTAACTTTGCGCTTTGAACTGCATCGCTTGCTCCTCCAAAGCTAATCTCAATGTAATTGAGAACCTTCTTTGATGGCTCTGGAATGGAAGATGGCTTTTCTACTGGTTTAATTGAAACTTGCACATTAGATACCGCTGATCTTGTAGCGATTGATATCTTTGATATTCCAGTGCCTTGTGCAACTCCGCTTGCCATCTTTGCAATATCTATATTTATTGATTCTCCAGCAACTGCATTCAAGCTAAACACAGCTGTTGAAGCAGTTGATGAAACAATGCTTACAGGTGTTGTTGGAGCTGGTGTTTCTTCAGGTTGCGGTTGAGTCACTGGCGGTGTGATCGGAGGCAAAGGTGTGGTTATATTTGTTGTCTGCTGGCTTGAAGAACCTGAACCTCCTGAAGACTTTACAACACTAAATGTAGTGCTATTTGAAGTATTCATTGTGTTTCCAATCGGATCTGCACATCTTACATAATATGTTCCTGATGTTGTTGAACTATATGTTATTGAATGGCTGTGTGACACTCCTCCTGTAGTTGTCATATTTGACATGTTTTCATAATCAATATCGCTAGTTGCAAATCTGCATACTGCAAATTCGTCAGTAGTAACACTTAACGTTACCGTCAAGCCTGACGTAGTTGCACTTATCGCAGTTATATTTGGTGCATACGAATCATTTATAGTAATATTCTTTATTAAAATGGTTTCATAATTTCCTGCTTTATCATATGTCTTTATAGATACGTTATATGTACTGCCGTTTTTTAAGATAAATCTCATTATCCAACTTGAGTTACTTGTAATCGAATAATTCTCAATTTCATTCGTAATGTTATATATAGAGACATTCGTATAATTTAAATTTGAATCTAATGATGTTCCTATTACATTAATTGTAACTGAGTTATAGACTGTGTCATTTTCAGGAGAGGAAACATTTAATGTTGGTTTCAGTGAATCTACAAAGAAAACAATTGATTTGTTTGCAACATTTCCGTTACTTCCTCCATAATCTCTTGCTAAAATAAATAAAGTGTGATTACCTTGAGAAAGGTTCGAAGAAGTAAATACACAACTCATTATTTCTGGATCTAAAGTTTCTTGACAATTTGTCTCATTAACTGTAGTATTATAAGTATAGTTTACATCATCTATTTTTACAAACAAATAACTTATCTTTGTCTTTGTTCCATTTAAAGTCAGATTGATCAATGGTGTTGATGAATTAACGTATGAGCCATTATCTATATTTTCTAATTTTATAACTGGAGGAGAACTGTCACTTATATTGTAACCAGAAAAACCTTTAACCTTGAAAGTAAGATTTCCCTCTCCAATTCCCTGCTCCCAAAGAATTTGGAAAGAATTATCTAATCCTTTTGCATCTCCATCAGATTCTATTTCAGGCTTTGACAAAAATGGAAGATGGAATAACTTTATAGTTGTATTTGTATCAAATTCTTGTAAAGCATAGCTATTAACATATATTCTTGAATCCCCAAATTGACCCGGTAATGTAATATTTACTTTTATATTTTGGAATAAATTTCCAAGTTTCATTCCTATTGATTGATCTGAAAGATTTACATTTGAAAAGTTTAATAGTGCTAATGTTGTCATTTCGTTAAGCCAAGAAGGATATGGTGAACTAAATGTAGTATTTGTTAAACATGAAATATTCATTTGTAAGTCTATTATAAAGTTTACCGAATTAAAGTCAGATATTTTTGTAAGATTCGTCATCAACGGACCCCATGCTTGACATTCTGATCCTACTGGGGGAACTGACATGTTATAGAGTATTACTGTTGTATATGTCCAACCTACTAAACCATTTCCTGCTTTATCTTGACCGAATACAGAAACATTAAGTGGAGTGAATTCAAAATTACTTACATTAGTAACTGTTATAGTTGCATTCCACAATCCTGTTGTATCATTATATGTCATATTAATATAAGATATCCCTGGTTGCCGCAGCGCTGTGAAGTTTGCAGTTAAATAGTCAATTCCAGCGGGTCCAATATCTGATGCGTTAACAAGTAATGTTATTCTATTATTGGCTGGATCACTTGAAACAAAGTAATCAGGTTCTTCAACAATTGTAAATGATACATTGACTGGATAACTATCAATAGTTAAATTTCTGATTTCTGAAATAGCAAAATCTGTTCCGTTACTACAATTTATGTACCATAAGTAATTACCATCAAAAAAAATCTGTGTGAATATAGTTATTGAGTTATTTTCAACGCTTGAATTCGTCATATTCAATGCACTATTGATATATAAACTACAAATTAAATTTGTAGTTTCATTATCTGTAGCATTAAACATAAAAGCAACAGTTTTTTGATTTGTGAACGTGTTGTTTTCAGGAGAGATTAAATCGATAGAGACTGCACTCAGCAATCCAAATAAGAAGAAAGCCAAAAATATACCTACAATTTTCTTCATTTAACCCACCAAATCAATTGCAATATTCTAAGAAATAAAAGCTTAAAATATGGTATAGTATTTAATAGATAATTTTATAACTATTTCCTTTTTTAATCGTTTATTTATAATGACTTTTCACATAATCTTCTATCAATTTCTTGTATTGATCTGCTATTGTTTTTGCATCCCCTGTCAGGGTTGCAATCTGCTTTCCGTCTGCAAACACAGGGGCTGAAGGTGTTTCACCAGAGCCTGGTAGACTTAATCCTATGTTTGCTTCTCTTGACTCCCCAGGGCCATTCACAATGCAACCCATAACTGCAACCTTCATGTTTTCAAATCCCTTGTATCCCTGCGCCCTCCAAACCTGAGACTGCTGCTGAAGATAATTACTTATCTCCTCTGCGATTGTCTGGAAAACAGTGCTTGTTGTTCTTCCGCACCCTGGACAGCTTGTAACCATCGGGAAGAATGCCCTGAGGCCTAGAGTTTGGAGTATTTCTTGGGCAACAATCACTTCCTCAGTCCTGCTGTGCCCCGGCCTTGGAGTGATAGAAACGCGAATCGTATCTCCAATTCCTTGATTCAAAAGAATTCCTATTCCTTGTGCTGATGCAACAATTCCCTTTGATCCTCCTCCAGCTTCTGTCAGCCCAAGATGAAGAGGAAACTTGCATTTCTTTGCAAGATTGGAATAAACATAAATCAGATCTCTCACATTTGACACCTTAGCTGAAAGTATGATTGCATTCTCTGGCATTCCTGCCTCTATTGCAGATTCTGCGGATGTCAATGCGCTCTTTATCATTGCATCAAGAAAAACTCTGTGGGAACCAAGCTGCTTTTCTTTTGGTTTCTTCAGATCTTTTTCTATCATCCTTGCAAGAAGTTTTTGATCCAATGAACCCCCATTTACACCTATTCTTATAGGCTTGTTGTAGTCTATTGCAAGCTTTATAATATTTCTAAATCTTTCATCGCTTCCTGCATTTCCTGGATTAATCCTCCATTTGTCAAGAGACTCCGCCATCTTTGGATATTTTGAAAGAAGAATATCACCATTGAAATGGAAATCACCTATTAGAGGAAGGGTGTATCCCTGGTCGATAAGTTTTTTCTTTATCTCTGGAACTGCTTTTGCCATTTCTTCATCTTTTACTGTAAACCTTACCATTTCTGAACCTGCTTGATTAAGTTCAATTATCTGTTTTACAGTTGCATCAACATCAGCTGTATTAGTATTTGTCATTGACTGAACTACAATTGGATGCTGGCTGCCAATGGTTATGTTTCCAACTTTAACCTGAAATGTCTCTCTTCTTTTTGGAAGATTTAAATCCATAATATCACCTATAAGTAGAATTAGAATTTTTCCACTTCCATGCCCATCTGAAACAAGCGCATGATGTTTTTTAGGTACTCCACCGTTAAGCATGTCATCTATTCCAGAGATTCCAATCTATATCTTTTTAGATTCTGCCATAATAAGATATAAGCAATAAATTTAAAATTCATCTAGTTAAGAAAATCAGACATCATTCTTTCTTAGTTTATTCTCTAATTGATCAATTGCGTTTTCAAGTTCAAACAGATTCTTTATTATTAAGTCTGGACTCTCTTTTTGAAGTTGATCGTATTTTCTCTTGTATGTAAGCACACCGATGGAAGACATGCCTGCATTTCTAGCTGCCTTTATATCATCTGGATGGTCTCCCACATAAACTGCTTCCTCTGGCTTAACCCTTAACATTTTAAGTGCCTTTTGCAGAGGAAGAGGGGATGGCTTTGATTCGGGAACGTCATCTATAGATACTATTGCTTTAATATATTTTCTAAATCCGCACTTTTGCAATGCTTTGATTACTGTTGGACGATAATTTCCAGACACAACACCAAGCTTATATTTCTGACTTAATGATTTCAAGATTCCTCTGTAAGGGAAACATGTGCCTGTTGCCAGTCCTTCCATCTCTTTCTCTAATCTTTTTTCTCTAATCTCTTTCTTCTGCCGGTTTGTAAGCTTATCTAAAAGCTTTGAGAAAAAAGCAACAAAAAACTTATGCGGAGTTAGATGCGAATACCTTCCCTGGAAGTATTCATAATCTATATCGTTTGTAAGCTTATACCAATCAACATTCAGTTCTAAAAGCGTATTATCCATATCAAAGATTATTGCTTTGAGTTTTCTTTTTTCTTTCATAACCTACACCACTATATTAAATCTAAAAATAATATAGCGAAATGTATTTATATCTGTCTTGTGTCTTTATTTCATGGCAATAAAAACTGTTTTGTTTGATTGGGATAATACGATTTTGAATACGAATGAATACAAAGAGCTTTCAAAAAGAGCAGTGATAATTGGAATGCAATCAGAGGCAACTGAAAAGTTCAGAATAAAATTGTCAAGAAAGGTTCTTGAGGAAACAATGGAGCGGATAAGAAAAGAGAAAGGATCTAACTACGGAAAGCTTATTGATGAAACTGCAATGATCGTTTGCAAAAACTTAGGAATAAATGATCAGCTCAAGATTGACAGGATAGCCACAGCAGGTATAAGTGCACACCATAAAACCAAATATGCATATTTTGCTTTTTTGTATAATGAAGTGATAGAAACTCTAACTTCACTTAAGAAAAAAGGGCTAGTTATTGGAATAGCCACAGCAGGAATTACGCATAAACAAATAGATAAAATAAATTGGGCAAATCTAAACATGCTTATAGATGAAATATTTGTAACAGAGCAGTATATTCAAGAGAACAAATTATGTCAAAGTATAGATGTAAAAACAAAAGAATATTTCCTATGGATAGCTTCAAAATTAAATAATGATGTTAAAGAGATTATGATGGTTGGTGATAGCTATTCAAATGATATTGAGCCATCAAAAGATGCCGGCCTTACTACAGTATATCTTAACAGAAAATGCAACAGCGATGAGGCAAAAGGTCCAAAAGCAGATTATATGATTGAGGATTTAACTCAAATTATAGAGATAATAAATTCTATAAACAAAACATAAATTTCCAAATATTTTACGATCGCTCCCCTTTTTTCAATTTTTCCAAAAGGCTGCATGCTTTACATATTGAACCTGAAGTAGGTTCTCCACAAATTGAACAGCTGTTTATTTTCTTTTCTTTTTTATTAAAATCGAATTGATCTGAAATTATCTTGCTTGTCTCTAAATAATTTTGAAGAATCTTAAACTTTGTTCCTGGATATCTAGATTCAGCTGAATTAATGAAGTCCCTTACTAAAGGTCTTAGGCCTTCATTAACATAAGGACACTCTACGAATACAGATTTGAAACCCTTTACAACAGCATAGACTGCTATCTCTTTCTCTGGAATCTTAAAAAGAGGCCTTATCCTCATAACAAATCTTTCATCCTCTATTGCCCCGCCTATTGGCTTGAATCTGAAAAGCAAACCTTCATTTCTCAGTATATTCATCATATAACTCTGAACCATGTCATCAAGATTGTGACCTATAGCTAATCTGTCCACTCCTAATCTCTTTGCTGCAAGATTCAATGCATATCTTCTGAAAACACCGCAATAGGTGCATGAAGAATCCTCTCTCTTTTCTTTTTGTATTGACATTATTTCATCTAGAGTATATTTTGTTAGCTCCTTGAATGTCACTATTTCTAAAGGAACTTCAAGATCAGAAGCAAGCTTCTTAGCCTCCGGAATGATCTTATCTCTGTATCCTTCTATTCCTTCATCCACAAGTATAGCAGTAAGCTTTATTTTCATCGGTTTTGCTATCTTGTTAAGCAAATACAAAAGAACTTGACTGTCTTTTCCACCAGAAACTGCTACTCCCACATGTTTGGCCCCATCCAACATTTTGTATTCTCTAATCGTACGTTTCACTCTTCTTTCTACTGAATAAACAAGGTGCTTCTCGCATAGATTTGTGTTTGAATATGCAAGATGAATTACTGCCTGTTTATTGCAGAAAGAACACTTAACCACAGTTAACACCTTTAAATCATCCACCGAGTATTACTTTCTGGATTTCTACATTATCTTGATTAGAAATTTTATCTAATTCTGTAACAATCTTGCCATTGACCTTGACAATTACTATCTGCTCGCTTATTCCAAGCTTGCTTAGAAGTTCCTGAACTGTTCCTTCAAATCTTATACTATTTGATTTTCCATTTATTACATACTTCATAAAAACACCTGAAAGAGTATCTAGATTTTGCAGGATAGAGTTGTAAAGATATATGAATTAAAGATATTTATATCTTTATTTGTAACTGATTTTATGAAAGAAGACAAGAATAGCATAATGATAGAATATCTTTTGAAAAATAATTATATTGACGAAAGGATAGCTTCAGCAATGAGAGAGATTAAAAGAGAATTGTTTATTCCAGCCGAATTAAAAGATTCAAGCTATCTAGATCTTCCTTTACCTATTGGATTTGGACAAACAATCTCTGCTCCTTCTATAGTTGGAATAATGCTTAAAGAACTAAATGTTAGAGAAGGAATGACTGTACTTGAAATTGGAACTGGATCTGGATGGCAGACATGCTTATTAGCAAAGCTTGTAGGAAATAGCGGAAAAATATATTCTATAGAAAGAATAAAAGAACTTGCAGAGAATGCAAAACAGATAATAAAGCAGCTGGGAATTGAAAATGTTGAGATAATTGTAAAGGATGGAACCGAAGGATTAAGAGAAAAGTCGCCTTTTGACAGAATAATTGTATCTGCGGCTTCTCCTCAGATTCCGCTGCCTCTATTAGAACAATTAAAGAAAGGAGGAAAGATGCTTATTCCGCTTGGTATAGGATACTGGCAGGATCTTGTTTTGGTTGAAAAGAATGAAAATGAGGGTATAAGTACAAGAGCTATTCTGCCTGTTATGTTTGTTCCTTTAGTGGGAAGATTCGGATACTATGAAAAAGATTACTGATCATTAAAAAATCATTCTTCAAACTTTTCCCAAGGATAAACGATCCACTTGTTAGCGATTTTTTCTGAATAAAAATCTGGAGACATAATTTTTTCTTTTCCGTCTACGATTTTATCAAGGAGAGCTGCAGAATATATTTTTTTTACTCCTCTTTCTTTAAGGTAATTATATGTAAGAGAAAGTGTCTTTCCAGATTCCACAACATCATCCACAATAAGCACATTCTTATCTGTCACATCTGTCGAAAGGTCCTCTGCTAGGTGAGGTTTATCTTTAGCCACACCTGGCTTTGTATAAAAGGTAACTCTTATAGTAGAAAGATTCTTATTTTTAAGAAGACCTGAAAGTATTCTTCCTGGAATAAGACCTCCTCTGCTTATTGCAATTATTTTGTCTATTTTTAAATTCTGTTTTTCTATTTGGTTTGCTATATCCTGGCACATTTTTTCTATTTTTTCCCATGAAAGATAGTATTTCTCTAATTTTGCATCTCCACTATGTTTAGCTTCCATATTACACATTATAAAATAAAATATAAAATATTATCATATCATAGATTATTAATGAAACTTGATCTACATATTCACTCAATATATTCAGATGGATGCTGCAACCCTGAACAAATAGCTTCAAGAGCAAAGGCACTTGGACTGAATGGATTTGCTATAACAGACCATGATACTTCTTCTGGATGGGAAAGAGGAAAAAAGGCTGCAAAGGAACTTGGACTTATATTTGTTGCAGGAAAAGAAATAGTAATAAGAAAGAAACCAAAAATTGGTGAAAAGAAGGGAAAGAAAATTGGCGAGATTCTCGCTCTTTTTTTAGATGAAGACTTAAAAATAAAAAAGGAAGAACAGACTCCTGAAAATGTTAAAGAGATAATTGATCAGATTCATGAAAGAAATGGAATTGCTGCGATTCCCCACCCATTTTCAAGACTTTTTCGAAAACAAAATATGTTGCAATTTTTATCTGAAAAAAAGATAAAATTTGATGCGATAGAGTCAATAAATGGAAGATGTAGTGCAAAAGAAAACGGAAGGGCGATAGAATATGCAACAAAGAATAAAATTCCACAAATCGGTGGCAGCGATGCACACATCCTAAGAGAGATAGGCAGTGTGTATACATTTTCTGAAGCCTACAATTTAGAGGAATATAAAAAATCGATTAGAAAAGGTCTGTCAAAGCCAATAGGCATACAAAAAGGAGTGTTTGAAATTAACATGAATCGATTGAATGGAAGGATCTTCAGGATTATAAAAATTTAATGAATTAGCTAAAATCTATTTAAATGCATCTTCATATTTCTTTCTTAAAAATGCTCTAAATTTCATTATTTCATCAAATTTAGAATACCAATTTTCTTCTAAATTTCTTGCAACAAAATCCTCAATCTCTTTCTTTGCCTGTTCCTCTTTTCCTGCTTTTTTCATAACCTTTAATACTTTGTTAATTTCTTTTCTTAATGTCTTCAAATCGCTTTTAATTACTTTGTTCTTAGATTCTTCATCCTCCATAAGTGCAATTATCTTATCTAATGGTTTATATTTTCTTTGAAATATTGTCTCTTTCTTTATTTGTTCTAATCTTTCTTTAGGTAAAGCCTCCTCTCTCTTCTTAGCTATTTGATTCCTTATTGTGGTAGGTAAATAATTCTTTACCTCATTCCATACCTCCCACTTTGCTTTTGAAAAAACCTCTTCTATTGCCTTTCTATTTTCGAAATCATTATAGGGTGCATTCCACAAATCTACAAGAAACTTGACAAACTCATTCCTTTTGTTTTTACTTAAATAAATATTTGTCAGACATAAAAAAGCATCGAACTTAGCATTTTCACTTATTTCTTTTACTTTTGGATCACCTCTTTTAATAGTAATATTAAACTTATCCTTGTCTATTTGGTTGTATTCGATTTCATCTTTTGTATATTTTTTAATTTCGTCAACCAATTTATTTATATTTGTAGTTGTTACTAAAAAATTATATTTGTAGTTCTTTCTTTTAGTTTTCTCCAATCTTGAAACTATCGCTATTACCTTTTCACCATCTGGGGTTAATTTAAAGAAATTTATTAATGGATTAAAATTAAATTGCAGATATGTTTTATCCTCTTCTTTTAATATTCTTATATTATCCAAAACTTTCTTTTGAAATAAAAAAAATACAGTCTTATTTTGTTTCTCGAAAAAAGTGCGTAAATCTGAACTATAATTTAAAGCCAATTTTTTAAATAACTCTTCTGCTCCCTTACTTAATTGAATTTTCGAGACATAATACTCAGAATCTGGCTCTTTTTGTGCGTTTACTAATGCAGAAACTATTAATGTATTTAAAAAATGTTCATTACTATTTTGTTTACCTAAATATTTACTATACATATGTGCATTACGAAATAAAATTTTATATATTTTCTTTTGTGAAAAATAGATTTTATTTTAAAAATCAAAAAATATGAAAAATAAAGAGTAATACCAAGAGAAAATAAAAAGAAATAGAAGAATTAGCCAAAGAGGCTACCAAGTCCTGCTGCTGCTTCTTCTTCTGTCTTCTTTTCCTCTTTCTTCTCTTCCTTCTTTGCTTCAGCTGGAGCTGCACCAGCAGATGGGGCTGCTACTGCAACTGGCATAGATGCATTCTTCAATATCTCATCTATATTTGCTCCTTGAAGAGCTGTAACCACCATCTTTGCCTTTGCTGGGTCAGGTGTTAAACCTGCAGCCTTTACAGTTGCATTTAATGCGTCCTCTGTTATTTCTTTCTTGCCTGCGTGCAACAACAAAGCAGCGTAGATATATTCCATAAATTCACCTCAAAAACATCTATTTAACTTGATGATCATGCAGCTTGAGGCACTGCTGAATTTACAGATTGTGCCTGTCTCGCTGCCTTCTTCATCAATTCTTCCATTAATTCAGGAAGCATGATATCTTTCTCAATTCCAATATATCTTGCATTGCGATATGCCTTCTGCAGCAAAGGCTCTATTGTATCTTTTGTTATGTATCCAATCTCCATTGAGATTGCTCTTGCATTAAAGTATCCAGATGCCATATCCGACAATAATTTCTTCTCGTCAACATTAAGAAGCTCTTCGCTGTATACTATTCCATCTTCGTATGCAAGAGGAACATGAACTCTTATTTCAAATGGCTTAATATCTAATTTCTGCAATGCCTTAGCCACAACGTCCTTTATAACTTCTCCTTTCTTTGCAACTAAGGAATCCTTTCCGACTGCGACCTTTCCTGCCTGTATCCTTGCGTCTATACCTGCAGTCTTAAGCTCTGTCAGAATCGGACCGGGTGGCAATTGTGTTTCTCCAGCAGGTACGACTATATCATAAGGGGCTATTTGACCTGGCTTTGCATAAACCTTCAATGGATTTGCATTCATCTTTTTGTAAAGTTTGAATGGATCTGTATTTGTAATAAGCAGTGCTTTCTCTCCCTTCATTGCTGGGAGTAATTGATTTAGCTTTGCTAATTTAAGTGCTCTTCTAAGAAGTGATGTCTTATATATTATAATTTTTGCTTCTCCTTTTAGTTCTTTTCTTATTTGATGTAAAAGAGCATTTGGTAAAGTATGCAAATCTACGACTGCAACAACTTTTGCTGTCTTTAATTGATTAGCTATTTCATTTACTTTTTGCTTTTTAATCTCAAGTGCGCTTACCATAAATATCACCTTTTATTTACTCTACCTTAACTGGTTTACCCATGGAAAGTTTGATTACAACTGATTTTATTACTGAGTCTCCACCTACTTTATTTCTTATTGCATTGAGAACTGCTTTTGCGTTTTCTGCAAGATCCTCCACAGACATATTTTCTGTTCCGATAGCACAGTGAACAACAGGAAGAAACTTTCCTCTCGATCTTATCTTTACGACATTTCTCGCATTTTTAAGCATTGCAGAAACATTTCCAACAAGAGGCTTTGGAATCTTTCCTCTTCCACCAAGAATCTGACCGAAATTCTTACCAACTAACACCATCAATTGAGGTTGTGCAAAAAACTCTGAATTCTTTGCAAGTCTTTTTATGTCTGATTTCTTATATTTTGAAATTTGATCACTACCTATTACAAATTCTGCTCCTGCTGCCTTCGCATCAGCTGCAACATTTCCATCTGCAAATACCACTAAGTTTATGTTTTTTCCTCTTCCTTTTGGAAGCGTAACTTCAAGATTAAGCTTGTTCTCCTGTTTTGACATGTCTATGTTTTTAAAATTCACAGCCATTTCAACAGACTGTACAAACTTTCTTGAACCTTTTTCTTCTAAGGCTTTTGAAATAGCCTGTTTAATGTTATCGTCATTAATCATCTAAACACCCTCCCGCAAAATGCGGTTATACGGGCAACAGATATAAAGATCTGCGCGTATATTTAATAATTACAATAGATAAGATATATACAATGCGATAATTTAAAAATATTATTGTTTTATGGATTAAGTGATTAAATGAGAAGACTCAAGTCGATAAGATTTTCTGAAAAAGGAAATTCGCTTCTTTATTGGTATAAAGCAAAAAACCCTTTGATAATAATATATAATTTTATATTAATCTATATCGCTAAATACATACCTTCATTGACAATCAAAAGATTGCTTTACAAAATGACTGGAATGAAAATAGGTAAGAATGTATCAATTGGATTAGGAGTGACATTCGATATATTTTTTCCTGAATTAATCAAAATAGAAGATAATACTATAATAGGATTTAACTCTACAGTATTGACACATGAATTCTTACAGGAAGAATTAAGAATAGGAAATGTTGAGATAGGTAAAAATGTTATGATCGGGGCAAATAGCACAATACTTCCAGGAGTTAAGATAGGAAATAATGCTAAAATATCTGCAATGTCCCTTGTAAATAAGGATGTTAGAGAAAACAGTTTTGTTGGAGGAGTGCCTATAAAAATTATTAAAGAATAATTCTTATACATTCTGTAAATATAGAAAGTGACAAAATGCAAGAAGGAAATCTACTATTGATTATAGCAGTTATAAATTTTATAGGATTTTTATATGGTATCCACTACTATTCAGATCAACTTTCTGATTGGAACTTTTTATACTGGATATTAATAATTGATTGTCCTTTACAAGCTCTATTAGTTGGGATGATACTAATCTGGAAAGTGAAAAAATTATATAAAAAAGAAAATATAGAAAATCCCAATAACCAAAAATTATTTGGACTGTTTAGATTCCTTACTAACTTCACTGCAGTTGGTTCAATTAAATATGGAATATGGACTATGTTTGTAATCCTATTTTATTATAATTATTTTCTATTTTCTGATCCTTTTACTTACTCGATTTTATTTATTGCACATCTTGGTCTAACATTGGAGGGACTTGCTTTAACTGGATTAGAAATAAAGAAAAAAGATTTAGTCTTAATACTTGGATTCTATTTGCTTAATGATGCTTTTGACTATTTGATTGGAACACGCCCAATGATTCCAAATGAAGGAATAGAAATAATAGCAACAGTAACTCTCTTGCTTACTTTTATCTCTAGCTATATTGTTTGGAAAAGTGGGAATGAAAATAGAAATATTTTAGATGAGATTAATAAAAAATATATTAATTCAAAATTTATTTCCAAGTTCCTTTTCTTATTGAAGAATATATGACTATTGCTACTGCAACAAGAAATATTATTGCTACATATATCGGTTGAATTAAAGGCTTTGTAACTTTTATTTGTATTTGTCTCTGTTGATAACCTGATTTTTCGATATAAATAGTTAAGTCCCCTTCTTTCGTAGGAGTGTATGTAAACTGCCCTGACTTATCTGTCACTTTGTATGTCTCTCCACTGATTTTTACATTAACATCTGTTAAGATAGCTCCTTCTGTAGTAAAGAATTTTATTATAATAGGTTGATTCACATTAACTTGTAAAGGATAAGAAACGTTTATCTTAGGAAGTTTTTCTTCTGAGAAAACAAAATTATAGGTTGAAGTAAAGTAAGGAGGTTGTTCTTGATTATCATATTTATCTATTACTCTACACTGAAGAGATACCTCTCCTTCTGTAAATCCTGTAATCTGAATATTTCCAGACCAACTTAAATTATTTCCATCCCCGTGCAAATTAACAGATTGCCATTCTCCTGGAAGTGTTCTTACTTGAACTAATTTTACCCCATTCTCTGAATAAGCATCACCCGCTACTGTCACAATTGGAAGAATTGTAGAACTAACTTCAGGATTTGTTATTTGGCATGAAAGTAATGAGACTGCATAAACAGTTCCATCATATGTAGTGAAATAAATTATTCCTTTTTCTTCAACTATATCACTTGGCCAATCTGAAAATGAAATGTTCCATTTAAGCTCTCCTTTCTTATTTATGCTGTATATATTGTTGTCTCTAGAAGAAATTAGAATTGAGTCTTGAAGGACGACTGGAATACTTTTGATTGAATTGTTTGTTTTAAATTTCCAAAGAATATTACCTTCAAGATCTAAACAGTAGAAATAACCATCATCTGAACCTACATAAAGTCTTTCTCCATCAGTTGCCATCGAATTGAGATTGCCATCTGCGATTCTTTTTACCATAATAAGTTTGCCTTGCATGTCGACTGCATATAATGAATGCTCAGCTGGAACATAAATTGTATTATTAGTGATCACAAATCTTGATCTCCATACCGAATACCCGAGATCATATAAAAGTACTAAAGAACCTGTCGGGTCTATTGAATAAATCTTGCCATTAACTGTAGCTACAAAAATCTTATTTCCACTTAATGCAAACGATGAATCAATTTGTCCATCTAATTTATTTGTTTTTATTAAATTTTTATTTGTAAATGTATTACCTGGTTGCGATATTGTATATACATTTCCATCTCTTGTTGCAACCATTAAGTTTGAACCTACCTGAACAACTGGAGTAGAGATAGTTGAATTGAATGATACATTTCCTAACATACGGCCATCTTTCGAAACAGCAAATAATATATTTTCAGCCGGAACGAAAAGAATGTTACTTATGAAACTTGATTGATACTTAACACTTTTGCCCAAATCCAAGTTCCAAACTCTTGACAGTGTAAAGCGATTAAATGCTACCACGTTTCCAGAGTCTGAGATTGAAAATAGATAGTCCTGCCCTATTACTGGTGCTGTTGAAGTCTGTGTTGTTTGAACCTTCCATTTTACATCAACTGGAAATGAAAAGAAGGGAGAAAGAGATAATAAAATAAAAATTAAAATAGAGAATATTCTGCAACTTTGTGTTTTAATGTGTAACTTATTCTCTGCAAACATTATTTTCATTTAACCTCACTTGATGCTTGCATCATATTCTCCTTTTTTAACTTTTTTTGCTATAACTCTTGGATCCTGTCCTTCGCATGTAACTCCTACACTTAAACATGTTCCTAGAACCGAAAGAACAGCTGACTTCAGCTCTGTTGCGTTTGTTGATCCGATCTTTATTTTTGCAATCTTGACAACCTTGTCAAAGCTGATGTCTCCTACTGGAGCTGGCTTCTGTCCGGGTTCTGCCTTTGCTCCTTTTTCAATTCCTATTTCTTTCTTTATCAAAGAAGCTACTGCAGGCACTCCAATTTCAATTTTGTATGATTTGTTCTCTTTATTTACTATTACCTTTACAGGAACTGTTACTCCTGCAAAATCTTTTGTTTTTTCATTTATTTCCTTAACGATGTTATTGACATTTATCCCAAGAGGCCCTATTGAAGTTGCTAATGGTGGTCCTCCAGATGCCTTTCCTCCTTCTACAAGAAGCGAAACTGTAATTTCAGCCATATACTCACCTATTGTCTAATTCTAACTTTTTATTTACTAGATATTTAGCCATCGTCTAGCTTTCTATAAATATTAGTTTAAATAGATCACTCTTCTTCTGCTTTTTGTATTATCTTTACTGTATTTATCTTAGCTGTTACTGGAACAGAAACTGCAACATCTATAAGCTCTACAGTTATTGTATCTTTTGTTTCATCTATTCTCATTATTTTTCCTCTTTCACCCTTGAATGGTCCTGAGGTAAATTCAATTATATCTCCCTTTCCGAGCTTAACTGATTGCACACCTTCTTCTATAAGCTTGGTCATTTCATTAAGATCGACTGGTTTTGAAATCATTCCTTTTATATGTCTAATACCTTGAGAAATAGTCTTTGCTGCAGAGATATCAGATGATTCTATGAATATATATCCTTTTACTTCCGGAAATCTTACTATTGCACCTATAGAATCCTTCATCTTTTCAGCTTTGTGTGTAAGCATCTCTAAGACTATGTGCTCCTGTCCTGAAGTTACCCTATATGCAAATATCATAAATCCACCCAATTCATTGTGAAAATTGTAAGAAACCAAATATTATTGATATTATAAAACCTATTACCCCTAATATTATAATTCCCAACAATACGATCTTAAGATTTTCGTTTAATTCTTTCTGTGAAGGTTTCTTGCTTGCTCTCCATACATATACTGCTTTATCATAAAACTCCTTCAATCCTTTAACAATTGACATCTTAACACCTTTAAAATAGATTGAATACAAATATTTCTATTCATAACCATTTACAATTATAAATAGACATTAAGATATAATAGTATATAATAAAAAGAAATAAAAATATGTGCTTAATCTCAAAAAAATCGGAATTTTTTCTTACAATGCAAGATCTAGATCATTTAGATCTATTTCTTCCAGTTCCTCAGCAACTTTTACCTTATCTGTTTTTCCATTAAAATTTCCTGCATTAACACCAACAAGTACAACCAAAACTTGAATCTGAGACCTTTTCATAGATTTATCAACTCTTGCACCCCAGATTATATGGGAATCCTTTGCTATATGCTTAGATACTTCTCTTGCTATAAGTTCAGCTTCTCTTAATGTCATATCCTCTCCACCAACAACATTAATAATCGCCCTATTTGAAGTTGATATGTCAACATCTAGAAGTGGGCTTTTAAGAGCTGTATTGGCAGCGAGAAGTGCTCTTTCATCATAAGAAGAATCAACGCTGGATTCTCCAACTCCAATCATTGCATAACCGCCATCCTTTAGAATTGTTTTAAGATCTGCAAGATCTAGATTAATAAGGCCTGAAACAGTAATCAGTTCAGTTATTCCTTTGACAGATTTTGCAAGCACTTCATCTGAAACTCTAAATGCAGCATCTAAAGGAAGATCTGGCACCACTGCAAGAAGCTTGTCATTAGGTATTACAATAAGAGTATCAACAGATTTCTTTAGTTTTTCTAAACCCTTCATGGCATTTTGTCTTCTCTTTTCTCCTTCTGAAGTGAATGGAAGAGTTACGACTGCCACAACTAAAGCACCCATTTCTTTAGCAACCTTTGCTGCTACTGGAGCAGAGCCTGTTCCTGTTCCACCACCTAAGCCACAAGTTACAAACACTAAAGAAGCATCAGAAATTGCACGCTTAATGTCTTCAAGAGATTCTGTTGCAGCTGCTTCTCCGACTTCTGGATCACTACCTGCACCTATTCCTCTGGTGGTTGTTTTTCCTAATAATATTTTTTTATCTGCTTTAATATGAAGAAGATGTTGTACATCGGTATTCATTGCAATTATATTTGCTCCTTTGATCCCTATTTGATATAATCTATTCACAGTATTGCTACCGCTTCCACCCATACCTAAAACATATATTTTAGGCTTGGATGACTCATAAAATTTAAGAAGTTCTTTATCATCTTCTGAAAGATCATCAAAATTTTGAAAATTCATTTCTCCACTTAAAGGAACGTCCACAATTTGTTTAAGGGATTCAACCATAAAACCACGGTCGCTTATTAAATATTATATACATTTAAATTTTAAAGCTTCGTTTTTTTAAACAGTTAAGGTTTAAAATTATATCTGAAAGAATAGAATTATGGCAATAGAAGTTAAAAGAATAATGCGTGATATAAAAGAGTTAAAGATCCAAGGTGCAAGAAGAGTTGCAGAAGCTACTGCAAAGGCATTGGTAATTAGTATTCGGAAAAGTAATGCAAGAACAAGAGAAGAGATTCTAAATGAGATAGAAAAGACAAGTGAGAAACTTCTTTCACTCAGACCCACTGAACCAATGGCAAGAAACACTCTTAGATTCTTTTTTGCAAGGCTTGAGAAAGGAAAAGATGTGGAAGAAATAAAGAAAATCGCAGAAAAAACTATAGAGATCTATGACAAAATGTTTACCGAATCTTTTCTCAAAATAACTGAATACGGATCAGAAATGATTTGGGATAACCAAGTTATCTTAACTCATTGTCATAGTACAACAGTTAACAGCATTCTTATACAGGCAAATAAGAAAAAGAAAATAAAAGTATACTGCACGGAAACGCGACCGCTCTATCAGGGCCACATCACTGCAAAGCAGCTTGCCTCTGCTGGTGTAGATGTAACCCTTATAATTGATTCAGCTGTTCGACATATTATGAAAGATGTTAACATGGTAATCGTTGGTGCAGATGCTATAGCTACAGATGGATCTTTATACAATAAGATAGGAACATCTACTATTGCAACTGTAGCAAATGACATGAAGGTTCCGTTCTATTCTGCTACTCAGATATACAAGTTTGACCCACTCACTAAGTTCGGAAAAATGACAGAAATAGAAATGAGAGATCCGAAAGAAATTCTTGCAAAAAAAATAAAAGGATTAAAAGTTATTAATCCTGCTTTTGATGTTACTCCCCCATCATACATAAGAGCTTATATTACTGAATTAGGTATAATACCTCCACAGAATATAATGAATGCGGTTGAAAGATATTTGCAAAATGAATAATAATTAATAATCATCCATGGTGAGAAGATGAAAATAAACAAAGAAATTCCACACAGAATCCATAGATTCAAAGTAAGAGTGCTAGATATAGAAGCTGGAAAAAATATAGCCATTCTTAATGAGGAGGAAGCAACTTATAATGATATTTACATATCTGACAGAGTAAGTATAAAATACAAAGGAAAAGAAGTGATATCTATAATAGATACATCAGAAACAATGGTCAAGAAAGGAGATGTGGCAATTTACAAAGATGTAGCGAAACAACTGAAAGTTAAAGATGGCGATATTGTAGAAATACAACACATTCCAGTTCCAAAATCATTAGAATATATAAAGAAAAAAATGGATAGGGAATCACTTACTGAAAACGAGATATACACTATAGTAAAAGAAACAGTTGAAAATAGATTAAGTGAAGGTGAACTCGCATCATTTATTGCTGCTGCTTATATAAATGGATTTGGAATAGGAGAAACAGTTTCTCTTGCTAAGGCAATGGTTGAAACAGGAACAACGTTAGATCTTGGTGTTCATCCAATTGCAGATAAACACTGTATTGGAGGAGTCGCAGGAAACAGAACCACAATGTTAATCGTCCCTATTCTTGCAGCTGCTGGAGTGTATATTCCGAAAACTTCTTCGAGAGCTATTTCATCTGCATCCGGGACTGCAGATACATTTGAGGTTTTTGCACCTGTTGTTCTTCCTATTGAAGAATTGAGAAAGGTTGTTCTTAAAACGCATGGATGTATTGCATGGGGAGGTGCGATAAATCTTGCTCCGGTAGATGACAAATTGATCAGGATAAGAAACTCTTTGCATCTAGACCCTAAAGGTCTTTTACTTGCATCTATTCTAGGAAAGAAAAAGGCAGTTGGCGCAGAATATCTAATTGTTGACATTCCAGTAGGAAGGGGTGCGAAAGTTGAAAATGAAACAGAAGGAAAATTACTAGCAAATGATTTTCTACAAATTAGTGAACAGCTTGGAATAAGGACGCGATGTCTCATAACAGATGGATCTGATCCAATAGGATTTGGTATAGGTCCAGGTCTTGAATGTCTTGAAGTTCTTAAAGCACTTAAAATGAAAGATGGAGAGGAATTAAGAGAAAAAAGTTGTTTAATGGCTGGAAGTATCTTAGAAATGCTTGGAAAGGCACCTGTTGGAAAAGGTGCTGAGTATGCATTTAACATAATAAAAAGTGGCAAGGCATATGAAAAGTTCAAAGAGATTATAGAGGCGCAGGGTGGAAATCCAAATGTAAAGGAGGATGATATTCCGATTGGTCATTATAGATATGCGATTAAAGCAGAAAAAGGAGGAAGAGTATCGCATGTTGACAACAAATATGTAAATAAAATAGCTAGAGTTGCTGGCGCACCGAAAGATAAAGGAGCGGGGGTAATACTACATTGCGAAATGGGTGATAAAGTTAATCCTGGAGATACGTTATTTGAAATTGTATCTGAAAGTGAAACAAAGCTTTCATTTGCTATAGAAATGGCAAATGCAATTCCTCCTGTTGAACTACAAAAAGTGATAATAGATAAAATCGAATAAATAATTGAGAGATAAAGAAATAATGAACGGGTAAGTGTTTTAAATGAAAAATATACCCAGAGAAAATAAAATCTGAGGAATAAATGAACCGATATTAATTTTTGTAATTTTAGCTTTTATTCTATTTTTCTTACTTTATGCTATTTTTTCTTACTTTATGAATCTTATATAGAAACAAAAGAAAAGGCGATTGGATTTACAGAAGTAATAGTAAATGATATTAAAATAAAAGTAGAAATTGCAGATACACCAGAAGAAAGAACCATAGGATTGATGAATAGGACATACCTTGGCAAAGATGAGGGTATGTTATTTATTTTTGAAAATGAAGACTACCATTCTTTTTGGATGAAGAATACATTAATCCCTTTAGAAATACTATTTATTGATAAAGAACTAAACATTATTCAAATTATTGAAATGGAACCTTACATCATAAAAAACCTAATATGTAAAATATATAGTCCAAATAAACCTATTTTATATGCTCTAGAATTAAACGCCAATTTCTCAAAAATAAATGGCATAAAAATTGGAGATAAAATAAAAATAGAAAAATAATGCGCCCCGGGGAAGACTCGAACTTCCGACCTTGTGGTTTCTGCTTTAAAATCTGACTAAGATAGATTAACAGCCACACGCTCTACCAACTGAGCTACCGAGGCATAAAGTAGTATTATATATGATAATGTACGTCTAAATTTAAATTCTTTTGCATTTTCTCTACTGGTTAGAAAACACTTACAATGGATTTAAATTTGATAAAATAATTTTAAAGTAATTTAAATAAATATATATTCTAATTAATTTTCTTCTTTCTTTATTCTTTTAATATGATAATAAACAGTTCTCAAAGGAATTTTTAAATTTTTTGAAATCTCATATGCATTGACATTGGATTTGTAAAGCATTCTTATTTTTTCTTTATCTACCTTTATACTCGGCCCTCTTTTCAAAGGTATAACTTCAATTTTAATTTTCATTTTATTTAAAGTGTTTAAAGCTTTCTTTGGAAGGAAATTGTATGCACCCTGACTTATTCTAATTCTTTTAATGGGATACGGTCTGTTTAATATGTTAACTATGTCTCTAATAGTAACCTTTCTCTTTATAATTTCGTTCTCTTGCAAGCTACCAACCTACGTTAAAATATAAATTTTAAAAAAGAATTATTTCTTTTTTAACAGATCAAGAAACTCTCTAGCTTGTGATGAGACGTTCTTCAGATAAGGAGCTAACTTTGATTTGGCTTCATCTAGTTCTGCTTCAGAAAGACCAAATTTCTCCATGCACCACTCTTTCTTTCTTCCAGAGTTTAATAACAAAACTGCAGCTAATTCCTTACTTGAAGTTGGAACTAAAGATTCAAGAGTAAGTTTCTCTTTTATCAAAGAAACCGAATCGTTTCCAATCACTTTATTCATAAAGTTAAAGCGCTCATCGATTTCACTTGAAATTCCTTTAAATAATGGATACGCTGTTCTTGCTTTCTTTGACTCTACCATAAAGAAATAAAAAACATCTTCACTAAGAAGTCTCTCCGCCTCTTTAACTGTTTCTTTATTGAATCTTTTTCTATTCTTTGTAATCGCATTTACTACATCGGGGTGTAAAAATTTTATACTATTTTCTTCAAAGAGAAGGTTCTTAGAATATAATTCATCTTCAAGATCTTCTCTTCCATCTAATAAATCTATTCTAGTATCTGAGGATAATCCATGTTTTGAAAGGATTGATGAATAAATTTTATGTTTTTCGTTTGTAAACAATTGGCTATTGCTTAATCTTGGATATACTAAACTAGCAGCTAATCTTGCATATGCTGACGCGATCGCTATTCTATTGCTTCTTCCATTTACTAATGGCTTTTCAGTATTTCTTTTAGTAATGCTTAGTATTGTAGCTCCCTCTCCATACACTCTTCTTACTCTCTCACCGAGATTTTGATTTGAATCCAGTTTTATCTTTTGTTTTTTTCCGTCAACAGAAATGACCACTGTATATTCTCCACTTTTATTTTCTTTTTTCTGTGATAGAATTATATTCAACGCATTATATGCACGTATTGCTGGTTCACCTAAATAGATAAGCTCATATAAGTATTGGCCATTATATGGAAGATAGTCCGCAAAAGCATATACTGTTCCTCTCTGAAACATGTTATATAAAATATTATGTGAAGCGATTGCAACCTTTACTCTATTAAGAGTATACTTTTTAAGATTCGCAAATTCTCTTAAAATTCTTAATTGTTTTGAAAGATCTGAAGAAATTTCATCATCAGCTAATTCTGTTTTTATATTAAGCATTAATTCAGGAAAAGTTGCATTAAAACCTGCAGCTAACATTTCTTCTTTAATGTGGGTTAAAGAATGAAGATTGCTTTCGATTTCTTTTAATGTCTTTGGTCGTTCTAAACGATCCAAAAAAGAATTTGCCTCTGCAATTAGCAGAGTTGAATCACGAAGAGAACGGACTACCATAAGATATAAGAAGCGATGAACTTTAAAAAGTTTTCTATAAATTTCTGAAAATACGGCAATAAACGAATAAAAATTATACTATATATTGTATTTTTAAAATATTAAAAACACATTTTGTAGTATAACATAATAAAAAAATATAAAATGGAAAAAAAGAAACAATATTGCATAAAATCCTCAGTATATAACTATGTAGGTATGGAACGTATTTATATTTTTGTTTCAGTATAAGAACTGCTTTTTCTCGATTTTTTCCCTTACGTACTCTCCAACAAATGTTAAACGAGGTCCTTGCAATGCGTCCTGCTCTATCTTTTTCTTTGTATCTAGAACTGTCTTCAATTCTTTAACCCAATCTTGATGCTTGCTGATCCAAGGATAAGAAAGAAGTTCTTCTGCTCTTTTAAGATCTACTTCTTTTGCATTTATTGTTAGTTTCTTCAAAAAGTCATATCTTTCAATATCAGACATTGTTACACCTATGAATTTCGCCTCCGGTGTTGCAATATTTTTACCCAAATAGGCAAGATTCATACTTCCTGTCTTTATTGTCCAATATATATACCATCCCCATGCATCACAATCCATAAAGCAATATATAGGAATATTTCTATCCGCTAACTTTCTTATAAGTCTTCTACACCCTCTTGATGCTTGACCCTTTGGTGTAATTATAAGACAATTTTCTTTTTTCCAGAATTTATCTTCATTCAATCTTTGCCAAAGTGCATCTTTTTCTACTACAAGAACATAATCTACATCCACATCTATAAATTCCATTCCATTATCTACATCGGAAGGAATCATCCATCCGGAACGACCTTGTTTTGTACAATCTATTTCTATTTCTTCTCCACCGAATTTGTCAAGTATAATAAGATTTCCAGCGACTACACCTTTTCTATCTGTACTTAAATTTAGATCCTCTCTTTTAAGTGAAAGAGCAACTTCGAGATCTTCAACAAGTTCATTAGACTCTGATTGTTCTTCAAAAAGTTCCTCGTCTAAGTCTTCACCTAAAGTAAATTTCAACTGATAGAAAAGACCTCTGATTGAAGTATGAAGATTCTCCTCTTTAAATTTCTTACATTTAGCAGCTACTGCTATAGTCTGCATAAATTTCTTTGCTTGTGCGACATTAAGGAAAACTCTTTTTTCTTTCTTATCACCTAAATATAAATAACCTTCTTCACTATGGAGTACGTTTGACTTTCCTCTCAATAGAGTTTCAAAATAAGGTGATTGACCATTATCGATTTCTCTAATTAACTGTTTTCCTAACATTTCTAATTTTTCTTTTACAATTAAATCTTCTTTTGTAAGAGGTGCATTAGATTTTTCAATCTGAACCTCCTTTTTCTTTGCCATAAAATCACCTTTATCCTAAACTAATAAATTATTCTTCTATATCTTCTTCCTCCTCTTCTTTCTGCTTTTTAATTTGCTTTTCTTCTTCGCTAGTTAACCTTCCCTTTTCAAATATTTTTGAATATTTAGATTCGATTATGTTTATAAGCTTCTTCTCAAGTTCTTCTGGAGTTTTCTCACCTGCAAGATAAGGAAGATCTAATGATATTTGTTTAACATACCTCATTATTGCTTTCTTTCTTGCCTCTCTTTGTTCCTCTCTTATTTTTCCTGATAAATAGCGATCAAGATCTCTCGCAACCTCCATGATTGCATATCTAAATTCTTCAACTATTTCCTCTTCTGCTGCGATTGCCTGCTTACCTGCACTAGTATATGGAACGTGAACTGAAACTAAATTCATGAATAAAGTTACAGGCATATTTTCAATATCTTTTAATCCGTATCTACTCCAATCAATTGTCTTAACCGCCTCCATAGTTGCGCATCCACCTGCATCAAAAAGAAGCGGAGCCCTATTTGCAAATCTCTTTACGTCCAATCCAACTGTACCATCTGATTTTTGCCTTCCAGCCTTTCCTTTATATGCAATCCCTACTTCAACTAAGAAAGGAACTCCTCCCCTAAATACCTTTGGGCTTCGCTCAGAAACAGAAATAAATTCAGGTTGAAGCACGTTTTTAAGTGCTTTTTCTATTTGTTCCTTTCCTATAGGCCTTAATGGATCAGCTGAAGGGGCGATCCATTTTATCTGTTTAAATGCATTTACTATTGCTTCTGCTTCCTCCCACTTAAGCTCTCTAGGCATCTTGTCAAAGTTTATTGATGGACATAATTTCTTTAACTCTTCTATCTTTGAATCTGATACTCTTGCAAAGTTTGCAGTAAGGAATGATGAAAGCTTTCTTTCTTTAGAATGATGGGCATAATTGATCAAGTCATCAGTTGTAATTCCTAATGGATGTGGCTGTGCTGGTTTTGGTCTCTCAGGTACTTCTTCATGAGCTCTTTGAAATACTGTTCTCTGACCATCTGGCTCTACAATTGTTATTTGAGCGTGTGGATTGGCTAGTGCGGTTGCTTTGAGATATTCAAATGGGGAATACTCACTTTTATCATATTTGACTTCTCCAAATTCTCCGATTATAGTCAAGCCTCTGTATTTTCCAGTGTATTCAACCATATTTGAGATTTTTGGAGTATTTGTTTTAAGATCAACTGCAATGTCACATTCATATATGGTATTATCTCCAATACTTGAACGACAATGTATCGGTTTTCCGGTTGTTATTTGAGCATACATTGTTCCAGCTGTAGCACCAATACCTTGCTGACCTCTTTGTTGAACAAATCTGTGGAATTTAGTGCCTGCAAGCATCTGACCAAGCGCCTTTCCTATAAATTGCTTAGGTATTCCGGGTCCGTTGTCCTCCACATAAAGTCTTATATGTCCATTTGGAAGATTATCAATTTTAACATATATATTTGGAAGAATCTTTGCTTCTTCACAAGCATCTAAACTATTTGTTACATATTCATGAACAAGGGTTGTAAGCGATCTAACCTTACCAGACAAGCCAAGCATCTGCCTATTTTTCTTAAAGAATTCTGCTACAGAGTGCTCACGGAATTCTGAGAATATCTCTTTACTCTCTATTTCTTGAACACCTGCAGTTATTTTTGTTGATTTTATCTCTGCAGAAATCACTTGATCTTTTTTAATTTGAGGAATTTCTTGTGAAGTAACTTGTGTAATCTGATCTTTTTGATCCATACAAACACCTTGGTCGACCTAATAAAAGAAAAGAGCGCGCTAAGTGCGTTCTTTGTTTTTATTTTGCTAATAAGCAACATATATATTTATTAAGAAAATATTAAAAACATGACATTAAGAAGTAAAAATAGCTAAAAAAACATCAAATTTTCATTGATTCTAATCGTTTTCTTTCTTTTTGAAGAAACATATAAACTGCACCGTGACTTACACCGTTTATTAGCATGTTTGCAGCCTCTACTGCTATAGCAACTTCTTCAGGTTTCCCTATAAAACTTATAGTATTTCCGTATATGCAAACAAATGCGCCACTTATTTCTTCTATTGTAGCTCTTGTCTTTCCTTTTGTGCCTATAAGTCTTGCTTTGACTCTTATCCTCTGCTTTTCCTTGTCAAATATGTCTTTAAGATTTATGATATGGAGAACGTAATCATCACTAAAAAGATTGATTGCGATCATTGGATTAAAACCTCTTCCTACTGCCTTTACAACATTAATTGCCTTCCATTCAGCTATTGGGTCGCTTGACTTGATTGATATTCCTTCTTCGTTTGAAACTGAAAGTTCTATATCTCCTTTTTCTTCTATTAATTTTGCATTTGACATTAATACCTTCATCCTTTCAGCTGGTATTTTAACTATCTGCATATTATCACTGCATTTTATTTCTCTATTAGATCTGAAAATATTTATCTCTTTGGACTTATTAAGCTTACGCTTGCTTTGAAACCTTTCGAAATTCTTTTGAAGGAAGCGATTGGATCAAATATTAACTTTGAAGCTGATACTATTATTTGTTCAGCAAATATTGTTCCTTGTTCAACTTCTGAAAGTACACCTTTAATTGGGTATACTGTTATTGTTTTTACGAAAAATTCTAAAGAATTAACCTGCATATGCTTTGTTATTCTTGGAAGTGCTATTCCAGCAACAATAAATCTTAATAAGCCAGAAATAATAAAGACTATCTGAATACTATTAAGTATCTTTATATCAATATAATCTAAAGCTAATATAATAAAACTACCGGTTAACATACCTAAAAATGTTAATATTGATATTGCACCATTGTATGATGCAGAATATAATTGAGTCTTATTCTTTGGTGATATCTTTAATAACATATTAAATACAGCTAAATCAAAACCTGCCCAAACAACGCCAGAATAAAGCTGAATAAGGATTACATATGAAAGGTTAGTGGCTGGAACCCATAACAATGGGACGAGTGGGATTAAAATTGAAGTGGAAAATATAACTGGACGGGTACCATATTTATCTATTAATTTACCCCAATACGGCTGAGATATCAATGTTGCTAAGGTTGATGCAATTGTTGCAATTGTAAAATCAAGATAACTAAAATTCAGGTTTTTAAGCATAAAAACTGCAAAGAAAGGACCTGCAATGTTTGTAGCAAAAAGCATCCCTCCCCCAAGAAGAATCAGATTGTTTAGATACGCATCATTTAAGATAAGTAATTTTAAATCAAGCCCTTTAGACTTATTTTGTCGTTTTGGTTTTGATAGTGGGTCCCAATGTTTAAGTATTAAGTTGGATGACAAAATTCTAAATATAAAGGCGAAGATAAAGACCGTTATAAATCCAAAATAAACATTACTTGAAAAATAACTAAGTATCGCACCTGCAACTAAAGAAGAACCAACTTCAAAAAGTCCTGCAAGTTTGTTTCTCATTCCAAAATATGAGCCTCTCTCTTTCTTTAGTACAACATCTTTCATTAGCGAAGTCCAAATTGGAGATATTAGTGAACCAAAGAAAAGAAACAATGAATAAAAAATGATGAATAAAATTGATTTATCAAATGGAAGTAGTGGAATTAAAAGAAATAATATGATTGTATATGCTTGGTAAGAAACGAACCTAGATATTGTTTCTTTTCGTTTTTCTTCAAACTGCATAAGCAAGGGGCTTAGATAAAAGCCTAACGCAGAAACAAGAGATGAGATTGAACGCAGTAAACCTATCATAAAATTAGACATTCCTAGGAATACTGCATATGGTGTTACAAAATACTGTGCAAATCCAACCATGCATGAATATAAGCTTCCTTCGATCACTGAAAGATTCATTGTATGTTTTCTCTGCCTAACATGGTTTTTCATACACTCACTTGCACTAATGGAGGGCTATTTGAACTGATGAGAGAACAATTAAATATAAAACATAAGTAGCAAGTAAAATAAAACCATCATTTTTCTCCAGTGAATTATGCAAAAGAAGCTTGTAAAAAAGATATCCTGAAGTGACAAAGATGAAAGCAAAGATTGCACTAGCAACTTCTATATTCGGCAAAAATGGATTTATTAAAACATTCAAACCTAAAAGAAGAGTGATGTTTACGACGTTACTTCCTATCAAATTACCTATAGCAATGTCAGAGACTTTTTTTCTAACTGCAACGAGAGTAATGGTAAGTTCAGGTAATGTAGTATTAAATGCAATTAATGTAGCTCCAATAAATGATTGAAACAGATTTAACCTTTCTGCCAGTTCTACAGCTATCTTAATTACAAATTCTGCACTGATCATTACAATAAATATTGCTGCGATAAATATTAAGAATTCTCTTGCTGCACTCTTCTTATCCACATTATTTAGTGTGAGTGTTTTTTCTCTTGAATCTAATATATTTTTAATGAAAAATAAATAAAGCACCAAAAGTACTAGACCATCAGTAAATGAGAGAAATCCATCTATAAACAGAATAACAGGTATTAATGAAATGAAAATATAAAGTAGAATTTCATTTGTTCTCTTTTTATTAGGTCTTATAGGTTTCATTGAAAGAAATAGAAACAATCCAAATATTAATGCAATATTTGTAACATTAGCTCCTAATAAATTTCCAAGAGAAATATTATTGTTGTGCGATGAAGACGATAGTATTGCAATTGAGAATTCAGGAAGACTCGTAAGGACAGAGATTAAGATAAAGCCGATAGCAAATTGACTTAATCCAAAATAGGAAGCAAGTTTCTCTGCACTTTCTAATGTTATTTTAGAGGAAAATGCTAATGCAACCAATGCAACTATAAGAAAAAATAATTGTAATAATATTTCCAAAGCCATATTAGATATTAGTGAATAAAGATTAATAAAGATGATACTGTAATAATATAATAAAAAAATAGCAAAATATTTTATTTAAAGAGCATATTTCTAATTATCTATGGGGTGAATATGTGGTGCAGAAAAAACCTGACTTCATAAAGATAAATGATTATCTATGGGAGATTTCTCCGTCTTTCAAGCAAGGAATGCGAGTGCCAGTAAGAGTATATGCCAGCAAAAAACTGCTTGACACAATGGATCTTGCAGTGTTCGACCAAGCCTCAAATGTAGCTACTCTCCCAGGAATTCAAAGATACTCTTACGTCATGCCAGATGGTCATTCTGGATATGGCTTTCCAATAGGTGGTGTTGCAGCATTTGACACAGAAAATGGTGTAATTTCACCAGGAGGGGTGGGCTTTGACATAAATTGTCTGGTTGGCGAGACTCGCATACTGACTGAATATGGATACACACTAAGAATTGAAGACATGTTTAAATCCAAAACACAAATAAGATTGCCACTGATTTCAGAAAAAAGAAGGACTAATGCAGATATTCTTTTGCATTTAAGGCGCAGGTCCAGAGATGATGTTTTTATTATAAAGACTAAATGTGGAATGGAGATAAAGGCAACGGCAGATCATCCGATCATGACAAAGGATGGAATGAAAAAGATACAAGATATAAAAGAAGGAGAAAAAATAGTGGTTTTTCCTTTTGAAGGAGTCGAGTATGAAATTCCATCAGAAGAAATAATTGTCAGCGAATCAGATATTGATATTTTGCCTCTTTCAAAAACAAGCAAAGAGAAAATAATTACAGAACTTAAAAAAAGAAATCTCCTTCCCTTAAGACGTTCATCCGAGAATTTCCCTATACTCATAAAATTAGTTGCATACAATATGGGAGATGGAACTATATACATTGATCGAAGTGGTAGAATATATGCATGCTTCTGGGGAAAAAAGGAAGATCTAAAAAACATGCAAGAAGAAATTCAGCGCCTTGGATTCTCGAGCAGAATATATTTAAGAAAAAGAAAACATAGAATTTCTACAAAATATGGTGAGGTCAAGTTTGAATTTCTGGAGCATTCTTTGCATGTTTCTTCACGCGCTTTCGCTGCATTGCTGGCAATGCTTGGTGCACCCATAGGCAATAAGGCACATCAAGAATTTAAATTACCTGCATGGATCACAAACTCTCCAAAGTGGCAAAAACGATTGTTCCTTGCAGCATTCTTTGGAGCTGAAATGAGAAATCCAAAAGTACTTACTAACCATGAATACAATTTTTACATGCCGTCCGTATCAATAAACAAGTCAGCAGAATGTATTAAATCTGGAGTAGATTTCCTTTCTGGAATGCAAAAGATACTTGCTGAATTTGGCATAAAGAGTGTTTTAAGTGAACCGGTTTATGAATACGATGGAAAATTTAGCAAAACATTTAGAATACGCTTGCATATATATAATGACTCGGAAAATTTGATTAAATTATACAAAACAATTGGATTTGAATATAATAATGAAAAAACTTCAAAGGCAAACGCTGCAATTGTATATCTTAGGCTAAAAGAAAACGTAATAAATAAAAGAATAAATGCAATCAGTTTAGCTGAAACAGTGAGACAATCTGGCTATTCGAGATCTGAAATTATTAAAGAGCTTGAATCAGAATATGTTAATTCGCGATTTTTAATAAGATCAATTTATGAAAAGAGAAAAACAAAGCCAAGAATATCATTCGAATTCGATAGGTTTGAAGATTTTTACAAGAAAGCAACTGAAGGACTCGGTAAAAGCGGAGCGATATGGACAGAAATTGCTCGAAAGGAAAAAACAGACTACAAAGGCTGGGTGTATGACTTTACTGTCAATCATAAGGCACATAATTTTATAGCAAATTGCTTTGTGGTATCAAACTGCGGAATGCGTCTTGTAAGAACTGATTTGACCATAAATGATGTAAAACCAAAGATTCGTGAATTAATAGATCAATTATTCAAGAGGATTCCATCTGGTGTAGGTGCAACTGGATTTGTTAAAATAAGCAAGGACGAATTCAAAAAAGTAATTGAAGAAGGATCAAAATGGGCTGTTAAAAAAGGATACGGATGGGATGAAGATCTTAAGAGAACAGAGGAAGAAGGTTGCATGGAAGGAGCGGATGCGTCAAAGATAAGCCAAAGAGCAGTCACAAGAGGATATGATCAAATTGGAACGCTGGGTTCAGGAAATCATTACTTAGAAATTCAAGTTGTAAAGGAAGAAAACATTTTTGACAAAGAAGCTGCAAAGAAGCTCGGCATATTCCCTGGTCAGATTGTTGTGATGTTCCATTGTGGAAGCAGAGGATTTGGACACCAGGTTGCAACCGATTCTCTTAATACTTTTCTTAATGTAATGGAATCAAAATATAAGATAAAAATTCTGGACAAGGAGCTTGCTTGTGCGCCTTTTAACTCGCCAGAAGGTCAGACTTATTTCTCAGCAATGAAAGGAGCAATGAACATGGCATTTGCAAACCGACAGGTTATACTCCATAGAATAAGAGAAGTATTTAGTGATGTCTTTAAATCAGATCCTGAGAAACTAGGAATGCATCAAATTTATGACGTCACACATAACACAGCAAAGCTGGAGAAATATCTGATAGAAGGAAGCTGGAAAGAAGTAATAGTGCACAGAAAGGGCGCAACGCGTGCATTTGGACCTGAAAATAAAGAAATTCCTTCTGAATATAGCAAGCTTGGGCAGCCAGTTATTCTCGGTGGATCGATGGAAACTGGAAGCTACTTGTTATTGGGTACAAAATATGCAGAAGAAAATACATTTGGTAGCACTGCACATGGAAGTGGAAGAACCATGTCAAGAGCGCAGGCAAAGCATCAATTCAGAGGAGACCAATTGCAGAAAGATATGGAAAAAAGAGGTATTATTGTAAAAACAGACAGCCTTTCTGGATTAGCTGAAGAAGCTGGTGCAGCATATAAATCAGTGGATGATGTTACAGAGACCTGTGAAAAGGCAGGAATATCAAAAAGAGTTGTAAGATTTATACCTATTGCAAACATTAAGGGTTAATACATAATTTAAGGGAAAACATGACTTATAAATACCTTCATGAATTAACATCTGCAGATGTTGCATTTGAGGCAACAGGAAAATCATTGGAAGAAATGTTCTCATATGCTGGGATTGCCTTACTTGGTGTAATGGTAAGAGACCCTAGTAAAATAGAACCTAAGATAAAATATGAAATTACTAAAAAAGAAATAAATGAAGAGAAGCTTCTTTTTTCATTTTTAGATGAACTAGTTTTTCTGAAGGATGCAGAACAGATGTTCTTCAGTAAATTTGATATTAAAATCCATAGAGACGAGGAAGGATATGTGCTTCATGCAAATGCATATGGAGATAAGATAGATCCAAAAAAACATGATATAGTTATAGATGCAAAAGCAGTTACTATGCATCATTTTAAGGTAGAAAAAATAAAAATAAACAGAAAAGAAATGTGGAGATGTCAGGTTATAATCGACGTATAATAACCTTTGACTCATGTTGACTTATGAAAATATAAGAGTTATTGATTAATGAACTGGCTAAACATTTTCATCTGTAATTCTTCTGAAAGCATCGAAGGATTCCATTGTGGATTGAATACGATTTCTACTTCTACATCTGCAACATCTTTAAGCTTCAATACTTTTTCCTTAACATCTGATGCAAGATAATTAGATAATGGACAGAATGGGGAGGTAAGAGTCATGATTATTTTTACTTTATATTTGTGATCTATTTTTATCAATTCTAAACCATAAATGAAACCAAGATCCATTATATTACTTCCTAACTCTGGATCTATGCACTTCTTTATCTGTTTAAGTACTCTTTTTTTCATTAGATTTAGGTGTCTCAATTCTTTTGATTTTGATAGAATCTTTATCTCTTTATTGAAATTCCTGATTTTCTTCTCTATGTCTTTTATTTCTATCTGGTTAGTAATTCCCTGGCTTTTAGTTCTGTTTTCTTTATCTTTCACTCCCAACACCTCTGAAAGAAAACCTATTTAGAATAGGTATTAAATAAAATGGAATGATTACACCTGCAAGAAAGCCTGTGATCAGCCTTAATTCGTTCGTGCTCTCCCTTAGATATAATAATTGTGTGACACCGTCTATTGCCATAGGAAAGATGAAAATTAAAAGAAATAATAAATTAGGCATTTTTTCCTCACCTTTGCGTGCAATTAACATAATCATTCCGCCAATCAGCATTCCAAAATAAAAACCTATATCTCTTGCGCAGATTGGAAATTGATATATGAACCCGTTTGATGCTGAGCAATTTCCTATTTCCATATTATCATTCATACATATTGACCTTTCAAATAATTGGTGGCAAAAAAATGAGAAAAATGTAAATAGTGATTTAGATATTTCCAAGTTATTTACAGAAAGAATCGGAGTTAAGAATATGATTAGATTCCATAAAAACATGAATAAAACGTAAACCGGCAAAAATTGATTTTTAATAAGTTTATTCTTTCTATCCATTTAGATACCTGAATTTATTCAAATAACTGAATTTATTCAAATAATATAATTTAATATAATACTCAAAGTAAAGATTTATCAATATATAATAACAATAATATAACATGCTTAACTAATTTTTAGGTGATAATATGGTTATTAAAAAAATAAAAGAAAAAATAGGTCAAACAAGCAAGAAAAAACTCATTATCACAAGCCTTGTGATTGGAGTTATTTTCGGTTTGGTGTTTGGTTATGCATTAGTAGGTTATTTAATAATGAATGCATGGGATTTACCATTTCTATCCCTATCAAAACCAAAATACGGAATAGAGATGAGTACTGCAGATCTATCTGCAAAGGTTGAAAAATACCTTGATACAAATTTCCTTAAATCCTACAGTGCAAATGCAGTTGTTAAAAACATAACGCAATTAAACGGAATCTCTGTTCTTCAGATTGACATAATGCAAAAAGGCGCTAAATTAAGCGAAGGAGAGGTTTATGTCACTAATGATGGAGAATTTATGATAGTTGGTGTTATTTACAACATGAGTCAGAGTATACCCCAAGCGAATCAACAGACTCAAACTCAAGTACAAGAAATTCCAAAATCTGAAAAGCCAAATGTAAAGTTATTTGTGATGAGCTACTGTCCATATGGTCAACAGGCAGAAAATGCAATGTGGCCAGTTACTGATTTATTAGGAGATAAAATTGATTTTGAACTCCATTATGTAATCTATCCTGCACAATACTATTCCGGCCAGGAGGATGCATATTGTTTGAACAAAACATACTGTTCAATGCATGGAGTCCAGGAATTAAATGAAAACATAAGACAGATGTGCATAAAAGAGAAGTATGATTATACCACATGGAAAGAATACATAAAAGCAGTTAGCACTTCTTGTAACTACAAGAATGTAGATACCTGTTGGGAAAGCATAGCGAAAAGCAAAGGTATAGATACAGAGCTGGTAAAGAACTGTTACAATGAGAATGCACTAAAATATGCAGAGCAGGAATATATTCTTAATCAGAAATATAGAGTACAAGGCTCACCGACATTATTTATAAACGATATTGAGTATTCTGGTAGTAGAACTGCGGAAGCGTACAAACAAACCATATGCTCTGCATTCGAAACTCAGCCGAGCTCATGTAGCACAACATTAAGCAGTGAAACTGGCAGCGTAAGTGGAAGCTGTGGTTGAATTTTCTTTTTCTATTTTTATTATTTTGTTTAATTATTTCTTAATATTTTATTGATTTATACAAATAAGCTAAAAAGATTACTTAGGAGAAAGTACATCACAGCCGCAGAAAGAAAAACACCGATAATAGACCCTAATAGTATCTTACTTCTTTTAATACCTAAAATCTCTGCTAATAGTGTTCCAGTATAAACACCTGTAGCTGGTAACGGAAGGCCTATAAATACTATCAAAGCCAAAATACCTTGATTTTCATAGTTCTTTGCAAATTTATGCAACTTACTATCAAGTGATTTTCCAAGAATAAATTCCCCGATCTTTTGTATTTTTAACGTCTTCCAAAAGAGTAGAATCAATGGGCAGATTATTATATTAGATATAATTGCAGGAAAAATAAGCGAAGGGTTGTTTACTGAAAATGCATAGATTGCAGCGCCCCTAACTTCTGAAATTGGAAGAGCACCAAGAATAAAGGAAATTACTAATGGATCTGCTAGATTTTCCACAAGAAAAGATATAAATTCATTTAGCATTAAATCCCCGAAAAATCTAAAATAAGGAAAAAAAGAAAAAAATTAAACTTTATAACAGGATCTGGTTACAAAAGAACATCTGTAACCTGGATCGCAATCCGCATCTGTAATACAGTAGAGATTATAGCATCTGTGAATGGAAACATCACATGCCTGTGATCTTTCACAATCGTTGTTTGAATTGCAGTATCCTGACTTTACTTTACATATCTTGCTTGTTGTGTCACAATATTCCCAACTCTTACAATCTGAATCGCTTGCACATCTTCCAGCTACAAGAATACATTTGTGGGTTTCAGGATCACAAGTTTCGTAACCAGAATAACCCCCAGCACAATCAGATGTTGAACTACAGTACCCTTTTCTTGCAGTGCACTGGTGAGTTGATAAAACACAATACTGCCAGGATTCACATTGGGCATCTGAATCACAGAACTTTGGAGCTACTTCACACCTATGTGTAGTTAAGTTACATATCTGCCATTTCTGACAATTTCCATCATTTGCACAATATCCTTCTCTAACTTTACATTTGTTTGTTCTAACATCACATTCTTCCCAAAGATTGCAGTCAAGCCTTGTAAAGCAGTATCCAGATCTAGGATAACACATATTTGTTGTAGTATTGCAAAGCTGCCATCCTGCACAATCATAATCATTGTTACATCTTCCTTCTTTAGGAATACAAAGATGGGTTGCTGGATCACAAACTTCATAATCTTTAGTACAGTAAGTGCTGTCAATACAATAGCCTAACTTAACTTTGCATTCATGCGTTGCAGTGTCGCATTCCTGCCAATCTGGACAATCTGCATTTACATTACACATCCCTGTTCTTACTACACAAGTGTGTGTTTTTGCATTGCATTGCTCATGAACTCTACAGTCATTGTTTGAATCACAGAATCCAGCGGCAGCAATACATTTTGAATTATTACATATCTGCCAACTTCCGCAATCAGAATCCAATGTACACTTCTTAGTCGATGTACATCCGGAAAGAAACACCAACCCTAACAAAATAATCAAAGATAGGAAGACAATTTTCTTTGCATCCATATAATCACTCTAGTAGCTATATATCAATAGATTGCAGTTAATAGAAACATAGCAATCTGTAAATTTAATACATCGATTAAATATTTAAATATTATATATAGATTAGTTAATATAAAAACTGATTAATATGAAAGTAATTAAATTCGATAAAAAAAATAATGAAATGAAAATCGAACCTGAAAATTTTGAAGATCTGTGGCACCTTATGAAAATAATAAATGCTGGAGATATTGTTATTGGAAAAACTATAAGAAGGTTTAGATCGGAAGGAGAAAAAGGGGAATCTGGCGAAAAAAAAGAGGTTACAATTGAATTGAAGGTTGAAAGGACAGAATTGCATAAAAATGCAAATATATTGAGAGTTATGGGTATTATTTTATCTGGAACTCCAGAAGAATACGTTCAAAAAGGAAGCCATCATACTATTGATTTTGAAGTAGGATATCAATATAAAATAAAAAAGGAAAAATGGACGACTTATGAACTAGATAGAATAAAAGATGCTGAAAAAAGTAGCAAAAGACCAATATTAAAAATAATTGTAATGGATGACAAAATAGCTAATGTAGCAACATTAAGAAGTTATGGTGTTGAATTTGATTTTGAACTTGAAAGTAGAACTTCTAAACGGGATGATGCTTACGAAGAAAAGATCAACAAATACTTTGCAGAACTTGTAAAAGTTATTCAGAATTCGAAACGCGTGCTTATTGCGGGACCTGGTTTTACTGCAGAATCTTTTAGAAATTATATCAAAAACAGACACCCAGAGTTATTGAAGAATATTACAATTGAACATACAAGCACAGCAGAAAAAAGTGGAGTTTATGAGCTTATAAAAAGCGGAACTGTCAAACAAATAATGAAAGAAGACAAAATTTCACAAGAATTTGAAAAGATTGAAAAATTAATGACTGAACTCGGAAGAAATAGTGGTCTAGTAGTGAAAGGAAGAGAAGAAGTCGATGAGGCAAACCAATACGGAGCGCTTGGAGAGTTATATATATTAGATGAATATGCAAGGCATAATCCTGAAATTCTTGACCAAGCCAAAGAGAAAGGAGTGGAGATTACTGTTTTCACATCTGGAGAAGAACCTTGGAAAAGATTGCAAAAATTTGGGGGGATAGCTGGTATATTAAGATTCAAATATAAATAAAATTAAAAATAAAAAAGGAATTGAAAAAATAGAATTGAAATTAAACTTGTTGTTTTACAAAGATCTGGAGGTTCTGTGGTTTTCTAAACACATTACCCATTTTAATTCCTGCTATTGTTTTTATATTAAGAGTTTCTGTTAAATCAACAAGTCTTTGAGTTATTATTCCATCCAATATAACTGTAGAAACCCCTTTTGCTTCTTGTAATGCTTTTGTTACATCTCTTACTGGAACTTCTCCTATTACATTCATCTGTTCATCGTAAAATTTAGCTTTTAAAGAACCTTCAAGGGAATTAAGTTCTGATTGTATAATCTCAGGCATTCCTGTTGGAATCGAAGGTTCTTCTTCTGTTTTTGTCTGTTGAGCAATTACTTCCTCTTTCATTGGTTGAGCTGGCTGAATCATTGGTTCTTTTGGAATAACTGATCTATACTGCTGCTCAAAGGTGCTCTCTTCCTTTCTCCTTTTTAGTGTGTCTGCCTGCTCGACCGGAACTCTTGATCTCAATGACTTAAGAATTTCTTTTCTTGTTAGTTCTTCTACCTCTGTTCCAGTAGGAGCTCTTGCTATATAATCAACTTCACAACTATTTAACACTTCCTTCATTATTATCTCTCCGCCCCTATCTCCATCTACGAATAGAGTTACTTCTTTCTTCTTACATAGATCAATTATAGATTTTGGAACATTTGCTCCACCTATTGCAATTACGTTGTTTATATCATTCTTTAATAAGTTTATTACATCAGCTCTTCCTTCAACAAGTATTACCGAGTCTGCAGATTCTATGTTCGGACCGGCAGGTAACTTTTCAGGTCCATAAGAAGAGATCTCTGCGGTCTTCACCTCTGCACGAACAAGTTCTGAAAGTTCTTTGCTCTCTGGTATTTCTGTAGTGATCATTTTCTTTACAAGTTCTTTTGCTCTTTCAACTACTTTCTTCCTCTTTATATTTCTTGTGTCTTCCACTCTCTGAACTGTTATGTATGCTTCACATGGTCCTACTCTATCAACTGTTTCAAGTGCAGATGCAATAATACAAGTCTCAACAAGATCTAAACTTGAAGGAATTTCTATTGTTCCAACTGATTTGTTTCCCTTTGGCTGAAGATTGACTTCTATCCTTCCGATTCTACCGTTTTTCTGTAGCTCTCTTAAGTCAAGCTCTTCGCCCAACAAACCTTCAGTTTGACCGAATATCGCTCCTACTACATCTGGTTTCTCTACTAATCCTGTGATCTCAACGTTTGCATGAATCACATACTTAACAGTATCTATGTAAATCTTTCCCATTTTATCACCTATCGATGCACTAATGAAGTACTTATTTACGATTTTTTAGTGCACCCTTGAATTGTCTTTATTACGAATTACTAATTCCTGACTTTTAATAGGAATTAATAATTCCTCAGTCAAACACAATTCGTGCTGTGCACATGTAACACGTGCAACAAAATCAGCATAAGCAGTTGCAATCTCTTCTATCGTATTTATACCTAAAATCCAACGAATTGACTTTCTTGTTGTAATATCTACAGATATATTGTTTGCAGATAGTTCATCTGCAAACCTTTCAAGAAGCTGTTCACCAGCGGCATCATAATCTGTAAGTATTACAACAGTCTTTTCAGTGCCAAGCAAAAGCTGCGCAAGTTCGTGCGGCTTTCTATTTGATATTTGTATGACTTCTCCTTCATAGAAATGTGAATTTCTAAGAGCATGAATATCACGTTTACCCTCAACGAGAACAATTACTCTAGAGGTATTAAGGTGCTCAAGCACCCTTTTAAGTGTTTTTAGCTTTTGTTTGACAACTTCGGCTTTCATGTTCGGATTTTAGGCTACTCAACAGCCATGCTGATAATATTGCACTTTAATATCATTAAGCCACACTTATTTTTAAACCTTTCTGTTTCTTTTAGCAAATCTAACTACAATTAGCTTTTTTATTAGGTCCATAATTTATAAGCCCACCTGGAATTAGTTCTAAATTTCTTTCTTATCCGATTTTAAGAGATGTTAATTTTTAAGTAATACAGATAATAGCTAGATATTCATCGTATCATTGAGCCTTTCTTCTTAATGCTTCTTTTACTTTTTTGCTTTGTTATTTCTTTAAAATCTAATGCAATTGGTTCGATATCATTTCCTCCTGAAATAAGAGAAATATCTGAAAATTTATTTTGCACAGCATAAACAAATAAGCTGCGACCATCTGGAAATCTAAAGTTTGTTTTTGCCCCGTACTTTATTAAAGCCTTAGCTGCATTTACATTATTGCTCTGAATAGCATATACAATGGGTGGCAAACCAGCTGAATCCCTTGCTTCTATATCTGCACCGTAATTTATCAAAAGATCAATGACATCCGAATCTTCATTCTTCATTGCTGCCAGATGCATGGCTGTGATGTTTGATATGCCTTTTGCATTAACGTTTGGTTTATATTTTAAAATCAATTTTACAATTTCTTTTTTGTTTGATAAAACTGCTACCATTAAAGGAGTTAAGCCGTTATCAATCAGCTCCACATCTGCACCGTTTTCAAGGAGAGACTCAACAATATCAATATCACCTTGAAATAATGCAAAACTCAAACATGAAAAACTGATCTTTAGTTTACTATTCTCTTCAAATCCGTATTTCTTTAAACTTTCAACAATAAAGAAAGGCATTCCTTCTTTAAGCAGCTCTTTTAAAGTAAGAGATCGGCTTATTTTTACATTAGGGTTTGCTTTGTTCTCTAGTAAGAGCCTCGTTATATCTTTATTTCGTGTTATTATAGCATAAGACAATGCTGTATTGCCATCTTCATCTCTAATATTGAGATCTGCACCATTCTGTATGAGAATTCTCACTGCTTCTAAATAACCTTTTTCGGTTGCTTTTATTAATGGTGTCTTTCCAGTTGAACTTGATATATTTGGATCTGCACCTGCTTCGATTAAAAACCTTATTACATCTATCTGATTGTTGACTGCAGCTGTAGATAGTGGAGTTGATCCTGCTTTTGAACGATGATTAGGGTCTGCACCCATTTTTAAAAATAATTTTACAAGTTGTTCTTCACCATATTTACAAGCAAACATTAGCGGCGTCCAACCATCGTTATCTTCACTATTGATGTCTGCTCCTGCCTTAATCAATTCTTTTGCGATCCTAAATAATATGGTTTTATATTCTTCTATTGATGGTGGAGTTGTCCTGTTTTTAATCATTGTTTTTATAGTGCTATCATTAAGATATCTGTAAGATTGAACAGAGAGATATGATAAGGCTGTCATTCCATTTCCATTTTTAATATTGACATCTATTCCATGATCAATAAGCAATTTAACCACATCTTCTTTTGCTAGGTATACCATATATGACAAGAGAGAAATTGTATTATCTATGGTGATGGGTCTGAATGGAGCATAAAGTATATTCATGTTTGCACCATGACTTATAAGTAGGTTGATAACTTCCTTGTTTCCACTCTCACAAGCTGCAAATAAAGGTGGTTTTAGGCAAAAAATGTTTGGATCTGCACCGTTATCAAGCAAAATTTTAACTATTTCTACATTATTTTGTGCTATTGCCATCTCAAGTGGGGTAATTTTCTGCTCAGTGAAATTGATCTTAGCTCCATTTTCAAGAAGAAGTTTAATTATGTCTATACGATTAGCACCGCAAGCAATAGATAATGGAGTGTAGCCTTCAGATATAAGATTAACATCTGCACCTAATTTAATTAGCTGTTTTGCAACTTTATATTTGCCCAATACGCATGCCTTAAAAAGAGGAGTGGTTCCGTCTTTAAATCTTGCATCAACGTTAAGAATTCCATGACTAAAAGCATATTTTATTGTCTCTGCATCATCATCAGATATTATAGCTTCTACCAGTGTTTCTAAAATTGAGAGATACGCGTTGTTCTCTTGCACGATCCTCTCTAACTCTTTTTGATCTACTCCTTTCAAATCAGTCTTGAATTTACTCTCAAATTCAGAAGGTTCTATATAAAATGAGTGGAACGGGATACTGTATTTCTTCAGAAACTCGTTCAGAAAGCCAACATACCTAACTTTATCTCTTTCTTTATTTCTATCTGTATTTACTTCTCTGTTCTTATCTATATTTTCATTTCTATCCGGGCTACTCTCATTTCTAACGTTTTCATTTCTATTCATATCTATCTTTTCGTTCCTGTTTTGTTCATTTGTATTTTGCTGTTTACTGAATTTCTTTTTACTCATGTTTACACCGGATTAATAACTTTATCTGGTTCAAAGCAAATTGGCTAAAACTGCAAATCTAATGTACTTTGTTTAAGTTCTGAAAGAGTGGTTGAAGAATAAAGTCTCATCAAAGCACACTGTTTAGCATATAATTTTGCGATCTCTTTTCTTTGATCTTTTTCATCACTGATTTGAGAGAGAATGCTTCTGATTCTTGTTCTTCTCATATTAAGAAGCGAGACATAAAAGAGTATGAACTTCACTATATTATCTATTTCGCTTCTTCCTTTGGTTTCACTTCCTCCTACCTTTTCTTCTTCCTTATCCTTCTCAATCATATTTTTCTTATTCCTCGTCACTGCCTGAATGAGGGTATTGCTTATTTGAGCTGGAATGTTAACTGTATATAACTCCTTCAATAAATTCTTAAACAGCAATGGTTTTGCTCCATTTTTATATTTTCTTATGTTTTTCACTAGGATCTTTCTAAATACTCCGTTTATCCTTATTTCATTCATGTAATCAATAAGTGCATTTAATGTATTTGTTGCATCAGGATCCTCTTTTATTATTCTTTCCATTGTTTGAATATCATAAGAAGAAATAGAAATGAAAGAGATCCTTCTCTTTAAAGTTTCTATTATTATATTTAGTCCTTTTTCTTCGATCTTAATTCCTTTTATATCTTCTATTAATTCTAACGGCTCTAACCATCTTTCAGACCAGTTATTTGCAATTCCCCTAAGAAATGCAACAATACTTTTCTTTGCATGCTTTGTTATTTCTTTATATTCCTCTGGTCTGAAAATGCTCCTTAATCTTCTATTGAATCTTTCAAAATCAGCATTTCTTTCCTTTTCCACTTTATTTAGTCTCTCTTTCCAGTATTTCTCTTCCCTCTCTCTGCTCTTAATCAACTTATCTGTGATGAACTCAATAACAGAATTTATCCATACTTTTGTCAATATATTTTCAAGATTCTGAATAGAAATCAGTTTTGGTTTTGATTCCCTGACCTCTTTTAAGATCTGTTTTTCTGTTTCTTTTTCTAATTCTATTCTAATTTTTTCAATCCTGCTTGCAAGACTCTGTAGGAGAGAGATTTCTTTTCTTATTTTCTCTGCCAATTTAGATAATTTTTCTCTAATTGTCTCAGCTGATGGTTTTTTCTCTTTTGTAACTTCTACCTCTTTTATTATGGATTCTATCGTTTTAACTATTTGCTCTTCTAATTGTTGTGTTCTCTTTAATTCATCGATAAATGATTCATATATCTCCTTTTTAAAAACTCCAGCTTTTTTCAGTTTGTTTAACATTTCAGTTATTTTGTCTATTCTTTCCTCCAAAGAGTGCTTTTCTTTAATCAGTTTGTTAAGTTTTTTAAGGGAATTCTCAATTCCTTCTTCATTCTTTCCTATTTTATTTATTTCTTCTATTTCCTTTTGTATCGCTTCAATTTCATTCTTTATTTTTTCTCCTATTTCTGCTTCTAATTCTCTTATCTTAACTTCCTGTCCTTCTCTAACTAATTCTGCAATTTCATACATTTTTAAGCATTCTGCAATTGTTACTTCATTCTCAACTTGATCTTTTATCTCTTCAACTGGAATCAATATTTGTTCTAATTTCTCTTCTATTTGATTTTCTCTTTCATAGATTCTTTCAATAAGCTCACGCTCTTTTTCCCTTTCTTTTTCTTCTTCCTTTACTTCAATCAGTGTCTCTTCTTTTATTTTTTCTTTTTGTTTTTCTTCTTCTAATTTCTTTATTTCTTCATATTCCTCTTCTATTTTTTCCCATATGTTTAATAATAAGCTAATATCATGAATATCATCGTCTTTTTTCTCTAGAATCTGAAGATAAACGTTGAGATCTGTGAGTTGCTGTTGCATAAGAAACTGAAGTTCGGTTAGCTCTGTAGTTTGTTGAGGAGAAGTGATTGAGGAAAGGAAGCGAAGTTGGGGCTGGAGATGGGGGGCTCTTTCGAATCCTTTGTCTTTTCCACTAAATATACTACTACTATCACCATTAAACAAAAATAAACACATAACTTTAATTTATGATTTATATTTATAAAATTACTCTTTTAATTCCTCTAGAATGTGTTGAATTTTTATATCGTCTTTCTCAGAATCTTTTATATATTCTTTTTTTGTGTCTTCTACAATTTTTTGGGTATAATTAAAATCTTTGAATAAACATATTTCTATCTTATCCAATATTTTCTTTACTTCTTTAAGATATTCTTTGTATTTATTACAATATTCAATTGATTTTCGTTTATAGAAATCTATTTTTGAAAAATCAACATGTCCCCAGGCTACAGCACGAGGATCTTTAATATATCCTTTATAATATGCAACAGCTAAATTACGATATATCGTCAGTTTAAGATCTATAAAATGGAAATCATAAGGTTCTTCTTTTAGTCTTTCATCTATTATTTTCATTGCTTCCATGCATCTTTCTTCTGTTTTTTCAAATGTTTGTTCGTATCCAGCTAGAGAATAAACACTATAAACCCATAAATAAAGAGCATCTGGGTCTTTGGTTTCTTCATATTTTTTCTTGAAATAATTGATTGCAGACTGATTTAATTTTATTCCTAGTGAGTCGTCTATATCAATTTCACCTCCTTGATGCTTATCTACTTTAACCAAAAGTTTCCAACCAGTTGGATATTTCTTTTCAATTATTTCAGATGCATAATAAGGTGGATCTCTAGCAAATGCAAATCCTACTGCATCTGCTTTCTTTGCAGGATGCAGAAGTAGTGAAGCACCTAATAGGCCGGCTGCCAATGGTTTCTTCATTCTTTGCCATAATGAAGGTTTCTTTTCTTCTGGTTTCTTTATTATCTTCTCCTCTCTTTCTGTCATAATTATCATTCTCAGTTTAGGTATTTAAAGATAACGGACATATCACTCTTTCCTCTCTTTCCTCTCTTCTTCCTGCTCTGATCTTAATCAGTTTATCTGTGATGAACTCAATAACAGAATTTATCCATACTTTTGTCAATATATTTTCAAGATTCTGAATAGAAATCAGTTTTGGTTTTGATTCCCTGACCTCTTTTAAGATCTGTTTTTCTGTTTCTTTTTCTAATTCTATTCTAATTTTTTCAATCCTGCTTGCAAGACTCTGTAGGAGAGAGATTTCTTTTCTTATTTTCTCTGCCAATTTAGATAATTTTTCTCTAATTGTCTCAGCTGATGGTTTTTTCTCTTTTGTAACTTCTACCTCTTTTATTATGGATTCTATCGTTTTAACTATTTGCTCTTCTAATTGTTGTGTTCTCTTTAATTCATCGATAAATGATTCATATATCTCCTTTTTAAAAACTCCAGCTTTTTTCAGTTTGTTTAACATTTCAGTTATTTTGTCTATTCTTTCCTCCAAAGAGTGCTTTTCTTTAATCAGTTTGTTAAGTTTTTTAAGGGAATTCTCAATTCCTTCTTCATTCTTTCCTATTTTATTTATTTCTTCTATTTCCTTTTGTATCGCTTCAATTTCATTCTTTAGTTTTTCTCCTATTTCTGCTTCTAATTCTCTTATCTTAACTTCCTGTCCTTCTCTAACTAATTCTGCAATTTCATACATTTTTAAGCATTCTGCAATTGTTACTTCATTCTCAACTTGATCTTTTATCTCTTCAACTGGAATCAATATTTGTTCTAATTTCTCTTCTATTTGATTTTCTCTTTCATAGATTCTTTCAATAAGCTCACGCTCTTTTTCCCTTTCTTTTTCTTCTTACATTTAAAGATAAAGATATCTTAACGCGTATGTCTGTTGGTCTCAGAATTGCCTCTGATTTTATTATCACTGCTCATATTCTTCTGCTTCTTGCTCCCTGCATTCTTCGCATATAAGTTCTCCATTTACATATTGAAGAGTGTCGGAGTAAAGGCCGCATTTTTGACATATTCCTACTGATTGTGACTCTTCTGCTAATCTATTGTAATTGCCTATCTCCTGTAATATGTCTATCATTCCAGGAAGAGCTCTAGTGATGTCAGTATCTGTTACTATCCCTACAAGCCTTCCTTCCCCGTCCACAACAGCAAGCTTCTTTATTTTATATTTCTTCATTGCCAAAACCGCTTCCTGTATATCCTGCTCTGGTTTTGCAACTCTTAACGGAGAAGACATAATCTGTTTAAGCTTGATTGTTGGTTTTTTCTTTCCTGCCAATACCCTTCTAACAAGGTCTCTTTCTGTCACAATTCCAATCGCCTTTCCCTTTTCTACAATTATTACCGAACCAATCTTATTTCTTTCCATAACCTTTGCTGCGTCTAATGCAGTTTTTGATGAATCTAAAACTACTACTCCTTTCTGCATAATAGCCTCTAAGGGAATGGAGGGTCTCTCCCCTTTTAACATATTTATCAATCTCTTTATTGGTCCTTGATTCTCAGCCATAAAATCACTCACCTAAATTAGTTCTAATATCTATATTTAAGATAACAATTTATAAATCTCTCTTATAAGATAATATAGCTATAGTTTGACAAGTGATGAGAGATGTATAGGTACAGAAAAGGGGCAAGAAATGAAAGGGAACTGATCCATATTTTTGAAGAAAAAGGATACAGCGTAGTGAGATCGGCAGGTAGTGGGGTAAATGCGGTAAGCCCGGATATCCTTCTATTCAAGCGTGGAAAGCAGTATGCAGTTGAATGTAAAGCATGGAACAGTGATAGAATTGCAATAGACCACGATAAATTCGAAGCCCTAAACAAATGGGAAGAGAACACAGGAATTACAACATTGATTGCATGGAAAATACCTTATGAAGGATGGTATTTTGCATATCTTCCTGAACTTGAAAAAAATGAAAGATCTTATTCTATAACAAAGAGAAGAATGACAGAAATAAATCGAAGAATTGAAGATATTATTTAGCATCTTTATGTTTATTAATCTCTAATAACGTTAGCAGAAATTAAAATAGCAAATAATTTAAAGATTAAACAACATAAATACATATTCATGAAAATCGCCGCGGTAGCTCAATTGGGAGAGCATTCGGCTGAAGACCGAAAGGTTGGTGGTTCAAATCCGCCCCGCGGCATGCAAACTAATCATTTTTAAAATAAAACAAATTTAATTAATTTTCTATATAATTATTTTATGCACATTTCTAGGCAATATAATAAATATGTAATACTTACTATTTTCTTGCTTTCACTATTAACTTTAATATACGCAAAGCCAACAAAAGCACTACTTAATGTAACTATGAGTTGGGACATTATTGGAGATGGAGTGCTTGAAAATGGAGTTCTTGATGTTACTATCCCAACAAACTCACCTAATCAAAAAATATTAAATGCAACTTTTTCTGATCCATATAAAATAGTTGAGGGAACAGAATCTAAAATAAGATTTGAATTCAATGGTATAAGATCTAAAAGAATAACTGCTAATTTTATAATTCAAACCGATTACATTAAAAGAAATGAGGTTAATAGTGTAAAGAAAAAATATATAGATGAAACGCAAAATATTGTTATAAATGAGAAAATAAGAAATTTTACATCTATATTCGTTTCAGAAAAACCTTATGACTTATATGATATGCAAAATTGGGTTTTCAAAAATATCAAATATAATGCTTCTTATACTGATATCACTATAGATGATATTACTACTGCAACTATGCCTTCAGATTGGGTTTTTGAAAAAAGAACTGGTGTATGTGATGAACTTTCAAATCTTTTTGCTGCAATGGCAAGAGCTAAAAATTATTCAACACGCATGATAATTGGCTATGTATATGTTGATGGAAGATGGATACCGCATGCATGGACTGAAACATATGTGCCAGATTATGGATGGATTGAAATTGATCCGACGCATAATCAGTTCATGAATCTAAATGCATTAAGAGTAAGAACTGGAACTGGAGAGGATATATCTGTTTTGCATGATTCTATAAGTGCACTGTCAAAAGAAGGAAAACATATCTATTTGGAAGAGACAGTAAATATAGATATAATCAATTATACTGAAGAAGATCCTCTTGATATATATATAACATTTTCACCGCAACCTCCGTTAGATCAAAATCAACCGACATTGATAAAAATCATGAATAAAGAAGAATTCCCTATCTTTGTAAATGCTGTTTTTATTCCTCCTTTATCCGTAGAATGTTCTGGTTGTTCAAGACAGATTATATTAGGACCTAAAAAGATATATCAAATGGAATTCAACCTAAGACTCCCACCTCTTAGTCCTAATGTTAGATATACGTTTCCTAATACATTTTTAACCGAGTATAATAAAACTGAAATTTCATTTGAAAGAGTCCATATAGAGCAAAGCCTTTCTGAAAAATATACAGACATTCAAAGCCTTCCAAATGAATTTCAGATATTTGTAGGTCTTTTTGTAGTTGCTGCAGTTGCGATAGTTGCAATTGCAATACTGCTCGGATTATAAAGATTCAATAGATTTTTAAAATCTGAGATGTATAATTATATGTCTTTTCTAAAAAATTTAGCGGCGGTAGTCTAGTCTGGTTAGGACGCGGCCTTGCCAAGGCTGCAACCCGGGTTCAAATCCCGGCCGCCGCACTTTATTCTTCTATTAAAATCAGTTCATTAAATAAACATAATAGTTAAGAATTAAAGCAAAACTTACCCATAGTATATAGGGAATAAGAAGATAAGCTGCAATCTTTGACTCTCTATAGAATGAAAATATTGTCAATAGAATTGAAATCCAGAGTAATACAATTATTATTAAAGCTAATAATAAATTCTTTATTCCAAAAAAGGATATTGACCAAACTGAATTAAGAATTAATTGTAGAAAAAATACTTATATGTATTAAAATTATTAGTTATTTCCTTCTTTTTCCAAACTAAATAAAAAGAAATACCTATTAATAAGTAAAGCAAAGTCCATACCGGCCCAAAAATCCAATTAGGCGGATTAAATGAAGGTTTTGATAGATCAGCATACCATGAACTTATTTCTGGATAGGTAAAAATGAACCTATTCCACCCGCTATAAATGGAATCAATAATGCGATTATAAATTTTTGATAATTTTCCATTATAATTAATTAAAAGAAAAGAAATGAATAAAAATGTAATTAAGTTGTTTTTTTAATTTTTTATGTATTATAATAAGTATTCTATTGATATGGTGAGTGTATGAATAAGATTCTGATGATAATAGCTCCAGATAAATTTAGAGATGAAGAGTTATTTGAACCTAAAAATATTTTTGAATCCAATGGGTACAAAGTAGAGATAACCTCAAAAGGAGTCAAAAAATCTACAGGTATGCTAGGTGGAAATGTAAATATTGATATTGATATAACAAAAGTTAATATAAATAATTATAAGGCGGTTGTTTTTGTAGGTGGAAGCGGAGCTTCTACATATTTTGAAGATAAATACGTGCTTAAAATTGCGGAAGATGCTTATAAGAAAGGAATGATCATTGGTGCGATATGTATTGCTCCTTCTATCTTGGCTAATGCAGGGATCTTGAAAGGAAAAAATGCTACAGTTTTCCCATCTGAAAAAGACAATCTGATACAAAAAGGAGCAAACTACATAAATGAAGGAGTTGTAGTAGATGGAAAAATAATAACTGCAAGTGGACCAAAATTCGCAAGGAAATTTGGAGAAGAAATTATAAAATTACTAAAAAGTGAGTGATAAAAATGCAATTAGAAGAAGAAATAGAAACTGCATTTAACAAACTTGTTGAAAAAGTAAAAAAAGAAAATGAAAAAATAGATATAAACGCATTGAGAAAAGCTATTGAATTTGCATCTATAGCGCATAAAAATCAATATAGACTATCTGGAGAACCATATGTTATGCATTGTATAGCTGTAGCAGAAATAGTTTCAGATTATCTTAATGATACGATTTCAATTCAAGCAGCAATTCTTCATGACGTTTGTAGAGAGGTTGGAATACCTATTAGTACTATTGAAAAAGAGTTTGGAGAACAAGTTGCCAAAATAGTTGATGGACTAACAAAAATAGGTAAAATACCGTTCCTAAAGCTTGAACAGGCAGAAGCTGAGAATATAAGAAAAATGCTTTTAGTACTTAGTAAAGATGTAAGAATTATAATAATAAAACTAGCTGATAGACTTCATAACATGCGAACTATTTCATTCTTACCAGAACATAAACAAAAAAGAATGGCAGAAGAAACATTTGAAATCTATATACCTATAGCACATAAACTTAATATAACAAAAATAAAAAATGAACTTGAAGATCTTTATCTTTCTGTGATGGAACCGGAAGCTTATTTACAAATAAAAAATGCATTAGAAGAAAAAAGAAAAGGAAAAGAAAAAGAAACAGAAAGAATAAGAAATGAAATAGAAAAATTGCTCAAAGCTAGAGGTATAGATGTAATAGTAAAGAGCAGAGAAAAACACATATATTCGATATACAGGAAGATGAAAAGAAAAGAACTTACCTTTGACCAATTGATGGATTTATTTGCTATAAGAATAATAACCAAGAGAGTAAGTGACTGCTATAGAATATTAGAGATAATTAGTGAAAATTATAAAATAATCCCAGAAAGTCTTGATGACTATATTGCATCACCGAAATCAAATATGTATCAATCAATCCATATAAATTTCTTAACTGAAAATGGACAGAATATAGAAGCACAGATAAGAACAGAAGAAATGGATAGAATCGCTGAAGTAGGTATAGCTGCACATTGGAAATACAAAGGTCATGGTGAAGAAGAATTCGATAAAAAAATAGAATGGATGAAGAATTTATTAGAATGGCAAAAACAAATAACAGAAGAAAATGAGTATATTGAAGGAATAAAAATAGAATTATTTGAAAGAGGTGTCGTAGTTTTTACACCAAAAGGAGACATGATTGAATTACCTAACGGATCTACTGCACTTGATTTTGCATTTGCATTGCACACGTCTATAGGTTTAAATGCAGATAAAATAAAAGTAAATGGAAAAATTGTGCCGTTTAATCAAGTTCTCAATGATGGGGATATTGTTGAAGTACTAACTTCTCCCCAGCAAAAGGTTAATATAAATTGGCTTGGAATAGTTAAAACTTCAAAAGCTAAAGCCAAGATTAGAGCAGCTTTGAACCTTATTGGACCTAAGAAAAATATTAGTAAAGAAACAGAAGTTGCAATATCAGAACGTGGAAAGAAAGCAAGAATGGAAAATGGAGAATTAATTGCACAAATAAATTCACCTAATATAAATATTGCAAAATGTTGTAATCCAACTATCAATGATAAAATTGTTACATATCCACCAAAAGACGGTAGATATACAATTCATAGAGCTGATTGTAAAACATTTGAAAAGACAGCAGAATTCAAAAGAAAAATAAATGCAAGATGGGAAATGCAGACAAATATTTATTTACAAAAAATGAATTTAGTGAGCGAAGATAGACCTAAATTACTATCTGATTTAATAAAACTTATTATGGGTCAAAAAATTGAGATTAAAAAAATAAACATAAGTGAAACAAAAGACGAAAGAATAATGATAAATTTAGTTCTCGCATATAATTCCAATGAACAAATTGAAAAAATAAAGAACGAAGTTAAAAAGATTCCAGGTATCAAAGAAGTATTTCTCGTTGTTTAGTATTTCTAGTATCTTTAAATTGAGCAGGAGAGTATAAAACAGCAAAGATTATAAATGATTAACACATAATATATTTATCTATTTGTTCTATTGCATTTTGATGCAAGTATGCACTATGCATACTCTATGAACTAAGAGGTGTGAGAGTATGGCAAGCTATGTTAAATTTGAAGTACCAAAAGAAATATCAGACAGAATAATCAACGCTGTGAGCGTTGCAAAAGATACTGGAAAGATAAGAAAAGGTGCTAATGAGACAACAAAGTCTATAGAATCTGGAAAGGCAAAGATAGTTGTAATAGCAGCTGATGTTAATCCAGAAGAAATTGTAATGCACCTTCCAATTCTTTGCGAAGAAAAAGGAATTCCTTTCGTATATGTTCCAACAAAAGCAGAACTTGGAAAGGCTGCTGGAATAAATGTAAGTTGTGCAGCAATAGCAATAGAAGATCTTGGTGGAGCAAAAGGAGAAATTGAAGATATTGTAGTAAAGCTCGGTCAGAAAATGCCAGCTTCTGTAAAAGAAGAAAAGAAGGAAGAAAAAGAACAGAAACCTACAAAACTTGCTAAGGAAAAGAAAGGAAAGAAAAAAGAATAATTGATATGTTAAGGTGATATTAATGGCAGAAGAAAAGAAAGCTGAGGGTAAAAAAGAAACAAAAAAGAAAGAAACCTCACCATCCACAAAGCAAGAGGTCCAACAAAGCCAAACTGAACAACAACAGCTTAATGGATACAGAGGGGAAGTTATAGAACTAATAGGGAAAACTGGAACTTGTGGGGAGGTTAGACAAGTGATGTGCAGAATATTAGATGGTAGAGATAAAGGAAGAGTTATAAGAAGAAATGTTAAGGGTCAGGTTAAAGTAGGAGACATATTACTTCTTGTTGATACAGAAAGAGAGGCAAAGCAGATCAAGAGCAAGTAATAATTATTGCAATTGAATTATAGGTGTTATTATGAAGTGTTCATTCTGCAATAAAGAGATAAAGAAAGGATCTGGATTAGTATATGTAAAAACTGACGGCACTATGTTTTATTTTGATTCAGGAAAATGCATGAAAAATATGCTAAACCTTAAACGAAAACCCACTAAACTTAAATGGACTAGAACAAAGATCCAAACTGAAAATAAGAATTAATTTTCTTTTTCTTGTTTTTATTTTTAATTTTATTTTTTTATTAATAAAATCCTCATTCTAGAATCATTCTAGAATTTTACCTGCGCCTGCAAGTCGCCACCTTTGATTAACCCTTCTCGATATTGCTATTTTTGAGCCGATAGGTGCCGCTATTGGTCTCTTAAGCACAACTTCCATTTTATTTTTCTTTACCTTTTGAGCAACGCCTAGTGTAGTAGCAGTTCCTGCTGAAATTACAATCATTTCACCTTCTTTAATGCTTGAATTTTCATAATCTACACGACTTAACAACGAATATTCAATTTTCAGCGAATTATGCAATGGTGGGAGATTTCCAACAGTGCTTATAACATTACCTATTAACCCATCCGCCTTTGCTAAAGAAGGATCAAGATCTGTCTGAATGGCGACAAGTCCTCCAGGGCCTGCCTCGCTCAATTTTGATTGACCTGCGAACATTGCTACTATCTTTGTCTTTATTATTTCTGGATTTGTCTTTGAAATCCTAACTATTCCAGGTGCTAATTCTATCTCATCTCCAACTTTTAGTGTTCCAGAAACTATTGATCCACCTACAACTCCTCCGACAAGTTTATCTATAGGTGTACCTGGCTTATTAACATCAAATGAACGGGCAACAAAGAAAAGAGGTTTCTCTGATTTGTCTCTTTTTGGAGTTGGAATATACTCTTCTATTGCTCTAAGAAGAACATCTAAATTTGCATTATAATTCGCTGCTACTGGAATAATTGGGGCATTCTCATAAATTGAACCCTTAAGAAATTCCTTTATTTGCTTATAATGTTCCTTTGCCTTTTCCTTTGAAACAAGATCTATCTTGTTCTGCACCACTACAAGATTTTTTACACCTAATATCTCAAGCACCATTTTGTGCTCTTTTGTCTGTGGTTGTGGACATGGTTCATTTGCAGCAATTATTAGCAATGCGCCATCGAGTATGGATGATGCTGAAATTACTGTGGCCATTAAAGTTTCATGGCCTGGAGCGTCCACAAATGAAATTTTCCTCAGTGGAATTGTTTTTCCTTCACATTTTGGGCATTTATCAGAAGTAGTGTAAAAATCACATTTTTCGCATTTCTTAGTTGTCATTTCAGCATATCCTAATTTTATGGTGATTCCTCTCTTTACTTCCATACTATGGACATCTGTCCATGTACCAGTAAGCATCTTTGTAATGCTTGTCTTTCCATGATCTACATGTCCAAGAAGTCCTATATTAAGCTCTGCCTGCATTTCTACACCATAAATATAATAAAATAATTTAAATAAAAAAATTAACAACTATTCCTTCTTTTCCTCTTTCTTTTCTTTTCTTGGGAATAGTTGATCTAAAGGAGTGGGTCCCTCTTTTACTACAACAAAATTTAGTTGTGCTATTGATTCAGTTACCGTGTTTCCTCTCACTAATCTTCTTACTCTTTCTCCTTTCTTGCCTTTTGGAAAACCTACTCCTGGAGATAGAAGAATGCTTTTTCTTCCACCCCCTAATAAATCAGCTTTCATAGGAAATCCATCTTTGTCTGAACCGCCCCTAAGTTTTAGAGTGTAACCTGCAGCTCCTATCAGAGACCCATCTATTTGGTCCCCAATCTTTATTCCGTAAAGATGTGCTTCCTTCTCCTTTGGAATCTCTGTTTGATATGAGTTTTCTTTATACGATATAACAATCTTCATAAAATCAACGTCCTTTTTAGTTTAAAAAAACGATATTATATATTCATCATAAAGATATAAAAATACCTATGCTTGATGAAAATATCTTGCTATAAGACTATTATATTATCTATTTTTCAATCCTTTTTTTAACTGATTTGAAGTTTCACCCATTCTATAATAATAAACATTGATTAAATTGAGTAAGAAAGATATCGAATTCAAACCTATAAAGATCGGATCGTTAATGTAAATGGAATATATAATCAGACCGATACAGCCAAATAAATAAAACCAAAGAAACATTGGCTCGATCCCAACTCTTTTCGTCTTGATCGTTCTTAATGTTTGGGGTATCCAAGCTAAAACGATTAATATCATTCCAATTATGCCTGCTAATTCGAACATGACCGCACCTTGCTTATTTTTATGTCCTATCCCTCAATTCATGTTAGTTAAATATCTTTCTTTGTAGTGTTTACCTTATTTCATAGATTGGTATATAAATTATTTAATCTTTTCATAGCGTTCAGTTTTTCTTTTTCACTTAGGTTGGAATTAGATATTGCATCATTTAGGAATTCTATTGTATTGTCATAAGTTTTTCTGTCTACAGGATACGGATATCCGTCCTTCCCGCCTAATGCAAATGAATATTTTACTGGATCTCTCCAAGAAGGTTTCGAACCATATATCAGTTCGCTTAGCAATGCCAAGGCTCTGATTGTTTTTGGACCAACTCCTGGATAGGTTATAATCTCTTCGAATTTAGATGGATTGAATTCATTCAAATCCATAAGTCTTTGATACAAATGCAAATCAATTTCATGCCTAGACTGCATTGTAAATCCATATTCTAAAAGAGTAGTTTGTTTTAGATCCTTTGTCTTTGCAATTAATCTTCCTGGTGCTTCTTTTGCAAGATCGACTATTGATCTTCTAGATTCTTCACTTTCAAAAGCAGTTAGATTCAAGCACTTTTTTCGTTCATCACAACATATTGCTGCATGTGGTTCTACGACAAAATCAGATACCTTTTCATCAAGCCAATGGTATCTTCTTGCATACCTAGTATCGCTATTCAAACCCTGCTGTATAACTGCCCATCTTCCATCTTCTGTAACTATAAAGGAATGATGATATAGCTGATATCCATCCTGAATTAATGAGTTATCAACCTTTGCAGAGATCTTGCTTGCATAAAGAAGTAAGTCCAATTTATTTTGTGAAATATTTATTCTCTCTGCTAAATGATTGATTTCTTCTTTTACATTTATTGCAGACTTTCCCTTTCCACCCAAAAATTCTATTCCGTGTTCTTCTATAGACAATGCTTCCTTCAATGCTCCACATGTTACAGTAGTGGTTCCTGAACTATGAAAATCAAAACCAAGAACACATGCAAGACATTGAAACCAGAATGGATCTGACATTCTTTTCAAAAATTCGTCTTTCCCATATTCTCTTTCAATCGCTACATAAACAATTCTGCTTAACTCAACCATCCTAGAAAAAAGCCATTTTGGTGCATTTCCATAATGCAATGGAAGGTCTGTATAGCCAGTTTTCATAAATATCTATTATCATAATTAACATCGATTATAAATAAAAATAGATGAGGCGACTGCAGGAATGGTGATTAAAAACCACATATTATTAATTACCAATCTAAAAGAGTCGGAGGTTTAACTTCTTTTTTCTCGTTTTTTTCATTCAAAACAAGAAGGAATCTGCCATCTTTTCTCTCTATTTTTGAAGACATACCTAACTTGTCCATTTTTGACATTATGGCACTAACTTCATCCAATCTTATATTTGTTATATCCATTATCATATTTCATCACCGAAACAGAATCTCAAAGGCTATTTAAATACTAGTTGGAAGGGTAAATTTCCGGTGATATAGGTTTTATTGCATCTTATAAGAAAAACAGCTCCGAATTAACGTCGGATTCAAAATTAAGAAACTTTTTCCATTAAGAATTACAGTATACTTTTATTTTCTTATAGATATTAATTTTGTTCTTCCCTTAGGTTTGACATCTATCTCTTCTGAAGTTAGTATGCCTGATTCCTCAAGCTTTGTTATGTAGAATTGAAGCATCCTGTTGCTTAAACCAAGATCTGAGAGCTTTTCATATATCTGTCCACTTGTAAGAGGACCTGATAAAAGAAGATTGACGATTCTTTTCTCTGGATCTGAAAGAGAATCAAAATGCCTTGCTATAAAGTCTGTTTCTTGCTTTACCTCTTCTAGTGCAAGCTTAACATGCTTCAATAAAAGTTTCTTTGAACCTTCTCTTTCTGCATTCAATCCTGCCTGATAAAGAAGTGAAATGCCAACTCTTGCATCTCCTCCTTGCTTTGCTGCATTTGCTGCACAAAGTGCGACTGCCTCTTCGCTTATTGCAGAAGAGAAAAACGCCAGCTTTGCCCTTTCCATCAAAATCTTTTTGAGCTGAAATGCATTATATTTCTCAAATTTAATCCTAGACTCCAATAAAGATGATCTTATTCTGTCATCAAGTTTTGCAGCAATTTCGTCGTCATTGCTTATAACGATTACAGAAACCCTGCCATTTGCAAGCTCATCTCCTCTGCTTAGATAATATAATATTTCAGTTGAATTATTTGCTATCAGCCTATCAACCTCATCAAGAACTACAATTAGAATCTTGTTATTTAGAACTAGATATTCTTTTATTCTCTTGAAGATTTCATCAAATGCTATTCCCCTTCTTGGAAGAGGTAGCTTAAGCCTCTCTGCAATCTCAGAAAGCACTGCGTTTGAAGTTGTAAAGTTCCAGCAGTTGATGTATATTGCTATAGGTGTTCTACTGAACTCTGTAAGTTGGTTTAAAACATACTTTGTACAACTTGTTTTTCCGCTTCCTGTTGGACCTGTTATTAGTATGTTTCTTCCTCTCTTTCCTTTTGAAGCTGCTGAAACTGCCGATGCCAACTCCTTTAACTGTATCTCTCTTTCAGGCATCTCTGGTGGCAAATACTCAAGGCTTAATGCATTCTCATTCTTGAATATGGAGGAATCACTTTCATAGAAAAGCTTCATAAAATTAAATGAACGTAATAATTAATAAACTTGACGATGTATAATATAATTACAAATTTTATAGATAATATAGTGATTATTATGGCAAAACAAACAGTATCCACCCCAGCAGGTTCTGCAGGAATATTTAGATTCTATGAAGCAGAAGGTGGAGGAATAAAACTTAAACCAGGGATAGTAATAGCTATAACTGCTATTTTTATAGTGGCTATTCTTGTTTTAAGATACATAACTACTGGCAAGATATAATCAATCTATCAAGGAAAAAGTTCCCTTTCTTTTTTCTATTATTTCTCCTTCTTCTCTTAAAACTGTGAGAAGTGCGATTGCTGCCTCTTCTTCTATGCCTAATGCTTCAGCTATTTTGTCAGCCTGTTTAGGGCCAGATTTCAATACTGATTTTATCTTGGATTGAAATTTAAGAACAAAAGAATTCTTAACAAGATAGTATTTTTTATCGAATCCTCTTATTCCTGTAACTTGATTTTGCTGAATTTTATCCTCAAGAAGCTTTGAGATCTCTCTTGCATCTGCTTCGGATTGAAGAACAAGATAGCCATTCTTATTCAGTCTTTTTATTGGGTCCGTCTCCTCTTTTTTGAACTCTTTCTGTTCTTTCTTTTCTTTTGATTCTTTCTTCTGTTTTTCTTGCTCCTTTGGTTGAGAAATTTGCTCTTTCTCTTCCATACCTTCCTTTGGTTTGGCTGTCTCTTGCCTCTTTTCAAGAAGCTGTCTGTAAACAAGGTTAGGAACTTGATAAACACCTGTCTTTAGATATTTCCCACCATAGTAAATATTCACAAGGTGTTTCTTCACAAGTTCGTCAAGTAGTTTCAATTCTTCTTGAGAGAATGATTTTCTTACAACCTCAGGAGTTCTTTCTTCGAATTTAATCTGAAGAAGCTTATTCAAAATGTTGATGTCTGATTCAGATAAAGGAAGGAGTTTTACTTTTTCGATTGCTATAGTTCCCGCGGTTATCTCATAAATTCTAATAGGTGTGTCTGGTCTTAGATCAAGCTTTTTTACTAATTCTTCTGGTATGATTATAGCAAGATCCTTTCCATACCTTATTATTTTTGAAATAACCTCACCTTCAAATAAAAACAGTTTGCTTTATAGCTATAATATTTCAGAAACATTTAAATATATTACACACTATATTATATTGTCAGCGGCCATAGGAACCGGGAAACGCCCGATCCCATTCCGAACTCGGAAGCTAAGCCGGTTCACGATGTTATTTGTACTCTCCTGTCGGAGGGGAAGATGCATTGCTGCTGACATTATCATTCTTATTCTATTGCAAAAAAACAATGATGATTGAATGCAGAACATATTTACAAAGAAAGATGTTTTGAATCTCGTTATAATATTATTATATACCTATTTCTTATTAGGGTTAGTTTCTAACCCTGGTGTTTTGACTTATGAACGAGCTTCAAGTCTAAACATGGGAAAGGAAAAGATGATTGAGGTATCTAATCTATCTCTTTTCATAGGTATTGTTTTTGCATTTATTGTATATATTATATCAAGAGTTGTTTTCAAACAATCCGAACTTCCGGTCTTCGTATCTTCATTGCTAATGGTCTCTTCATATGCATTCATAAACAATTTCTCAGTTGGAATATCAGATTTAACTTTCCTATTGATGGGAGGTTTTTCAACTCCTTCATTCGGATTTGAAAAGATATATCAAATACTTCCATTGCTTCCTTTGTCTTTGCTTTCTATCTATGTATTATATTCAGATAAAAAAATGAAATATGTATTTACGGGAATTACAGCATTAATTGCATCATTCTTCATGCCACTCATCGCGCTACCTGTCTTATTCATACTCAATGCAGACGGATTCAGCAGAATAAATAAAATAAAAGACAGGGGAATATTAAGCACCATAGCTGGTGGTGCGATTGCTGCAGTTATATCTTTGATAATACTTGGCTCAGGAGTAGGTGCTATTGGTTTATCTATTTTGATAGGTCTTGTAATAGCAGTTGTAATGCTTGCATTCGAAAATAAGCATACATTACTTTATTTATTGACTGTAACTCTCATAATGATATCAATAGAATATGCAATTGCAAGCATGTTGAACAAACAAACTGTTGATCTAGATACTGTTAATATATTGTCATTGATAAATGACATGGATGGAAGAATTGCGTTTGCTTCAGTGTATGGAAATAATATAAGTAAAATATCCACAGTTGAAACTGGAAAGAATGTCTTAACTAATGAAGCATTTCTTTTCTTGTTCACAAACAGAACCCCAAGCTTTGATTATCTTATAATTGATACGTTTATACTTGATTATCCAAAGGAATATGCAAAACTAGTTAATGCTACAGTTACTTTTGAAACCTTTGCATTCGCTGGAATCCAAAGGCAAGGAGATACATATTATCAAACCTATCTGACTTACAAGCATGATTATCTTTTAATACCAACAGACTCTGCAGGTAACATCCTAAGTAACAGGATAATTATAAACGGAGCTGAAGATTCATACTTCAAGCTTCTTATCCTGAATTCTTCAGACTCTTCTTACTTCAGATATATACATCCTATGTCTGATTCTAATAAGAATATCTTTAAGGTTCTTTATCCAAATCAATTTGGAAGTTTATCTGGCTATGAAATAAAAGAAATAAAAAGTTCCAATAATTCTAGATTCAGAATTTATCAGATAATAAAACAATAATAAGATAAAGATCAAAAACTATTATTGGATGTCTATTCATTAACTTGTTCCTGATTTTAATGTATACTTGCCAACCGCACATTGAACAGTCTGAAGTAAGGCAAGCATCTTTGATGGATCACACATTGAATAGTTTGTTTCCTTCATTGAAAAGGTTGTAAATGATAATCCTTCAGCTGCATAATAATATCTTCCGCATCCTTCCCTGAACCATGCATCTGTCCATGGCTTGTTTGTCTTTCCTGAGGTAAGAAGACCATAGAAATCAAATGACGGGCATGGATCTGTCAAGCAGTATTGGGCTGTTCCAAGCACACCAGAACCTGCAAGAATTGGAATCCATATTCCATAGAAATCTTGGTATGCTGTTATAATAGATTCATCTGTCCAGTTGCATGCTGGATTACTTAATGAGACTCCATCCTTTAATCCAAATCTCATTATTATTGATGGCTTTGTGTAATTGTATAAACCAAGTTTTGATTTGTTTACTATTGAATTCATTATGTCTTCAAAGCTACAAGATGGATAATTGTTAAGGAATTCATCATAGCCTATTACATCTACAAAATCGATTGCATTTTTACCAAATATTAGGGTTGAATTTGCTGAAATTAAAATATTATTAAGCTGTGTAATGTTTACATCTCCGACATTTAGAACAGTTGTACAATTTGGGCATATATTCTTTACAGATGCAAGTTGTTGGAATGCACACAGTCTTTCAGATTCATTTGAAAGGTTTAATCCAGATTCTGAGGCAAAGAATGTTACTGTTGCAGGACCGTATGGATTATAAGATGCACATTCAATCTGCTTTCCTGAATCGCATGCCTGGGTAGCATAATCAAGTCTTTCATAGCTTGCAATTGCCAGAGCCATTGAAGATAAGTCAGCTGAACAATTAACATTTCCTGCTATATCTACAATGGACTTCACAGAGATTGGAAGCACGTTCTTTGTCTTATTATCAATATATACTAGTTCTTCAGATTGTTGTGGTGAAAAGATCTGAATTTTTGAATTTGGATCTATTATAATTGACTCTTGTCTGATTCCTTCTGGGGAAACATAATAATAAAGTATTGAAATGTTAAATCCTTTTTGACCTGAACAACTGCATGTTGTAATTGACATATTATTTTCTTCATTTCCTAACTTAAGCAAACCTAAAGGTATTTTCCATTGTTGAGTTTGAGAATAGTTATCAATATATGTAACACCAGACACTGTCGAATACTGGCATCTAAATTTAGTTGTCGGTAAAATAGTTTGTCCATTTAATAATATATTTCCATTATCGTTGAAAGAATAAATTAAATATGCTTTATATGTAGATGATGGTAGATTAAATGAAACATTAACCTGACTAACATCCGATCCATATACTGGCGAACCACATGTTGTCTTAGGATAAGTAATACACTGCTTTAAACCTAGATCACAATACTGGTTCGATGCACAAAATGCATCGCTTGTACAATTTGCAGATGATTGACAGAATGCCGGAGAAGATGAAGAAGCATTTGTACAGGCTGCACCACTTTGTAATAAATTACAAACTGTAGTAGAAGAACAATTCTGCTTCTTTATACACTTCATTTCTTTGCAAATTTCATCAGTATTACATTCTGAATCTGTAGTGCAAATCTTATTATGGAATATTCTGCAGAATCCATCTTGACATATTTCTCCAGATCTACAATCTGCTAAATTAGAACATTTAACTGGGATCTTACAGACAGAAGATTCACATACTGATTGAATACCATTTATAATGCCACACTCAGAATCATGTGAACAATTCTTTGAAATAACACATCTTCCATCAATGCAACCACCTTCAGAGCAGTCTGCATCGCTTGTGCATAAAGGTTCTGCATAAGATGAATTATAAAGCGTACAATTATTTTCACCAGTAATGAAGTTGGTTATACATGCTGTACTTCTCTCTTCGCTACAATCCGAATTTGAAATGCATGGACTTGAAGTGCATACCTTTACATCTTCGCCCTCTTCAGTTCTATCTACAATAGTGCAGTACATTCCATTCGGACAATCACTGTCTAAGCTACAATTATTGATTGTTGGTATAGAGCATTTACCTTGATTACATACTGAATTCGGTGGGCACTCGCTATTATTTGTACAATTTTTAATCATGGTGCATATTTGAGATGAACATACAAATCCAGATGGACAATCCAATGAATTAGTACAATTTAATATGCGTGTGCACTTGTTATTAATACAAATTGAATTTGGATCTGAAGAGTAGCAATCAAATGAATCTGAACATTGAATATCTAATGTTATACACTTCTTAATTCCAGTTCCATCATCAATACATTTACTATTAACTCCACAATCTAAATCAGTTTGGCACTGTTTTGTAAGAATACAATGATAATTATGACAAATAGATGGAGATGGACACTCCTCATCCCTCATGCAGAATTTAATAGAATGACATCTTTTTTCTACATCGCAGAATGAACCTTCCGGACAGTCCGAATCATCCTTACATTCGATCTTATCCATCCATTCTGCTTTTAATATATTGTAAAAGAATGAATCGCTTGTTAAAATGTTATTTTGTAAAATAAGTTTAGCAAAATTTGTAGATGGTATTGCTTTGTTAAGTTGATGCGGTTCTGAATCAGTGTTAATAAATGTAATAGATGTATTGGGTCTAAGAATCAGATCAGAAGGATCAAACATCTGTGACTTGACAACTACTTCTATATCTTGTTTTATTGATTTAATGCCTAATGCAACATCTGGCTTGTCCTGCAGCCTTACAGTCCATGGTTCTGAATTGTATGGGAAATTAAGACATGTTTGCCTATCTTGATAAACATCGATAAAACCTTCACTTTTTACTATCTCTGGAACTAAAACTCTGTGCATTTTTCCATCAAGACTTTGGAAACATACATCACTTAATGGGGATGTGGTAACAAAGGAAGGAGTGAACATAGATTTTTGAATATCTATTTCTAATGGAGTATATCTATCGTAACCTTCAACTATCATTATATTTCCAGTATCTACATCCTCAACGATATAAGTTGAAGCTGGTGTGAAACAGAATTGCTCGATAGAACTAACTTTACATGATTGTGTTGATGCATCAAAACTGCAATTAACACCTAAATAAGATGGTTCACATGAAAATAAATCCAACTTACAATGTGAACCATCATCTCTTATTTTCTTTCCTTCTGATATTAAACATGATGTTCCATCAAATTTGCATGATACTTTATCTTCATATCCTTGTTTAGGTGTGCATGTTTGAGTATATACATATTTACAGTAATTACCATTATCTAAATTATAATTCGATATTATTCTACAACCTCCAGGGGTTTGAATACAATCTATGTTTCCTAGTGTTGAATAGTTAACTTTCTTTCCACATCCAAATTTACATGGACAATTTTCTTCACTACTACACAAAAATACAGATGGTGAAGAGAACATACATTTCTCAGACTGCAAAATACAATTGCTTGGAAATGGAGTGATTGAACTTCCTCCAGTCTTAACACTACATGAATTTGCATATGTAACTATTCTTTGGTTAGCTGCATAGCATTTGCATGCCTTGAAACCTACACCTGGTTTCATATATATAGTAAAGTTTGGATTATCTAAAGCTGGAAAAACGAAATTATATTGTCCTGTTTTTAAACATGTATCAACTACTCTATTTCCAGAACAATTTAATGCATTCCTATCAAATAATGTACAAGAAGAAGATTTTTTATAAAACATACTTGCAAGAACACTGCTTCCATCGCATGGTAAGGCACCACACATTTTATCAGTTGGGCATGTACACACACCATCGTAACCTATATCACATGCATATGTTGTATAATATCTTTCAGTTCTTTGGGCAGTTGTTACTGAACAGAAACGATTATCAGTTAATGTATATGGATTAGACTTTTCTAGAGATGTTAATGGTGAAGGTGTATAATAGCAGTAAGAATCTGCTGATGAATTTTTGATGCAACCTACGTCTGAGTATAATCCTGTTGGAATGCATGACACAGTATTATCAGATTTTTGAACATTGCATAACAAATTAGAAGTATCTGTTTTTTCTTTTCCTTCAAAATAGTTAAATTGAAGCTGACCGTTATTTGAAACTGAACAATTAATTATCGAAGCTAAAGAAGAATTCTTAATTACAGAACCACCATTGCATGCTTCTCCATCCAATCTTGCTTTGAACAAACATTGTGGTTGAATTCCTGGCAATGCAGGTTGAGTATCTTTAGAATAATCTGTCGTACATTCTAAATCTCTTGAATATTGGTCTTTTACAATGCATGAAATATTATTATCTAATTTACATGCTATTGAAGGGTTAGTTAAGTAATAAGAGCAGTATGTAGAAGGATCTGACTCGTTTACTATTCCTATACACCCATAATCCCCAGTCTGCTGTTTTGCAGAACAGTTATAAATTCTTTTACAAGCACTACTTAAATCTGTTGCTTGAATACCTAATGGATAAATAGTTCTTTCAGCTATCTTTTCACCAGTATCTAGATTAGTAATTGAGATTTTTCTCGGTGAGTCTGGAATAAAGCATACCTTACTATTATGGTCAACAGCGATTGATTTCGTTTCAAACTCCCCATTTCTAATAGAAATATTGATAATTGAATTCCTTACAATTATATTACCAGTTCCAACAATGAATGTATTATTTCTAACTATATAAGTTGCATTTCCAGCCTTGTCTGGAATCCAAGTTGCAAACCCTGGAATTCCATTTGTATATTTAGGAAGGTTTAAGCTATATGTATGTTCGATGTTTAAATCATCTGTAAGTTTAATCTCAACCCTGTAATCCGAATCTGAATCATAATTATTGAATTTAACGGGTCTGCCAACTGCAACCATTCCATATTCTGGATAAATTAGTGTTGATATTATCCCAATATTTGCATCATAAGCAATGGTTGTGATATTTCCTTTCATATTAGAAAGCTGATCATAAAAAGTAAATGTTGTATTCTTTGGTGTATCTGAAGTTGAATTTGATTGCAAGGGTAGAAGGGTAAAAGATCTTGAAGAGATGATATCACTTTCATTTTTAATTAAATCAATTGTATGATCTATTACATCTTTATTAGTAAATGTAATTGTGCTTCCTGCAGGTATTAATGCTTCAGATGGAGAGAAAACAGAGGAATGTAACTTTACTGTGACATTATGGAATGAAGGAATAAGCAATGACATTGCTCCTTCATCTGCATATTTTCTCATATCGTAAAGAATTTGAGAAGATAGATCTCCATGAATAACTTGAGTTGGAAGGTCTAATGTTTGGTTGTTCAATGGGTTCTTTAGTATGAATTCATTTGTATCTGCAAAAGTAATCACGATTGTCTTGTTTGTATTATTTTCATAAAGTATTGAAGTATAAGGTTCGATTGGAGCAGCCAATATTAATGAATCTCCATTAGAACCAGATTTATTTAATTTTATCTCTGAAGGTCCTATTATATTTATCGGAATTTGTGACAAAGCGTTTATTATAGTTTGATTTGTGATTCCACCCCTAGTCAAATTTTCTTTAACAGTTAAATCTGTTAATACTGTACTTTGGCTAATTTCAAATAAATAAAATGAGTTCGGCAAAATATTAATTTCATCTCCGTTTGATTCTACTCTTATAGTATGATTTTTATCATCAGTATTTTCTACATAAAGCAATAACTTTGTATAGCTCTTAACTGGAGAACTAATTATAGTAATTTCATTTTCGGTTTTTACTATATCTGCCAATCCAGTTGAGTTGGCTGATAAAATGATGTATGAAATCTCATATAATTCCGATGGAACGCTCTGTTTATTTATAATCTTGAAATATGAAGGAGATGTAATATATAATTCTCCTGATTGAGTCATATTAACATTTGGTGGATTTACAAATAATGAAAATGGAATAGGACCTCTTGGAGACAAAATTGCGCCTTTACCATCTATAACTCCAACATCTGAATAAATCTCTTTTTCATCCAGCTGGCGTGTATAAATATTTCCTTCCTGCATAGTAGTCTTATCTATACAATTTGTTTGGGATGGAGCTAAGAGTATGTAGTTTCCATTTTCATCTTTTAAGGTGTGATTTTTATTGTCGTTATTAATCCAACATATTTGAGAGCCAGGTTTTACAATTAATGAGATAGTATCAAAGCCTGCACCACCCGAGAGTATTTGGATGTTTCTTGAATCGACCTCTTTAATATTAACAATGTTCCTCACATCTAAGTTAGGTACAAATGTAGTTACATATGAATCTGTCTTGTTCATAGTTGGCCAACAAACATTATCTGAGAATGGTGGAATTTGGCCTGAGAAAAATGTCTTTCCTGATGATGATTTTGTTATAATATTTCTTGATATTGCTGATGGATTTACCCAACATATCTTTGTTCCTGGAGGACTTTCTACTTCTTCAGGTTCAAAACCAATCGGCTGAATAGAAACTATTGCAGAAGGCTTTCCACTTCCTATCGTCCAATTTGCAACTCTTCCATCCGTTGTTATTCCCTGATATTTTCCAGGTAACGCGCCTTGAATGCAGCAATATGAATTTGTAGACAATGTTTCATTAGTCAGCCATATCCATTCATATCCATTTTCTGTTTCTGTGTATCTTGAAATTGAGATGTTTAAACCTTCAGTTTCGCTTCTAAAACAAATCAAATCTCCAAGCGGTCTATATATTTCATATCCTGGATCAATTGTTCCATCCCTCTTAAATAAAAATCTCTGAAGCGGAGACTGAACAAATAAATAACTTGTTTTATCTGTTGTGATATCATTAATCCTATACTCTCCTGTTTGTGGTGCTCTTATTGTTTCAACTGGATTTGAAAGATTGAGAGTAAAATTATTTTCATAGATATAATCATCAAATCTATTCACACTTCTCATACTCAAGTTATGCTCTTTTCTTTCGATAAGACTGAAATTGACAAATCCTCCTTCATTAACTACTGTATAATTAGGAACAATGTTACGCCCTATATAAATTTGAGTTGTATCTGTTGCCTTTAGTACTGATAAATAAGCATAGTCCCCATTTGAATCTTTTATGTGATAAAAGCCTTCATAAGGTAGATAGCACGAAAATTGCTTTGGCTGAAGAATGTATTGTTTTATTATACTTTGATCCTGAAGATTGATTATAGTTATATCATGCCTCTTATTGTCTTTATTATCAATACATAACTCTAGACCAGCCGGTATTGTCAAAAACGGTGGATCAAATGTAGTGTTCCCTAATGAAACATTTACTATCGTTTCTTTCCATGGGACACATAGCTTCTTTGCCTCTTCATAATCCTGGAATGATGGACCTTGACCTAACATAAAGAATGGAACCTGAATTTTTCCAGCTGGCTTTGTTTCTTTAGTAATTGGATTATAAGAGTAAGTCCCATAATATGATTGAATATAGTTGCTAAGCTTGCTGAATGGAGTATTGTTATCAAGGAATGTTCTTCCACCCTGGAATGTTGAAAATTCATCATAGCTGCAATTTACAAAATCATATGATTCTAAAGTATATGTATTTTTACATCTCCAATTAATATTGTAGCTTGCAAAAGGAGTACAAGAAATAAAGTAAGAAACGTCCATGTCTGATTTGTGTTTTTTATTTGGCCAACTACCGTATTCTTTTCCAGTAACTGTCCAAGTACCTAAAAAACTAAGATTTCCAACTAATTTGTTATTTTCTTGAGTTAAAGTTAATGGTAGTACGAAAAATGAGTATTGTCCATCAAAACGGTCTCCTGGAGATAAGATATCAGATGAGCCATCAAATTTCAAGGTAAATGAACCCCTCTCATATTTACCTTTTGAAACGCTAACAGATACATTCACATAACATTTCAAAGTTAGATTATTCATTCCATAAGATATTGGTGATACTACATTTCTTGAATCTTCTAATGTTATGCTACCACCATGTGGATTACCCATATGACCTGAACCTGACAATATATAGTTATTTCCTGCTAAAACTAGATATGTTTTTGTTTCCTCACAACTCCAACCTTTTTCAACTGAAAGAGAATAAGTTACTTCGTCCATCTTTGAATAAGAAGGACCGATAGGTCCTTTACAAATATAATCAGAAATTGCAGTTCTTTTTTCCTTTAAGAAAGCACCGCAGGTAGATTCATTGTAACCAACACAGACATCACTTCCTTTCGTTACTGTAACTGGAACTGTGGTACTTATCCCTTCCCTTGGCTTTAATTCGATGCATCCAGAGACAAGAATAAACATCAAAGAAAAGATGATCAGAAAAACCATAATATTTGAAAAAGAGGAAGGTTTGATTTTAATTTCTTTTTTCATTTCAGATTTATTCATTTATCCACCTTTTTCATCTTTTCTTCTTGATTTAATTTGTACATAAAGAATTTAATTTTAATTTATTATTTGTTGAAGTAAGATTCTATTTATTTTCATTATTGATATTGTTTTTTGAATAATTTGAAAGGATCAAATAAAATTCTGAATCACCTACTTTTATTGGAAATGGAAGATCTGAAAACCAAATAAATAAAGTTTGTGTTTCTTTCAGACCTTGAATCATTTGTGAGTGAGTATATTCATATTTCGTTGCATTAAATGTAAATGCTCCTGCTTCTATTTTTTCATTTAATAATTCTTTCATATTTTGCTCACATATTTTGAAGGGAATGTCTGGAGGACTGCACTCTCCAGAATAATTATAAGTTGAGTTTCCTAAAATCAATATATAAGAAGATTTTTTACAATTATAATCTAAATCATAAATAGTCTCTATTATTGTAATCGCAGATGATAAAAGTGAAACATTTGAATTTTTAATAGCTTGAGAATAATCTTTTAACTTTGTGAAATCTATCGTGCTTATTTCTTTTTTAATTAAACCATAGCCAGTTTTAGAAAAATTATATTCTAGGGTTCCAATTTGCGTTCCATTTTTTATAATCAGATATGTAACATTGTATTCAATAGAATCCTTTGTGACACTTGAATTGCAAGAATAATCTTCTATAAATAATTCTGTTTGTTCAACTTTTGGAGAATTTTTTGCCAACAAAGATGGAAGAATTGCAAGAAGGTAGGCTATTATCATTAGTCCAAATATAATTGCAAAATAAAAGGTAAACTGCTTAATGAAATCTTTTTTAGTATTGTTTTGAACTGATGAAACGCCAGCTTCAAATTTCTTTTTCTTATCCATATTATCACTCCAATATAGTAATTTATAATAATCTTAACATTGTTCTTCCTATCTCTGAAATATCTGCACCTAATATGCTTGACAATGAACGGACAAATATAAATGTGACACCTAATGAAATAAGCATATACAAGAATGCGGTGAATCTAATAGAAGATGTCCCTGCCTGTAATTGCGGTACAGCTGCGTCTAATGTTGCAGCAAGATCAGATGCAGAAGAAATTATCTGAGTGGTTGCACCAATGTTTAATGGACATGTCTTTTCCAATTGAGAGTAATCGAATGCAACTTGAAGATTGCATCCTTCTATCTGCTTAGGTGTTCCAGTATATAATAAAGTGAATGTCAAAGGATAGATTAGATAAAATCCTATTGCTATCGCAACTAGCACAGCCCCTGCTCCTCTAGTAGGTGGAAATGCTCTAAGTATTAACCCTATTGGCAAAAAGACTGTAAACATAGATGTTTCTATAAATTTCAGAACTGCTATCTGGGCGTAAAGGAATATCATAAGCCAAGTAAGTTCACTTGCTTGAAATTCGTACTTTGCTGCAGTTTCTGATAGAGATGTAAAAGCAAGAGGGTTTGGAACTGAAAATTTCACCTTTCCAGGTGTAATCACTTGTACGTCTATATTTAAATTAATTATTGTTTGTATTGCTTTTGAATTCTCATATGTTGTCTTTAATTTGTTTTGAACGCAAGTTATCATATTTCTAAGAAATGCATATGAAACATCAAATGGATTAATATAAACATTTCCAGAAAGTGCGATATTAGGAGATGCTCCTTGGGATTGAAGAACTAATGCAGATGTAATCGCTCCAGAAGTTTTTTCCAATCTCGTTAACATATCTGTTTCAAATATTTCAAATCCGAATAAGAAAGCAATTAATAGAAATGAAGCCAATACTTGCATCAGTTCAGCGAATGCAATTCTTTTGTACTGATCAGATTGGAATGCGTAAGCTATCATATAAAATATTGCAACACCTAGGAGCGATATAAGTAAAACTATAACAGATATACTAACCCAAGGTGAAATCCCTCCTATTGGAGTGGATCTAATTAGAGTTTTGCTCCAGCATTCTGCACTTGTAAGGCATTCCCTGCATTCTCCATTATCACATATCTGTCCGCTTGGGCAATTTTGATCTGTAACGCTGCATGAAAGTGCACTCACTTGATTTAAAATAAATAAAAATAGTATTATCTGTAGAAATAATGAATGAATATTTGATTTTATTTTACTTTTTTGCGGATTTACAAACATAATTTCACCGTCTTTCAGATCATTCTTGCCAAACCAGATATATCTACTTCCTGGCCTAATGCCTTGCTTAATTCTCTGACAATTGCTACTAAGATAATCCAATTAATTGCAGGTAATATAAAAACATATAAAATCACACTGCCTGTCGCGATATATGCCTCATTTAATCTATCTATGGCTTCTCCGCCTTTGCCGAACAATGAATTATAGATAATTATAAGACTACCGAAAGGAGCTGACGATAGTGCTACAGATTTAACTACAGCACTATTTATCTCACTCTCCCAATCCATGTCTGGCAATCCTACATTTGGATCTGGTTGACCTATAATCATGTATGAAAATGAAAACAGTAAAGGATAGAAAAAGAATAAACCTACACTTATTGCAATCAGGACACCGCCTAAATCTCTTGTTGGTGAAAAACACCTCAATACTACTCCTGCTGGAAGAAGTAGATTAAGGAAATATAATTGAATCGCATTTAGAACCACAATATATCCAGTAATTAATGAATATGAAAGTTGAACCAGACTGGAGAACCAGTTAAGAGCACCTATTGTAATTCCATAACCTGCAAAAGGTTTAAAGTAAACCCCTATATGTAGAAATGCACCCAAGTCTATAAAGTTTGGATTGTTTATATTGAATGTAGATAATCCAGTTATGATCATCATTGCATTTGTACATTTAAGATATGCATTGAGTGCTGAGGCCCTCGAATATTCAAGATACATTCTTGCTCCATCAAAAAATGAAGTAAAGTTAAATCCAAATTGAGACGCATCAATACTGCAAATAAAGAATAAGATTGAATAAAGAACTCCAAGCATTATTGCAGTCACAACCACCTGAATCATATCTGTCTTAGCTCTAGCTATAAGTTGTGGGGAATCTAAAGATTTACCTATTAAATATGCAAAAATTAACAGGAATAAAGAAACTAATAATCCAATAAAGGACAAAGATTTCCAATTCTGTTCTACGCCTATAGCACTGTTGCTTTGATTTCCAAAATCCAAAAGCAACGCAACTTCACAACCATTTGGCACATTGTCTTGATTAGTATTTGTTTGAGCATGCACAGGATTAAATAGAATAATTAGAAGCAGCAAAGCTAAATGCAATACATGAACGAATCTCTTTTTCATATCAATCTCACCAATGTGCTGAGATCTATCTCCCCACCTAGCACCTCTGCAAGCCGCTTAATTATATTAAGAACTACTAAATAAGCTACAAATGGAAGAATAGTAGCTTGTATTAATAAAACTGTTGTCAGGCTTTCAAAATCTCCTCCGACTCCAAAGTAATCTTGAAGCGTTTCAATTGCTCCATTTTGCGCTATTTTTATTCCCATGCCTACCAGCTGGAAAAATCCTATCGATGGTGGATGTATTGAACATACATCTTTTTGATAAAAATGATAACCTATGTCCTCTATGATCAAATAAAATATAGGTAGAAAGATCGTAAATCCAAATGTTATTGCTATCATTGCTGCTCCAGCCCCTCTTGTATATGGAAATGATCTTAATATCAATCCAAGTGGAAGCACAATACTAAACAATGCAGAATTCAATTTTAGTATTTCAAGTTGGAGTTTAAGCTGAATAATGGTTGTTGCAAGCGCCCCTATTAGAACCGACATTATAGAAGTCAGACCCCCTCCAGTTGGAAATATTGGATAAAAGTTACTGAAGGAACCAGAAATTAATTGAATAGAAGTAGATGCTAATGAAGATAAAGAGGAGGAAATCCCCACTATTTCCAGTGTTGCGTTTTTTGTGTAATTTAAAAGGCAATCTACATATTTTTCAGCATGTGATTGCACGTTTATCCATTTAGTATCTGAAAGAGAACGAACAGTGCTTTCAGCCGGATATGCTAGATTTGAATTATAAATTGCAGGTGCAAAACTGTTTAAAGAAGCTACGAGACCTAGATAAACAGAAAGAATTACTGCTGTACCAAGCATTTGATAAAGAAACTCTTTAGACCATTCTTTAATTCTTGTATGCTCTAATGCAATGCCCAGTCCATAAAATATTGAGCCTATTACGATTCCGATTAAAATTAGTATTGTACTTAAATTAACTAATAGGTCAGGAACACAAACATTATTGTAAAGATATGTTCCAAAGTAACCACATTCTGTTGCAGCAAAGGATATTGAAATTAAGATGAAAAACATAATTAAACTTTTTGAAAATAGATCTAATATCGAATTTGCATTTTTCTTTGTTTTATTATTTTTCATAAACTCACTTAAACTAAACATCATAATATCCACTTAATTCATATGCTTAAATAATTCTTGTAAGACCTGCTATTTCAGGATCTCCACCAATCATTGGTGAGAAATGTCTTATAAATCCAAGAGTGGTAAAAATCGCAAGGATTGGCACTACTATTATTGGGATGTATGACCTTCCTAATGCATCTAACATTCCGATTGAAATTACAGATCCATTCTCATTATATTTTGTAAATAACAAATCAACATTTCCTAAACCTCCAATTCCACCGGTAAAGAATGAAAGCAGATCATCCGAAGCTGCTGGTTCTGGAAGATCCACTTCGAACATCACTACAGATCTGTCAATCGTGTACCAACTTAAAACATAAACCATTGGAAATATTAAGTATAAACCTATGCCTGCAGCTACAAACAGACCGCCGAATTTTCTTAAAAACCAAACTGAACGTGATATTATCCCAAGTATGAAGAACATGCCTGCAAGAGATGAAAGATAAACTAAAGCAATTTCCTGCATTTTTATAGCTGTGATTATTTTCAAATACTCGCTTACTACTGTTGCTAGTATATTGTTATAGATAGTTAAACCTGCATTTAATGGAAATCCCATTCCAAATTCAAATTTAAATTTACCCCAAGTAAAATCAACACCAGACCCCACAGATTGGGTGGAATAAAAAACTGAAACAAAATAGTATTGCGCGATACCCTTTAAAGATTCTCCATATTTTTCATACAAAGAACCTAAGAAGCCTCTTGCCATATACATGTAACATGGGTATTCACAAGATGGATTGGAAGTTTCTATTGTTTTCCATCTGCCTTCATTTGGTATGTATTGCCAATAACTTATATTACCTGAAGCACTTGCAGAAACGCTTGAAGAAAGAATATCTTTAGATAAAGAATTTGCTATTTGTTCAGCTACACCAATAAAAGCAGTAAATAAAACAAGAATTGCAATTGACATAATAAGATTCATTGCTTCTTCTCTTGTCCATGCTTCTAACTCATGCATTGCAAATACTTTTGATATCATAAATGCGATTCCTAATAGTAGCGCAACAATAAGTATAACTAAATATGCGATTAGAATCCAGTCAACATCTGTATGAAAACCAAAAACATCTTGAGCTGCAAATGAAAATGAGACAAATAAAAATAGAACATACACTACCATAGCTATCTTTCTATCGCATGTGCCTTTATTAATTATCTTGTCTAGATCCAATTTATCCCCTTAGTTCAATGAAATCATACTTAAATATCTCTGCAAGCGCTCTTGCTGCACCAATTGTAATAATGCTACTTAAAGCAGGGAAGAATACTGCCTGAGGCAAAATCAATCCAACATCAGTTAATATGGTCTGAATTTCATTAGCAGAGACGCAATCATTTGCATCTGTATCAATAGTAGATAGTGAAATTCCTTCGGTTGCCTTTTGCGCGAAAATATAAGTTAAAGGCAGGATAATATAAAATGAAAAGGCAATAGCAATAACATATGAAGAAGCATCTTTAAACCCTGGAATCAAGCGAAGAATTATTCCGATAGGAAGTAGATATGTGAATGCAATCTGGCTTATAAAAATTAAAGCATACTGCTGAATCAAAAGACTGGCAACGAATGGAGATAACATGAATGAAAAATTCTCATACACTGATGCAACATTATCACAACCTGCCTTTGGCGAATACATGAAATTGGCAAATGCATCATAATATGCTGTTTCTATTCTTATATTCTTTGCTTTCTCATACAAGGAATTTATAATACTACTCAATTTTGAATTAATTGTGTTAAGATAATTAATTGAAGAAGTGAACGGACTCTCGTCTTTAGTTATTGAGCAAGATAACGAGCATGTAATGTTAGCAACTATTGCGATTAATCCGATCCAAATAACTGCAACTGATAGATGGTATAATTCTAATCTTATCATTGCTTCCCAATCGCGTCTATTTAGAAACCTAGATATCATAAAGCCTATAGATATTCCAAGTAGAACTATGAATATTATCATACTCGCTAAAGGAAGCCAGTTTGAATACTCTGATGATAATGTGCAAGTGCTTAAACATGTCGGTATATCACTAAATCCCATGATCTGACTCTCCTTAATTGTTTCATATAAGTTCTGAGACTCCCAGTATTTGAACTTCCCCTCCAATAGCTGGAGAGATTGACCTTATACCAGTTATAACTGTAAAGATGATTATGAACGGGATGAGTAATGCAGGAACTGCATCTTGCATTACATATGGAGTATATGCAAGTGTAATATTTGTTAACTTGATTGCTAAGTATTGATTCATGTTTGCATATAGAGAAGCTGTCAAAACAGATACTTCATACTGTCCAAAGTTCATTAATTGTTGCAGTAATGGCATAATATAATTTATAGACATCACATTAGATGGAATTAAATGAAATATAAATGTAGATGCAACACCTGCCACCCCTAAACTTACAATGGTTGCAACTGCTGAATTTAATTGATCTGAAACAGGAACATCAAGAATTGTGCTTAAAGTAGCAACTCTCAAAACGGATAAAACATCTTGGATGGTGTTTAAGTTATCCATTCCACTACCTACATCAGACATACCACCAAGCACATAACATACTATAGTAAATATTGGAACGCAAGCTGGAGCAGCTATTCCACATATTGAAGAAAGAGAAGTGGCTCCAGCTGCACAGCTTGGTATTAAAGAAGTATCTGAATTACGTAAAATCGCATATTGAGCAATTGCTAGCTGAGAAAGTAGATCTAAAGCTTCATAAGCAAATACTTCATTTGTAAATCTATCTATATTTGAATTTCCTGAAGGTCTACTAATAGGAGGAATTGAAGAATTTGGCTTAAATACAGAATCATACATTGTTTGAGCAATTATTATTGAAAGAGGAACAAAGAGATAGAGCCCAACACCAAATGCAATTATAGTTCTCCCCATTTTCCTTGTCAATGTAAATATACTCAAAAACAATCCAAATGGAATTAAAAATGGAATTGCAACACTATTTATAAAATTCAATAATATATGAGAAAATATAGATGCTGCTAAAGAAGTTAAGGCTATAGATTGAACTAAGTTAAAATGACCGTTAAAAACATCTGCAGCATAAAACGTTAGGTAATTCATTTTAAAAGATTTAATGGCTACCATCCAGATTCTATTTGGTGTCTCTGAAGACTGCTCTGGTTTGCCGTCGTTGCCTCCTGTAGCTTGAGTACCGCTTCCTTGATTTAGCTGACCGCTTTTATCTGACGTTGAAGATGTTGCACCTAAATATTGAACTGGTGGACCTGAAAGCATACCTATTGCTGCACCTAGCTTAACAGAATCAATATATCTATCCATTAATCTTTCTGAAATTCTATTTGTAAAGTCAAGTGAAAGATCTGTTGGCTTCATTCCTACTGCCGCAATGAATAGATTGTCAATCACTCCTAATGTTATTAGTATTATTAAAACTAAGAATGCACTTCCAGTTACCTCAAACAATTCTGCTCTAGCCCATGTTTCCATCTGTGGAAGTTGAAAAGTTCTTGCTAACATGAACGCAAGTCCAGTTATTCCAAATCCTATTCCGATTGCAACTGCAAACAAAGGAAACCAATTAGGAACATACTGCTGCCATGTCTGTTGGCTTTGTGTTTGTATTTGAGCATAAACAAAAATAATTAGGCTAAACAGAATGAATAATGAATAAGTAAACTTTATAAATTTATTAGATTTCTTCATTGATATTATATTAATAAAAAGATTTAAAATTCAAACTTATATAATGTATTGATACAAATGAGAGTAAATGGATTAGTTATTATACTTTTCCTCTTTACAATTCCTCTAGTTTTCACAGCTAATATCTGTCCTGTAGATAAAAATCCAACTGAAATTGTAATTCAGCATTCAAGGCATCCAATAAATATACCTGTAGGTATAACTGATAATACAATCGATGTTAATATACAACTTAATGCGATTGATAGAAAAACACAAAATAGAATACCTCTCGCAAACAAAAATATAACTATAGAACTGGTAATTGGAAGTAAATTTGTAACAAAAAATGCGGCAGGTGAGTTTGTCCTTTCAGATGAGTCAGCACCTTTCGTACAAAAGACTGATGAAAATGGAACTGTTTCTTTTACAATATACACTCAGCCACCATTATTAGAAAATTCAACCGATCCTAGAAAGATCTCATATTCAATAACTGCTTCTTTTACACCAAAACCAAAAGAACCATTTACGGGAAGCGTGAAAACAGAACGATATGTTCCTGGAATATTTCCGTTAATAAGTTTGAATGCTTGTGCTCCTCTTTTCATAATATTTGCTCTTCTTATCGCAGCAATGTTTGCATCTGGAAAGAATCCATTTGGATTGTTTGACTTTTCAAGAGTTGCATTTAAAGCGCCAGGTATAGGTGATAGAAGAGTTACTACTAGACAAAGAACCACTATTGCAGGTATAGCAGCTGGAGCAGTATATGGAAGTGTTAAAACAGGTGCTAAAATCGGATTGGCTAAAGGAGCTGAAATTCCTGAAAAAGAATTGAAAAAAATTGAGAAAAAAGCAGAAGGGAAAAAGACGATTGAAACTGTTGTTAAAGTAGCAACTGCGCCTTGGCTTGCTATTTCAAGAACTTTAAAAATCCCTGGCACAAAAGAACTAAACAAACTAAAGATGATTGAACTTTCAAAGCAGATGCAAAGGAGGGGTGCAGAAGCTAAAGAAAAGGAAAAATCAAAAGAGATGATCAAAACTACAAAGGGACCTTTCGGTGGTGAAAGAATGTTCCACGAAACACCCCCTTCCTTATTTAAACAATTACTCAATATAACTTTAAGTAACTTTTTTGCTAGCCTTGGACATCTTGGCGTAAGACCCTGGTCCCTTTCTTATGCACAGATTCCTCAAATTATAAGGCCAGGAGAAATTTATACAAAAGAAGAACTAGAAGATATCAAGAAAAAAGGAGAAGAAGTGTACGGAGTGAAATTAAAAATAGGTGAAGATATTGATCAATATGGATTGACTGAAACTGGAAAAAGGAAAATAGCTGAAAAGTTAGGATTAACACCAGATTCGATAATTTCAGACATTTATTCTCTAAAAGGAATTTTAAATAGCAAAGATATGGACAAAGCAAAAGAAATAAGTAAAGAATTGATTGAGTATGAAGAGAAGAAACTGAAATCACCATTTTTGTCTCCATACACAAAGATGGAAATCAAAGAAAAAATAAACTTATTAACTGAAATCGCTAATATCAAAGAAGAGAAATTGTCTATTATACTGAATAAATTAGATAAATACATAGAAGAAAAATACGCAGAGAAGATAATAAATAGAATAGGAAATAACGGAAATCTTATTGGATTTGACAAAAATAATTTTATAGGAAAAATTGATATGCCCGCATATTATAAAAACTATGGCATTGATGAATCAAAAGCTAAAATAGCTGAATTTAGCGACCTTGCAAAAACATTTGGAATCTCACCAACAGAACTAACTAAAGCTTTAGAAAAAAATGACTCTGAAACATTAAGAAGAATTAAAGAAAGAGTTCAAAAAGATCCAGATGCATATTTGACATTTAATTATTTAGTTCATGACTTTATGATCGGACATGTTGTAAAATATTTAGATTATATTGATATAAAAGATGAAAAAGGTAATAAAATAATAGACAGAAATGAGAAATTGAATGCATTAATGACGCTCAATTTTAGAGATGCAAAGAATTCGGAATTACTTACAGAAGCTGTAGCCAAACAGATAAGAAGTACATTAAATGAAAAGGAAGCTAAAGATTTATTAGAAATTGTAAAATCAATAGAAGGAAAAGAAATGAAGTGGAGTGACGTTACAAAAGATAATCTTTTCAATGTTTTCACAAACGGTAAAAAGATATTAGATGAAAATTTAAATCAAGCAAAGATAAATGTAAATGAAATTCAAAGAGAATTTAATAAATTATCAAAAGGTACTCCTGGATATGAAGAAATGAAAACAAAACTTGAAAAAGCAAAGGATGAACTCTGGAAGCGAGAAAATGAAATTAAAAAATACGAAGTGATGATGGAAAAGATAAATAATGAAATTGAGACATTAAAACTTGGAAATGAAATGAGTAAATACGCAAAAGAGAAAAAGATAGATAACGTTGCATACATCGGACCTAGCGCTATCAAAGAGAGAGAAGAAGTGTTTAAGGCAAGCAGTGCTCTTGATGCTTTAAAAACCGCTCAGCAAGTTAATAATTCGATTTCTGATGGTAAGCAAAATGTTGATGAATTATCACGTGAAATAAAAAGATTAATTGAAAAAATCCCTCCTGTTCCTTATAGAATAAGTAAAACTGATAGAATTATAATGGACCTTACACGAGAACCTTATGAATGGGAACAAGAAGATAAGTTTATACAAAAATTCCCAAATTGGTATGAAAAATTAGTAAATGCAGATACAACTGAAGAAATTATAAATAATCAACCAGTACAAACTATAAAAGAAATGCGAGAAAAAATAACTAAAGCACGTGATGAAGTAGAAAATACGAGTCAAGGCCCACAATCACCTGCAGATAAAGAACGATATTCTGATTTTTTAAAAGCATTGAATAACATGAATACAACTCTATATAGTTTAGAGAGGAAACTTGAAGAATCTATAAATGCGCATATTAAGGAAAACAAAGAAAATCCTATGAGAGAGATAATAGATAATACAAAACGAACAGTAGATCCTTCTACAAAATTAAAAACGCTTGATGAAAACGAAGTATTTAATAAGCTAAATGAAGTAGGAGTAGGGGTACAATATTACTTTGGAAAAGAGAAAGGAATAGATATTTCTAATATTGAACAGCAAAAAAATAAAGAAGATAAAGAATGGGTTGAAAAATGGTGGTCTAAACCTGAAGAAAAAAGAATCGTAGAAACGAAAATTCAAGGAAATGATAAATCTTAGTGAAATCGATATTAAAAAATAGGATGGCTAAAGCGTTAAAGAAAAACTTATATACTTCAAATTCGAAAGTATCAATAGGGGAGGAAATGGAAAGTAAGAAAAAAGAAAAAAACATACAAAAAGAAAACTGGAAAGAAAAAATCAAAAAACCTTTAATTGAAAATATAGCAAAAGGGGTTTTGACACTTGGACTTATATTTAAGCCAATAGATGCAAAAGCATATTATAACTACTATAATCTATACTATCCTGAAGATAAAAAGGTAGAAGAGGTTATAGATAATTCATTCAAGGATGAACAAAAAGACTTAATTAAGAAGATTTGGTATACAAGGGGAAAAGACGTATCTAAAAATGCAGTAGAAATATTAACTGAAATAGAAATGAGTGATTTAAATCTTGAAGAAGAATATAAGAAAGTCCAAGATAAAAAGAAATTTTATGTAATTAGTAATTTACTAATGAAAATCGCTGAATATAATACTTTTATAGATACAAAGGAAAAAGAGAGAATATTATTGATTGTAAGGGAAAAAGTCTTAGAAGAATGGAAAAATGATAAGTATAATGTTGATTTGATTGAACTTGTTCTCTTAAACGATAAGCTGTTAATAGATATGTATGGAACCAGTGGTTGGTGGATAAGTAGAGAATATGAAGAAGCAAGAATAAATGGACTTAAGGAAATTGAAAAGAGAAAACAAAAGCTTGAAGAAATATCTAAAAGTTTCAAAGAGCATTATGCTGAACTAAACGAGATGCTACGCATACCTAAAAAAGATAGAAGATCTATATTTGATTACAGCAATAATAAGAAAAAGAATAAAATAAAAATAATGATAAAAAAATTCGAAAATGATATCTTCTATATTAAATAGGTAAGACGTTACGGACTTTAATTTATTTTTATGATTGGTTTACTAACGTCTCTAATTATCTCTTCTTCTGTGCTTTTTGAAGAATTGCCATTGCATTTCTGATTGCTAATTTTACTTCTTTTTCTGTCTTGCAACCAGTACATATTATCTTTCCATTCTTGAAGAGAAGCAATGATGATTTTGGTTCCCTAAGTTTAAGAATTGCTCCAGGAAATTGTTCAGGCTCATATTCAATATTTGGAACCTTTCTTCCAAGAGAATAAAGATCCAGTTCGATTCCTAGATTTGCTGATGCTACAATATTCTCAATCTTAAACTTAACATCTTTCGTCATTAAAACACCCTTTAAAAGCCCGATTACAACTCGGCCTTTTTAAATACTTAAATTTATATACCTCGGAAGGTATTTAAACCTATTTAAATATAAAAAAATTGTTTGAGATCCCATTTAGATATATGTATATTTTTAAACTTATCCTACATATATTATATCTATTAATGCAGTTTTATTTTAGCTAGAGTTAATTGTAACAAATTTTAATTTGAATCGAAGTGATAATATGGTCAAAGCATCTAAGGGAAGAATGAGCAGAAAAAGCAGAGTGCTTGGAAGAAAATCAACTAAAAGAAAAGTTACTGTAGTTGATCAATTGAAAACTATCGAGATAGGAAAAAAGGTACAACTAGTTCCAAATGTCAAGTTCGAAGACTTTCCTCATCCAAGATATGCTGGTCGTGTTGGTATAGTTAAAGGAAAACAGGGAAATGCTTACGTTGTAGAAGTAGAGGATGGGGGAATAAAAAAGAAATTTATAGTTTCAGCTGTCCACCTAAGAGAATGTTGATCTATAAAAAGTGATTAGAATGATAGGTAAAAAAATCCTTGATATTAGAGAAGTAACGCTTGCTGAAGTAAAAGAAATACTAGAAATGCCTAGTGAAATAGAAATGGGATTCGAACAGGCAAAGACTTTAGAATATGCAAAAAAAATGACCAAAATAAGCAAAGAAACTGCAGAGGAAATGATAAGTGAATTAATGAGTGAAGTTGCAAAACTAAACAGAGCAAAAGCAGTTAAGATTGTAGATTTAATGCCAAAGAAGAAAGAAGAAATAGAACAGATATTCTCAAAGGAAACTTATTCTTTAACAGAAGACGAAATTAATAAGATAATAGAAATAGTTTCAAAATACCAGAAACAATAACTGGTGATTTTTTATGGAAGACTATGGAATTGTAATAGACTATTTACCACTAGGTAAACCAACGGATATTAAACGAGAACCAGTTGCTTACCTAGTTGGTGAAAGATTCTTTACACTTCTGGAAGTTATAGTGAAAAGAAATGTTCCAATTCAACTTCATAGTAAACTATATGTAGGAAAAGATTTGAATCAAAGAAAGGAAGTAGAAAGAATAAAAGGAAGAGTTGAATACTCTGAACTTACAGGTGCTGCTAAAAATGAACTGAAAAGTGCAATAAGAACAATAGTTAAAAGCAGAGAAAGTGATTTTATAAATTTCATAAATAAATGCGGACCAGTAACAATAAGACTCCATCAGCTTGAACTCCTTCCAGGTATTGGAAAGAAACATTTGGAAGACATACTCAAAGAAAGAGAAATTAAACCTTTTGAAAGTTTTGATGATCTTACAAAAAGAGTACCACATCTACTTAATCCAGTAGAAATGATTACTGAAAGAATAATAAATGAGATGAGTGGCAAAGAAAGATACTATTTATTTATTAAGCCACCCATGCCACCAACAAGTGATTTTAGAAGACGCTAAGAAGATAAAAAACTATTGAGTGATTTTATGGAAAAAAAGAGAACTAAAATAAAGGAAATCAAGAGAGAAGAAGTTAAAAATAAAGATTCGCAGGATTCCCTTATTTATTCCTTTAAAAATATGGTAGAGCTGTTTTCCAATCCTGCAAAGTCAACCGAATACACGTATGAAACAAAACAGACCATAAAAAATTCATATTTATTCATTTATTTGTCTTTTTTAGTTGTTTTAACTTTATCTTTATTGCCTTCCTTTAACATCTTTGGTATTGCTATAGGTGCTTTAGTACTTCTATTTTATGTGTTTTTCATATTGTTAGCTATCGTAACGAGTAGTTCATTTATATGGTTATCTGCAAGAATTCTTGATGTAAAAGCAGACTTTGAAAAACAAACTAATTCTATTTTAATGTTTTCTACAGTTGCAATAATTTTGATAATAATTATAGCAATAATTTCTTCCATCATTAGAGACCTTACTTCATTGAATTTGTTAGTTTTTATTTATGGAATATATGGTATAGTTTCAATAGTCAAGAATAGCAACAATATTTCGTGGATAAAAGCGTTAATGATTATTGTATGGCCAATACTAGTACTTTTAATTTCATATATCTTTCTTTATGCAGTTACAAAAATGTTAATGCCGTACAATGTTTCTTTTTAATAAAATGTAGATAAGATGTACAATAAAAGAAAACATTTTGGCCAGCATATGCTGGAAAATGAAGAGACGCTGAAATACGAAGTAGATATGCTGCAACCAAAAGGAAAAGTAGTACTTGAAATCGGGGGGGGTACTGGAAACCTTAGCAGATTGGTTGCAGAGACCGCAAAGCACCTTATTATTGTTGAAAAAGATTTCAGCTTTGCAGATTCTCTTAAATTTTTATTCAAGAAAAAAAAGAATGTTACAGTCATAGAAGCTGACTTCTTAGATTTAGATGAAAATGAAATTCTAAAAGAATCAAAGCAAAAGAGGATAGATCTAATAATAAGTAATGTTCCATATTCTATATCTTCTCCACTTCTTTTCAAGCTTAAGGAATTTAATTTTGAAAAGGCTATTCTCTGCCTCCAGAAGGAATTTGTAGACAGAATGATTGCAAAGCCAGGCGAAAAGGATTGGTCAAGATTAAGCGTAATGACTAACTATTACTTCAAGCCAATATATCTAAAGAAAGTTCCTAAAGGAAGCTTTAAACCAGTACCTAAAGTTGACTCTGCAATTGTTATGCTATTCAAAAGAGAAAAAACAAATAACCCTGAATTTGATAAATTCATAGAGCGACTCTTTTCTCATAGGAAAAAAACATTAGGTGCAGCTGCAAAGGCAAAAGAGATAATGGATGAATATCCAAAACTAATTTTGGTGGCTGAAAAACTTGGTATACAAAAAAGAAGAGTGTTCACATTAACGATAGAAGAATTGGAAAGGATTCATTCGATGTTAAAAGAATAAATAATAAAATACCTATCAAACATCTATCAATTTAATTCTATTGGCATTTGATAATCTTAACTTACTATTGACCTACTAATTCCATCAACACCTTCTTTACTTTACTGGGACCTATGGCATGAATAAGCTTTCCTAGCTTAGGGCCCCTGTCCTTGCCGATTAAAGCAGTATATAGCGTCTTGAAGAACTCCTTCGGCTCTATATCTAAAGACTTAGCTGTATCAAAAACAAGATTATGTATGGCGAGTTGGTCCATTTTATCATCAAGCCTTTCTGCAAACTCTTTTATTCCTCTTATATCTGATGGCTTTTTCGGATTTATTGAAAATGAATAATCCTCTGGCACATACCCATTCTCTATCCAATAAACGATATATGGTTTTATGTATTCCACTCCTTCTGGATCATTAAAAAGAGACTTTACTTTTTCCCAATCCCTATATATCTGATAGTAAAGAAGAATGTCCAGGAATTTTGCCTTCCATTTTCTTTCACCGCTTATCTCGTAGGCGATTCTTTTCTTTCTATCTGCCCTGGTAAGTGTTTCCTTTGGTTGTGAAAGAGTGCTTGCATATTCATAATCTTCAAATATAAGAAGCATGTTCTGACCTGTAGGATCGAAGTTCTTATCCTCTTGTGAATCGGATCTGTATATGAAATATTTGATTACTTCTGGAGGCATGAGTTTTAGAACGGTATTAACATCCAAACCTATACCTTTTGATTTAGAATATTTCTTTCCTCCTAGAAGGAAGAAGCCAAATCTATAGAAAAATGGTGGCTTTCTACCTAGTATTTTTTCATGCATTTCCCTTGCAGTATCTGCCGACCCACCTCTAGTAGCATGATCCTTGCCAAAACCTTCTATTGTAACATTAAGGAAATCCTGCCTTGAAGGCCATTCTACTCTCCAAACAAGCTTGTATCGGTGATCGCTTATTCTTGCCTTACCCTCATGACCACATCCCTTTGTATACTCAACATCCTTATTGCATTTATAGTAATAATATTCTCCATCGAAACCAGTAACTGTACATGTAGATATCTTTCCACATTTTTCACATATTGGAGCTATAGGAGACCAGTTTTCCCATTCTTTCCCCTCTTTTTTTCTTAAAGAGGATTCAAAAACCACATCTCTAACCTTCTCACGTTCATTCAGATATTTTATTGCATACTTATCATAAAGTCCTTTTGCATAAAGATCACTGTTTCTCACTATTTCCGGATTCACCTTAAATCTCTTCATTAGATCTGCTGCTTCAGAAAGAAAATGATCTCCGTAAGAGGCATGACAGCCGAATGGATCCGGGACATGTACAAGAGGCTTTCCTAAATGAGGCTCTAAAACATCCTTGAACTTTTCTAACGGTTTAGGAATTGAGTCAAACGCATCCATTATATCTCCGATGAATATGAATTGAACATCATAACCATTATTTTTGAAGTATGTCACAATTGCGTTTGGATATATGAATTCGCTTGCAGTTCCTATATGCGTAGGTCCGCTGGTGGTTATGCCTGATGCAACTACAAATGGTGGCTTAGTGGATGACAATATCTCTTTTACCAATACTGAAACCCAGTGTTCTGATATTTTATCTTCTTTTATTTCTTGCATAAAATCACTTAATATTTAGAATATAATATGTAAGTAATAAAATTTAAACTTATCTTAATAATTTATAATGATGATAAAATTTGTAATGCCTAAAGTATGTAAAAGATGCTGGAGCAGGAACGGATTCTCTAAAGTCGATTCTGAATTTATAGAAAATGAACAGGAATGTAAACTTTGCAATGGTTGTTTCCTGAACTTAAATAAAATAGCAGATAAAATAATAAAAGAACTAGAATCAATTCCAGGAATACAGACATTTAGCATAGGAACGAGCATACCGAAGGAATCAGAGGCTATAGAAGAAAAAATCTGGGATTTTACTGACTTTAGAAAATGGAAAAGTATAAAACCTGAATTAAACACTGAATTGGGAAAGATAATAGAAAAGAAAACAAAATACAAATTCAGTCCAGATCCTGATGTAAGAATTATATATGATATTAAAAATGACAGAATATCAAAGCAAATATCCTCTATTTATCTATACGGAAAATACAATAAGCTTCAAAGAGGAATAAGGCAAACTAAGAAGGAAGGTGCGAAAGAGGAATCTGTTGAAGAACTGATAGAGAGAATCTTGATAAAAGAGATTGGCACTGAAAGAAGTAAGGCAATTTTGCATGGTAGTGGAAGGGAAGATATAGATGTATTGATGTTGGGTGAGGGAAGACCTTTTGTAATAGAAGTGACTAATCCAAAGAAAAGAATATTGAATGAAAAGGAAATAGAAAGAATAAATAATATTATAAATAAAATGAATAAAGGAAAAATAAAGGTAAAGTTTGAGAAAATAGTCAATAAAGAATGGATAGAAATAATAAAAAGAGCTAAATTTGACAAGGAATATGAAGCAATAGTGAATCTAGAAAAACCCATTGATAAAAATGAAATTTCTAAATTACCTAAAAGTATTTTATTAATGCAAAGAACACCTAAAAGGGTGCTTATAAGAAGATCTGATCTAATTAGGAAAAGAAGAATAAAGATGCTTAAACCAGAATGGATTGACAGCCATACAATAAAACTACATATACTATCTGAATCTGGTACTTATATTAAAGAATTCATAAGTGGGGATGATGGAAGAACACAACCGAGTATATCTTCACTCCTTAAGACAAATGCTACATGCAAGCAGCTAAACGTAATTTCTATACATAGCGAATGGTTAGATGATTTCTGGTAAACTGCTCTTTACTATAAGTTTAAAGTAGCAGATAGAATTATAAGATTAAAATAGTAATACTAATCAAGTAGTGATATTAACTGATTGAGGGTGCAAAAATGATAGAACTTATTAGGATATTAATTGCATTGGTAGGAACTGGAATTGCTGCTTATTATGATATTTTCAATAAAAAGAATGTACCTGAGCTATTTCTTTATTTATTCCTTGGAATTTCATTACTTTTGAATATATTTGATTATTCATTGTTTTTAAAATTCCTTCCAATTGCAATTCCCTTGATACTTGTGCTTTACATATTATATCTTAATGGACAGATTGGTGGTGCAGACGTTATAGCACTGGCAGCGATCTACTCTGCATTGCCTGTATTTCCATTGGACGAAAATCAATTTGTTCCTTCCTCATTGATGGTTCTTGCAATTGCTACTGTGCTTGCTTCAGTATGGATTATGATAAAATATTTCCCAAAAATTATCAAGAGATTTAATGAAGGAAAGATAAAGATAAATCTCTGGCAATCACTCCAGATTATATTGCTCTTATTTTCATTTGCTCTGTTAATTTATATGTTTATGATATTTCCATTCCTACCTGCTTGGCTGCTTTTGGTTTCAGGAATACTTTTCTTTGAATCCATATTCTTTATAATTTCAAAAGAACAGTTAATACAAGAAATGGTGGTTATGAAGAAAAAAATAGAACCAGAAGATGTAATTGCAGTAGAAATGTTGGACAAAAAAATTATAGAAAAATACAAAATAAAAAGACTAAGTGACGAAAAGCAGGCAAAAATATTAAGCAAAACAGGGAGGAAATGGCCTGTCCTAGATATGCCTATGTTTCTTCCATTCATATTAATTGGCTTAATTATTTATATATTAGCTGGCGTTTCTCTTGTATAACGGCATAAAAACGAGATGGGAAAATGCAAATTCTGTATTCAATAGCAGATCCAGCAGGAGTTAATATAGCAAAAAGCCTAAGATCTATCATTGAAAAAGGAGACACAGATATTTCTGAAAAGAATTTAACTGAGGTTAAGGAATCCTTACTCTATTCAGATAATTTAGTCAAAAAAATAGAGGATGAATTTATTTTATTTGCAAGCAAACATAAAAGCGAAAGCGGAAAGCCTTCTTTTACAGTTCATGTTCCTGGAAATTGGGGAAAGGCTGAGATGGGAGGAAAAGATAAAGAAATTTCTTTTAGCGATCCAGTAAGAATGAAAACTTTAATTACACTTCTTAATGAGAGAAATAAACAAATTAAACTTGATATGAATATAACAATGGAAGTTGATCATCATGGTCCACTTTGTATGAGGCCGTGCGCTTTTGTTGAAATTGGAAGCAGTGAAAAAGAATGGAAAAATGAGAAGTATGCAGAGTTTGTAGCTGAGATAATAAATGAATTTGAAGAATTTATGGAAAGAATAGAAATTAAAGAGATCTCAGTGGGAGTTGGTGGCGGGCATTACTGTCCTGCTTTTAACAAACATCAGATAGAAGGAAAGATTGCATTTGCGCACATCATCCCAAATTACGCAGTAGACAATCTTGAATATACAACATTTACACAAGCATTTGAAAGATGTTCAGAAGAGGTTGAAAATGTATATATCGATTGGAAAGGATTAAAGCAAGAACAAAGGAAAAAAATAATTGAATTCTGCAACGAATATGGGATAGAGTATAAAAGGATATAAAATAAATTAGCAAGAATTAGTGGTAAAATGATAGATAATTTTATACAAGATTATTTCATTAATCCTATAATTGAACACACTGGATATAATATCATTAATACTTTTGTTTATGCAATTATTGCGATAGTGGCAGCTTTTTTAATATATAAGAAATTCAAAAAATACTTTACAAAGGAACTTATTATCTATACTATTCCATTCATAATATTGGGATCAACTGTTAGAGTTATTACAGATGCTACAGAAGCAGGCATTGATTGGAAAGAACATCAATTCTATTGGCTATTTGGTCCATTTCTTGAAAGTGGAATATATAACTATGGTTTTCTTACAGCCACACCTGGGATATATGTAATTATAGGATTGATAACAATACTTTCGCTATATATAAGCATCAAACTTAAACAGCCTAAAATCTATCCTGCAATAGGTATATTGTTGTGTCTTCCTCACTTAATTATCGTATTAAGTATGATTCAAGATCCTACTTATCTAATAACTATACTGGCTCTTTCAGGAATGATTATGGTGTTTTCTCATCTTATAATGGAAAGATATAAATTAAATAAAATACTTCCAAGAATCGCAGTTGCAGCTCATACTCTTGATGGTGTTTCAAGCTTTGTTGCCATAGAGATCTTCAATAGATTCTCCCCTCTTTGCACAGAAAAAGGAATCTGTTATTTTGGTCAGCATGTAGTAGAGAGGTTCTTTAGCGAAATCATTGTTTACGGAACAATAATCTATCTATTCATAAAAGTTCTCTTTGCTATTTTTGCATCTTTAATTATAGAAAGAGAGGCTGAAAATGAAAACGAAAGATATTTTCTATACCTTCTAATAATTATATTCGGTCTTGCACCTGGAATAAGAAATCTCTTAAGAGTAACTCTTGGAGTATAATAGATTTTATATACAGATAGGCAAAACGCAATTAATAAAGCAACCATTCTAAATTATTTTTAGAAATGTATAAAAAGATAGATTTTTAATATTCACAATCATAGAATAAATTGAGTTATATGGTTGATGAATTCAAATCTATATCAAAAAAAGAAGAGTTTGTTGAAAGAAGAAACGAAATAAACATACTTAAAGATAGGATAAAGCTTCTTGAGCTAATAATAGACAGATATAGATCAACAATAGAACAAAGCGAAACGAAAACGATAGCAGATTTAAAAGCAATGATAAACCCAAGAGATGAAGAGGTAAAAAGGATTAGTGAGGAAATAAAATCCAAATTCAAGCCCTATATTTATGAAAGAGACTTTATTGCAGCAGCAAAAGAAGCTCATGAATACATAAGAAGAATAAGAACAATAAGAACTCCTATTGATTTCTGGCTAATGCCAAAAGACATTATTAAGCTAAGAGGCGGAGATCCGATGGACAAGGCTATTTTCCTCTGCTCTATCTTGATAGCACTTGACAATTATGACAGTTATGTTGTAGTTGGAATAAATGATGGGACAAAGGTAGCTGTATCTTTTAAATTCAAAGATGAATGGTATTTTATAGATCCAACTGGAAGTGAAATGATAAATGGAAAAAAGGAAGAGTTGATAGAAAAATGGATGTCTGATGAAAAGGACATCTATGAATTCAATAATGTTCATTATAATAAAATAAAAGAAGGGGGAGAATGAAAGAAATAAATACTTCAAAAGAATATTTATTTTCGCTTTTAACTAAAGTTCTTGTTGTTTTGACTGTTTTTTGGGGAGTAGTATATTTAGTTCTTTCTTTACTCGAATCTATTAATCTAAATATAGAGCTATCAAAGGGACAAACTAATTCTATAGTTATTCTCACTTTATTTATAATCACTTTTGTAATAGCTGGAATGGGTGCTTTTCTATTTTATACATTTATCGTAAAAAGAAAAAGAATAATTTTAGAGGAGAAAGGCATTAAAATAACAGATGGAATAATATTTACAAAAGAAAGATTCATCCCATATACAGAACTAAAAGATGCACATTGTGATGAGGATAACTTAGCAGCGGTAGATAAGCTATTTAAGATAAGTGTACTCAAAATACATGGAAATGAAACGTTTTACTTACCTGGCATATTAAATGCAGAAGAAATAGCAAAAGAAATAAAACTAAACATTGATGCTAACAAAGAAAAGAAAGTGGATCCTGTATCACTGCTTACAGAGGAAGTAAAAAACTTAAAAAACGAGATAAATGAATTGAAAAATTCATTTGAAACTCTAAAGAGATTATCAAGAGAAAAAGAAATGAAAGAAAAAAAGCAGGTTGCCAAAAAGAAATTTGTTTTAGGTCCATTTGATGAGAAAATAGAGGAATGATCTAATAAAGTGATAAAATGACAATGCAATTAGATAGAGATATGGTTACATTGAAAGCTCATGCAAAAATAAATCTTTTCTTACAAGTAGGGAAAAAAGATGAAAAAGGATATCATTTATTGAAAACTGTTTTCCAGCCTCTAGATTTATTTGATGAAGTGATAATAAAAGAAACAAAAGACAAAGGAATTAAACTTACAAGCAATGAAAAAATACCGCTTAATGAAAAAAACAGCGTTTACAAAGCAATAATTAAAATCTGCGAAAAAACAAAATTAAAGATAGATCAAATCAACTATCAAATACATATAGAAAAAAAGATTCCTATCGCAAGTGGTTTGGGTGGAAGCGCGGTTGATGCAGTTCCTGTAATCAAATTTATTAATGAAAGATTTAAGTTAGGACTTAATGAAGAGGAAATGTTGGAGATAGGTGCAGAAATAGGTGCCGATGTTCCACAGGGAATGTATAGAAATGCAACTTATGCTGAAAGATACGGAGACAAGATAATAGAAAAATACTTTCTTCCTAAGAGATATGTATCAATATACATACCTCATGGATATATGGCAGAATATCCTTCTAAAACTGGAACACTTTATAATATGATAGATAAAGAAAAAGAGAAAATAGGCCCTAATTACGACAAGGCTTTAATGGCAAGATTGTGTCTGATGAAGAAAGAGCTGATAAAAGGAAATTGGAATGGAATAGGGGACCTTGCATATAACGATTTTGAAATTGTGGTATTCAAGATGTATCCAATTCTTGAGAAAGTAAAGAGATGTTTTAAGGAAGCTGGAGCTGAATGCGCATTATTATCTGGTTCTGGCGGTGCAGTTTTTGGAATATATAAAACACCAAGGGAATCACTTAATGCTTCTATTGAAGTAGAAAATTTAGTTGGAAGAAATAGTGGGATATTTATCCTGACTGAAACAATATAAAAAATATAATAGTTAAGTTAAGAGTATACATAAAAAATGTTCCTAAAAATTAAATATAAAATAAGTAGAAAACTAAAAATAAAAAATCAGAATTAACTTAAATCAAAATTTGACTTCTGGTGCTTTCTTTGCTTCTTCTTCGGCTTTGAAATATTCCTTTTCTTTGAAACCGAAAATTCTAGCTATGATGTTGTTTGGAATTGTTTGAATTGTTCTGTTGTATAAGAGAACGTTATCATTATACAACTGCCTAGAATATGCTACTTTGTTTTCTGTGTCTGAAAGATCTTCTTGTAATCTAAGGAAGTTTTCACTTGCCCTTAGATTTGGATAATTCTCTGCAACTGCAAATAAGGACTTAAGCGCGCTTGAGAGCATATTATCTGCTTGCGCTGCCTCTCGTGGTGTTTTTGCAGACATTAATGCGGCTCTTGCTTTTGTTATATTTTCAAGAGTTTCTCTCTCATGTTTCATATATCCTTTCACTGTATTTACTAAATTAGGAATAAGATCTGCTCTTCTCTTTAATTGCACATCAATCTGTGCCCATGCATTTTCAACATTGTTTCTTAGTACAATTAGGTTATTATATATTAAAACAGCAATAATTACTATAAGCACTATTAAACCAAATATCAATTCCAACATTTTTAAACACCTTTAAATATTATAGAAATCAGCCTTTATTTGGCCTATAAACTGTAAGGGGAATTACACCCTTTTCAAATTCAAGCTTTGCAATAGCAGAAGGTTCAAACGTATTATTCGGCAATTCTATCATTGGTGGTGCTCCCATTGATAACTGAAGAGCTCTTGCACCGATTAATCTTGCAATTTCAAACTTAGTAAATTCAGAATAATCCATATATTCACCTGTAACATAAAGTATAAATTAAATTTAATAGAATAAAATCATCAAATAAAATTATACAATCGAATAACTTTAGTATATTGTGAATTATATAACTGAATAAATATCATATAAGAAAATATTTAAATCATTAAGGTTATCTCTTTTTCTTACCTTTTGATTTTGCAGGTTTTGATGATTTCTTTTTAATAATTGCTTCTTTGCCTCTTGATACTTCCTTAGATTTCATATGCTTAACTTTAATAGATGACTTTTTGTTTAAATTATTATTTAACTTCCTATTTGACTTCTTAATTATCTTATTACTTACTACTCTTTTAATCTTTGATTTAGATTTAGATAATTCTTCTATCTTTGTCATCTCCGCCATCTTCTCCTGGAGCTCCTTTATTCTAATTTCTTCTTGACGTTTAAGTTCTTCGAACTTTCTTATATCCTCAAGTAAAGAAATGTGTTTAGATTTTAATTCAATAAGCTCTTTTTCATACTTATCTTTTGAATCTCTTTCTTTTTCCAATAGTTTATTTTCACAATTTGGACATCTAAACATCAAATCAGCTGCAAGATCAAAACTTATTAGATTTGTTTTTGAGCATTGTGGACAGTAGTATACAAATTCTGTATTCATTTTTTCTACTGTTTTATCTAGCTCCTCTATTCTATTTATTGTTTGCTCCTTTATTATATTGAGAATATTAGATACGTCTATCTTCCATATATATGAAAACCAGCCAGTATCTCTGTCCTTTATTCTTTTATACTCTGCCATTTTGTAGTTGTAAAGCTTATTTAGTATTGCTCTTACTTCTGCGACTTTAAGCTTGCATCTTGCTGCTATTGCGTCATCTGTCATTTCTTCCAGAGCAGCGGAAATTACTTTGATCGAGTTTTCACCAAAATTAGTTTTTAGATAATCAGTAACTAGTGGATTATAAAGAAGTTCTGTTTCAAGTCTTATTTGACTTTTTAATGCCTCTTCTTTTATATCTTTAATATCAGTTTTCATTCAATCTAGCCTCACTGGGTGCATCCTATATTGCTTATTTTTAATCATTAGTTTTATTATGCCTCATATATAATGTGTTTTGTTATTTAAATTCTTTTCTAAATTTTTAAGCATATATAAAAAGGTTTCTTTTTATATCTGAATTAGAAACTGTTTTTTGAATTATTTTTACCCCATTCTACAATCAAAGCGTGAAACTCATTGAAAATTTTAAATTTATCTGCATTTGATAAATCTGAAAATGTTGAATGAACCATATCTTGAATAATTTGATACTCTTTTTCATGTGACATATTCTTAGCTGACAGCAAACCTGCTTTTCTGAAAAGTCTTTTTGTATATGTATCTACCACAAATATAGGTAGATTATAAGCATATAAAAGAATAGAATCTGCAGTTTCAAAACCCACACCGTGTACATCAAGAAGATTCTTTCGTGCTTCAAGAATTTTGATTGCCTCTTTTTTTGAATTGAATAATACTCTATTAAGCTTCTTAAGTTTGTTATCATTTTCTATAAACCATAAAGAGATATACTTCAATTTTTTTGCCTTTTGATTGAAATAACCTGCTGAACGAATCTTTTCAGCTAGCTCTTTCTCATCTGCACTTAATATTGCTTCAGGAGATATTAAATTAAAAGAAAATAAATTTTCCAATGCTTTTTCAACATTTTTCCAATTTGTGTTTTGAGTTAATATTGCTCCTATGACTATTTCAAACCTTTGTTCTCTTGTTTTAGGATAAGTGAAAATACCTTTATGATATCCTCTTTCATCGAAACCTTTTTTTCCTGCTAATGATTTTATTGGCCACCAGCCTTGTCTACCGTAATCTGAAAGTAATTTATTGTACATTTCTATGATCTTTAACTTTTTTGAATGAGAAGACATAAAAACACCGGTCAACTTATTATTTTGATTTGAATTAACTATCCAATATAATTTGGCTCAAATTATTTTTTCTTTAATAATGATTTAAGAAAACCGAATATTGATTTCTTCTCCTTCTTTGTCTTAACAAGATCCAATCTCTTCAGTATTACCATCACCGTTTGCAATGCCCTCCTTGGAGGAGTTCCTCTTCTTATCTCTCTTTCTAGTAATTCCCTTGCAATATCTTTTATGGGTTCTAGCATTCCTTTCTTCCTTGCATCATCGAGAAGTTTCTTTATCTGCTCCTTTTCCTTCCTTATCCTTTCTTGTGCCTTTTCTTTCTCTAACTTTTCTTTAATCTTTGCTTCTTTCTCTTTGATTTCCTTTTCTCCCATTTTAGTTATTTCTTCCCTTATCTGTTTTATTGCCTCTTCCTCTCTTCTGATTTTTTCTTCTGCTTTTTGTATCTCTTCTGTAATCCTCTCCTTTTCTTTCTCAATCTCTTTTTTCCTTTCTTCTTCTATCAGCTTTACCGCAAGCGACTCCTTTATAACCGGTTCATATTTTTCAGAGGCAAGCGTTCCTTTTATATGTACTTTCATGTACCCTACTTCAACAATAGGTTTTGCCTCTCCGAAAGACATTTCTTTCATCTCTCCTTTAGTAATTGCTTCCTTCTTTGCTTCTGTCTTATGGTGTAGTTCTTCCTTTGATTGCTGCTCTTTTTTCTTTTTCTCTTCCTCTCTTCTTTTCTTTTCTCTTTCCTCTTCCTCTTTAACTGCTAAAGATCCCATTAAATAGATAACAAAAAAAGGTATTTTATTATTAACGTTTCTGGTTGCTCCTTGTAATATTGCTTTTCGCCCATTCAAAAGTAAGCCTTATTCCTTCTGAAATAAATGTTGAAGTTAAAAAGCCTAATTCTCTTTTGGCTCTGTTTATATCAAGATATGTATCTCTAACCTCACCTTTTATTGCATCTTCTCTTTTTATTATTATCTTTTTATCCGTTATTTTTTCAATCTCTTTTGCTATTTGATTTATTGAAGTAGGAATTCCGGTTCCTATATTGAATATTCTAAAGTTTCCTCTGTAATTTAGAGAAAGAATGTTTGCATTTACTACATCATTAACAAAAATAAAATCCCTTGTCTGATTACTATCTCCAAATATTATTAATGGTTTTCCTGATAAGGCATTTCTTATGAATATTGCAATAACTCCTGCCTCACCAAGAAAGTCCTGCCTTGGACCATAAACATTTGCATATCTTAATATTATGTAATCAGCCCATAAATTGAATTGTAAACTGAAAGGTAGCTCTCTACAGCAAATTTTGATGCTCCGTAATGAGAAAGCGGTCTTATTTCGTGTTCCTCTGGTGATGGTAGTTTATTTGGCTCACCATAAACTGTTCCACCTGATGATGAATATATTATTCTTTTTACACTGTAGTCTTTACAGCATTCCAAAAGATTCAATGAACCAACTATATTTACAGATTCATCATAGAAAGGATCTTTGATAGATTTCCTTACGTTTATCTGTGCAGCTAAATGATAAACTATCTCTGGTCTTTCTTTTTCAAAAAGAGACTTTAATTTTAAATATCTCTTAAATCGATATTATAAAAAACAGCTTTTTTATTTATATTTTCAATCTTTCCTGTTGATAAATTATCTAAAACTATAACTTCGTGATTTTCTCTAATTAAAGTATCAACAAGATTTGAGCCTATAAATCCAGCTCCACCTGTCACAAGAATCTTCATAAAATTCAACTTTTATTTAGAAGCGGGCCCGGTGGGATTTGAACCCACGACTTTTCGGTTAAGAGCCGAACGCTCTGGCCAAACTGAGCTACGGGCCCATTTTAAAAGAATAGAAAATTAAATAGTAATAAAATAATATGAAATAATAAATAAAAATATTCGCTTTTTAGCCTTAGATAGTCACATGAAATTAACTTTAGGAACAAATATAAAGATAAGTTAGAAATAATAAGTGAGCTATATGGTGGAATACATAGATTTTGACAAATTTATAGATAGATATCTGCATAGGGAAGTCAAACAAAGAATAGAAAATAGATACTACCCTTCCGAAATCGGTCAGTGTTTAAGAAAGTCTTGGTTTAACATTAAAATACCAAAACCAGTAGAACCAGAAGTTACTAAAGTATTTGAGGCAGGAAATCTTTTTCATGCATTCATAGTAGAAGTTTTAAAAAGTGAAAAAAACCCTGAAGTAAAACTTATAGAAAGTGAATTACCTTTGAAATATAAAATAGATGAATTTGAAGTAATTGGTAGAATTGATGATCTTATACAATTAGAGCATAATGGTGAAAAAGTTCTTGTAGAGGTTAAATCAACAAAATCATTAGATACACTTAAAGAACCTTCAGAATCATATGTAATGCAACTACAATTCTATATGCATGTAACTGGCGTAAAAAACGGTGCGATACTGTATATAGAGAAGAATACATTAAAGAGTAAAGCGTTTTTCTTAGAATACGACCCCACTATTGCAGATAAGATAATTGCAAGATTCAAAAAATTGCATTATTCTGTTAAGAACAATGAAATTCCAGAACCAGAGGCTAAATTAGATATAAAGAAAAGATGGATGTGTAATTTCTGTCCTTATAAACAGGAATGTGATGGAATAGAAAAAGGAGAACAGTAAATTCGAAACGGTGATAAAATGAAAGAATATAGACCTACTGCTGTTGATGTTGTAGTAATCCATGATAATAAAGTACTTCTTATAAAAAGAAAAAAATCTCCTTTTATAGGAAAATGGTGTTTACCTGGGGGGTTTGTAGAAATTAATGAAGATATTGAACATGCAGCAATAAGAGAAATTAAAGAAGAAACTGGAGTTGATGTTGAATTGTTAGGTATAATTGGTGTATATTCAAACCCCAAAAGAGATAAAAGACATACTATAAGCATAGCATTTCTAGCATTTCCAAAAGATAATACTATTAATTTGACTGAAAATGAAGAAGTTAAAGAAGTAAAATGGTTTGATTTAGATAAAGTACCAAAACTCGGATTCGATCATAATGAAATACTTAAAGATGCTGTTGACTCATATACATCAATGCAATGCCATGGTTGTGAACATTGTATTGGTTGTGAATAGTACTTCTATCTCCATAGTCACAGAAAGAATTATATATTTTATAATATAATATTAATTCTGCTATTCTACAGTATTTCGTGTCTAGATAATAAGGGCCGGTAGCTCAGCCAGGTCAGAGCGACAGTCTTATATGGCGCGTTCTGATATATTCAGAACTGGTTTAGGATAACTGTAGGTCCGGAGTTCAAATCTCCGCCGGCCCATTTAAAGGTTTCAAAATGAATAAAGAGAAGCTGGTTCTTGAGAGAATAGAATGGCTTCTTGGACTTGCAGAAAAATACGCAAAGACAAAACAAGAAAGAACTAAAAGATATGTATCTCTTGCAAGGAAACTCTCTTCAAGATACAGAGTCGCTATTCCGAAAAGATTTAAAAAAAGAATATGCAAGATATGTAATATAATATGGATTCCAGGATATAATGTTAAAATAAAATTAAACAAGCGAAGCAAATCCGTTGAATATGTGTGCTCATGCGGATCAGTGCGGCGCTTTGGGTATGCTAAAAAGAGGGATTGAAATGATTACTGTATTTGATGTAGAGCCAAATAAACTTATAAAAGGAGTTGCTCAAAAACTTAAAGAAGATGGAATGGTTTCTCCACCTGAATGGATAATATATGTTAAAACAGGACCACACAGAGAAAGAGTCCCACAAGATGAAGACTTCTGGTATGTAAGATGCGCAGCTATATTGAGAGCGCTTTATATTGAAGGTCCGATGGGTGTCAATACTCTTAGAGAAAGATTTGGAGGAAAGCCTGGAAGTAAAAGCGGAAGAATGCATACTACTAAAGCTGGTGGTTCTATTATCAGAAAAGCATTGCAACAACTTGAAAAAGCAAATCTAATAACTAAGGATAAAAAAGGAAGACATATTTCAAATAAAGGGATCTCTCTTCTTAATAGCGTAGCGAAAGAAATTTCAAGAAAGTAAGAAGGTGAGATCTTGGAGGAAGAGGATAAAATTCTGGCTGCTCAGCAAGCTGAACTCCAGCTAAAAAAGACATTAAGTGTTATTTTGGAAGATAATGCTTATACTCGCCTCATGAATGTAAGACTTTCTAATCCAGAACTTTATCTAAAAGTTGCTAATGCGTTAATTCATTATTACCAAAAAGTAAGAAGAAGAATAACTGAAAAGGAATTATTAACGATACTAAACATGAATTTGGCTGTTTCAAAACAGCCAGAAACTAAAATTCATATAAGGAGGAAATAATATGGGAAGCAAAAAATCTGCTCAAAAGAAAAAGAGATTGGTCAGTGCAGCTAAATCAGCAAGACCTGTTCCAATCTTTGTTAGGTTGAAAACTGGAAGAAGAGTAAATACAACTCCATCAAGAAGACATTGGAGAAGTCAAAAACTTAGAGCGAGAGAGAAAGAGTAGGTGATCGTATGGAAAAATTAATGATTTTAAATTTGAAGAAGGCTTATGAAAAGCCAAGAACAAAAAGAAGACAGGTTGTAATTAAGCTACTTAGAGAATTAACAGCAAGACATGCTAAGGCAAATTACTTTGATGTTAAAATCGATAATGCAGTCACAAAAGAGATATATAAAAATGGAAGTAGATTTCCACTAAAAAGAATTAAAGTAAAAATAACAAAGGATGAAAAAACAGGAATAGTTTTAGTAACACTCCCACAAAATGAAGTAAAGGAAGAAAAGAAAGATAAAAAAGAACCAAAGGAAGAAGAAAAAAAGAAAGAATAAGTTGTGAGAAAAATGGTAAGTAAACTGCAAAAAATAGGCTTCTATGGAAACCCATATATTGGCCTATTTATGAAGAGTAATTCAAAAATTACCTTAATGCCAATAAATAAACCAGAAAAATTCTCAAGAGTATGCGAAATACTCGGAACTGTAGATATTAGTGTGAATATATTTGGAAGTCCTTTAACTGGACTTTATTCCGTAATGAATGATAAAGGAATATTATTTTCGAAAGTTATTCTTGAAGAAGAATTAAATTTAGTAAAAAGAAAAATTAAAGAAACCGGAATTGATATAAATGTTGAAATACTAGATACTGAATTCACCGCAATATCTAACAATTTAGTTGTAAATAATAAAAAATGCATAATCAATCCAAAAATGAAAGATAAAAATCTAGTAAAAACAATAAGAGATGTACTAGATGTGGAAGTTGAATCATTGCAATTAGAAAAGTTTAATGTTATTGGAAGTGTAGTCTTTGCAAATGATAATGGGTTTGTAGCCCATCCTAACCTTAATAATAATGAATTAGATATGATAGAAAATTTCCTAGAAATAAAAGGTGGAGTAAGCACTGCAAATGGTGGAGTTCCATTTGTATCTCTATGCCTTGTTGGAAATAATCATTCTGTAATCTTTGGAGAAGCTACTACTGCATTTGAGCAACAAAGAATCATTGAATCATTAGGATTCATGTAAGCTTAATGGTGATAATTTGGAACAAAATATTTCAGAAAAAATTGATTACAATACTTTTTTAAAAATCGATCTAAGAACTGCAACTGTATTAGAAGCTGAAAAGATAGAAGGCTCAGACAAATTATTGAAATTGAAAATAGACTTAGGATACGAACAAAGACAGCTCGTTGCAGGAATAGCAAATATGTATAAACCAGAAGAAATAATAGGAAAACAAATAATTATTATGGCGAATCTAGAACCTAGAAAGATTAGAGGTGTTGAATCTAATGGAATGCTTTTAGCTGTTGAAAATTCAGAAGGAAAGATAATACTTATCACTACAAGTGAAAAAACTGAAAATGGATTGAAAGTTCATTAATATATTTATCGAATATAACAAAAAGGTGAATGACATGAAATTCAGGATAATCGGAAAGATAAAAATGAAAAATAAAGAACAAAAATTTAGCAAGATAATAGAAGCTGAAAGCGAGAAATTTGCAATTCATAAATTGTATTCAATTATGGGAAATGATCATGGCTTAAGAAGAAAAGATATTATAATAGAAAAAGTAGAAAATATGTGAACTAGTGATTTTATGGTAAGTTTAGAAGAACAATTTGAACAGCTCGCTGCTGAAGCTTCATATCATCAACATTATGCCCGTGAAATAGAAAATCAAATGAGGGCAATAGCACAAGTAGAAGCAGAAATAAATAAAACAATAGAAGCGCTCAGAGCACTTAAAGAGAATAATCTTACATTGTTTAACATAGGTTCAGGTATATTTATTAAAGGAGAACTTAAAGAAACAAATAAACTACTTATGAATGTAGGTGCAAACGTATTTACAGAAACAAGTGTTGAAGATGCTATCAAATTCCTAGAAGGAAAGAAAAAAGAATTAGATGAAGCAAAGAATGATCTGATAAAGAGTATGGAAGCAATATCAAATAGACTTAAAGAGATAGACATAGAAGCGAGAAGAATAATGGCAGAAAAAAAAGAAAGTGAATAACTTTATTTATAAATTAATTATCAATATTTGCTTATTAAAGTCAGTGATTTTATGTTTGGAATTTTAAAAAAGAAAATCACTGGTTTAGTTGATACTATTACAAAATCTATTTCTGGTGAAAAAGAAGAGAAAAAAGCAGAAGAAATAAAAGAAGAAATAAGCGAAAAAAAGAAAACTGAAGAAGTCGCTACTCTTGAAACCCTTCAAAAGACAAGTGAAATTAAGCATGAAAAACCTGTTCCAGTTCCAGAACAAGATGTTGAAAAAGAAAATAAAAACATGTTAAAAGAGGATATAGGTACAAAACCTGCTGAAAAACAAGTTAAAAAAGAAGAAATGGAAAAAAAGATGGAAAAACTCCAGAAAGAAAGCACGATTTTAGAGAAAGGTGAAATTAAAGAAGAAATGAAAAAAGGAAAACCTCTCCAGTCAGATTTAAAGGAAGCGGAAATAAAGGTTAAGACTACTTTTCTCACAAAAGTAAAGTCTATGATAGCTCCAGAAGTTACAATAAAAGAGAATGATGTAAAAACAGCGCTTGAGGATTTTGAAATGCAGCTTTTGACAGCTGATGTAGCCCTTCCTGTTGCAGAGGAAATAATCAGCGATCTAAGAAATAGGCTCGTTGGAAAAAGTGTTAAATCAAGCAGTATCGAATCATACATACTAGATTCTATTTACGAATCAATAGAAAAGGTAATAGAACAAGAAAGAATTGATCTTATAAATGAGGTAAAAAGGTACAAACAAACAACTGGAAAACCATATAAAATACTGTTTATAGGGCCAAATGGAGCAGGGAAAACTACGACTATAGCAAAAGTAGCACATTACTTTAAGAAAAACGGCCTAAATTGCGTTATCTCTGCTTCAGATACATTCAGGGCCGCAGCTATAGAGCAGACAATTGAGCATGCAAAGAGGCTTGAAATCCCTTATATAAAGCACGACTATGGGTCTGACCCTGCTGCAGTTGCATTTGATGCAGTTAAGTATGCTGAGGCAAAAGGTCTTGATGTTGTTTTAATAGATAGCGCAGGAAGGCAAGAAACTAATAGAAATTTAATTGAGCAACTTAAAAAAATAGAAAGAGTTGTTTCTCCTAATATGAAAGTTTTTGTAGGGGAAGGAATAGCAGGAAATGCATTACTTATCCAGGTTTCAGAGTTTAATGAAGCAATAAAAATTGATGGAGTTATACTTACAAAATTAGATGTTGATGTAAAAGGCGGAACCATAATATCTGTAAAGAAGGCAACTGGAGTTCCTATATTATTTATAGGTATAGGACAAGAATACGATGACTTAATCCCATTTGACAAGGATTATATAATTAAAAGAATAATGTCAGAAAATAACTAAAAATAATTAAAATTATAATATTAAATTAATTACTTTTTATTAACAAAGACAGCTCTGTATTAGTCAAATTGATAGCCGCATTGCCATAATCCACCTGGACAGCAGAATCCTTGCCCGTTTACAATCTGACAACTGTTTCCACAGCAGCATTCTGTTGAGCTACTGCATGTTTCTCCCACTCCTTTGCACTCACCCTCAGGAAGACGTGGATCTGCACATTTTATCCCTTCTGCACATCCAATCGAACATATTATGTCTGAAGGACAGGCACTATATGGCCCTTTATAATTGCAACTAACTAAATTAGAACCTTCCCCCCCATTTCCACCAGTCCCTCCGCTTACACCACACGTACCTGAAGCCAGGCATTCAACATTCTTGCAATTATCATCTGATGAGCATTGCCTCGAACCTGGAATCCCTCCACAAACACCAAGTCCCAAATCACAGATTTTGCATTGGGTTGCTGAACTGCACTTTTTATCTCGGCAGATTCCAGTCGCTGGATCACACTCTTGGCCTGCTGGACATATCTTTCCTTCACATTGGTATATACAATTTCCATTTATGCAAACATGGCCTTCTGGACATTGAACATTGTAACATTGATCGATTTCACACTTTCCATTAATACATATTTGGCCAGCTGGACAGAATACATTTTTACATGGATCTGAACATAAACCAGTTGAAGGATCGCAAATTTGGCCTTCATTGCAAAAAACCCCTTCACATAGATTGACTTGAAGTTTGCAACTTCCATTTATACAAACTTGCTCTGGTGGACATTGAACATTTGCACAGGGATCTCCATAGCAGAATCCATTTTCATAAATGCAACATTCTTTCTGGCTGTCCCAATATGTATCCTTTGGACAACAGCTTGTTGCATCACATCCCCCTATACCTGGAGTTGGACAACCGGTTCTTGTATTGTCAATCAGGCAACTTAGAATGCATGTCCCTAACGCATCTACACAACATTTTTGAGAATCATCCCATCCTAATGAGCCTAATGGACAGCAGTTGTTTGAATCACAAGCGTCTAGTCCTCTTAAAGGACATTTCACTCTTTTTGGATCAACATTGCATATCTCTGCACACTTACCTGCATTTGGACCGGAAATAAACAGACAGCATCCTCTTGATTCACTCCAAACTGTATTCGGTGGACATTGTGGAGTTGCAGTACATGCACATGTATCTATGTTGCAGCATCCGCTTGGGCAGTTTATTGTTTGAGGACAATATGTACTGCATGGGACTGAACCGGCTGGACACGGACAACTACCATCTGGCAAACAGCAATTTCCAGGACAGTTATTGCACTGAACTAATCCTTCTGGACAAGAAGGAAGAGGACATATAACATGAAAATAGCAGAGTAGGGCTAAGAGAAGAAAAAGAACTAACGCGCCTAGTAATTCAAAGCTGTAGTCTTTTTTTCTCTCTTCTGCCATTTAACCACTAAATAAAAGAAAATGAAAAAGAATTATAATTTAGAGATCTCTTGAAAGATCAATCTCTATTATTACTTCTTCTACTTCTGCCTTCTGTTTCTCAAGAAGTTTCTTTATTCTTTCAATCCTCTTTTGTTGGTATTCTATCATTTTATACTTCTTTATTGCCTTGTTAAAGTGCTCGGTTGAAAGCGTGAAAACCTCTTCCTTATCCATTTCTTTTGCAATATCTTTTAGGATTTCACCGAGAAATTCATTGGCTGCTATTTTTACTTCTGCTCTTATCTGATGTGGTTTTGTCATGTTTTCTTTTAATATTCTTACAACTCTCGCGGTTGGGAAAGGAAGTCTCTCATCTTCTTCTGGAGCAATTTCTGCCTCTCCTTCAACTGCTTCTTTAATCTCCTCTTTCATTTCTTCTGCCATTAGTATCACCGAATATATTTTATCAGAGAAATTTATAAAGCTTAATATACGATGATTATAATGTTCACAGACTTTTAAATAAGGTGTGTGATTTTATGGCTTATCTGCTAGAAAATTTTGTTGTTGAAGAAGATCCTAAAATGATTAAATTATTAACGGAAAGAGGATATGGAACTCTTGACAAAGAACAAAGACTTATTCTTTCCCCATATGAAGCACTGTATTTGTTAGAAAATAAGAGAATAATGGTTGAATCTAAAAATAAAAAAATTGAATTTAAAGAATTAATGAAAGAATTTAGAAAAAAAGAAAAGGATATTGATATTAAATATACTGTCTATTCAGACCTTAGAGAAAAAGGATATATACTAAAATCTGGATATATATTTGGAACACATTTAAGGGCCTATGAGAAAGGTATAAGACCTGGAGAAGGGAAGAGTAGTTTCTTGATAGAAGTGATTTCCGATAGAGAAAAGATTACTATATTAGAGATATATAGATTACTAAGAATTGCTCAAATTGCTAAAAAGAATCTTATTATTGCAATTGTAAGAGAAAATAAAAAGGTTGACTACATAAAATTAAATTCTATCAAAATGTAATATATAAAATCGATTAATTAAAGCATATAAATGATTGGTGAAATTAAAAAGATTTTTAATACTTAATTATGTATATACCACAGATATTTTACCTTACAAGGTGAGAGTATGCCAAAAGGAAATCCTAAGAAACTAGAGGAAGAAGATGAAGAAGAAGAACTAGATGAAGAGGAAGAATTCGAGGATGAAGATGAAGAAGAAGAACTAGATGAAGAGGAAGAATTCGAGGATGATTGGGTAGATGAAGAGGAAGAATACGAAGACGAAGACTACTAACTTTTTTAATCTTATTTTTTTATTTTTGTATGTAAATTTAATCTAGTTTAATTTTTTCTATCTTTCGTTCTATCTTTGGTGGTTCTTTTTTTGATATTATCTTTAATATAATCGCTATTGTAATAATTACTATACCAAAATATATCAATAATGTTAAATCTATAGTTGCTTCACTTGATGGAATTGAAATTAGCTCGTCTCTTACATATTGAGTTAACATCATTGAATTTAGATACATTCCTGTAGAATATAATTCCTTTGCAGAAGAAAGAACTGGCTGTAGATCTATAGCTTTCTTCTTTTCATTTGCAGAACCTTTATTTAGCTTTTCTTCAAGGAGTAAACCTGCATCTTTTATTATTTCATTCGATGCACTCTTATATTGATCTACTAGTTTGCCATAATATTCAATATCTTTTTGTATTTTATCTGTCTTTGAATCTAATTCATCGAATTCAGCAATATTACTTATTCTCTCATCTAATTTATATCCATTAAGTTTCGAATATAATATATTAAGCTCGTTTACCATCGAATCGGTAATGTTTATTTTATTTAATATCTCATTTATTGGTTCTGGAATGGATTTTATAGGTGAATTTTTATCTATAGAAAACGCAATAAGAATAATTTTCTTGTTCTTTTTCCATTTATCCAGAACTTCTTTTGAAATTTTTAATTTAGCTTCAAGTTGTGCATTTATTTGAATAGAACTGTTTTCAATATTTGAATTTATTTCATTAATTAAATTAAAGGCATTATTAAGATTTATTAATGCAGTATAATAATCTTGGACTGCTACTGCAGGTTCTATCAATGAAATAGAAGATTTTATTTTGTTAAGCTTCTCTACTTGTGAAGAAATGTCTATAAATTTACCTATATTTACAACCTTCCTTTCTGTTTGAGTTAGAGAATCTAAAATTTTCTTTTCCTTTGTATAGATTGAATTATCGACCTTTGTAGACGAAACCAATTTTTCAAGCTTAGAGATTAATGATTTTGCATTAGCAACGTCCCCTTTCAATAGATAATTTCTTGCTAATTGTGAATCAACCTCAAATTCTGATATTTGTTTTGCAACTTCTACATTTATATCAGATAAAGAAAGATTTGTTGCTATTGCATAAATCTCATTTGATTTGTTTTTAAGTTGCAAAATATGATTGCTTAACTTATCAAGTCTCTCTGTAAGTGATGCGTTCTCTGAACGTTGAACTCTAACTTGAGATATTTCTTTCTTTGCCTTGTCGAGAGAATTTATTGCTTCATCATATTTTCCTCTACTTGCACGATAAACTGCGTCTCTAATATAAGAAGAAATATCTATAGACTCAGACGTTGAAATATTCTCTATCTCACTTTTTAGTTTTGAATAGTAAGAAACAATATCTGTTGTTAGATATGAAACAGTATAATTCTGATACTCTGATGAAAGTATCGGGATAAACCACTTTGCATAATATTTATCACCAGATCTATAAAATTGAAAGTTCTTTGTTATTTGGCCTTTAGAATCATAAACACGTATACTATCGGACTGAATTTCATCTGCAGAACCCATTATTTCTAATACATAATCAACATCACTTAAATCCTCGTAATTACTCTTTATTTGTAAAGTATATGAAATTTTGTTATCAGAACTTGTAAACCCAGATGTAGAATATGTAATTGGATTGTTCTTAGTACAGGTTGCATAAATTACTTGTTTACCTGTTTTTACATTTGAAAGTGAAATAGACAGATTAGAATAAGATCTTACAGTTTGCATTCTATTATTCATAAAAACGGAACATTCGTCAGCCCAATAATTGTCTGTTAAAATCAATGAATCAATGTCGTAAATAGAATCAATTTCGTATGTAATTTTTTCTGTCAATCTTTCATTTGTAAGAACTAACCTTTCAGTTTTCTTTGAAGTTAAAATGGAGGGCTTGACATATGATTTTATTTTCAAAAGATAACTAGTAGTTTTATTTATACTTGGGAAATAAATAGAAACATAATCTTTATTCTTTATCGCATATATACCTGGAATTTCTGACTCGATAATACTATTTACTTCATATGGAATACCTCTTACCTGAACAACAACTTGAGAATTAGTACTTAAGGATAAATCATTCTTTATCTCTAAATATGTAGTTATATTTGTATAAGAATCAACTTGTGGTGTTGTATCAAATAATGTCCTTGCACTATATTTGTTTGACAAATATATTGAAAGTAATGAAGCTGCATTTTTATTAAGATCTTCCAAAACAGCAGAATAATTGTTTTTGATTGATTTATAGTTTCCAAGACATCTCTTTGGATTAAAACTGTTATCTATAAAATACATTCTATCTATTTGATCAATCACGTTTTTGTATTGATATGTATTAATGTATGGTGAAATAGAATTAATTATTGAATAAATTCTTGACCTAAGTGACGGAATATCTGAATATACTGATTCTGCTCTCGAATATATATCTTCTTTTGCTTGAATAAGAGCCTTTAATGAATCTTCTAGAAATGAAATATTATTGATATTCATTCCTAAAAGTAAAGCCTTAGAATTTAATAATTGGAGTTCAGCTGTAATATCGATTTCATCTATTTGTGCTTTCTTTATAGTTAAATTTAACTCATCTAATGCCTCTTTAAACGATTTCTTTTTTAATTCTATGATATCTGATGACTTTATAGAAGCAAATGATATTACTTCATCAAGCGTTAATGCTGCATTATATAGGTGAACTATTCTTTCTCCTTTAGTTGTATTTGATGGATTATAATTATTATATATTGAGTATGCTGTTTGATATTTATTATTCAACAAATCATAAGCTGAAGCTGATGTGACATCATAAACTGGATATTTAGATAGACTGTTATATGCATTTTCAAGTTTGTACCTTACTTTTTCATTAAGTGAAATTAGAACATTATCGGATTCTGTCTCTATTTTGTATGAGTTGTTGATTGCAAATTTTGATAGTTCTGTTGCTTTCCTAAACTTTTCGATGCCTTTTGAATAATAGAATATTACTTGATTTTCTGTATCCTTGTTTGCTGAATCTAAAAGATTCTTCACACTTGTAGACGAACCTGAACCGTACAATAGTTCTTTAATTTGCAGTAAAGAATCTGAAGGTATCACCAATCCTTCTTGCATTGTTGTTTCTTGGGATGCGTTTAATGCATAAGCTACTATCGATTGATTGATAAGCCAATATTTCTCATTCATTAGAATGTTGTATCTTGTCTGTGCATCAATGAATTTCTGTGTTGCTTCCGACTTTGCTACATCATAATCCGACCTTAAAGTAGCCCTTGCTTCTTGAATCTCTCTATATAGATCTATTAAGTAATTAAATGCTACAATATATTGAGGAGATGACATTACTGCAATTTCACAGTTTGAAAGCTTGTTCACTCGTTCTAAGCTTACTTTCTTACTAACGTTTCTCACATATATAAAGTATGAGGAGAAATCTCGAGAATTCAAATCAGATTGTGTTGGCTCGATCTGATTTTGGTTAGATTTATAGATGAATGACTTTATCTTTTCATTATAGAATTTATAGGCTGAAGTTGAGTAATTCGAATATCCTGCACCTTCATAATAAAGAGAATCTGCTTGTTGAATAACAAGATTAAACAATTCATTCAATGCCTCTCCTGAATTTTCATAGGCTGCAGCCTGAAGCTCTAAATATCTGTCAAAACTGGTAATAATATCTACTACAAAATCAACAAGGTTCGAGAAAATAGGTATATCTACTCCCTCGCATTTTAATTCTACTTTAACCACAAAACTACTTAATTTAATTGGAGATCTCTTAAATCCTTCATAGTCCATAGAAGGTAATATTCCGACTATATTCGATATCGTAGCGTAAGGAACGTAGAGTAATATTTGATATGTGCAGTTTTTCTTAACAAGAAGATTAAGAAGTTTATTTTTCATAGAGACAACTGCATTATCCGCTGATTCTAATTTTGCTATTATGCTCTTCATTGCAATTCTTTCTTCAGAAGTTAGAGGAACAATACTTTGACTTAAATGAAACTGGTTATCTATGCAAAAATCAGCAACGAAATTATTACAATGTCCAAATCCACCATATTTCTCAGGTATTAAACTACAGTCAACAAATGGGAAAACAGAATAAATTCCTTCCACGCTCCTCAGAGACTCGTTTATTGGAACTGCCTCTCTTTGACTTTGTGAAATAATTGGGTATACTGCAAATGTTAATTGAAAGAAAAAGATAATTAGAATGAATGATAAAGGAAAAAATGAAAACCTTTTCGAATGATTCATAAAGTTAATATAATTGCTAGATATTTAAAATTAACGTTATCTTAAAGAAAAAAATGTGGGGAGTGGGATTTGAACCCACGTAGCCACTACGGCACAGGATTTCTTACTTCTATAAAGGAGTAAGCCTGTACCAGGGTCTTAAGTCCTGCGCATTTGACCAGGCTCTGCCATCCCCACAAAGGACAACATAATATATGTTTAAAATAATATAAAAATTTGCTTTTCTACATTTTAAGTTTGTTCTGATTAATTACTGTATGAAAATAAAAAAAGATAATATTTTAAATGTATATCAGCAAATAAGAATTAGAGGCGAGTGAGATTTAAAATCTAGATAGATTTTTAAATCTCACATATAAATACTAATAAAAGGTGGACACATGGTAAAGCTTCTATTAGCACGCCAATTGGCAGGCAGAAAATTGATAACAAACGACGGTGAAGAGATAGGCAGATTGGTTGATATATTGATCAACGAGAAGAATGGCAAGCTCGAGACGCTTGTAGTCGAACCCAATCCAGACAACCCAACAATGAGAAGAATGAAGAAAGAAGAGGGTTTGATATACATACCATACACAGCAATCTTGGCAGCATCTGACTATGTAATTGTTGACAAGAAAAGTTTCGCATAAATTCTTACTTTTTTAATTCCTTTTATTTATTTTAATTTGCTTAACTATTTTTTATTGTAGCCTGTTTTTTATTACTATTTTATATACTTAGCCTACATAAAATCGGTTATTGAAGGTTGTGATGAAAATGTCTCCTCATCATTGACATCTACTTCGACAACCTTGTTTCCTTTCCATACTTTATAAGATGCTTTCTTTCCAGGTGGAACCGGGATTCCATATCGGCCTGCTCCTCCAGGTATATATTTGAACTTATTCTCTCTGAAAGAAGAAATTAATTCTGAAACTTTTTTATCTATTCTTTCTAAATCCTTTATGTCTGCTTTAATCAAGATGTCTATTTCAGTTCCAAAGTTTTCAATATACTTACGCCATATTTCCTGTACTTTTTGGGAATACGGACTTTTTACGTTGTGTGCTATAGCAATTATTTCTGATAACGGAATGATATGTATACATTTTGGCCTATGCTCTGGATGAATAGTTTCTCTTCCGTTTGCCAATTCCTCTATTCTTTCTGCCACTCCTTTTTTTATTGGCTTATGGCATACTGGACATCTCCATTTGAAAGACTCTGCATCTTTAAGAGAATAGAATACTAGACAATTCATGCATCTTGTCCTATGATATTTTCCTTCTCTTGGATCAAATTTTACATTAAGAACGGGTCCTCTTCCTTTTTTTCTCATTATAGCCAGCTTCAATTCTTCAAATGATATATCCTGCATCTCAAATGAAGTGAATTCTCTTCCCATCTTATTAGGCCATGGGCTATGTGCATCGCTATTGCTTAAGAATGTCAAATCTTTTATTTCCTCTATCCTGTCTGCCATATCTGTATCTGCAGATAAACCCAATTCAAGGAAATAGATTTTGTCCGAATACTTACCATAACAATCTTTGAATGAGCTGTATTCTTTATAAAGAGAAGTCCATGGTGTAAATGCATGAGAAGGTCCAATCAGGGCTTCCGCCTCTATTGCGATCTCTGCAATCTCTTCTCCATTCAGATGAACCTTTGGTCTTCCTTCTGTATCCAAGTCTTTGGTATATTTAAATAAACGTTCTCTTACTTCCATAACCTTACTAATTGAAGGAAATAATAATATATGATGAACTCGATTGGCATCTTCTATTTCTGTTTGAAGTATGAATCTCGTTCCTGAAGAGTGTATGAATGTTCCATTTTCTTCTGAAAGACTCTTTTTAATTTCATCCATCCATTTCATATTAAGTATATCTGCGGTTCCAACTAAATGAAGTCCTTTTAATTTTGCCTGCTCTCCTATCTTTGCAGGCAACATGTCATTAGATACGGCACCTGAATATTTTCCATGAAGATGAAGATCTGCATTTACAATCATAAAATCAACTAGCATCTAAAAGCAACATATAGTTCTCTATAATTAAATTTAAATACATTCCTTAGAATAGATTACTAATATAAATATTCTGTCAGTGAGCTGATGAAAAGACTAAAATTTGGATTATTATTGATTGTTTTATTCTCATTCATTTTCATGTCTGGCTGCCTGCAGAAAAACGTTTATCCTTCTGAGAAAGAAACGATCCAAAGTGAAAGAAGTGTAGATCTGAATAACGATGGAATACCGGATGAAATAATATATGTATTCACACCAAAAGAAATTCAGTCAATAACAATGATAAGAGAAATAATTGTTCAGAAGAACCTTGGCAATGAAGTTACTGTAAAGATAACACTAATTTCAAAGGCTACAGATAAAATAACTGACATAACCCTTAGAGAAACCATTCCTTCTTCTTTGGCATTAAGCTTAGATAAGCTAGAATTCAGTCCAAAATACAGTGAGCTTCTTAGATCTGAACCTCCGATCGCTGTAAGCTGGAAATTTACATTCTCTGGAAGCGAGGATATAGGCAAAACGATTTATTATAAGACAACTGTGTTTCAAGAAATAAACAAGGCATGGGTTGAAAAATATGCGCAGTCTGCATATTTAGAGGTAAGTGTAATAGATCCTAAGAATGTCCCATTCTTTGTAACAATATCTAAAATAGCAGATGGAATATATAATGTGCTAAAGGCAAATCTTGATTTCTATATTGCCTCTGCGATATATGGAACACTGCTATTTATAGTCGTTCTAATATATCTAGAGATACTTGCCTTATTAGGTGCGTATGTAGTTAGCATGATAAAGAAAACACCATTAATGACAGAAGTATACAATTTCATCGGACATGGAAGAAAAGACAACTTAATTTGGATTGCTACTGGAATAGCTTGTATTATAATTGGAGTTGTGATAATTATATTTACTAAAGAAGTTCCAGGCAGCACAGATATGGAAACTCTTGTGAGGCTAGGAACAAATGTTCCTAAACTATTAGGTGCATTTGCAATATCAATAGGAATAATCTCTCTCTACTATTCATTAATGGATATAATAAAAGGTATGTTGTTTGGAGAAAGGTATTATATGACTCCTATGGAGATTGCAAAGGAAAAGATAAAGGAAGCAAGTGCATGGATAGATAAACTTGAAGATAAAATAATGAATGCTGCTGAAAACAAAATAGATACTGAAAATGAAGAGATACTTGTGCAAGTTGAAAGAAAGAAGATGGAAAGATACATGCTTGAGTTGACACCAGAAAATGCTGAACAATACCTTCCCCAGATAAATAAGTCAATAATTGACATTCAAGCTGCAATTGATGGCTTAACAAGTAAAGGAGAGATTTTAGAGAATTGGCCAAAATGGAGGAACCAAATAGATGAACTACTGAAAACAAATGATAAGATTGAAATAAGCATGCTGGCAGACATACCTTCAAGATGGAGAAAATGGGCTTTGACCAGATATATGTCTGAGCACATTGGTGAATCGCTTACAATTGAAGAAGGTGCCTTGAAAAGAATAAAAACTGTTGTAATAGACAAGAATGAAGTAATGCAGGTTCTAAATAGCATTGTAAGCGGAGGAAAGGTTGATGGGGTGGCAGCAGTAAGGAAAGATGGACTTCTTGTTGCTTCGATGATGCCTAAAGAAGTTGATTCCAATCTTATATCTGCTATAGCTGCAAAGGCAATAGCAAATAGCGACATGGCTTCCTTTGAATTTGACAAAGGGCAAAGCAGATACATTTTATTGAAGGGTTCAGAAGGAGATTCATTAATTTACAATGGAAGAAACGTTATATTAGTATGCCTCTTGAAGAAAGGAGAAACTATCGGATTTGTAATATCTGGAGTAAAGAAGGCGGTTGAAAGTCTTGATGCCTTGCTGGCTTAACAACAGTTCTATATCATTTTTCAATATGCAAAACAAATAAGAATTATAAAAACATAAAACTTAAAGTAAGAAAAACAAAAAGAATGAAATTGTCATTAATCTTTAAATCCAAAGACTCTATTAATGCTGCTAGAAGGATAATTGGAAATATCCCTATTCCAAGAACTAAAAGAGAAGGAATGCTTGCTATAACAAAAGAAAGATATGAAATTAAATTCTTATTCTTAAACAATGATTTCTTTCCTGGTTTAGATGAAAATGCTGCTGAGGCAACATCTCCTATTGTTACAATATACACTCCTGCTATTGATTTTCCAACGTCCTGTGTAAATCCTATTAAAAGCATTGCTCCAAGGATAAACCATATAGCACCTTCGCCGTGAAATCTATCCCTTGTGCTAACAAAATCTAATATCTGATTCAAAATATCTGACTTTTGCGAAAGTGTACGATTTATAAGATAGAAAATAAATAACAGGATAAACAAAAGTACAAGAAGTGATATTTGGATTGGATAAAGAGAATAGATACTGCTTAAAGTAAGGATAAACATTATAAAAAGCCCAAAAAATAAGTGAAGGAATCCTCTGAATACATTGCTTGCTTTGGATGCTATTCTTTTTCCAGTATTTTTTTCAAGAAGAATTTCAGATAAAAAATACCATGAGAAGCCGAATGCAGAGGCCACAAGAACATCTGTCAGATAATGTACTCCTAAATATACTCTTGAGAAAGCAACGATTAAATAAAACAACAATGATGGTGCAAATAGAAAAGTGCCGATAGAGAACGGTACTAAAACAGCTGCTGATGCAGTGTGAGTACTTGGAAAAGATGAGGAATTGGGACATTCTATCTTGTTTATTCCAAGATCTTGTGTGCAAGGCCTATCTTGCGGATATACTAATTTTATGAATTGAACTGAAGCAATTGTTAAAATGAGTGCAACGAAAGTAAAGAATAATCTTTTCTTTAACAGAGAAAAATCGTATTCAATTTTTCTTGCGTCGATACCGATGCTTTTTTCTAATCTTTTGAGAATATTAAATTTTATGAAAATGTAAATAAGAACTAACAAACCTATTGTGAATGCAACTCCAGCCTTATCTATTGCAATACTTATTAAATCTAGAATAGGATTTTGATAAAAAAATAATGCAAAAGAAACCGGATCACTTATCATCACATCACAAATAAAATAAATATAATTTCCTTAAGTGCCAGAGGAGGGGATTGAACCCTCGACCTCCAGATTTCTTAGTCTAAGATCTTGAGTAGAAATCTGACTTATGAGTGTCGCCGAACTAGATAATGAATCAAGTTCACTGGCGCTCTACCACTGAGCTACTCTGGCACACTCTAAGATATATAATGAAAAAAATATATAAAATATACGTGCTTAGGGTTTTAGACATCTACCTTAATCATAAAGAATATAAATAAAGTTTGTTTAAAAAATATATGAAAAACCTTATCTTTTGTGGTATTGATTTGGCTGCTAAAGAAAAAAATCCAACTGGAATAGTTTTTATTGATCTTAAAGGAAGAGTTATAGAAGAGGCTATAATGTTTTCTGATAAAGATATTATAAGATCTGTTTTGAGAATAAAACCAAGAGTAATTGCAATAGACGCACCTCTTTCTTTTCCTATTGACGACAACATGAGGGAAGAAGAAAAAACACTTAGAAAAGAAGGGTATAATATATTCCCATTCTTTGATTCCATGAAACTGCTTGCGAAAAGAGGAATCGAAATAGATAAGATGTTGGATGCATTCACTGTTATAGAAGTTTGTCCATCTATCTCTGCAAAAATACTTGGAATACAGAGAGAAAAGAATAAGCTTAGAAGACACATAGAGGATGCAAAGATTGCGGCCATAACTGCAAAATTATTTTATGAAGGGAAATGCAATCTTATAAGTGGAAGATTCTATATACCTAGAAAAGATAACGATATAAAATAACACTATAAAATGGACATAATATGAGTATTAAAATTGATATAAGAAGTAGATTATGAAGATGTTATGAGATAAAAGAAATAGAAAGTATTAAAATAATATAATATAAATGTGATATTTATGGTAAAGGAGATATTATTTCCAAAAGAGCTTAAGCCAGAGGAATCAGTTCCTGTAATATTAGAAGGATTAATCGGAGGAACTGTTGCTGGACTTGGCATGCTGACTCTTGGCGCTTTGTTTTCACCTGAAGTAAGTACTGCTTTAGTAAGCGCTTCTGCGGTTGCAAGCGGTTTTGCAACAACAATTGTTCTCCAGGAAAAGAAAAATACGGCTAAGCAAAACGTTGATGAAAAAAGGCAGAAGAAAAAGAGATAAATTTAGATGCGCATTCAAATTAGTGCATTCAAATCTTAATCTAATTTTATCTGCATAAGCCTATTGTTAATTCATGAAAATAGTTTACCTTTGTATCTGTTATTCCTATATCTAGATCAAAATAAACAAGAAGCCTTTTTTGAGTAATTAAAGGAATGCAAGAGACTGAATTATTGCTTGAATAGAAAAAATTTCCAAATTTTAAAAATATAATTTGACCAGTAGAATCTTTTACATAATTAAAATAATCTCTCAGTTCAGTTGAAACCTGTCCTGTTCTTGCAAATGAAGATAAGTCTGTATGGTATTTTAGCTCTAAAACTTGATAGACATCGTTCAGTATTACTGTTTCATATAATGGGATAGGATTTTGTTTTTGTTGTATTAACAGATAAAGAGATGTAATTGAAATTAAGAATAATGTAAACGTAATCAACGCCTCTAATGTAAATACTGCCCCCTTTTTCCACATATCATCACATACATCTTTCTTGTCTAAACAATATTCTGTTAAATTATTTTATACAAACTCTAAGTATTCCTTCTTCGTATTTGTGCCAATTAAAATCATTTATCAATACAAGCCGATTAATACAAAATATCTCATCGTTATCTGCTGCATGAAATTGTTTAGTGAAATTTCTCACTACACTTCCATTTTTACTAGATAGCTTCCATTCTATATAGCTAAATCCATACTCACTATTGTTTAATGAAGTTAATTTGATTGCAAAAGAATCCAGATCTGAAATTGAAATAAGATTAGATATTGTTTCTGTGTTTGATTTGTATGCTCCTTCCTTTCTGACAATCTCATTTGAAAAAACTATTAATGAAACAGTTTTCTGCCTTGACTCGAGATTATGTAAAGAGGAGGAAATTGACTGAATGAACGTATAAAATATTAATGACATTGTTAGAATAATTATAACTGCGAATGATGCATCTACGCTGAACAGTCCTCTTCTACAGTTTTTCATTTTCATTCTTCCTATCATCTAATCACTCGCTATATATTAAATTAAGATAATGGCTTATAAAGTGTAAGAAGACCTACTCCTGCTTGAGTTAAAGGTATTTTAGATATCTTAGTCATATTTTCCTTCTTGCAGATTACTGACTTGTTACTATCTCCTTCTGATATCGAACATCCTTCTATGAATATCTTCATATCTGTAAAGTGGTTGTTTATGAGTCTTTCTGATTCTATTAGTCTAAGAGAATTTATCTTAAGGGAAAATTCCTGCAACTCTACTTTCTCTAGGAACTTAGAATAATCTAGAGAAGAAACTAGAATAAATATGAAAAGAATATAGACAGCCATTATGAAAATAAATTCCAATGATAATTGACCTTTCATCTAATCACTTTTTGCAAACCTAAATAATCATCCCAAATTATTTCTGTTGACTCTGGAATTATGATTGCAGATGAAATGTTTTCTTTACTGTCATAAACCATAACTCCATATTTTACATTGATTAGATCATATATCGTATTTTCCAATATGTTTTCTGAGATTCCTTGTATTATTTTTTTATTTGGTTTTGTTATTGTAGTGGATTGATTTATTGAAGTTGAAAGGAAAAGGCTACATATATTTTTTACTTCATTTCCAACAATAACTGTATCATCTACATTGAATACATTTAATCTCTGATAGATCTGATTTGAACCGAAATATTCTGGTTTCCTTCCTTTTATTGTTATCATATCAACTATTTCATTTTCTGAAGGAAATCCACACCAGAACTTCAGTGCATAATCTCTCCAATGATAATATGAATGGTTTCCACCGCTTGTCAGATCATTAAGTCTATTTACACCATATAAAGAATAAGAAGAATCAAAGACAAGCAAATATTCTGGAAATAGAAATTTAAGAAAATCTTGCATTATTCTTATCTGTTCTGAATAGATTATTACTCTTTTTACTGCATGTTTTAACTCAAGCTCTCTTCCTGCTCTTTCTTCTAAAATGAAGATTTTATTCTCTAGATAGGAAGTTCTTTCATAAATCATAAGATAAATTGAAAGAACTGAGAGAAGATATGTAAATATAGCAAAAAGATAAAGAAATGAAAACACTCCCTTTTTATTTTTCACTAAAAAATTCATTAAATTAATGAAACAATAAAAGATATTTAAATTCTTTTATTCTATATATTATAATAAACTTTTTTAATTTATTAGAGAGAAGCGGGGTAGGGTAGCCTGGAGTACCCGCTGGATTTTGCAAGTGTAATGCTTGCAGAAGGCGAAGCTCATAACCCAGAGACCGATGGTTCAAATCCATCCCCCGCTACTTTTTTTACAAAAATATATTTGCAAGTAAAATATTCTTTTTATTTGAACTTATTGTTTTTCCATTTTATAGACCACTTCTTTCAAAATATTAAATAAATTGATTTGCATTGGATAAGCGAGAATTTCAGTTTTAATTTTGATATTTAGTTCCATTACATTGTAATATATTCTCAACATCTAACTTCTTGAAAAATTTCTATATATTGATTTATATAAATCAGATCTAAAATTCTATTCATATTCCATTCATAAATAAACCTATGCCATTTACAAGAAAGTTAAGAATAGAATACTAAAAATTAGAATGTCAACTGCATGCATATTTATAAATAATATTAACAGATAATAACTAGAAGTAATTATTGGGCCCGTAGCTCAACGGATAGAGCGCTTGGCTTCGGACCAAGAGGTTGGGGGTTCGAATCCCCTCGGGCTCGCTTTAAGTGAGATAGGTAAAATTCTTAAATTATTAGAAACAATATTAATTAGGAGAACTTATTCTCTTGTTAATATTCATGTTGTGGTGGTAATAATGAGTGATGTTGCTGAACTTTTTGTAGCAGAGGCATTGAAAACAGATGTAGGAAGAGGGATAGTAAGACTAGATTCAGAAACAATGAACAAACTTGCATTAACAACAGGTGACATAATTGAAATTAAAGGAAAGAAAACAACTGTTGCTATTGTATGGCCCGCTCATCCTCATGATGAGGGACATAAATTGATAAGAATGGACGGACAGGTAAGACAGAATGCAGGAGTTGGAATGGGAGATAAAGTTACAATCAAAAAGGTAGAGGCTAAGCCTGCAAAGAAGGTTGTATTCACTCCATACCAAGCAATGAGATTCTCGCCGGGATTTGATGAACTGCTAAAGAGGAGATTAGAAGGAAGGCCTGTAATGAAAGGAGACACAATATTCATAAGCATAATTGGAAGCACTGCATTCCCATTAGTAGTTGCAGTGACTCAACCAGTTGGAGCCGTAATTATAAATGAAAGAACAATGGTTGAGATTAAAGAAGAGCCATTGAAAGAGACTGGAAGAATACCTACTGTGTCTTACGAAGACATAGGTGGATTAAAGGAAGAAATAAGAAAGATAAGGGAAATGGTTGAACTTCCTTTAAGACATCCTGAATTATTTGAGAGGCTTGGAATAGAAGCTCCTAAAGGAGTTCTTATACATGGTTCTCCTGGAACTGGTAAGACACTGCTTGCTAAGGCAGTAGCAAATGAAAGCGATGCAAACTTCATATATGTTGGAGGACCTGAATTAATATCAAAATATGTAGGAGAATCTGAAGAAAGATTAAGACAACTTTTTAGAGAAGCAGAAGAGAATGCTCCTTCAATCATATTCATGGATGAGATTGATGCAATAGCTCCAAAAAGAGAGGAAGCAACTGGAGAAGTTGAGAGAAGAATGGTTTCTCAGCTTCTTGCACTCATGGATGGATTAAAGGCAAGAGGTCAGGTAATAGTTATTGGAGCAACAAACAGGCCAAATGCAATAGATCCTGCCTTAAGAAGACCTGGGAGATTTGATAGAGAGATTGAGATAGGAATTCCAGACAGAGATGCAAGAAAAGAAATCCTTACCATCCATACCAGAAATATGCCTCTGGATAAAGATGTTAATTTTGATTATCTTGCAAATGTAACACATGGTTATACTGGTGCAGATATCTCATTGTTATGTAAAGAAGCAGCCATGAAGGCATTAAGAAGAATAATGCCAAAGATAAATCTTGAGGAAGAAACAATTCCAATAGAAATACTTGAAAGCATAACTGTAAAGATGGATGATTTCACAAATGCTATGAGAGAAATCCAGCCTTCAGCTTTAAGAGAGGTATTCGTTGAAATACCTAATGTCCGATGGTCTGACATTGGTGGATTAGATGACATAAAGCAAAAGCTTAAGGAAGCTGTTGAACTTCCATTAAAGAATCCAGAAGTATTCCAAAAGATGGGAATTAGGACACCGAAAGGAATACTTCTTTACGGAGCTCCAGGTACAGGAAAGACATTGCTTGCTAAGGCAGTAGCAACAGAAAGTGAAGCTAACTTCATCTCCATTAAGGGACCTGAAGTACTTTCAAAATGGGTTGGAGAATCTGAAAGAGCTATAAGAGAATTGTTCAGAAAAGCAAGGCTTTCAGCTCCATGTATTATTTTCATTGATGAGATAGATGCAATAGCACCTATAAGAGGAGGATCTGATGAAGGAACAAAGGTTACAGAAAGAATGGTTAATACTTTGTTGCTTGAAATGGATGGAATTGAACAACTAAAGAACATAGTAGTAATAGCTGCAACAAACAGGCCAGACATACTTGATCCAGCTCTTCTGAGACCTGGAAGATTTGACAACATAATAGAAATTCCATTACCTGATGAAAAGACAAGATTAGAGATACTAAAAGTACATACAAAGAGAATGCCTCTTGACAAGGATGTAGATCTAGAGGCTCTTGCAGCCAAGCTTAACAATGCAACAGGTGCAGACATAGAGGGAATAGTGAGAGAGGCTGGAATGAATGCAATAAGAGCAAAGAGAGATAAGGTAAAGATGGTTGATTTTGAAAAGGCAATAACATCTATAGTTCCAACTGTGAGAAAAGAGCATACTGAAAGAATAAAAAGATTTGAACAAAACTTAAAAGGAATGTATGCATAATATGAAAAGGTGAAAAAAATGCTGATAAATACATTATGGAAACTGCTTCTTGCATTGACAGCCTTATCTTTAATCATATATGCACTCACTCCAGAGGCAAGTTTAGGATATCTGCTTAAACTCTTTGCACTTAACTGGGGAATATTGATAGTGTATGCAATTGCATGGCCGCATATAAGAGGAGTAAGAAAAGGAGATCCGATTGTTGTAAGAGGAGAGCCTATAACATTTTTCTTTACATTCCCAAATGCAATTGCTATGAGCAATGGAAGACTGAATGGATATATTGAATTAAAGCTTATGGATGGCTCTTTCGGAATAGGAAAGGTTGTAAGATACCAAGGAATTCTTTCTCATGCAGAGGTTGAACTTCTAGAACAACACACTGCAGAGATACAATTAACCAAATTAAAATAAAATGAAATAAATAAATGAAATTTGAAAATATTAAATAAAAAGCTGACAGCGTTAAATAAAAGCAAAAAGTGATTAGATGAATGAAATAGAAGAGATGATTATCTCGATGCTTGCAATAATGGTTGCGTTTACAATAGCAGTCTGGGGAATAGGAGTATTTTTCCAACCTGGATTTATATATAAGCTTCTGATAATTGGCTTTACAGTAGGAATAGGATTTATGACGCATGAAATGGGACATAAGTATGCAGCAGAGAAATTTGGATCGCCTTCAAGGTTTGTAATGTGGCCTCAGGGACTTCTTTTCATGTTTCTTCTTGCTCCTTTTGGATTCATATTTGCAGCTCCTGGAGCGGTTTATATATTCAAAAGAATGGGAAGGGTGGAGAATGGGATAGTGTCTCTTGCAGGTCCTGTAATGAATATGATACTATATTTAATATTCGCAGCAATTTTAATCTTAAGTGGAATATTCCAGTTCAAACTTAGTGAACCAGTATTTCTTATTTCTGTAATAGGAATGCAGATAAATGCATTGCTTGCGACATTTAATCTTCTTCCTATTTTTATATTGGATGGAGCAAAGGTAATGAACTGGGATTTCAAGATATGGATTGCTGCATTTTTAATATCTATATTTATGCTCTTAAGCTATACAAGTATTGCTTCATTAGCTTTCTAAAATAAAAAGGTGAATGCATGGAAACAATAAGCATGACAATTGCAGAAATGATTTTAAGATCTATGCCAATATTCCTCTCAATTATCATACCGGGGTATTTGATTTCTCTTGCACTTTTCAAAAAAACAAGAAAATTCTCTTATCTTGAAATGTTCTTCCTTGGAATTCCTTTTGGAATGTTTGTTCCATCATTCCTTTCTTTAATAGAATTCACAATAGGAATCCAATATTCACCTCTTATCACTCTTATCAATCTAGCAATAATTACACTTGTTCCTTTTGCTTATCTCTATAAAGAGAATATAAGCATACTTCCTGAAAAAGAAGAAACAGAAACAACAGGTTCAGCAGAGAAAAAAGAGAAAAGATATGTTTATCCAGCTCTTCTTCTTATTATTCTCTTTCTTTCTTTTTGGATAAGAATTCAAAGCCTTACTCCTTATTATTATGACTTTGATCCTTATTGGTATAACATGGCTGCTCAATTCATAATTCAACATGGCAGCATCCCACCAACTGATGACTATGCATGGTATCCTAATCCTGACAGTCATAGAACTTTTCCATTCATTCCATACATGGAGGCAGGATGGTATAATTTATTCACGATCTTTAACAACCACCCTCAATTTAATTTTGAGCTCTTCACAATGACAACTGGATTATATCCTCCAATTATTGCAATGCTTACTGTTTTCTTTGCTTATTTGTGGTTAAGCAGAGAATATAATCAAAAGTTGGCATTGGCTATTGCAGCCATTCTTGCATTCACACCTGTATTTCTTCAGAAAACAGGTGCTGGATCATTTGAATTTACTCCTTTCGGAATGTTTGGAATTGTTGCATTTGCATCGATGCTGGCACTTACACTGAAATACAAATCAAAGGAAATTGCAATTGCAACTGGATTCCTATTAGGAATAACCGCATTTGGTTCTAATTCCTCTTTAATAACTCCATTAATATTTGCAGGAACGTTAGGATATATTGGATTAATGGGATATTTAAGAAATAAGACAGAAGAAATGAAAGAAACATTGAAATTAGGAATAATAATAGCAGGAATTACAGTGTTTACATTTTTACTACTTCTCGCATACTATCTTCCTCTGAATTATCTTCCATGGATTCCAGTTGGAATTTCTTTACTTCCCATCATCCTGTTATTTGCTTTTAATGAATTGCTTAAATTTACAAAGAATGAAGCTGATAAGCTTCTTTATTTATCTTCCCTTATTATAATCGGTCTAGTTCTTCTTATCTTGACTCCATTAAATGCAATGATAAATTCTGTATTGGGAATGATAGGATATGTAGCAACAAATCCAGATGTAACAATGAAGACAATCGCAGAACAAACTGCTGCTCCTTCCGATTTCTCTGGATCTTTAGGTGTTTTAGGAATAAATGTTGCAATTAGCTTGACACCTTTCATAATCATAATCTCATTAGTTACTTTGCTTATAAAGTTAGGAGAAAAAATACTAAACAAACCTGAAATTTTTGAAGAAAGTTTGATTATTATTGCAATACTTGCAACCGCTCCTTTTGCACTAGCAGGATTAATTAAAGCAAAATATGTTGTATTTATGGGATTGGCTACACCTATTTTATTTGGATTCTTTGCTGGCGAGATATTAAAAATAAAGACAAAATATGTTAAAGATGCATTGTTTATTATAATTGCTTTGCTAGCTATTTATCAAGTTCTAATGTTTTCTGATACTATAATAAGATCTTTGTCATTAAGTTTTGTAGATGTAGTTGACAATACAAAATATTATGAAAATGTTTGCAATGTTATCGCAAGAGACATAAACTCAGTATCAAACTCTAAAGATATGATAAATCAGTTCTTAACAGATACAAGAATAAACAGTTATAGAGTTTATTGCAGCAGAATTCCTGATTCATGGCTGGATGCAATATTATGGATAAGAGACAATGTCCAAGGAACAGATGACAGAGTAATGTCCTGGTGGGATTACGGACATTGGATAAATACAATAGGACAAAGCAAATCTGTTACTGGAAATACGCATTCATATACCATCATGCATCAGGAAGTAGCAGATAAGATAGTTGGAAATAGTACACAAAAATTAATTCAATATATGAAGGAACATAAAGCCAAATACCTGCTTCTTGATCAGGATTTGATAGGAAAATGGGGAGCATTGGTTTATCACTACTGCAACTATAATAATGAAACAACGGTAAATAAGCAGCCAGGAGAAAGCCTTTGTGACTTATTAGCTGCTCCTGAATACATATATATTCCAACAAGCCAGGCTTCAGCAAGTTACTGCAATATGAAGACTGAAACAGGACAAAGAGCAATAAAAGTATTTTCAACACATGGCGAGGCGCTCGGATTTAATTATTATTGCATGGCAGATGGAAGCTTACCGTTTTATTATGAAAACAAAACAAAAGCAGGAATAGAAAACATTGTTTCATTAGGCACCACAGATGATGGAAGATTTATAAGGGCAATTGCAATATACAGCTCAACAAACCCAGACAGAAAAGGAAGATTTTACGATTCAATATTCTACAAGGGATTCTTTGAAGGCAACATCCCAGGCATGACACAAGTATATCCTAACCGCTACTCCAACAAGCCAGATGAATATGTTAGAATATTTAAGATTGATTAATATTTACCAAGTTTTTAAAATAAATAATATTTTTTAAATTTGACAGACATATTAATTAAATGTGAAAAATATGAAGTACAAGAAAATTTTGATATTAAAGCTTGGTGCAATCGGAGATTTAGTTATGTTAACGCCAGCAATTAGCTTGCTTAGAAAAGCATATCCGAATGCCGAAATATCACTTTTAGTTGCAAAGGAATACAAAGATGTGATAGAAGATAATCCATATATTGACAAATTTATTATTGCAGAAAATTTCAAAAAAGGGCAAAGAAATTACATAAAGATTATGAATTTGTTAAAGAAAATACGAAAAGAAAATTTTGATCTAATTATAAACTGTCATACTTCATTTAAAATGAATTTATTCGCTTTTTTAACTGGAATAAAAGAAAGAATTGGGTTTGATCTAAATGGTGGTTATCTTAACACTAAAGTATTGCATTATTCAGAGATAAAAAACAAACATGATTCTGAAAAATACATTGAATTAATGAGATTAGTTGGAGTTAAATTGAAACCTAGAGTTATAAGATATGAGTTATTCTTTCCAAAAGAACTTGAAAACATAATAAATGTAAAACTTAGAGAAAAAAACATCAGAAGTGGAGATAAAATTGTAGGATTTGTAGTTGGTGGAGGGAGTGACTCACGGTTTCATTTAAATCGCCGTTGGCCTATTGCAAATTGGATTAAGTTGGCAAATGAGATATATCAAAAGGAGCCGAAAACTAAGATATTGCTTATCGGAGACAAAAACGATTGGGAAATAAGTGAAGGAGTAAGAAAGATGACAAAAAATACAATAAATGTATGTGGTAAATTCACAATTAAGGAAACAATGGCCTTAATGAAACAATTAGACTATTTAGTTACGACAGATACTGGCCCAATGCACATCGGTGCTGCATTTACAAAGGTAATCGCATTGTTTGGACCGACTGATCCGAAACAGTTTGGACCTCAACCGATAAAAAAACACCTAGTTATACAAAATAAAATGAAATGTAGCCCATGTTATAAAAATGAAAAATATAAAAAATGTTATAATAATATATGTATGAAACATATAACTCCTTATGAAATTTTCTACTTACTTTTTAAATAAATAAAGTGAGAATATGGTTGATCTAACAAAAAGAAAAGAAATCGCATGGAATAAACTGATGAAATATGAAAATAAAAATAAAAGATATTATGGAACTGGAATTTTAAAACAAATGTCAAGGTTACTCATATTTAGAATGAGATATATATATTACATCCTTGCAAAAAAGGGATTTCCCATTAAAAGAGAAATAGAAACTAAACTTTTTTTTGGTTTGAAACTTAAATTACCAACTTCAGACCCCATTGCACTTACCTTATCTTTAACTCCTTATCTAGGGGACGACTTAAAAATAGTAAAATTTTTAATTAAAAATGTAAAAGAAAATGATATTTTTTATGATGTAGGTGCAAATTACGGAATATATACTGCATTAATGACATTTTTACTTCCAGAAAGTGAAATTCATGTTTTTGAACCACAAAGACATATATTTAAATATTTAAAAATAAATTTTAAACGACAAAAAATTTTCTTGAATAATTTTGCACTTGGAAATAGAAAAGGTAAAGTTAAATTATTTATAAATACTATAAATACAGGTGGGTCAACTATAATTAAAGGTAGGGCAAAATTAGATAAATTAGAAAAATTCGAGAAAATAAATATGATTACTTTAGATGAATATGTAAAAGAACATACACCTCCAACTATAATAAAGTTGGACATAGAAGATTCAGAAAAATTATTTATTATAGGGGGGTTAAAAACTCTAAAAAAATATAAGCCTATAATAATAATGGAAGTGTGTGGAAATGAGCGGTGGAAGTATTCTAAACAAGCGATTAATAGTTTATTAAGAATAGGTTATGTCCCATATATAATCGATAAAAACGGAGAAAAAAAGAAAATATCTTATAATAAAATTAAAAAAATTATAAAAACAGATAGTGATAATTTGGTATTTATATAAAATATCTTTAAGTGATATAATGAAAGTTGGGTTTGTAGTTGGATCTGGATCACTTAAATTAGAAATGCAAACTTATAAATATATAAATAGATATGGAATAAAACCCATCGCAATAACGACAAATGATATAAAATATAAAATAGATAAATGTTTTGAAGATCGAAAAATTAACAGTATTAAAATAACTCAAAGTACTGAATACCTTTTAAATTTAAAAAAAGTAACTGAAGATTTAGACATTATACATACAGTAGAAAGTTGGTATAATATAACCAAACAATGCTTAAGTTTGAACAAACCTTTAGTTGTAACTGTGTGGGAAAATGTACCTTTGGGTGGTGAGAAAACAAAATATTCGATAATAAATGATTATAGATGGAAAATAAAACAAAAAGTGTTTAAAAATGCTACGTGCCTAATTGCTGTATCTAAAAGCGCCAAAAATGCATTAGAAATCGATGGAGCTGATCCAGATAAAATTGTTGTAATACCATTTGGAATTGATACAAAACAATTCAATATAATTAAAAATGATAAGAAAGAAAAAGACAAGATAACTATTTCATTTGTTGGAAGGCTAGTATATGAAAAAGGAATACTTGATCTTTTATATGTCTTTAGCAAATTAGCAAAAAAACATCCTAATATTACATTACAAATAGCTGGAACTGGACCACTAAAATGGGATATTGAAAGAATAGTAGAAAGATTAGGGATAAAAGAAAGAGTAAAACTGCTAGGTACAGTTCCTCACGAAAAAATTTCTACGGTATACTCCACTACAGACATCTTTTGTGTACCTAGCATTCCGACAAAATTATGGCAGGAACAGCTCGGTTATGTATTTTTAGAGGCGATGGCATCTGGAGTACCTGTTGTTTCTACATTGAGTGGAGCTATACCTGAAGTAGTAGAAAATGGAAAAACAGGTATTCTTGTACCTCCAGGTGATTTGAAATCTCTAGAAAATGCCATTGAAGAACTTATACAATCTGAAAAAAAAAGAGAAGAATTCGGTAAAGCCGGAAGAGTTAGGGTTGAGGAAAAAAATAATAGTGTTCAAATTGCAAAGAGATTAGCAGATTTATATAAAAGAATAAAATCATAGGTAATTTTATGAAGATAGCATTGTAAATGGAAGAATAAATAATCTTGGTGGAATAGAACGGTATGTTTTAAATTTAGCTAAAATCTTCTCTAAGAATAATGAAATTCACTTATTTGCAAATACTGTAAATGATATTGATTTTAGTTGTAATATACATGAAATAGATTGTATAAAATCACCTAAGGAATTGTTTGAATTAATTTTTCCATTTGCCAGTGCAGAACAAATCAAAAGGTACAAGTTAGATATTATACATAGTCAAGTGGGCGCGGTAGTTAATGGAAATGTGTGCACTGCTCATAGTTGCCATATTGCAGCGGTAGATAGATTGTGTAAAGAAAGAGGTTTACTTTACTCATTTTTAAAAAATTTACATCCCGCAAATAGAATAACTCTTTTAAATGAAAAAAGAGCTTATACTACTTATAAAAACATTATAGCTGTCTCAAATGGATTAAAAAACGAACTTATCCAATATTATAGAATTCCTGAAGAAAGAATAAATGTTATACCTAATGGAGTTGATATTGAAAAGTTTGCTTTTAAAAACAAAAAAGAAATAAGAGAACAAATAAGAATGAAATTAAATGTTTCATCTACAGATATTCTATTAATTAATATAGCAAATGAATTCGGTAGAAAAGGAGTAAGATACGTAATAGACGCGATATCAAAAATAAAGAACAACGGAATAAAATTTTTAGTTATTGGTGGCGATGATCCAAAACAATACATAAATTTCGCGAAAAGAAAAGGTGTTGATTCCAAAGTTATATTTGTAGGTAGGATAAGTGGATCTGAAATACCAAAATACTTAATAGCCAGTGATATATTTGTATTTCCTACAGAATATGAAGCGTTTTCATTGGAGTACGTTAGAAGCTGCCGCTGCGGGATTGCCTATTTTAATGACAAATGTAAATGGATCTGATGAATTAATGAAAGATGATTATAATGGCTATTTAATTCAAAGAGATTCGGATAATATAGCAGATTTATTAACTGAGTTAATTCACGATAAAACGAAAATAAAAAAGATGGGTATAAATTCAATAAAAACAGCTAAAAATTTTAGTTGGGAAAAAATCGCAAAACAAACGCTCGATTATTATGAAGAAATTTTAAAAAAATAAGTTAGCTTTAATTATGGATTCAAATTTTATATCCTTAAATTCTTCATGATCACAAATCAGGTCATAGCAGGGCTTCCTTTTTTCTAGATTGTAAAGAACATACTTCTTAATTCCTGCAGAGGTGGTAGTCTCCTCTAAAATCTGACTTGAGTCTGTAGCGATCGACACGTAAGCATTTAATGAAAAGGGCTTCCAGTTGACCGGAAAACCGCAAGTGTAAATCGTCAAAGAATTTGTATGTTTTTCTAAGTAATGCTCTGCACCACCATCTAATCCAATGAAAAGTTTTGAATCATTTGCTATCTTAGCTAGATCTTTAAGTTCTCTTGGACCTACAATAAGTTGTATATTTTTATTTTGAATTATTTCTTTGTCTTTTTTAAGTTGATTCATAATCCTTTGATCTGGATCATCTGCTACGATGGTTTTTGCTTTTTTTGCTGAAAGAAGAATTAATTCTTTCCATTTTTCATATGGAAGATTTCTGTTTGGCTTATTGCCTACAAAAATGAATATTTGGTTCATCTTTTTCTTCTTGAAATCTTTTGGTGGGAGATCATCTATTTTCAAATCCAGATCTAAACAATATTTTATCATTTTCATCATTGCTTCGATATATTGTAATTTCGATTCAGTAAGATTTTTAGGATAAAAATTAGAATAAAAAATTGAAAAAATACCTCTATTAAATCCAATTTTATATCTGCTCTTTATTTTATTATTTGCCATTGAACCATTAAAATCAATCACTAAATCAAATGGCTCATGTTCTCGAATTTCAGTTTCTTTTATTAGTTTGATTTCTGAATTTAATTCTTCTTTTAGAATTTGAAAGTTTTGAGAAGAAACTAAAACATAGAGGTCTTTAAAATGTTCTTTAAGTTTATTTATAATTTTAATTGACAAAACAGCATCCCCTATTCTGTCATTTCTTATTATAAGAACTTTCCTAATTCTTTTCTCTTTTATTTCAGATTTTAGCTTTCTTGCTTCAAATAATTTTATAGGCCATATTATCAGATTCGCAAATAATTGATTTATTCTGTTTGTATAAATAATCATATCTCTTAAAATAAATCTTAGCCATAGAGGAAGAAAGGCAAACCTGATTCCTTCTTTTGAATATTCAACCATAAAATCACTTTCTTGCTATTTCTTTGAATATGTTATTTAATCTTTCAAAAAATCTTTTTTCACTGAACTTTCCTGACAATTTTTTCTTCCCTTCTTTTCCCATTCTTTCTACAAGTTCAGGTCTTTCTGCAAGATAAAGCATTTTATCTGCCATCTCTTCAGGAGTATTAACAAGAAATCCGTCCTTTCCATCATCGACTGTTTCCCTTGGCCCTCCTTCATTGACTGCTATGCATGGCTTCTCAGCCATAAAACCTTCCAAAGGAATCATGCCAAAGTCCTCATTGATTGGTGAAAATAGTATCGCATATGCATTTCCATATAGTTCTTTCAGTTCTTTATCTGAAACGTTTAATTTGAATTCTATGTCTTCATCTTTTAAGCTTAATAAATAGTTATAATAAGCCCTATGTTCTGGTCTATCGCTTAGAAATCCAGAAATAATTAATTTCCATCTCTTTTTTCCTTTCATCTTTTTCTTGAATAATTTAAATGCCTGAATTGCAAATTCAAATCTCTTTTCAGGAATTATTCTTGAAGGATACAAGAAATAACTCTTATAGCTTTCATTTTCAAACCTTCCTTGTTCAAAAACAGGATAAAGAATCTCTGCTTCTCTATTTAGATATTTCTTTATTCTTCCCTGTGTGTTTTTACTGTTTGCAAAAATATATTCGATTCTTGGAACTATTGAATATTCTATTGATTTAAATGCCTCAATTGAAAGCCAGAAAGGAATTTTTTGTAAAAGTGATCTTTGTTTCATTCTCCACTCATAAAGGTCAAATGCCTCTCTATTTGGAGAATGGCAATACCATACCACTCTTGGATTATTGTTTCTTATCCATTCGCTTGGAGTTCCATGCGCATTTATAACATCATAATCTTTGATCTTTGAAAAATAAAATGAAATCCCGCTAGCAACCCCCATATAAAGTCTTGGAGGTAATGCCTTAAGAAAAGAAGGTGATGGAAGTCTCTCTATTTCTACATCATTAAAAAAACTGAATGTTTTCTTTAAATCATAATCAATGCAATATATCTTGGCATCAAAATGCTTTGCTATTCTTCCAACTACATAAGTTGCTCCGCCGAGATCATTTACAAATGGATGAATAATAACTAATTTCATTTTGATACCTCTTATGATTGATGTTTTGGCAAATTGTAAATAAACTCCTTAAACCTATCTATATCTCTTATCCAGATGTCTTTTCCTTTCTTTTTTGTTGTGAAGCCTAATCTTTCAATTAATAGTTGGTCTTGAAAGGTTGCGTTTTTTATTATATCTCCATCTCCTGTGCTTTCATACATTCCTCTCAAGTAAGCAGCTGTAATGTTGTTTTTTCTATCAAAAATCTCAGCCTGATTTTTTACTGTTTTTTCAAAGAAATTTTTAATCTTTATATGAGAAAACCATGCAGCCTTTTCATTTGCAACTATCTTTTCTGGTGGAACTAGTTTAAGTTCAAGTACTTTTTTAATAAATTTTTCCTGAACTGAAACATTGCCTATTACTCCCACACCTTTAATGGTTCTCCTCATCTTCCAGAACCCAATCAGTTCTGCAAGATCTTTTGTTAGTTTCATAAATAAGAATTACTAAGAAAATTTATTAATATATATCTGTAAATGGAATAATGGAAAGAATTAATTTCTCTCACTACTTGGGATTTATAGTGGTTTTATCCATACTCGTTGTAATTCATAATATGGGCAAGGAAGGATTTCTTACTATCTCTGATATCGCTTATAAGTGTCTTATTTTATCTTTTCTTTTCGTAATTCCCACTCTTTATTTCAGAAATCTTTACAAAAAGATGGATGATTTAATTTTTAAGATAGAAAGACTTCCTTTACTTGATGCTAATGAAGCAACCGATTCCGTTCCTTTTTCTGGAGAAGGAATAATAGAAAGTGAAAAAACGATTAATTCTCCTAATACCAATACTCCTTGCGTATATTACCATTATATTGTAGAAGAATATGTTAAGCGTGGAAAAAGTTATAGTTGGGAAATTAAAGAAAATAAAATGGACTTTGTTCCTTTTTATTTAAAAGACAGAAGAGGAAATAAGATAAGAATAGATTTAAATGGAGTAGATAGAGATAACAGCTCCTATCCTCTTCCTGGCTTTTTGAATTTTATGAAAAATGAAAAACAAGTATATAGCGAAGTGGATGGTACATTCACAGTTTTGCGGAAAGAATTAGTACAGGAAGGAGCTATTCCTCTTATAATGAGAAAAAAAATAAGAATATCTGAATTTGTATTAACTCCAGGAAGTAAGGTATATGTTGTAGGAATGGTACACAAAGATGGAGAACTGGTTCTAAAAGAAGACAAGGACTGGCCTTTGATAGTAAGCTTAAAAAGCAAGGAAGAATATCTTAATGAATTCAGAAAAGGAGAACCGATTATACTTTTCTCTCATATCCTGATTGCAATCGGATATTCGTTATTTCTTGCTTTTCTTAATCTTCTGAATATTTTAAATCCTTTAATACTATGGCCAGCGTTCATAATAGGAAATGGAATGATTATAGGAACAGCTGCATTCACTATATACAATAGAATAATCGAATTAGAAGAAAGATGCAAGAATGCATTAAGCACTATTGATGTAGAATTAAAAAGAAGATCTGAATTAATACCTAATCTTGTTAACATAGTAAAAGGATACAAAGAATATGAAAATATGATGCAAACACTTCTTGCACAAACAAGAGTTAATACTGTGTTTTCAGATACACCTAAAGAAGGATTGCAAAAAACTTCAATAATTTTAAACATAGAAAACTATCCTAAATTGAAAGCGTCAGAAAACTTCAATAAACTAATGTTAGAAATAACTGATACAGAAGAAAGGATAGCATCTACAAGAGAATTCTACAACAACACTGTTGTAAGATACAACAATATGATCATGCAGTTTCCTATCTCTATAATCGCTAATTTAACTAATAAGAAGAAGAAAGAATATCTGAATTTTGAGAGCATGTAGATGTGATATCAGACTATAGAAACATTTATAAATCTTAATTACATAATATATCTTACCGCCTTAGCACGGCAAAGAGGAGTGCGAATCTATTTCTCGCGCAATGAATTGAAATTCCACTAGGGCATATAGTCTCTATTCATGAGAACCTGAGATGTATATTCAGGTTTGATATACTTCAGAATTCAGCAAGGACATTCTGTGCTCACTCGCTAAGAGTAAGCTTGAATGCGCAGTACAATACGTAGTCTGTATTCTGAATTTCTGTGGAGCTGGCATCACACTCTAGTGTGATTCACACAGAAAGGAAGGATACAGCATTTCCAGTTGATCCTGCTGGAGGGTACTGCTATCAGAATCCGACTAAGCCATGCAAGTCGACGACATCTTATGGTGTCGTGGCGTACGGCTGAGTAACACGTAGTCAACCTAACCTTAAGAAGGGGATAACCTCGGGAAACTGAGGATAATACCCTATAGGCCTGGGGATCTGGAACGACCCCTGGTTTAAATCTGCTAGAGAATTGTATCTAGCGGGCTTAAGGATGGGACTGCGGCCGATTAGGCAGTTGGTGAGGTAACGGCTCACCAAACCGATAATCGGTAGGGGCAATGGGAGTTGGAGCCCCCAGAAGGGCACTGAGACAAGGGCCCTAGTCCTACGGGATGCAGCAGGCGCGAAAATTTTGCAATGCGCGAAAGCGTGACAAGGGGATTCTGAGTGGCTCTCTTCGGAGAGTCTTTTCCTCTGTGTAAATAGCAGGGGGAATAAGGGCCGGGTAAGACCAGTGCCAGCCTTCTAATAACATTGCACGTTATGTTATTAGACTGGAAGCCGCGGTAATACTGGCGGCCCGAGTGGTACCCACGTATATTGGGTCTAAAGCGCACGTAGCTGGCTTGTTGTGTTCTCTGTGAAATCCTTCAGCCTAACTGAGGGGCGTGCAGAGAATACTAACAGGCTTGAGAATGGGGGAGGCCAGAGGTACGTACAGAGTAGGGGTAAAATCCGTTAATCCTGTACGGACCCCCAGCGGCGAAGGCGTCTGGCTAAAACATGTCTGACGGTGAGGTGCGAAGGCTAGGAGAACGAAACGGATTAGATACCCGTGTAGCCCTAGCAGTAAATGATGCGGACCTAGGTGTTGCCGTAACTTAGGGTTATGGCAGTGCCGTAGCGTAGGCGTTAAGTCCGCCACCTGGGGAGTACGAGCGCAAGCTTAAAACTTAAAGGAAAGGAGTGAAGTAATATGAAAAATAAAAGTATTTTTTATCTAATGGGTGCCTTACGAGATGGAAATTTCGATATAAGAGAAGGTAAAAATTACGCATTAAGAATTTACCAGAAGCATAGCGAATGGCTCTATGAAGTCGCTAAGATAATTTCTGAAAATTATAATGTAAAACCCAAGATTTCCGGCAATCTTTTAAGATTGAACAACAAGAAAATTATTCAACAAATGATAAAAGATTGCGAATATAAAAAACCACAAAAAAATTGGATGACGCCAAATAATGTAAAAAAAGGAACGGATGAAGAAAAATGGGAATATGTAAGTGGCTTCTGGGATGCAGATGGTGGATTACCTAAAGATCCAGACTTTGCAACTCAAAAATATATCTCATTTAGTCAAAAGTGTAAAGAAACACTTGAATTCATAAAGGAATTTCTCTTAACTCAAGGTATAAAAACAACAAATTTGACTTATACAAGTCAAATTTGGCAGATTAGAATAACTAGAAAGGATGGAATCAGAAAATTTTATGCTTATATTAAAAGTCGTAATAAAGAAAAATATGATAGAATGAAAAAACTTATTGCTTCACTCTCCTGAATTGGCGGGGGAGCACCACAAGGCGTGGAGGCTGCGGTTTAATTGGATTCAACGCCGGGAATATTACCGGGAGCGACGGCAGGATGAAGGTCAGACTAAAGATCTTACCTGACAAGCCGAGAGGTGCTGCATGGCCATCGTCAGCTCGTGGTGTGAACTGTCTGGTTAAGTCCAGCAACGAGCGAGACCCTCGTCCTTAGTTGCTACTTCAATCTCCGGATTGAAGGCACTCTAAGGAGACCGCTGTTGTTAAAACAGAGGAAGGAGAGGGCGACGGTAGATGGTTGTTGGTCAGTAATCTTTTAAACGCTTGCTCTGTAATAAATACATGCCAAAAATTCAGATAACGAAAGAAAAACTCTTAGAGTTGTATGATGAATTTATCAAAACAAGCGACCCTTTAAAAGCTATTACAGAAAATCCTAAATATTTGCTTTTATTTAGACTTTCGATTGGACTTTCTCAAACATCATTTGAGAAATTCATTGGAATGAATAAGAATGTTAGCAAATATGAAACAGGAAAAATAAAAAGAATGCAAGAAAAGACAGCGATGAAAATTCTAGATAAACTTAGAAACACTGAAATCTCAAAATCTAAAATCTTACAGAGTTTTGAAAGATCGTTGTCTGAATCAAAAGGATGGTTTGGAGCAAATAAAAATGAGAAAGCAGATGAGGCGCGGATTAAAGGAGCCTTGGTAGCTGCAAACTCCAGAAAATGCACAAAACAAGAAAATGAAATCGCTCAAATATTAGAAAGTGTTGGCATACGTTTCAAAACCAATTATCCGATCACAAAAAAGTCTATTGTTGATTTTTATTTACAAGACTTGAACATTGCAATTGAATGCAAACGTCTTGAAACCTTTAAACGGAGAGAACAGACGATGAAAATCAAAGAATTGGCATATCAAGGATATAAACTAAAATTTGTTAAAGGTGATATAAAACTTATAGCTGTTATCGAAACTAAATTACCTTTGCAGAAAACAGATGTTGAAGAATTAAAAGGTCCTTTTGATTTAATATTTAAAAATGAAAAGGAACTTTATACTTATTTGACCAACAATCAACCGAAGTCAGTATGGCCCTAATCTCCCGGGCTACACGTGGCCTACAATGGTTGGGACAATGGGCTGCAACTCCGAGAGGAGAAGCTAATCCCCAAACCCAATCTAAGTCCGGATTGAGGGCTGAAACTCGCCCTCATGAAGCTGGAATGCCTAGTAATCGCATGTCACAATCGTGCGGTGAATATGTCCCTGCTCCTTGCACACACCGCCCGTCAAGTCACCCAAGTGAGAACTTGGTGAGGCACTATTGGGAAACTGATGGTATCGAGCCAAGTTTTTATGAGGGGGGCTAAGTCGTAACAAGGTATCCGTAGGGGAACCTGCGGATAGATCACCTCCAATTTATTAATTAAATTGGTTTCAAGTGTGCACAATTCCATTTAGTTATGAATTATAATCATAGCGCATCAAGCAAGGCACGGAATGTTGTAATTGAATTCTGAAGTATAGATCATGGGCTCGTAGCTCAATGGTAGAGCGCCTCCTTTGCAAGAACTTTCTTAGGAAAGAAGTTTCATCAAGACTTCTTTGATGAAACTTTCTTTATAAGAAAGTTTCCAAGATAGGAGGAGGCTGCGTGTTCGAAACGTGGTCTCCTAAGAGGAGGCTGTGCGTAATTCACGCCGAGTCCATAACGCGTCTTCCGAATGGATGATGCGTGCATCATGCGAATATATGTTTGAGTGAAAGACACGAAGCAGTGATAATCACTGTATTTGTGAGTGCTACGCCATTCAGGGGATGGCTAGGCTTGGTTTTCAAGCAGACGTGGCAAGCTGCGATAAGCGACGGGTAGCTGCAAGCAAGCGTTGATCCGTCGATCTCTGTGTGCCTGGAGACAGGTAAACACGCGGTGAATTGAAACATCTTAGTAGCCGCAGGAAGAGAAACCAATCGGGATCCGGTTAGTAACGGCGAGCGAAAGCCGGAGAGAACAAACTGAATCCTGTGCAGTAATGTACAGGAGATGTGGGCGTCTCAACCATCCTTTACTGGAGCTGAAGTCAGCTGGAATGCTGCGCGACACAGGGTGAGAGCCCCGTAAGCAAAAGGTGAAGGAGGGAGACGAAAAGAGTAATACTGGTTGGTAATCCAGTATGAAGATGGGTGGAGCAACATCCAATTCTAAACAGGTAACCAAGACCGATAGCGGATTAGTAGCGTGAGCGAACGCTGAAAAGAACCCAGAAATGGGAGTTAAAAGTGCCTGAAACTGAATGGTCACAGGTTGATACGGTATGAAAGGGACGAAGGAGTCAAAAGGAAGCAGCAGCAATGCTGTTGTACGATGACTCTGGACCAGTATCGTATCGTACTTCTCGAATCAAGATCCAGGGAGTAGATAGTAGTGGCGAGCCGAAAGGCGGAGCGAAAGCGAATTGCACGCAGTGCTGAACGAGGTGCATCGTACGAAAGTGCGTTTAGTCACTATTATCTGACCCGAAACGGTTGCGATCTACACTGGAGCAGGCTGAAGCCGGTCTAACGACTGGTGGAGGGCCGCAACTAGTGCTAGTATATCTGCTTAGGTGACTCCTGTGTAGGGGTGAAAGTCCAATCGAGCACCGCGATAGCGGGTTCCTCCCGAAGCATCCCTCAGGATGACCCCTGTGGAGATGGATTGTGGGGTAGAGCACTGATTAGAAAGAATAGGTTCGAAAGAGCCTGCTTTCTTGTCAAACTCCGAATCTACAATCATCGTAGAAGCAGGGAGTCGGGTTTCGCTGGGTAAGCTAGCGAGCCGTGACGTGAACGAACGAGTCTTGGGTTAAAGCCCCTAAATTCCAGCTAAGTGTGAAGCCACAAGGAATGTATATTTCTAGACAGACGGGACGTAGGCTTAGAAGCAGCCATCGTCTAAGCAACGCGTAATAGCGGACCGTCCGACACCAACATTTGTTGGGAGAAATATACAGGCCGAAAATGTACGGGACTAAAGCTGGATGCTGAGACCCAAGGGCACACCCGAAAGGTGTGATCCGGTAGGGAGGTGTGCGGTACGGAGAGAAGTTGGGGTGTGAGCTCCAATGGACCGTATTGCAATAAATATCCTGGAGTTAGTAGCAGCAAATACTGGTGAGAATCCAGTACGCCGAAAGCCCACGGTTTTCTTGGCAACGTTCGTCAGCCAAGAGTTAGTCGGTCCTAAGGCTCCAGCTAATTACTAGGAGACGAATGGGAAACAGGTTAATATTCCTGTACCATAGTGGTAGACGCGGCAACGCAAGGTAGGAACATGACGTCTGAGGCTAGGCAGAGCAGGGGAGACCCTGTTTAAGCGACATAGTACTGTGGAGTCTCGTTATGAGGAGAAGCAGTATAAGGCGCGAATAGCCCTCGTTTGGGGGTTCTGTTGAGGCCTTGGACCCGTGAAAAGTGTTCCTATCCGATCCACTATGACCGTACCTAGAACTAGTACAAGTGTGGCTAGCTGAAAAGGCTTAGGCGTGGTAGGGGAACTCTCGTTAGGGAATTCGGCAAATTAGACCCGTATCTTCGGTAGAAGGGTTGCCTGCGCTTGTATCTTAAGGTGCATGTGCAGGTCTCAGTAACAAGGGGAGAGCGACTGTTTATCAAAAACACAGGTAACCGCAAAATCGTAAGGTCTTGTATGGTTGCCGATGCCTGCTCACTACCAGTACCCGAAAATCTCGTTCAAGAGATCTAAGGGCTGGCGAAGAGCGGGGATAACTCTGATCCTCTTAAGGTAGCGTAATACCTCGTCGCTTAATTGGCGACTTGCATGAAGGGCATAACGACTCTCCCACTGTCCCAACGAGGGACCTAGTGAACTCACTGCTCCGTGAATATGCGGAGGAATCCTAGTGGGAAACGAAGACCCCGTAGAACTTTACTATAGCCTGTTGTTGGAACTCAGGGATTGTTGCAGAGAGTAAGTGGGAGCGTAGAAACCTCGGTTGCGGCTGAGGTGGATGCGAAAGTGTAACACCACTCTTCAATTCTTGTGTTTCTTACCTGAAAGGGGACAGCGGCAGGTGGATAGTTTGGCTGGGGCAGTACGCCCTCAATAAGGAAATAAGGGCGCCCAAAGCTCTGCTCAACCCGGTCAGAAATGACCGCATGGTGGCGGATGATATAATGAACAACCTCTGACGCAGAATCCTACTGCGATTTAGTGATGAGGTTGAACAGCGAATGACGCATATCATCGTGCGGCCACTGAACGTCGGGTGAAGACGGTTAAAGAGAAATGCAGGGCTGACTGTGTCCTTAAAAGCGTGGGACGCAGAGGCGAAAGCCGGGCTTAACGAACACTGAAATCCTTTTGTTAAGGGCTCAGTCTGTCAGACAAGTTACCTCGGGGGTAATCTTCTCAGTTGCACCACATCACCTTGGACATACACTCCTCTCCGATATTCATATCGTATTTTTGTTGTCCTTTTCTGTAGCTGTGAAGACCCAAAACAGGCTCGTCGCGGGCGAGAGTACCCTGCGACAGCTTAGTCTTCGTTAGATCACTAGTCTGTCGCGTACATATCGACCCCGCGGCTTGGTACATCGCTGTCGACCTATCTCATCCTGGGCGTGCAGGAGCGCCCAAGGGTTGGTTTGTTCATCCATTAAAGAGATACACGAGTTGGGTTCAGTACGTCGCGAGACAGTACGGTAGTATCTACTAGGATTGCATCTGCCTGAGGGGAACGCCCCACTAGTACGAGAGGAACATGGGACGGGCGCCTCTAGTGTACCGGTTGTAACAAGCATCGCCGGGCAGCCACGCGCCAAATCATAAGACCTGAAAGCATCTAAGGTCGAAGGATTGCCCAAAACTAGGCAGACGTGAGAGCGGGTAGCAGACCCGTTTGATAGGTCAGTGGTGTAAGCAGCGAGCTTACGCGAGCTGCGAGCCAGCTGATACTAAATCTCCTTGCTCACAAATCTCTTCGTGTCTTTCACTCAAACTTATCTTCTTATTATTTTTAATACTCTTAGCGTAAGCTCTTTGCGACTGATATATTTATATTCCTTTATTTACATAATATATTATTCACAGAATATTTTCTGTGATCTATTTTGAATTACATATAATATCATCTATTTGTAGGTGAAAAAATGGCAATTACTAACAAATATGAAGTAATCATTGTAGGTGCAGGACCTGCTGGGTCTGTGTGTGCAAACTTCCTAGGAAGAGAAGGAAGAAAGGTTCTTTTAATTGATAAGGCGAAGTTTCCAAGAGATAAGACATGTGGAGATGCTTGTAGTGGAAAATCTATTTCTGTTCTCAGGGAATTAGGAATCCTACCTGAGATTAAGAAAGTTGCACATGGAGTCAACAATGGAGTAATATTCTCATCACCAAAAGGAACAATCCTTGAAATCAGAACCGAAGGTCAAGAAGGATTTGTATGTAGAAGAGAAATACTTGATAACATTCTATTTAAGGCAGCAAAGAAGTATGTTGACACTTTAGAAGAATTTACTGTGACTGATTTGATTAAAGATGGCGAACAAGTGATAGGTGTTATAGGTAAAGATAAGAATGGAAAGGAGCAGAGATATTATGCAAATGTTGTTGTTGGTGCAGATGGTGCAATGTCTGTAGTTGCACAAAAGGTAGGTGTATTTGAAGTTGATCCTGCGCACCATTGTGTTGCAGTAAGAGGATATTATGATGGAGTAACTGGAATGAAAGATGTTATAGAGCTTCACTTCACAAAGACAGCAATACCTGGCTATTTCTGGATATTCCCATATGAAGATGGAACTGCAAACGTGGGATTAGGAATGCTTACAAAAGACGTAAAGGCTAAGAACATCAATCTCAAAGAACTAATGGAAAAAGAGATTAAGGAAAATCCGATGTTTAAGGAAAGATTCAAGAATGCAAGACTAATAAGCGAGATCAAAGGATGGAACCTTCCGTTGGGTTCAAAGATAAGAAAACATATAGCTGGAGATGGATGGGTTTTGATCGGAGATGCGGCCTCTTTGATAGATCCTTTCTCTGGAGAGGGAATGGGTAATGCGATGCTAAGCGGAAAGCTGGCTTTCAGAACCATAAGTAAAGCACTCAGAATGGGTGTTTATAGTAAGAAAATATTAAGCGAATATGAAGAAGAAATAAAAAGAGAGTTAAAGAGCGAGCTTGAGATGAGCTACTTACTGCAGAGATTAGGAAAGATTGAATTTCTTCTTAATTTAGTGATAGATAAAGCAGCAAAAAACCCAGAAATAAGAAAAGAAATTACATCTATGATAGTGAACGAAGAAGCAAAGAAGAACTTCTCTTCTCCTCTATTCTATCTTAAGCTTCTATTTAGCTAATTTATTAGCTAATTTTGAAATTGTTTTATTTTCTTTTTTGTATTTTGAATTATTTTTTCATTCTTATTTTATTTCTATAAGTAAGTTGAATGTTTTTTTAATAGTCATTAATGAATCTCTGTTTAATAATTAGTGCTCCGATCGGGATTTGAACCCGAGTTTCAGCCTTGAAAGGGCTGCGTCCTTGACCGGGCTAGACGATCGGAGCTTGAAGAAAAAGAACTAGTAGAATATAATATATACAAAAAGAAATAAATATCTTCCTCTCTTTTTATTCCTAGTGATTTTGATCTCTATGGTTAAGTATCTTTTTTACTAATTCTTGTCTTACTTCTTCAAAAGGTTTTACTGTTTCAAGAGTTATCCATTTAGAGAGATAGCCCTCACTGGCGAGTTCTTTATATCTTAAATTTGCTTTCAATAAAAATTCTTCATCTTTTTCAAATCTAGTATATCTTTTCTTTCCTTTCATTCTTTCTATTGCAATATCTGGAGATATTGAAAGATAAACAATATAATCAGGTTTGATTACTCCTATTGTGTTTATTAGTTCCTTTGCTTTTGTATAATTTATTCTTTGAAATGCGATCGTCGTAAGTACATATCTATCTGCGATAACCCAATATCCCTTCTCTAAATCTTTTTTTATATAATCTTGATCTTTCATTATATCTGCAAGAAATAATAGAAATTGAGATTCTGATGATAATTCTATATCTTTATTTAAGAAGTTTTTAATTGGTTTTCCAAATATTCCTGCTTTATCAGGATATTCATAAAGTTTAACCTTTTTCCCTACTTTCTTTAAATATGAAATAAATGCATGAACATGTTTTGTTTTTCCAGAACCATTTATTCCTTCAAAGACTATGAACATAAGAATATTTTGTCAGATTAATTTAAAAGGTTATGTATATCTAAATTCGAATGTAAAAAAGTAGAAAATAGATAAAACAAAAAGAAAATAAAGAGAATTTATCTAAGGAAAGAAAGGTTCGATGAACCCTCATCTTCTCTAGATGTAGACTGTGGTGGTGTATAACTGTATTGCATTTGGTTTGCTCCTTTTGAAACCACAATCACATCTTCGAGTGATCTAACGTTCTTATAAAGAACTGTTTTCTCTTTTATTATTCTTTGTGCCTCCTCTCTAGATGCTGTGTGGATGCTCTCAAGAGTAAGTCTAACTACCTCTCCTTTCTCCACATCAACAATAATATCATATACCTTTCCAAGGTATTTTCCTGAATCGGAAAATATATCCATTCCATATAGTTTACTTAAGCGGATTGACATATTTATCGCCTCTAATCTAATATGTAATAATATATTTAAAAATATTACTTCTTTCCTATTATTTATGGCAAATGATAAGAGTAAAAGAAAAGATGACCTATTTATTAAAACAAATGGGATAATATTGAATTTATTACTTCAAGAAGAAAGAGTAAAGATTAGTGACATATGTAAAAAAACTGGTTTTAGTTTTCTTCATGTGATGAATATAATTAAGAAACTTGAAAATTTAGGTCTTTTAATGACGAGAAAAGATAAGAAATTTAGATATGTAGCACTTACTGAAAAAGGTATTAAAATAGCGGAAAAAATAAAGGAACTTATAAATTTTATTGAAGAAGAAGATTTAGTAAATTTAGATAGTGACATAAAAAGAAATAAAAAGGAAGAATAAAAACCAATAGACGAGTAAAACACCTACTCGTTTTATAATAATTTAAGATCTTTTGTATACTTATCTATTTCTTCATCATACCATGGTCCTATTACTAAACAGGTAATTGTACCTGGCTCTACTTGTGTAAGACCTGCGTCTCTGATTAATTCAGATGGTATAATGTTTTTGATTTTTTCATATAATGATATTAAATCTGATTCTGTTTTTACTTTTAATATTACTTTCTTTTGACCTGAATTTAACCATTCTGTAGTTAACTGATTATTTTTCTTTTCTACTTTAAGAAAACCAGTTACTGCTGCATGTGCTGCATGTGCTGCTAATTTTCCTTTACCTATCTTTAAATCTTCTCTAAAAACAATTACTTGTTTCATAACATATAATGCTCCATAATGGTTTAAAAAAGTAATCTACATATATAATATATTACTATTTATTTTGGGGTCGTGGGCTAACCTGGTATGCTGACAGCTTTGGGAGCTGTTGATCTGAGTTCAAATCTCAGCGACCCCACTTTAATTTTTACTTGTTTTAATCTAATATTTTAAAATTAATTTATGAATTGAAATAGAACTCTATAACCTGAGAAGTTTAGAATTAGACATAAATTATATAAAAAAACAATAAAATAAATGAAAAACAAGAATAAATAAAAAAATAGAAACACTTATGCGTTCTTCATTTTTGCTTCGTATACATAACCGTCCTTTCCGACGTAGTACATGAAGCCTGGTTTCTTTGTAATCTTTTCTGTTCCTACTTTTGCTTTCTTTCCTTTTTTGTTAGCCTTCATTGGCGCTTTCCAAACATATCCATCTTTTCCGACATAGTAGAGATATCCGTCTTCTCTATTTATCTTTTCAGTTCCTATTTTCTTTCCCATTAAAAACACCTCGTATATATAATCACTATTATATATAATATTTAAAAATCTATTCAATTGCATTCGGAAAGATAGAAAACAATTTAAATTCAACTCTTTAATAAATATGATTAATTATATTAAAAATTTTCTTAATATTATGGTGTGATAATATGGGTATTTTAGATTTATTCGGTAAAAAAGACGTTAGTAGTGTTGCTAAAAAAGTCCCATATGAAGTAAAAACTAGGATAAATCCTATTCGTCTTTCAGCCCATAAAATAGATAGATGTGATTTAGAAATCAGAATAAAAAATATAACTAATGAAACAGTATTAAGCTCTGTTGCAATAGAAGTGGGAAATGGACTTGCAATGGATCAAACTGGAATACATAAGACAAAGGAAATTCGCATTGGATATTTAAATAAAGGTGATGAATACACTGTAATCGTTCCGATTTGGTCTAATGTTATGACTAATCCAGGTAATATACCAATTAAAATAAATGTATATGTTCATTATAGAACTTATTCTTATATTCTTAATGGAGTTAAGAAAGAATTAAGTATACGTGTCGTTTAAATTTTTTGAAATTTTTTTACTGTCTAGATGGTTTTGTTGATTTTTCTTTTTCTATTTCTAATTTTGAATTAGACTCGCAATTTTGATTTAAACATTTTTGATATTTTTGTTTTCCTTTAATAACCCAAATTTTTGGCGAATTACAAATTTCACATTGACCAGCATATGTAAAAAGATGTGTTGAAGGTAATGAAAATGTAATTCTGCATTTAGGATAATTACTACAACCTAAGAATTTATTATTTTTGTAATTTATTATTTTAAGATATCCACCACATTTACATTTAGCGAATTTTTCAGATTCCTCTAAATTCGTCTTTAATTCTAATCCTATTTCTTTCTCGTGTCTTGTTAGTTCATTTACGATTGCAGATACTATTTCTTTAGCATCTTCTATTACTTTATCTTTTGAGATTTCTTTATTTTGTATTTTTTCCATTTCTTCTTCTAATTGCCTTGTTAAGATTGGGTCTAAAATTTTTGGTGAATATTTTTGGAAAATTTCATATATTATTCTACCCAACGGTGTAACAGTAATTTGCTTTCCTGTAATATATCCTCTCTTATATAAAGTATCCAAAACTATTGCTCTTGTTGTTTTTGTTCCGATGTTTTCTTTTTCCATTAGCTGTAATATAGATGCAGGTGTGTATCTTTGTGGTGGGGTTGTTTTCTTTTCTTTAATTATTAATTTTGTTATATCGACTTCTTCACTATTTTTGAATGGGTTTTTATCTTCTTTTTCCTTCATATATGGATAAAACTCATACCATCCTTTTCTCGTTATTTCTGATAACTTTGTTTTATATACTTCTCCTGCATCTAAAGTCACTTGTATTTCTTTTATTTCTACTGGGTCAGCAAACGAAGCGAGAAATCTATGTACTATTAAATTATATATTTTTTCTTCATCTGAAGTTATCTTTTCTCTTTGTCCTGTTGGGTGTATAGCTGGATGAACATCTTCGTTTTTACCTTCTCTCGGTTTAAATTTATTTTCTTTGATTATTTTATTTGCTAATGTAGAAAAAACAGGATTTAAAGAAAGTTGTTGTATTATTTCTTTTACATTTATCTGGGGTGGTAATTTTTGAGAAGAAGATCTTGGATAACTTATCATTCCTTTTTCATATAATGATTGTGATAAATCTTGTGTTTTAACTGGAATAAAACCATAAATTCTATAGGCTTCTGTTTGTAAAGATGTGAAATCAAATGGAGGTAGAGGATATATTTTCTTTACATTTTCTTCTAATTTTATTATTCCTTTCTTTTTTGTTTTTTCTTTTGATTTCTCTGCTTCTGTTTTAGATTTGAATGGATTTTTTTCATGTGAAAATTCGATATCTTTTACTACAGAATATAAAACCCAATAAGGTTCTGGCTTAAAATTTTCTATTTCTTTCTCTCTTTGAACGAGAAAATGAAGCATTGGTCCTTGGACTCTACCGATAGAAAGAGATTTATATCTTCCAGCGTTTTTAATAGCATTCATTACAGATCTACTTAGATTAATACCATAAAACCAATCTATTGTATGTCTTGCTTCACCTGCATATGCATTATAAATATCAAAATCTATTAAATTTTTATATGAATTATAAAGTTCTTGTGGGGTTACAGTTGAAAATTTCATTCTCTTTGCTTTTTTGATATCACTGTATTTTCTTATAATATTATAACCTATTAAACTTCCTTCTATATCAAAATCGGTTGCATTAATAATTAAGTCTACATCTTTGATCAAATTCTCTATATTTTCTAAATAATCTTTAGTATAATATGTGTTTTTATTTATTTTATAAGCAGGAACCCATTCTAGATCAAATACTGGTAATTTGTTTTGTTTTTCTTTTAATGTAAACAAATGACCTACTGCTGGAACTACATAAGTAGAAATTTTATCGTTTTTTAATTCGAAATATTTTACTTTTTTATAATATTTAGTTGTTAATGTTTTGAAATCTTTTTTGATTGCATATGCTATCTTTTGTGCTACAGAAGGTTTTTCTGCTAGTATTAATATTTTCATTAAATCACTTAAATGATGTTATAGTAAAAAAATAATAAAAGATTCAATTATAAATATATCTATTGTTTAGTTATAGTACTGAGAGGGGTCTATTCTACTAATAATAAAAATTGAAAGTTTGTTAATTTATTCTATTTGAGAAGAAATATATTGAACATTATTTACTTTTAATTTATAGTATTCGATCCAATCTAAATATTCTTTTAAAAATTCATCAATTATTTTTTCTTCTTTTTCATTTACTATAAAAAATTGGTTTTTATTAAATAAATTTATTATTATTTTTTGATTTATTTTTTTATAATTATAATAAAAACGTCTCTTTATAGTGTTTAGTATTTTTTTATTATTTATTTTGAACTTGTAAATATATAAAATATACATATTGTAACTATAGTTACAAGGAATTAAATATTTATCTATATTACTGGAATTTAACCCTCTCTCTCACCAATAGATTTTTAATTTTAAATCAAGTTTACAAAAAATTCGTTTTATTGACTCTCATTTTGTTTATCTGTAGATAGTTTTTCAATATATTCATTGACATTTTCATTTCCGATTTTATTTTTTGCTTTAGGTAATAAAATACTAAAAACACTACCTTTACCTACTTCAGATTTAACAAAAATATCACTATCATGTAGTTTCATTATTTCTTTCGCAATTGCAAGACCTAAACCACTACCTTCTTTTTTATATAATTTAGATACACTACTTCTTTGAAACCTTTCAAATATTGATTGTTGTTCTTTTTTAGGTATACCTGGTCCTGTATCAATTACATCTACTTGTATCCAATTCTTATCTTTTTCAAAAGCATTAATTGTAACAGAACCTTTATCAGTAAATTTAATAGCATTATTAACTAAATTTGTTAGAACCTGAGCTATTCTCTCTGGATCACCATATACTTCTCCTAAACTATCTGGTGTATTCCATATCAAAGTCAAACCTTTAGCTTCTGCAAGATTCCTAAGAGAACATTTATCTTCGAGATCTTTGAGTTTGAAAGGTTTCTTATATAATGTAATAGCTCCTGCATCTAGTTTTGAAAGATCTAATAAATCATTTATTAATTTAGCTAATCTTTTAGCCTCTTTATCAATTATTTCAGCAGCTTCTTGTTGTTTTTCGGTATTCGGCCCTAATACTTTATTTCTTAATAAAGAAGCATAACCTTGTATATTAGTAAGAGGTGTTTTTAGATCATGTGAAACCATACTTACAAATTCTGTTTTCATTCTATTAATTTCAGAAAGTCGTTTATAATCTTCCTTTAATTTTTCCCTTTCTCTAATAGTCTCATCTTCATTCTTCTTTTTTTCTGTAATATTCCTAAAAGTCATACTATATTCAGTAGATGAGTTTTCATGTATTAAAGGTAAAGCACTAACTGAAAAATAAAACATTTTCTTTTTATTATTATAAATTCTAAATTCTTTATCTTGGAAACCTTTTCTCTGTTTTTCCGCTTCAGTAAGCGTTCTAACAAATTCAGGCATATCTTCAGGATGAATTATTTCGAATATAGAAGGATAAGGTTCTTTATAACCTAATTGTTTTTCAAATTGTTTATTCACAAATTTGAATTTTCCATTTTTATCAATTATACAAATTATATCAGTAGTATTATTCACTAGTTGTTCATACTGTTCTCTAACAACCCGTATCTCTTCATTTAATTTAACTTGTTCGCTTTTATTTTTTAGAACAATTATAATATTTGAATCTAATTGAAACATCTTAACAAAAACAGGTATTGGGTTTTCACCTAGTACAGTACCTTCACTTTCAACAGTAATTTTTTCATCTGTTATTTGATTAATTTTACTATTTAATTTATTTATCTTGACAAAATCTTTGATATTAGAATCTTTAGCTATATTAGGAATTAAAGTCGTTGCTTGTGAATTAAAAGAAACTATTTTTCCATTTTTTTTAATCTCAATTACAATCTCATCAATATTTTCCAATATATTTAACCTTTTTCTTATTTTTTCCAACTCTTTTTCTTTAGATATTTCTTTAATAATTACAATTGTTGTAAGACCTAAATTTAATTCTTTAGTTTCTATTTCAATTTTTCCATTATTAGAAATCAAAAAATTATTTTTAATCAAAGAATTTAGTTTTTTACCACTAACCTCATCAAGTTGAATATTTGTCACTTCAGTAAATTTATCATTTATTGAGATAATATTTTTCTTTTCGTCAACTATGACAGCAGGAGAATCCAAGTTTTTAAAAAGCAAATAAAGAGAATCGTTAACAAGATGTAGGTTTTTACTTGTTTTTTTACTATTTAATTGAGTTGTTTGATTTATTATATTGTTCTCTTCAATATTAGTGTCTGTTATTTCTATTATTTTTGTTTGTATTTCTTTGTGGCTAGTTTCATCTGCCATAATATAATTTCAATAATAAGTTTTTAATTCTTTTATACTTAAATCATATTAGATATTATGGAAATAGATGATTTAAGACTTGAGCAAGATATTCTTACTTTTCTTAAAGCTAGAGATAAAGCTATGGAAACTACAGAAATTATAAAAGAATTTTCAAATGTTACACCAGAAGAGGTTAAAGGTGCTTTAGTAAGATTAAAAGCTAAAGAGAAACTTGAAGCTAGAAGTATTGGTCAATTCGATTTCTGGTATGTCCTTGAAACTCAAAAACCTAAAAAAATATTAATTATAGAAGATGATAAAGATATAAACAACCTAATACGTCTTACTTTAGAAGGAGAAAAATATGAAATAAAATCAGCTTATGATGGTATCGAAGGATTGAAAGAAATTAACATATTCAAACCAGATCTTCTTATATTGGATTTAATGTTGCCAGGTATAGATGGATTAGAAATTTGTAAGAAAGTAAAATCAAATCCCGAGACAAAGAACATAATAATTGTAATAGTTTCAGCTGCAGACGCGACTGTTAATAGATTTTTTGGCATTCAGTATGGTGCAGATTACTATATCAAAAAACCATTCGACCCTATGGAACTTCGTGCTCTAGTTAATATATTTCTAAATAAGAGTGGTGAACTTTTTGATCCTTTAGTTGATTTGCCAGATGTAGAACGCTTAATCAAAAACATCAGTATGTATTTGAAAGAGGAGAATAGTAAATTTATAAAATTAGAAATAGAAGGAATAGATCAATATGAAGAACTACATGGTGAAAAAGGAAAAATGAAACTCATTAGATTAATTTCACAAATGGCACAAGATAAAATAAATGATTTCAGTGAAAAAATATTCTTATCATATTTAGGTAATTCTTCGTTTTTATTCGTTTCGGAAAATGACTCTATATATAATTTACTTTCTGAATTGGAAGCAGAGTTTAGAAGAGTCAATCAATTTATAAAACAGAAACAACTATCAAAATCATTATATCAAAAATTAGAAAGTGGGAGAAAACCAGAAGAGGACCATCCAATAAGACTTGCTTATTATGAAATAAATATAGAAGCATTCAGAAAGCAATTTGAAGAAAATATAATAAAAGACTATTCTGAAGAAGCAATACAAGCAAATATAGCTGCTATAAGAAACTATTCCTTAGATCAAATTCGCACATTATTTGAAAATTCAAAGAATGTAGATATTACAATAAAAGAGATAGGAGGCACTTTAAGAATAACAGCAGGTAAAGAAGGCAAACGTTAATCATCCAAGAATTATTCGATCTCCTATTTTTATTTTATTTTTCCTTATAAAACCAGATTCAGCCTCTATAACATATCTATAAGTTATTCCCGGCTTTATTATTTTCCAAGATTTTATTTCAAAATACTTTTTAACAATCCAATTTTTATCTAAGAAAATAATATCAAATTTAGGACAAAAAAATGAGTGAAATGAATAATTAACATCGAAATTAAAATTAAAAACCATCCTTTCCTTTACAGAATCTAAGAACATAAGTCCTTTTAGTTTTTCATTATCCTTGTTTAGTATTTTATATTTATTTAGAATTATTTTTTTCATCTTATCCCATTTTTTTGTAATAAATCTTTCTTAACGTTAAATTTATATATGCTACTGTTTATATTATAATAAGACTAATTTAATTGGGCGACTAACAACTATATTTTTTATTTTAAACTATCTTTTGGTGATTAATTGGACACTAATATTAAAACAGGTACAACCACTGTAGGGGTAGTGTGTACTGATGGTATAATTATAGCAGCAGAAAAAAGAGTTACTGCAGGTGGAATGGTAGTAATATCTGAAGACATAGAAAAAGTAAGGACACCTGAAAAACACATTGCATTTGCTGCAGCTGGACTGGCAGGAGATCTTGAGGCATTAGATAGAATTTTATCAGTTGAGTTTAGACTCTTCCGAATAAGAGAAGGAAGACCTATATCTGTGGATGCAGCAGTGTCATTCTTACAGAATCTATTATATCAGTATAAATTCATGCCTTTTTATGTAGCTATAATAATAGGTGGAGTAGAGAAGGACGGAACCCCAAAGTTATATACTTTAGATCCCTCAGGTTCTGTAACTCCTGTTAAAGATCATACAGCTTATGGTGGTAGCGGCTGGTTTTCAGCACAAGCAGTTTTAGATGACCTCTATGAAAAGACAACAATAAACGAAGCAATACCAATCGTAGCAAGAGCAATAAACGCAGCAAAGAAAAGAGACACAGCATCAGGTGGTGGAATAGATATCGTGGCAATAACAAAAGATGGAATAAGAAAATATAAACCAGAAGAAGTTGAAAAAATATTAGAAAAATCAAAAGAAAAGAAGAAAAAATATTAAGAAATATTAATTATCTTTATTCTCTCATTTAACTTTTCTAAAGTGTGAAAAATGCAGAACTTACTTTCTGAAATATCAAAAAAGATAGAACAGTTTATTCCAACTGGTTGTTCAATATCAAAAATAGAGGCAGAAGGCCCAGATATAATTCTCTATATAGATAATATAGAGAAATTTTACGCCTTCGACAACCCAGTTAAAGATATAGCGAACGCTCTAAAGAAAAAAGTGATAATAAGGGCAGCAGCAAATCTATTAATGAAGCCAGAGGAGGCGAAAGAAACAATCGCAAAATTAATACAACCAGAAGCTGGAGTGAATGAAATAAGATTCTCACCAGAGTTTCATGAAGTATGGATAGAAGCATACAAGCCAGGTCTTGTTATAGGCAAAGGTGGATCTACATTAAAAGAAATCATAAAGTCAACAGGATGGTCACCAAAAGTTTTGAGAACACCAACACTTCCTTCAGAAATAGTTAAAAGTATAAGATCAACAATGCTTAAGGAAGCAGAAGCAAGAAAGAAATTCCTTTTAAAAACAGGAAAAAGAATATTTTCAAATACAGAAAAAACATCATGGATTAAAATAACCGCATTAGGAGGTTTCAAAGAAGTTGGAAGATCATGCATCTTTTTAGAGACATCAAATGATAAAATAATTTTGGATGCTGGTTTGAAATTTGAAGCAACCGATACAGCAAAGGATTTCTATCCTTATGTATCTACATTAAATATTCCATTTGATGAAATAAATGCAATCGTTTTGTCCCATAGTCATTTAGATCATTGTGGTTTTATTCCTTATTTCTTTGCAATGGGTTACGACGGTCCAATTTATTGTACCCCTCCAAGCAGAGATCTAATGGCTTTATTAACATTCGATTACATTAAAGTAATGAAAAAACAAGGTCTTACTCCTCTTTATGAGGAAAAAGATGTAAGAAAAGCACTTTTACATTGCATCACAAGAGATTTCGGAGAAGTAACAGACATCAGTCCTGAAATAAAACTTACATTACACAATTCTGGTCATATTTTGGGAAGTTCAATAGTACATTTACATATAAGTGATGGTTTACATAATTTAGTTTATAGTGGAGATATAAAATTCAGTCATACAAAACTTCTAAATCCAGCAGTTAACACTTTTCCTAGAGTTGAAACATTAATTTTAGAAAGCACTTATGGAGGAAAAGAAGATTTCCATCCTCCAAGACCTCAAGCAGAGGAAAAAGTAATAAAAATTACTACAGAAACTTTAGCAAAAGGAGGAAAAGTATTGATACCTGTTTTCTCTGTAGGAAGGTCTCAAGATATAATGCTTGTATTTGAAGAATTTGCAAGAAGAAATCCAGATAAGGCAAACTTTAAAGTATATATAGATGGAATGATTCTTGAGGCATCAGCAATTCATACCGTTTATCCAGAATATCTAAAAGACAATTTACAAAGAATGATTTTAAGTGGAAAAAGTCCATTTGAATCACCAATTTTTGAAGTAGTAAAAGGAAATAGACAAGAAATAATAGAAGGAGATCCTTGTGTAATTCTTGCACCATCTGGAATGATGACAGGTGGACCTTCTGTTGAGTATTTTAAAGCACTTGCAGGAGATCCTAAAAATGCTATCATATTTGTTGGTTTTAACACTAATTATTCATTAGGAAGAAAAATACAAAAAGGAGAAAAAGAAGTAGCTGTTGTAGGAGAAGATGGTAGGCTAGAAACTATTCAAGTTAAATTAAGAGTTGAAACAGCAGAAGGGTTCAGCGGACATAGCGATAGAAGACAACTCATGAATTATATAAAATCCATGAAGCCAAAACCATCTTTAATATTAATTGATCATGGAGAACCTAAGAAATGTGAAGAATTTGCCACATCAATTTCAAGATCATTAGGAATAGAATCAAGAGCTCCTATGGATTTGGATTCTATTAGATTGAAATGAACTATTTTCAATACTCTTAAGTAAAGATTTAAAAATAATATTTTTATTATATCAATATGGTAAAATCTAAATATAGAAATAGTATAAGAGGTCAACTTTCTATAGAGTTGATAATAATTCTTGCAATACTGCTAGGTGTAGTTTTTTTGGTTGCATCAAAAATGCGAGAATCAGCAGAGAAGGCATCCAGCTCAATTCAAAGCACTTCAGATAAAATATATGAGCAGATAGAACAAACTACGAATGGTTCTACAATTAAACCTTCTCCATCTAAACCAACCTATGAGATATCTTATTTATATCAATGGTAGAATGATGAATGCAGTGGGGGATTTAAAATCTTTTGATAGAAATAAAAGAGGTCAACTTTCTATAGAATTCTTATTAATTTTCGCTATTTTTCTATCTATTCTTTCTTTATTTCTTATAAATTTCATAAAAATCAATAATAAATTCCAAATTGAAATCAATAAAATTTTGTTATCTAAATATTCAAATGATTTAGAAAATTCAATAAATTCATTATGTATTCTAGGCGATGGCAATGAACGCATTTTATATCTTTATTTTCCTGAAGAAGTTAAAATATCTACAAATAAGAACGAGTTAATATTATCTTCAAGTATAGAAAACAAGTCGTTTTTTTCTAAGTGCAATGTAGATATAAATGGCGAGATAATTATTAAAAAAGGATTTATAAAAATAGAATCAAAAAATGGAAAAATAATTCTAGTAAATCATTAACAAATCAATAGCTGTTACAATCCAAGCATACTAGCTACTATTTCGGGTTTAAATATCGAAAGGTTGTTTATATCTGCTATTGCACCAGAAACAACAAGTGATACAAGATATATAACAGCAGCAACGATTATAGCAACTGCAATATTACCTTTCTTTATTTCACCTAATTCATCTATACCTACAGTTATCGAGTCTAAAACTCTTATCGCAACATAAATTGCCAATATTGCAATTAAAACAACAATACTTAATTGTATAATTGCCATTATAAAAGAAATTATGAATAAAGGAATTGAAACCCCACGAAGAAGAACATTATCGAATTGAGCCACTCCTTGCTGAACAATGTTACCTATTGATAGTATAAGAGAAGCAAGAATAATTGCAACCGCAACATTTCCTTTTTTCAATTCTTTTATTTCATCTATTCCTTTAGTCATTTTATCATAAAATCTAAGACCAAGGTATACTGATAATATAGCAAACAGTATTCCTATAAAAATTTGGAGAAGAAAAACTATTATTGAAAAGCTAAGATCCATTATACCACCGTTTTTATATATTTAGTCATATATTTATTAAGTTAAATATTACACTAATAAACACATTAATATATATGAGATATGTTTTTATTTCTTTTTAACAATGGAAATAAATTTACAAAGGAGATAAAATGTTAATAGGAATAACAGGCAAACCATCAAGTGGAAAATCAACTTTCTTTTCTGCAGCAACAACAATAGATGTTCCAATAAGTCCGCGTCCATTTACAACAATCGATCCTAATAAAGGAATTACTTATGTTGAAGTTGATTGTCCATGTAAAGAATTAGGAGTAGTATGTAATCCTAAAAATGGGAAATGCTATAATGGAAAGAGATTTGTTCCAATAAATCTATTAGACATCGCAGGTTTAGTTCCAGGTGCACATGAAGGAAAAGGACTTGGGAATCGTTTTTTAGATGATATTAGATCGGCTGATGTTCTTATTCAAGTAGTAGATGTAAGTGGAAAGACGGATGCAGATGGTAATCCAACTGAGAATTATGACCCTAGTGAAGAAATTATATTTATTGAAGAAGAATTAATTTATTGGATAGAGGGTATTATAAAAAGAGGATGGAGTAAGATCAAAGGTAGAGATATAAAAGCAATTCAAGAAATATTATCAGGATTAAAAATATCAGCAGATGAAATAGAAAAAACAGCAAAGAAATTGAATCTTCCTTTAGAAAGAATAAATTGGAGCGATAATCAAATACTTGAATTTTGTAGAGAAATAAAAAAAGAATCAATGCCTATCATAATCGCAGCAAACAAAATAGACATTCCTGGAGCAAGAGAAAATTATCTAAAATTAAAAGAAAAGTTTCCAGATAAATTAATAATTCCGACTTATGCAGATGGTGAGCTAGCTTTAAGGAAAGCTGCCAAAAATAACATTATTAAATATACTCCTGGCGAAAATCATTTTGAAATAATAAATGCTAACGAACAACAAAGACAAGCACTCGAAAAAATAAAAAAAGTCATTGAATCAAACGGTGGAACAAAAGTTCAAGAAGTAATAAATAAAGCAGTTTTTGATTTTTTAGGTTTAATAGTTGTTTATCCTGTAAGTGATGAAAATAAATTTTCGGATAATTTTGGAAATATTCTGCCAGATGCTATATTAGTAAAGAAAGGAACGACTGCACTTCAATTTGCAGCAAAGATACATACAGATCTTGCGAAAAATTTCATATATGCAGTAGACGCAAAGAGAAAAATAAGAATAGGAAAAGATCATATTCTGAATAATGGGGACGTTATTAAAATAATTTCAGCAATAAAGTAAAAATTTATAATCTATATATCTGTAAATGCGGTATCTTTTCTTTTCCTATGTATTTACAGTTTTTTATGTCAAATCCAAGATTTTCCATTAATTTTATCGATTCCTTTCCTACTATATTTATAGATGAAGCAGATTTAATTTTTTCTTTTAATTCTTTTACATCTTCTATAACTTTACCTTCGTAAAATTTTTTATACTTAATCAAATCAAGGCACAATTCGCCTTCTATGTATTTCTTTCCTAATACTGATTCATCACATATAGCTATTACAGTTTGCTTATTTCTTTCCATAATATTTACTAATACTCTATCTTTCATCATAAACCCTTTTGTAACTTAATTAATTCAATTTAGAAATTATCTCTTCTTCATTCATAAAACCAAAATTAATTTGATCATTTATAATAATTATTGGTAACGAATCATCTCTTATTTCATATCTCTTCTTTAACGCATTTACTAAACTTGTGTTTATTGAAAGATCAAAAGTATATACTTTAGTATTTGTTTTAGTTCTTGCGGATGTTATAATTTCTCCCTGTTCTTTACATTTTTGACAGGTTTCACTATTTACAAAGTATAAAATTAAATTTTGCTTTTCTCCACAGATTTGGTTTACTTTTTTAGCTAATAAATAATCTCTAAATTCAAGTTCCATATAATTTATTTTAACTTCTTCATCTATACCTCTTCTATCTTCCATAAATTCTATCTGTTTTCCAAGTTCATATGTCTCTTCATCAAATTTAGCAATCTCACTTTTGATGTACTCACAATAACTTTTATCATTTTCAAGAAGTAATAGATTCCCAACTGCGATAATATGGTTATTTAAATTTGTAATTTTTTCAATCATTTGCTCATAAACAGTTTTTTCTATTTGTAATCCAAACCATACACCTATGCTAAATATTACTAAAGATATAACAAAAGCAGTCAAGTATAGGTCCCAGCTAATCTTTCTTTCTAATTTCTTCAATGTCATAAAATCACCAATTTCCTTTTACCATCTTTGTTTTTCTCCCTTTAGCTCTTTAAATATAGCAATAAACATAAATAATGTTATTAGATAGCAATATAATATAGTATAAATTATCAAATCTCTTTTTTTTATTCTATTTTCCTTCATCTCTTTTAGTGCAATTACTGTCCATGCTAATGTGATAATAAGAACTATTGCTGATAATATATGAATAGGTTCTATCGTAAGAAGAAGTTTGTCAAAAACTAAAAAATTACCTTTTGAAACAGCAGTAGCCACAGCTAAAGAAACAACAATTAATAAAATTATAGATAGTACACTATAAAACATTACAAATACTCCAAAGTCACCATATTTAGGATTTATAGTATATGCATACTTAAGCACGTTTCTAAATCCACCACGATGCCATCTTTCTCTTTGTTTCATGAATGAAGAGAAGTCTTTAGGAACATCAGTATAAACAACAGCATCCATACAGCTCTCTATTTTATAATTTGCAGCCTGTATTCTCAATGCGATTTCTTGATCTTCCATTATGTTATTAGGGTCAAATCCACCAACAATATCAAATATTTCTCTTCTGAAAGCACTAAACGGACCAGGTGTTACATAAACTCCATTAATCATAGCAAATAATCTTCTATTAAATATAGTAAATAAATATTCCAATCTTTGGAGCTTCTCAAGAAAAGTCATATTTTCTCTTTCCTTTACTTTTACAGCTGAGGTAACGGCTGCTACATCATCTTTAAAGTAAGAAATCATTTTTCTTAGACTGTCTTTTTCAATATATGAATCAGCGTCTAAAGTTACGATAATCTCTCCTTTTGCTTTTTCTATTCCTTTGTTTAAAGAATCTGCTTTTCCACTATTTTTCTTATTTATCAATTTAACTCTTTTATCTTTAATTGTCTTTACAACTTCAGCAGTTTTATCAGTAGATCCATCATTTACAACAATAATCTCAATTTTGTCTTTTGGATAGTCTGATTTCAAAACAGATTTTATAGTATCTAATATAGTTTCTTCTTCATTATATGCAGGAATGATGAAACTCACCGTAGGTTCATATTTAGTTCTTTTTGCAGTTTCTCTAACTTTTTTTCTGTTTTTTAGATATATTAATAACATTGTTGTAGTAAAAAAAAGAACTAAGAACATCATAATATATTCTATTATTCTATTGAATTGAAGATTCATTTTAATCCTCTTATATTCTTTTTATATCCATAAATTCTCTTAAAGCGCTAGTCGCGTATGCTCCTTTTGTTAGTTTAAATTTTAATTCGTATTCATTTTTATCTTTCTTAATATTTAAATCTTTTACATTGACAAGTAATGGACGCCAAGAACCTTTTAAGCTGACATTAGAAAGTTCACGAAGTTTAAAATCACCAATTTCTATACCTTCTTCCCATAATATGTCTTTTGTTATGTTATTTGGTTTACTATCATATCCGATTAATTGAGTACAAACAACTTCATTTCCAGGCATATTTACATCTATAAATCCATACTTATTAAAGCCACAAGTTTTATCATTTTGCATAGGTTCAAGCAAATTGTTTTCTATTCTATAACTTAATTCTAAATTAAATAAATATGATTGGTATGATTCAAGTATTAATTTTAAGATAGAGTGAGGAATGATTTTTAAAGCGCGCATAAAGTCTTTAGGTTCAGTCTTACCTTTAAGAAATCTAGCGATTTTTTTCTCATATAAACCAATATTATTCAAATTATCAACATCATTCATGTTTTCATTTTCAGGTATTTGAAGTAGGTTTTTAATTGCAGCTTCATAATTCTTTAATAATAAATATCTTGCAACTTTAACATTCGTAGATCTAGTTCCAAACCTCTGCGGTCCGAAATAATTAGGTATTTTATCTTTATTATCTTTCATTATTTCATAAATATTGTCTATATTTTCAACGTCTTTAATTCTTACAGTAAAACTATTTCCAGTTAATTCACCAATCTTGATCTTATAATCTGTATTCCATAATTTGACTATTTCTATATTTTCTTCTCCCTTAATCGCATTAAGAAGTTTTTGAGATGTAATATCTTTACCTTTCCAGCAAGAAACTAATTGATATGTTATAGCATTTTTATCCTTTTGTCCCGCAACACTAAATCTATCTATCTCTATATGAAGTCGTTCTGATATAGTTTTTAGTGCTTCATAAGTAGTATAATTTTTCTTTTTTAATACAAATGTAATATATTCTGTTTCTTTCTCTTCTTTAAGATTCAGCTCTTTTACATTTTTTCCATTAAAAATTTCCTCAACTATGAATCCTTCAGGTTCTTCAACTCTTTTTCCACCACAACCTTTCTTTTTAGAAAGGTGTGCTAAAACTTTAAAATCCATCAGATCCCCAATTAAATTTCTTCTAAAACTATTAAAACATTTCAAATAGAAAGTTTACTTGAAGAAAGGGTCGGCCTATTTATATTCTTAATTTTAATTTTTAGTGGAAGTATAGGAAGTATGGTTAAAAGAAAAAATATTTATATTAAATCGATTAATATAGTAAGATTTATAAATCTTTTAGATATTATACTAATAGAGGGTACATCGAATTTTGTACATCTGCCTCAAATTGGTCGCCTCGCCAGTGCGAACGCACTGGCCTCTTTCTTTTCACTATAGGTGAAATTTATGGATCCGATTATAATAGACGGCTCTATAGGTGAAGGAGGAGGTCAGATATTAAGGGTCGCATTGGCTCTTTCTTGTATTACAGGTATTCCGTTTAGTATAAAAAATATAAGAGCAAAAAGACCAAAGCCAGGCTTACAACCTCAACACCTAACATCTGTAAATTCACTTTCATTGATTACAAAAGCAGAAGTGCAGGGAAACGTAATAGGTTCTACAGAACTATTTTTTAAACCTAATAAAATAATAGGTGGGTATTATGAATTTGATATAGGAACAGCAGGTTCTATTTCACTTCTTATGCAATCAATTCTTCCAGTAATGTTATATGCAGATAGACCTTCTAAGATATCTTTTAAAGGTGGAACACATGTTTCACATTCTCCTTCAATTGATTATTTCGAAAACGTATTTTTACCTCTTATTAGAAAAATGAATGTTAACGCAGAAATACTTGTAGAAGAGTTTGGATGGTATCCAAAAGGTGGAGGAAAAGTGATTCTTTTTGTAAAACCATCTAATATTAATCCATTATCATTGACTAAAAAAATAAATCTAAAATCAATAAACGGAATTATTTCCCAATCAAACCTTCCTGAAGATATTATGGATAGAGAAGAAGAAAGTATAAGAGAAATCTTTCCAGGTATTATTCTAAATAAAAGAAATAAAATATCACATTCTGCAGGTAATTCTATAACTCTTTGGGCAGAATATGAAAATACAATATTAGGTTATGATGTTTTAGGTGAAAAAGGTTTAAAAGCTGAAAAACTTGCTTTAAACTGTGCAAAAAATCTAAACAAGTTAATAAAATCAAAAGGTTGTGTAGATGATTGGATGGGAGATCAACTTTTAATATATATGGCTTTAGCTTCTGGGAAATCCGAGATAAAAGTTAATAAAATAACAGAGCACATGCAATCATGCATGAATGTAATCCCTCTTTTTACTGGAAAACAATTTAAAGTAGAGAGAGGAATTATCTCTGTAGATGGAATAGGGAATAAATAAAAATTGATTATTCATACAAAGTGGTTTTATGAGATTACTTTTACTTGATGCAATAGGAATATTTTCAGTATTAATAGCAGCATTTTTAGTTTATATTCTTTCAGGTCCTTTTGCGATTCAGAACCTTATAATAGCTTTAACTTTTTTGATAATAGGAGTTGGGATAACAAAATATATGTATGAAGAAAAGAAAGAGAAAGGAGTATATGAACATGAAAGAAGTTGGCAGAACGTACTTTCAAATTCACTATTCCCACTTATTTCATGCGGATTTTATTATATAACTAACGATCCTATATGGATATTATCTTATGTTTCTGCTTTTGCAGGTGCCATGGCAGATAAATTTGCTTCTGAATTAGGTGTACTGTCCCCGAATCCAATATCATTAGCTACATTCAAACCTGTAAGGCAAGGTACTTCTGGAGCAATTTCAATTTTAGGAACATATCTATCTTTCGTTGGTTCTTTAATAATAGGTGTTGTGGCGTACTTTGTATATTCTTTCAATCCTTTGAATATATTATTGATAGGATTCTTTGGTTTTCTTGGAAGTTTAGCTGATTCAATAGCAGGAGTATTTGAAGAAAAAGGATTAGGAACTAAAAGTACATCGAATTTTATATGTACTCTTGTAGCTGGAATTTTAGCTTTTCTTTTCCTTAAATTTTAATTTATAAATTATTTAATCTTTTATTACTTTCCATCTAAATTTATTTATGGGTTTTAAAACAGAAACAGATAAAAGAAAATCTATGAATGAAATGATAAAGTCTTCATTCTGGGCTTATTCAGGAATTTTTTTTATATTATTTTTAGGTCTAATATCAACTGTAATTCTTGCAAGGCTTTTAGATAAAGAAAATTGGGGTATATTATCTACAATAATAGCAGTTGTTTCTTTTCTTTCTTCTATATCGGAAATAGGTTTAAATTACTATATAGTTTACCTTTCATCAAAGTATGATAAAAATAAAAAAGAATTAAAATATAAATTAGCATCACCTTTAAGATGGAAATTAGCAATTATATTCTTTATCGCGTTTTTAATGTTCATATTTTCTGAAAATTTAGCATCTTTATTTAATATTCAAAACGGAGCTAAATATTTTCTAGCAGGTTCTATTTATTTTATATTTTATAATCTTTTTGTCGTTCTTTCAGGAATTCTTGATGGAATTAAAAAGTTTAGAGAGGAATCAATTATCTCTACAATTAATCAATTATTAAGATTAATACTATCTGCAGGACTTGTGATTTTAGGGTTTGGTGTAGATGGAGCAATAATGGGATATATAATATCTGTTGCAATAGCAACTTTTATTCAGTCATATATTCTAAGAAATGTAATCTCATTCTCAGGTAAAAGCGAGGATTCATTACAGGATATGTTTTCATTTGGGTTCTTCTATGGAATAACTTCGATAGCAGCGACATTTACAATGTGGACAGATTCGATAATGTTAGGATTCTTCCTAGGTACGACTTCAGTGGGTGTATATAGAATTGCCGTTTCTATCGCCTCTTCTAGTTCTTCATTACTTAGTGGAATAAGTAAGGTTAGTTTTCCATATTTCACTTCATCTGAATCACAAGGAAACGATTCTTTCGAAAATTTAAATAAAACAATAAAATATTTACTTTTCATATCTTTACCTGCAGTTTTTGGCCTGGCTTTACTTTCAGATTCAATAGTAAATGTATTTTTTGGTCTTCAATATATGGACGCAGCATTTCCTTTAATAATTTTATCTTATTTTATTTTTGACGGCGTTATTACAGGAATGATAAACTCATATCTAGGTGCAAAAAAACTAACGAAACAAATTGGAATGTGTGCAGTCTTAGCATCAGTTATAAATATAATCCTAAACTTAATTTTAATTCCAGTCATTGGTATCATCGGAGCTGCAACAGCTTCAGTTGTCTCAAGGGCATTTGGTTTAGTAGTTATGGTTAAATGGAGTGAGAAAATTCTAAAAGTTAAATTCATATTTCCAATAAAAATCCCATTACTATCGTCTTTAATAATGGCGGGAGCTATATTACTATTAAGATTATTTTTTGATCCAGGCGCTTCGTTTATTAATTTATTTTTGTTTATCTTATTTGGAATAAGTATTTATTTAATATCTGCTAATATACTCGGCTTTAAGGTTTTAGGTTTCATTACTAAGATTTTCAATGCTTTAGTTCCACAAAAAATTTTAAGATCAATACCCTATCTAAATAAGGTTGAATAACGATTAAGAAAGGTGAAAAAATTGAGCGGTATCCACTTGGCAATAATTCCAGATGGAAATAGAAGATGGGCTAAAAGAAAAGGAAAATCTATAAAGGAAGGACATTGGGCAGGAATACAAAAACTTAAAAAATTAATTGAATGGTGTAAAGATTTAGATGTAACTACACTATCAATTTGGATACTTTCAACAGAAAATATGAAAAGGTCAAAGGAAGAAGTAGACGCTCTTTTTGATCTTTTCAATAAAATGTTAGATGAGTTACTTTCATCAAAAGATTTTGAAAAAGCAAGGAAAGAAATAAGTATAACTTTCGTTGGAGACTTTTCATCTTTTCCTAAAGAAATAAAAGATAAAATTGATAGAATACATAAACTAACTTCGAAAAACAAGAAATACAAACTGGGTATATTCTGTAATTATGGTGGAAGAAAAGAGCTTATTGATGCAGCAAATAAAATGATAAAGGATGCAAAAACAGGCAAACTTAATGAAGTCAATGAAAATACATTTTCAAATTATCTTTACGCGCCACATTTAGGGGATCCTGATATAATATTTAGATCTGGTGGTGAAGTTAGATTAAGCGGTTTTATGCCTTGGCAATCAGTATATTCAGAATTATATTTTTGTAAAAAATTATGGCCAGACATAACAAAGAAAGATTTTTATAGTGCAATTGAGGAAATTAAAAAGAGAGAAAGAAGGTTTGGAAGGTAAGTTTTAACTATCTATATAAAATTGGATGGGTATGTTGGGTTGGGAGATAGTTAAAGAAAAGAAAGATTATTCACTCTCTATTCCTCCTATATCTAAGGAAGAGGAGGAGATAATAGTCGATATAACTAAATTATTTAAAGAAGAATCTAAAAACAAAGATATCTCTTCAAAAAACGTAAGGAAAGAAATAGCAGAACTTCTTATCGATTATTGTAAGTACCATCACATATCTTTAGATCCGGATCAAGAGAAATATTTTGTTAATTATTTAATGTATAATATTTATGGTTTTAATGGAATTGAAGAATTCCTTCAAGATACTAATATTGAAGAAATAGCAGTTATAGGTGTAGGTAAACCTGTTTATGTTTACCATACGGAGAAAGGATGGCTCGAAACAAATTTAAAATTCAGAAATCAAGAAACCGCTATTTCTGTTATTAATAAAATAGCAAGACAAGTTGGTAGGAGAATTACCTATCAAAATCCTAAGATTAATGCGGTTCTTCCAGATGGTTCAAGATTGCATGCATCTATCCCACCGATATCTAATTTAGAAATGACTATACGAAAATTTAGATCGAATCCAATAACTCCAGTTGAATTATTTCAGAAAAAAATTTATTCTCTAGATGCAATAGCATTTCTTTCTTTAGTATTTCAATCTGATTTTAATATATTGATAGCAGGAAACACTTCTAGTGGAAAAACAACCACTTTAAATGCGATGTTCTCATTCGTTCCACTTTCAGATAGAATATTAATAATAGAAGAGACACCAGAGATAAATATACCACACCCACACAAAATTAATCTTCTTTCTAATCCAGAATTAAAAATTAATATGAAAAGTCTTGTCGAGGATAGTTTAAGAATGAGGCCAGATAGAGTAATAGTAGGTGAAATAAGAACTAAGGAAGAAACTGAAGCATTTATAGAAACTATACTTAGTGGTCAGGCGAGAGGTAGCTACGCAACGTTTCATGCTCAGTCTTCTGAAGAATTGATTAAGCGAATGTTGACTTTAGGAATTTCAAAACATGATGTGACATCTATAGATTTTATTGTAATCCAAAGAAGATTGATGAGATATGATCCAAATACAAGAAAATATTGGGAAGAGAGAAAAGGAATAGAATTAGTAGAAATGAACGCAGAAGGAGAGATAAATAAAATATTTCAAATCGATAGAAAAACAGGCGTTATGTTGGGTGATCCATCTAAATCTTCGAAATATGAAGATATTGCCTCGAGCTTTGGTATGAGTAAAAATGAGTTAAATGAAGAGCTGAATTTCAGGAAAAAATTCTTGTCCTCTTTTCAAACCCCTTCTTTCCATGATTTTGTATTTAAGGTTCAAGAGAAATTTTTCTCAAATGTTAAATTATCGTTAAGTCAAGATACAACCAATCAACTTTAACATTTATCATTAATGTAGAATAGTTTAAGGTGAATATTTGGAGAATAGATTTCAAAATATAATTAAAGAATATTTCAAATCATTGGAAAAAGAAATGGTATTAGATTTATATCGTGCCGATATAGAGATTTCACCTTCCAAATATCTGACTTATTCTTTTTTCTTTTCAATCGTTTTAAGTACCATCTCTACATACTTTATATCCACTCTAAGTACTTCATTTGATTACCTAAGTTTGGGACTTATATTTTTTATGCTATCCACCGCATATTTTCTTATTCTTAAGAAACTTCCCTCTTATATAGCAAAGCGAAGAGCATTAGAAATAGAATCAGATCTACCAATTGCAATAAGGTCGATTGGTATCCAGTTAAATATGAAAGTACCATTTGAAACAGCCCTTGAAAATATAGCAAACTCTAATTATAAATGTTCAGCGGAATTCAAAAAAGTAATTAATATGATAGACAGTGGTACTTCAATACCTGAAGCACTTAGACAAGTAACTGAGCGAGTAGATTCTCAGACAGTTAAGAAATTAATGGTCAAGTTAATACACGTTTATTTAGAAGGTATGGATGGAACGGAATTAAAACATAGTGCAGATGAATTAATTCATGCACAAAGATTTAAATTTAAAGAGTTCTCTGCAAAACTTAGTTTTCTAAGTCTTATGTTTATAGCATTTTCGTCTATAGCACCAACAATGTTTTTAGCATACATTGTAGTAGCAAGTACATATCTAGATATGAAAACTTCACCAAATGATATATGGTTCACATTTGTTGTTTTATTCCCACTTATAAATATCTTATTAATAGTATATATAAAATCTACAACACCCACAGTTCTTTCAAATCTATCAGAAAAATTTCTATCTAAAAAAGAAGAAATAATGCTAGATGAGCAACTTAAAAATATGAAAATAAATTTAAAGTTTAAAACGTTTATAATTTACTTATTTTTGATTTCATTTTTACTAACTATTATATTTTACTTTGAAATAAATTACTATTCATTACTTTTCCTTCTTCTCCCATTATTAATATATTTCATCTTGTTATGGCTAATTGAAATTAGAGCAAATGAGATAGAGCAACATCTTCCAGATGCATTAATGTATGCTGCTACTCTTGAGCTAGGGGTTCCAATGGAAAGAATAATAGAAAACATAGCCAACGCAGGATACAAGTCTTTATCTGATGAATTTAGAAAGGCATCAAGGCAGATAAAAGTCGGAATTAGTGTAAACCACGCACTTCTTAATATGAAAGATAGGAACAGTTCACTTTTACTAGACAGAGTGATTTCACTTCTTATACAATGTTATAAAACAGGAAGAGATGTTCACAAAGGAATAAAAGAAACTGCAGAAGATATTTTTGAGTTAAACATGCTTAAAAAAGAACAAGCTTCTTCTTTAGCATTGCAGAAATATACTATTCTTATTGGAGGTTGTATATTCGTTCCTATTATTCTAGCTGTAATTTTAAATTTAATATCAAACATTCAACCATTAAACAATGATGTTACAACTTTACAGAATAGAAATGAGATATTGACAGTTGCAACAAATGCAGCTCAAGTTTATATTATCATTTATGTATTATTATCTTCAATATTTATAGCTATGCAAGAAGGAAGACTTAGGACTTTTATTGGTTACTTTATTATTTTACTTCCTTTAGTTATATTTCTTTTTAATTTCGGAAGAGAATTCATTACTTTTTAAATCAAAATCAGAAATCAGTAGAGCCTCAGGCGAGAATCGAACTCGCGACCTCTACCTTACCAAGGTAGCGCTCTACCCCTGAGCTACTGAGGCAGATTATTTATTATTATGATTGTTTATTATTATAGCAGTAAAGGGATTAAAATATTATCATTATATTTATTTTATGGCAAGGCGCAAGAAAGAATATGATTTTAGGTTTCCACCACAACTCCAAAAATTAAAAAGAGGACCACAAATAATACTTCCAAAAGATTTAGGTGCAATAGTCGCATTCACAGGAATGAATAAAGAAAGTATAGTTGTTGATGCAGGTACCGGAAGCGGATTCGCCACTGTATTCTTTGCTTCCATAGCCAAAAAGGTTTACTCTTATGAAAATAAAAAAGAGTTCTATGAATTTTCAGAAAAAAACATAAAACGTTCAGGTCTTACTAATATTGTACACAAATTTGGTTCTGTGTTTGAAGAAATCTCGAAAATAGATGAAGAAATAAATGTAATTAATCTAGATCTACCTAATCCAGAAAATATTTTCAATTCTAATTTTAAGCTAAGTGAGAATGGATATATAGTTGCTTATCTTCCTCACACAGAACAAGTTTCTAAATTCGTATCTACAGCTACAAAAAACAATTTCATTACATTTACGATAGAAGTAATAGTAAGAGAGATAATTTCAAGAGAAAAAGGTACGAGACCGCAGAATACGGGAATCACACATACTGCTTATTTAACTTTTTGTAGAAAACAGAATTCAATTGTCAAAGGTGAATAAATGAATCTTGGAAATATAGATTTTGACAATTTAGGTCCAGAAAAAATACTTATTGTTTCAGATAAGAAAACAGGAATGAAAGGTTGGGTTGTAATAGACAATACAGTACTAGGTATTGGAAAGGGAGGAATTAGAATGACTCCAACAGTTACAATTGAAGAAGTTGCCAGGCTTGCAAGAGCTATGACCTTAAAAAATTCCTTAGCAGGACTTCCTTTCGGAGGAGCAAAAGCCGGTATATTAGCTCCCCCAGAAGTAATCAAAGATCCAAAAAGAAAGAAGGAGTACATAACCGCCTTTTCAAAGGCAATAAAATCCATATGTCCAAAAGAATACGTTGCAGGGCCAGACATCAATACAGGAGAGGAAGAGATGAGATGGTTTGTGGAGGCAAATGGTTCATGGAAAGCAGCAACTGGAAAGCCAAAAGATATGTGTTTTGGAAAGAACGGTAAGAAATGCGGGATTCCACATGAATATGGCTCAACCGGCTTTGGAGTTTGTCAAGCTACTTTAGTAGGATTAGAATTCAAGAGAATGAATGTAAAAGAAACATCATTTGCAGTTGAGGGATTTGGAAATGTTGGATATTTTGCAGCAAAACACATGATAGAAAAAGGAGCAAAGCTCGTTGCAATAAGTGATAGTAAAGGAACGCTTTATAATCCAGACGGAATAAATTTTCAGGAACTAGAAAGAGTAAAGAAGGTGACAGGAAGTGTTATTAATTATAAACCTGGCAAAATACTTAAGACTTCTGATCTTTTTGAATTGGATGTAGATGTATTAATCACAGCAGCAGTACCTGATGTAATAAACAAGGACAATGTTGATAAGATCCGTGCTAAAATAATAGTTGAAGGCTCTAATATCCCTACCAGACCAGAATACGAAGAGATATTACATAAAAAGGGAATATTAGTTATTCCAGATTTTGTTGCAAATGCAGGAGGCGTGATCTCTTCCTATGCAGAATACAAAGGAAAAACACCAGATGAAATGTTCAAAATAGTAGAGAAAAAAATAACATCCAATGTAAAGAAAGTATTGGTTTTATCCAGAAAAGAAGGGATAAAGCCTAGAGATGCAGCGATGAAGATTGCCTTGCAAAGAATTGAGAATAAAATGAAGAGAGAGTAAATGCAGGGGGTGGGATTTGAACCCACGAAGCGCCTACGCGCATAGGGTCCTAAGCCCTACCCTTTAGACCAAGCTCGGGCACCCCTGCATATTTGTAGTAATCATTGTGCGTAGGTCCTAATCTTTATGTTATAACTATCTCAATCAGGAAAATAAAAATTCTATCTATACATTGGAGACTGTATCTGTTCGTATGTTTTCTTTGCTTCTTTGCTGTCTTTTATCAATTTCTTTAGTTTTTCTTCTATTTCTTCTCCTTCTTTCTTTAGCTTTTCTGTATCTATTTTTATATGTAGTAATTCACTTAGTTTATCGAGTACTTTAGCTGCACCTATTAAATTGATGTTCATACCTCTATTAGATGTAAGGATTGCGGCGGCAGGGAATTTTCTCACATATGCATTCGCTAATATCAAACCAGTCACACCAGTTGTTACTCCTTCTTTTACTATAGTCACACCAGCGTCTCTCAGATCATTTTTCAGACCTTCTGTAGATGCGATTCCAAATACTTCATCCTTTGAAGCATCTATTCCAACGCCACCCAATGATATAATTGCACTGAGTTTCTTATCCTCTCCCCACAAGACAATTTCATTTGCAACTGAGCTTACTGCTGAGATTGGTATCACAAACTCTGAAAATAAAACAAGAGCATTGTACTTTTTAGATTGGTATATCCTTGCAGCAGGTAATGGTTCTTCATTATGAATAGTACATAAAGGTGGGAAAGCTTCAGAATCTAGGTATCCAACTAATTCCATATCCCATTCCTTAACCAAATGCATTGCTGCAATTGTTCCGATCATCCCAACTCCTGGGAACCCTTCTATCAATATTGGATTTTTTAGTTTAATTGGAGCAACCTCTACAATTTTTGCCATATCTATATATTGCTGGTTGGTTTTTTAAACCTTTGATGTTTACGTAGAATCAATCCAAACAATTGCGGTTTAAGACAGTTTAAGAAGTTAGAATACAATATCTGCAGAATCCTTTCCTACCACAACTGTATGCTCAAACTGAGCGACCTTACTTTTGCTTACTTCCCTTAGAACTGGATAGGCCATTAAAGAACCATTTCTAACAAGCTCCATTAACGCAATTTTTTCAACCTGTGTTTTTACATAGTGTCTTTCAGCAAATGGCATTGTTTTTCTCTCCCTTACAATCTTTTCCATCATTTTTCTAGCTTCACGATTTCTAGTAGCCTCGAAACTATGCGCGCTGAATATTTCACACCTGTCCATTTCACTTACATGCCCTGCTGCATTACTATAGGTTACGAAAGGCTCTATTGCGACGATGTCCCCTTCATTTAATATTGCTCCTTTCTTTGTTTCGAAATTTGGTATTATCGGATCACAATGAATTATATATCTATCAAGGCCATGGCCAGTCAAATTATCTATAGGTTTAAATCCTTTTTTCTTCAAAGTGTTTTCAATTTCTTTTCCTATTTCCGATGTGGATATTCCAGCCTTTATTTTTGATACTGCGTTTTCCAACGCTTCTTTTGTTGCATCAATCATCTTTCCATGTTCTCCACTTAGGTCTATTGTGATTGAGCCATCTGCAATGAAGCCTTCTTTCTGAACACCTATATCTATCTTTACTAAATCATCCTTTGTAAATACTCTATCATCATTCACAGATGCAGTATCATGCGCTGTTATTTCGTTTATTGAGATGTTTACTGGAAAAGCATATCCTCCACCCATCTCCTCCATTTTCTTTTCAAGTGAATCGCATAGCTTCAGTATCGAATCCCCTTCTTTTATTTTAATAGAATCTCTTATTTTTTCTGCAATCTTTCCAGCCTCGATAGTATTTTTTATCTTATCTTCCTCACTATATTCTTCATAAAATTCATCCATTTATTCACCTTTTTAATCACATCCAATCTGAAAGAGAAGATTGTTTCCCTTCAAATATTATATCCTCCTCACTGTAACCTAACTCACCAATTATTTTCATCACAGCAGGAAGCACTTGATTATGAATATAATATTCAGCATCATAATCGTTAGCAAATTCAGCTATTTCCGCCTTTTCAGATATACTATTTCCCTTTTTAGTTATTATATATCCTATAATAGATCCTGGCTTTATTTCAATTCCTCTCTTTCTTGCCTTTTCAACAGCTGAAATTTCTGGGGAAAGAACTTCATATTCTTCTTTCCTAAGTTGTGTATAAATAATCAAATCATCTTTTGACACGTTGCCTTTGTTTAGTTTTTCAACAACTTCCTTCACTATGGAAAGGGCCTTTTCCTTACTGCCATCTATCAGTATTGCCTCCAAAACCTTTCTCTGCGTTTCTCTTGCTATCTTAGACCAATCTCTCCTTACAAGCTCAAATCCCCTTATCTTGATTTTGCCATCCTCTGTAACTAATGCATATTTCTTTTTTGCCCCTGTTTCTTTCTCTTGCTTCTTAGATACAAAAACTCCTCTTTTATAGATATTTTCTAATTCTAACTCCATGGTTTCAGGAAGCATCTTATTTATTTCTTCCATAAAATTGATGGCATCTTCTTCTGTCTTATTTCCAAGGAGAAGGAATATGCTGTCTGTGTCACTGTAAAGAACCTTAAATCCTTTTTCTTCAGCTCTTCTTCCTACCTCTTGAATGTAATTCCTTCCGAATGCAGTTATTGATTCTGCACATTCTCTTGAATACCATCTTGATTTTGGATAATTAAGCATTCCATATACAGTATTCAATACAATCTTTAGAGCAGCCACTCTAGCATTGAGTGTACTAACCTCCTTTTCATTTCCAGATTTTTGTGCCTCCTTAAGTTCTTTCTTTATTTTCTTTCTAAGTTCTAAAAGATGAAGTATGGCAGAAGGAACCAAACCTTTTTCCTTTTCGCAGAAGTAAAATCCATTTGGAGCCTTATTTCTCCCATTCTTGCATTCTTCATGACCACAGTTAATAGTATAAGGATCAATATTGTGAGAGGTTATTATAGAAGGATACAAACTTCTGAAATCAAACACAGCAATTCTTTCATATATTCCAGGAGATGGAAGCTTTACATAAGCTCCTTGTATTGGCTTTGAAAAATCTTGAGCCCAGCTTGGCTTTTGAGGTATAAGATATCCTCTTTTATAACTTTCATCCATAAGTAAGGATTCGACCATCTGTCCTGTTGTAGAACCGCTTATGTTGGGAAGGGTTATCTTAGTAAGTCTAGCCAACTCCACTTCTAATGGATAAAGTTTCTTGAAAATCTCATATGCCGCCTTTGCATCTTTTATAGCATATTCTAATAATTCTTTTCTTTTATTTTCATCATCCCACATTTTATATATAGAAAACATATCAACTTTCCAATCTTCTCCGCCAACTAACTCTTTGTAAACCTCTTCAAGAGTATGTCGCTCAAGCTTGATAGCCTGAGCAGCAGCAAGAATTCTTACTAGATAATAAACATCAGAATGTACTCTACCTTCAAGTTTAGTATGTGTTGTCATTCCAATTCTTTTTATCTTTGGTTCACTTCTTCCTCTACCTAAACCCAATTTTGTACCAAGTTCTTTAGCTCTAGCTTGAAGATAAGGGATGTCAAAAACAGAGGAATTATATCCCGCAAGAATATCAATGTCTTTCTCTTCAATTAAATCACAGAATTTTTCAATCATCTCCTTTTCATCTTTCACAATAGAAACGTTTTCAGTTTTTCCATTTTTCCAAGTGATTGCTCCAGCTGTTTCATCATTGGCATAGCTTATGATTATGGCTGGATCTTCATCTTCTCTAGGTATTCCATGTGGATTATATACTTCTATATCAAAAGTTAGAGTCTTCAATGAATTGACATCAATTATGTTTCCAATATCTTTTATACTTTTTACATATTTACCTTCATATTCTATTTCCACTGTATTCATAGGTTTTAGATCTTTATCAATTAAGTATCTTTTATTAAATTTGATATCTTTTTCATAGACTTTTCCTATTTCACCAAACATTTTGGCAAGAACTGGTATTTCTTTAGGATCATTACAAATTATTTTCTTTAATGTTCTTTCCTCTCTTCCTATTCGTTTTTTTACCTCTTTAACATCTATTATTTCTATTCCATTATAAATCCCTCTTTTAATCTCTTGTTCAGTTTCTATGTAAAAATAGGGATAGAAATCTTTATCATAGAGTCTAAACATTTTTTTTCTTTTTAGAATTAATCTTATTATGCTTCTGTTATTTTTAGTTACAACATCAACATCAATAAGAATCGCTCTTATTTTACTCATATCACTACCTAAATTAAGAAAGGAAGAAGAAAATTAAGAATTGAGCTGTTATTTCTTTCTTTTTATAGCTGCAATATCTCCTAAAGAGAATTGTTCAATGGCCGCTTCTCTTATTTTCTTTCTTGATGCCATCCTTTTTTCTTCTTTAAGCGCATCTATTTCTTCGTTTATGCTGTCTATTTCTTTTTTAATTTTTTCTCTTTCATTTTTTAGTTGAGAGATCTTGCCTTCCATTTCTTTCAGAATTCCCATTTTCTGTTTGAGTTCTCTTATCTTCTTCAAACGTGACTCTAAGTTATGTATTTTCTTAGCTATTTCCTTCTCAACTTTTAGCGGCATGTTTTTAGCTGTTGAGATCTTAAAGTCTAGCTGGTTTATCTGCTTGATTATTCTTTTTTCTTCATCCGCAGAACCCAAACCACTTGTTTTTCTGATTTTTTCTATTTCGTTAGCTAGGGTTCTGATCTCCTCACTAAGCTTTTTAACATTTTCAAGCTTCGATTTTTTTTCTGCTTCAAGTTCCTGTATTTGTTGAGTAATAGTGTCGCTCATCTATAAAATATGTCTAATTACATTTATAAAGATTTTTTTTATCTTGTACTATTTTTAAATCTTTTTTACTCGATTTTTATCTTAAAAGTATCCTTTTTTATAGATTGCTAAATAATTATTTTTATGCCTGAAGCATTTCATCTACTTTCAGTTAATCAAACACTAGATATTTTGAATACATCTAGAGAAGGACTAACTTCTTCTGAAGCAAAGGCAAGACTCTCAAAATATGGATATAATGAAATACAAGAAAAAAGGAAAAAAACAGACATTGAAATTTTTATAGACCAATTTAAAAGCTTCCTTATTATAATTCTTATAGTAGCAGTGATACTCTCCTTTGCATTCGGAGAATATATAGATGGAATACTAATATTACTAATAATTTTCCTTAACGCATTTTTAGGCTTTATTCAAACAAAGAAAGCAGAGGAAGCGATAACAGCCTTAAAAAAGCTTACAGTGCCTGTTGTTAAGGTACTAAGAGATAAAGAGGTAAAAAGCATATCTTCAAGGGAGCTTGTTCCTGGAGATATCGTAATTTTAGATACGGGAGATAAAGTACCTGCTGATTGTAGAATAATAAGCCAAATAAATCTGAAAGTAGACGAATCAGTTCTTACTGGTGAATCTATTCCAGTTCCCAAATCTTCAGAACAAATGAAATCTCCGCAACCAATTCAAAATCAATCCAATATGTTATTCATGGGTACATCTGTAGTATATGGAAGATGTGAAGCGGTTGTTGTTTCAACAGGAATGAATACTGAGTTTGGAAAGATAGCACTTTCTATACAACAAGGAGAAGAAACAACTCCGCTACAAAGAAAACTTGATGAATTTGGAAAGTTTATAGGCAAGGTTTTTCTTTTTATTTGTTTCACAGTTTTTATTTTAGGTTTAATAAATGGAATCGAATTTATAACGATTGCAATAACTGCTATTTCTCTAGCTGTTGCGGCGGTTCCTGAGGGATTACTTGCATCTATAACAATAGCATTGTCTCTAGGAGTGGCTACAATGGCCAAACATAAGGCAATTGTAAGAAAACTAACTGCAGTTGAGGGATTGGGAAGTGTTACAGTTATATGTACGGATAAGACAGGTACTTTAACTGTAAATGAAATGACAGTAAAGAGAATATGGAATATTGGTAAAGAGTATAGTGTTACAGGTGAGGGATACAAGAAAGAAGGAAAGATCTTGTTCAAAGGCAAAGAGATAGATAAGCTTCCAGAAGAATTAAAACTAACTTTAAAATCAGGTCTTTACTGCAATAATGCATTTATAAACGGTGAGCCAGTAGGGGATCCAACTGAAATCGCATTACTTTTATCTGCACATAAAGCAGGATTAGAAGATGACAGATCAGAAAAAAACAGGCTGGATGAGATCCAATTCGACTCAGAAAGAAAAATGATGTCTGTACTCTATAAGTATGATAAGTCAAAGAACGTAATATGGACAAAAGGCGCGACTGAAAAGGTGCTTGAAAGATGCACATATATAATGAAAGAAGGAAAAATAGTAAAGTTGACAAATCAGCATAAGAAGATGATATTAAATAAGGAAAGAGAATATGCATCATCAAGCTTCAGAGTTTTGGCATTTGCAATGAAGATTACATCTTCTAACAAAATAGTAGAAGACAATCTCGTTTTCCTTGGCATTCAAGCTATGATAGACCCACCGAGGCCTGAAGTTAAACATGCAATAGCAACCTGTAAGAAAGCAGGAATAGATGTAATAATGATAACAGGCGATCATAAGGAGACTGCAATTGCGATAGGGAAAGAATTAGGTATTATGGATAAGGGGATTGCAATCACTGGTACAGAGTTAGATAATATAAGCGATACAGAATTGAAGAGGTTGATATCTAAAATAAAAATATTTGCAAGGGCATCTCCAGAGCATAAGGTTAGGATAACGAAGATACTCAAAGAAAACGGAGAAATAGTGGCAATGACTGGAGATGGAATAAATGACGCTCCAGCTTTGAAGGCTGCAGATGTTGGAGTAGCAATGGGACAGACTGGAACTGATGTAACCAGAGAGGTTGCTGATCTTGTTATTTCAGATGACAACTTTGCAACTATTGTTAACGCTGTAGAACAAGGAAGAGGAATTTACGAAAATATAAGAAAGACAATTGCATTTCTACTTTCAGGGAATATAGCCGAAGTTTTTATAATCTTTTTAGCAATACTTATGGGCCTTCCTCTACCTTTGGTTGCAATACAGATATTATGGATAAATTTGGTAACAGATGGTCTGCCAGCATTGGCTCTTTCTGTTGATCCAATTTCTAAAGAGGTCATGAATAGAAAACCAAGATCACCAAAAGAGGATATAACTAGTGGTTTGGAAATATATCTGATTCACTATCCTATTATATTAACATTCTTTTCACTTGCATCATTTATTTATATTCTAGAATCATCAAATGATCTTATAAGAGCACAGACTGTAGTATTCACATTAGTTGTATTTTTCGAGTTGTTTCAATCTTTTGCTTGTAGGTCTCTAGAAAAACCAGTAGGAAAAGAGATTCTTAAAAATAGATATTTATTAGTGGCTGCACTAGCAGCGCTTATTCTTCAAATGTTAATTTTATATTTTGAACCTATGCAGATATTATTTGGTACAAAATCACTTACAATATTAGAATTAGTTGCGATAATATCATTGTCTTTAGTTGGATTCCTATATATTGAATTAGCAAAATACTTGAAGAGTAAAAATATTCAACAGCAATTAAAAGTATCTTAGTTAATTAGAAACCGAATCCTTTTTCTTTGAATAGTCTTTGTAGGTTTCTTTGCATACCTTTATTCTTCTGTAACTGTTCATACATTTTTTTCATCTTGCCAAATTGTGTTATAAATTCCTTTACAACAGAAGCAGGTACACCTGAACCTTTTGAAATTCTTTCTATTCTTGAAGGACTTTTTCTAACTAGATCTGGATTCTTCCTTTCAGCTTTGGTCATTGAATCTATAATTGATTCATATTGGTTCATTTTTTGCTCTCCCTGTTCAAGAACTTCTTTAGGTACATTAACTATCCCTATCGTCTCAAATAGTCCTTTTAAAGGCCCCATATTTCTTGCAGCTTTTAATTGCTTGTAGAAAGTTTCAATAGTAAATTCTTCTGGAATTTCTTCCATGCCTTCAGGTACTGCAGCTTTAATTTTTTCAATCAAAGCCTCGAAGTCAGGCACACCTAAAAGCCTTCCTACAAATTTAGATGGGTTGAATTCCTCTATGTCTCCTATTTTTTCTCCCACACCTATGAATATAACTTTCACGCCAGCAGTTGCGCACGCTGTAAGCGCTCCACCACCCTTTCCGCTTCCATCCATTTTTGTTATTATAACTCCAGTTAGTCCAACTGCATTATTGAATTCTTCAGCCTGTTTCTTTGCAACCTGTCCTATGTCAGCAGATATTACAAGTATCCTCTCATCAGGTTTTGCAATTTCATTTATTTCTCTTAATTCAGCTATTAATTCGTCATCAAGCGCATCTCTTCCAGATGTATCTATTATTATAACATCATTCTTTAGCTTTTCTAGGCCTTCTTTGACAACATCCTTAGCCTTGACACCTTCCCCCTTTCTTCCATAAAAGTTGCAGCCTACCTGCTTTGAAAGCTGTTCAAGCTGTTCATATGCCGCAGGTCTCATCATATCTGCAGCAATCACACCAACACTCATTCCTCTCTGCTTCAAATAATAAGCAACCTTTCCTATCTGCGTAGTTTTTCCCGACCCGAACAATCCACACATCATTATCTTTTGAGGTTTTAGTTCGAGCTTTCTTCCTTCCCCCATAATCTTTGTAAGTTCTTCGTAAACAATTGCATGGATGTGTTCGCTCATGCTTCTTCCAGCAGGAGGTTTTTCATGAAGAGAACGATTTTCTATCTGCTTTGAAAGCTTGTACACTAACTCTATATTCACATCTGAAAGTATAAGCGCTCTTTGTATCTCTTTTATCATTGACTTGACAGCACTCTCATCTATTATCGCTTTTCCAGTTATCTTTGCAAGTGCTTTTCTTATTCCTTCTCCAATGTTCATCTTATCACTTAATATTAATTTATGGCTGTACCCATTCTATTTCATAGTATTCATACTTGCTTTTAGGCAAGTTAATTCTTTTAACTCTATAATAGGTGACAGAAGTTTCTCTATCTACTATTCCAAGCATGACATCTAATCCAATCTCCTTTGCTTCTTCTATCGCAGATGCGAGTTCATTCCCTCCGATCATTTCATCCTCGCTAAGAGGTACAAGCGCAAAGGAGGGACTATCTTTTTCAGGTGTTTCAATATTATTATTCTTTCTATGGTATAATAAGAAACTTATCATTCCTTTTTCTAATTTTGTTTTCTTTCCAGGTATTGCAAGTATGAAGGTTTTTCTTACTCCATGTGCAACTCTTATTGCCCTTGCCCACTCAGCAATTATCATTCTTTTTTCTCTTGGAAATACATGGAGAACATGCTTTGAATGAGTCCAATCTTTCCCTTTTCCCGGTAATGCACCAGGGAAATATATCCTAAAATGAGTTCCGAACTTGAATCCTGTCTTAACTACAAATCCATTCATTCTCCAATCTTCATAAACGTTATACATTGATTCGAAATCATTTTCTTCCTTCAATATTTTTTCCAATTCCTTTTCAGTTAAATTAATCAGCTTCAGTCCACAATTCTTAACAAGGAAATATGTCTCAAACTTGTCTAACTTTAGAAACTTTCCTCTTCCTTCTGCTTTGTATGAACCATACTGCCCTATCCAGTAATTATTATAGAGCTCTTTCCCAATCTCTTCATTTTCCAATATTGCCATTTTATCGTCTTTGAAGAATATTGCTTCAGCCTGAATTTTTGGGAATTTTGTTTCCTTGCTTGGATATTTTACAGTGGGATTTTTCTCATATTTGCCTTCTTTCTTGTATTTTTTAATGATTAGTCCCCTTTCTCTCCAATCACGGAATGTCATGTATTCTGCAAACATCTTTTCTTTGTTGAACCTATCTGCTATCTGCGAGAAACTGATTTCCTTTCCATTCTCTATGCAAACAGCATTTCTAACCTCTATTAGATACATTGCTTCTTCTGGTGTTATAATTATTTCTCCTTTACCCTTTTCCCCGTAATAAGATCTTCTTAATGCTTCATAGTCTTCAGGATTTTTTACTTTAAACTTTCCATCTTCAAGGAAAATAGTTATTGGCATAAGTAATTATATCAAGTTAGGTTTAAATAAGATTCTTTTAATACTTTATTTATGGTTGAGAGTAAGGAAAAAATAAGAAAAGGAATAAGCGCTATAGTTTTCAGACTGAAAGACAAAGAACCAGAATTTTTGCTTCTTCATAGAATTAAAAGATGGAATGGATGGGAAATGCTGAAAGGGGGAAGAATTGGAAGAGAAAGACCAATGCATAATCTAATGAGAGAATTAAGAGAAGAGATTCATGCAGATCAGAAGAAGTTAGGAACTATAATTCCATTACCCTTTAAGCTTGAATTTAAGACACCAAAAGATTATGTTAAAAAATACAAATATACAAAAATGGAATTTCAATCCTTTTTGGTTGAATATAACGGCCCTGTATCTATAAAAGGAAACGCCGTCCTTGAACACGATGAATACAGGTGGGTAAGCTATAAAGAAGCATTAAGACTTCTTACTCACGATACAAACAAGAACCTGCTTAGAAAAGCATATAAAATACTTAAAGAGAGAATAAAATCATAATTCTATAAATTATTTGCAGAGTACTATAACTTTTCTTTCTCTAGGTCCATCAAATTCACACAGCATTATACCCTGCCATGTTCCTAAAAGAAGTTTACCATTTTTGAAAGGTATAGTAACACTAGGACCTATAATTGCAGATTTTATATGTGCAGCCCCATTTCCATCTACTTTATCATGTCTCCACTTTCCTTCTGGGATGATTTTAGATAAAAAATCAATAAAATCATCACATACAGAAGGATCCCAATTTTCATTGATGGTTAATGCTGCAGTTGCATGTGGGACATAAACAAGACAAATTCCTTCATCTATCTTCTTTTCTTTTGATTCCTTCTTTACAATTTCTTCTACTTCTTTAGTTATATTTATTATTTCATTTTTTCTTTCAGATTTGATTATAATTTCATGCATACATCTTTTTCTGCAGATAATTATTTAAATTTGAATACACTAATCTTATTATTCTTGCTCATTCTAGTGATTATTATGATTTCAGACAAACTAAAGTCGTTACTCAAAAAGCAGAAATACAGATTTGCAGGAACACATTCACTCGTAAAGATATGCCATTACACCCAGTCTTCAATGACAAAAAATCAATGGTGCTATAAGAATAAGTTTTATGGAATAAGAAGCAATCAATGCTTGCAATGTACAACCACTCCTTTCTGTTTTAATCAATGCATATTCTGCTGGAGGGCCCAACCAAGCGAAGTTGAAGCAGATACAGATTCAATATCTTTAGATAAAATAGATAAATGGGATGAGCCTAAAGAGATAATAGATCAGATGATTGAGGCACAGCGAAAACTGCTTTCTGGAATTGGAGGACACTATAATGTAAACAAAGAGCTTTGGAAAGAAGCACAAAATCCTAAACATGTTGCATTAAGCGTGCTTGGTGAACCCATATCCTATCCAAAGTTAAAAGATCTTCTTTCTGAGTTCCATAAAAGAGGAATGAGTACTTTTATTGTAACTGCAGGAAGCGTTCCGGGCGCAATTAAGAAAATGGTTGATGAGAAATATTTCCCAACACAGTTATATCTTTCAATGGGCGGATATGATAAGGAGAGTTTTGAAAAGATTATGAGACCTAAGAATAAAGATGGATGGGATAGATATCTTACATCTTTGAAATTGTTAAAAGAGGCAGGAAAATATACGAGAACAGTTATAAGGATGACTTTAATAAAAGGACTAAATCTAAAATATCCTGAAAAATATGCAGAATTGATAAAGATCGCACAACCTCATTACGTAGAGGTAAAGGCATACATGGCGGTTGGGTTCTCAAGAAGAAGAATAGGTTTGCCAGGTATGCCGTATATGGAAGAGATAAGAGAGTTTGCAGAAAAATTAGCAAAAGAAACAAGTTATATAGTAACAGATGAGCACAAAGATTCCAGAGTTGTTCTTTTGTCAAGAGATAAAGAAGCAGAAAAAAATAGATTTATTGATTTCTCAAAAATAAAATAATATTATTTAACCAATTTTTCCAGTGTTCCTATTAAACTATCAATGAGAAGATTATCTGCTCTTTTTATTATAGCAATCATTTTCCTTCTAGTAATTAAAGGAAATCTATGTTCTAATATCTCATCAATTGTTTTTATTTCTTTATCTTCAAAGATAGGTTTACCATCCTTTCCTCTATTCTTTGCATTCTTGAATATTTTTATTATAATCTTTATATCATCTGCATTTAATGCAGCTAATTCTATTCCTGTTGATAAACCTTGTACAAATACCACATCTCTTTCAACTCCATCTGCCATCAATCTTTTCACATGTGTATATTCAGCAGGGGTTATCTTTCCTTTAATTAATGTGAGAACTGACTTCAGAATATCGAGTCTTTTTCTAACCTCTTTTTTTGCATCTTTTTTTACATCTCTTTTTATTTTGTACATTCCAGCCATATGTTCACCTTAATTTAATATTCCATTTAATTTTTAATACTTTCTCGCAATCCTGTTTATTTCTACTTTTACATATAAATAGAAATTAATTTAATTCTATTTTACTAATGTATAAAATGTAATTATCAATAGCACTTAATATGTGATATAATGGTAATAACTTTGCAGGAAATGATTGATCAATCAATAAGGACGGTTTTTACCACTGATTGGTTTGCAACTTCAATTATAGCACTCCTTCTATCCGCAGCTTTAAGTGCTTTGGCTTGGATGCTCTCTTCTGCGTTCCAGTCTAATGAATTGAAAGGATGGGCAAGAAAAGAATTAAGTGAATTTATAGTTACTGCATTAATTTTAGTTTTAACAGTTCCATTGCTTATGACAATTACATCGATAACAATCGCCTATGCAGGCAGTGATCCTTTCTTTTTGGCAAAAAGTTTTTTAGATAAGGTTGAGGATGATCTGACATATGCATACAGTTATCTTTTTGGACTTAATATAGTTTATACTGGGGCAAGCACACTTTCGATAGATCTATCAAAAATACTATCCTGGCTTCTAACGATGGTCGGGTCAATTGTCGGACTCACGACAGGTGGAGTTGGTGCGATATTTGGTGGTCTTGGTGGTTTTGGAATAGCCAATCTTGCAAAAGCAGTCACAGGTCTTAAATTAGGATTAAGTCTAGGTGCACCATTCAGCATGATCGCAGACATTATTTCAAATATTCTATCTGGATTAGTGCCATTCCTATTAGCATTCTTTGTACAGAAGGAGCTTCTATTTTTCATACAATATACAGCGCTTCCAGTTATCCTTCCAACAGGGGTTCTTCTTCGTGCATTTCCACTTACTAGAAAAGCAGGCTCAACTTTAATTGCATTGTCACTAACATTATTTATAGTATATCCATTGACATTAGCATTTGCATCTAAGATGTATGAGGATACAAAAGCTGCAATGTCTATAGGACAATTAGATTATAGGCTTGAAAGAGTTTCAATCCCATTCTTCAGGCTTTTACCAGATGCAGGAAGATATTATTTAAATCAGTCAGATAGATTTCTTTGGGAGGTTTTCACACCTTTAAATTACTCAATTTGGGGAGATGTTTCATGTAATGAAGTAGGTTTAATTTATGAATCAAGAAATTCTCAAAATCCAGAACCTCCTCCAGAAGGTTATATGTATTGGAAAATTACTGAAAAAACAACCTATCCACTATGTCCAGGTCCAGATGAGCCATGTAGAGAGGAAACAATGGAGATTTCAAAGTGTTATAGAAAGATTCAGAAAGGAGAGATCAATTCATCTGGAAGTATTGAATATTTATTAAATAATGAAAACATATTTCCAAACAATAATGTTCATTCAATAATATTAGTTACTAAGCAAATAAGAGAGAGTGAAGTGAGAATTGTTTCAGAAGAGGTTAGATTTTATTTAGGAGATCCATGTCAAGAAAACTTGTGGTCGAGTTTATGGTGCAAGTTAAAGGGAACAGCAGGGGAATCACCAATTAATGACATTTCATATTTGAATCTAGCTGTAACTGCAAGTATTGGAGGAATAGAAGGCGCAGCAAGAGCAGTTAGTCAGATAACTGGTTATACTGTAACAAATTATCTTGCTACTCCATATGCTGCAGGAATGGCATTTTATGGCTTAACAGATGTGCTTCCAAATATCCTATTCCCATATGTATTTACGATATTTGTTTTTATAGTAATTATATTTGTGACAATCTCTACATTTAGATCTATATCAACGACATTAGGTGGAGAAACAAAGATAATTGAATTAGGTAGATTGATTTGAGTATGAGGGATTTAATGGTTGTAAGTACTTGTCAAGCTGTATTTGATGTATGGACATATATAGGGGCAGCGTCAGCACTTGCAATCTCATTGATCGCTTTTCTTTATGCTTTAGGAAGAATACTTACAAAAAGTGAGCTCGAGTCTTTGGCAAAGAAAGAACTCTCAGAATTTTTCATTTCATTTTTAATAGTAATAGGTGTCGCTGGCCTTTCTTCAATTGTATGTCAAGTTACTCCATATGTAGTTAAAGATGTAATAGGTTATGGGGATCAATTTTCAGCATCATATGATTACCTTAATACACTTATTTATAAGAAAGGAATACCAGCCATACAAAGAGTTTGGACTTCTTCTCTTATTTTGGATTCAATATCTTCTGTTGAAAGCAAGTTCAAAGTAGGTAAATCTTCTAAATTGTTAGAACAAGCAGAGGTAAAGGTCAAGCCAGCAGCCATATTGAAACCACTTAGTAAGATGCTTGGTATATTTACAGGAATATTTCAAATATTAATAGGAAGTTTACAGGCACAGATGGTGTTCATCCAGTTAGCAGAGGCGTTTGCTTTGACTTTAATACTTCCAATAGGAATGATTTTAAGAGCAGTTCCAGGGTTAAGAAAAGGAGGTTCTTATTTGATAGCTTTTGCATTCGGCCTTTATGTTGTATTTCCACTTATGTATGTTATGAATTATTCTGTATATAAGATAATCGAACCTGGCTTTGATGAACTAGTTTCAGTTCAAGTTAATCCAATTGAAACATTTAAGTTGTCATCTGACATCATCAATATATTTAAGTATTTTGATGAATTTTCATTATTATTCCCTCAAGCACTTGTGCTTCCAGCACTTAATCTTACTATAACAATCGCATTTATATCTTCATTCGCGACGTTTCTTTCCGAAATAAAATAAGATAATTTGATGTGATTAAATGGTGTTTGAAATATTATTTGAATGGTGGATTCCTATTGCAGTTTTAATCTTATTTATTACTCTTGTACTCATTTCTCTAATATACATGGTTGCAAGAGCCTTAGACAACGATAATTTTAAGAAATGGGCTCAAAATGAGATATATCAGGTTTTTGCATCAGCTCTTATAGTAGGGTCTTTATTCATATTTCTAGCTATAATTAATAATATCACATTAAATCTAATTCCTTTAATTGTACCTAATCTAGATTTTCAATGCAGTGGTGATAGCTGTACATTTAACACATTAGAAATAACTGCAGAATCAATAAGATCGCAAAGCGGAGTAAGATTCGAATATGTTCAAAAAGAATGTAAGCAAGGATATTGTCATATAGAGGTGGCTAATTCATTATTAGGTCAATATTATGACATTATTCGTTTCTATTTAGGAAACAAGATTAGTACTATAGGTTGGCTTAGTGTGATTTCATCTTTAAAGATGCAATTATTGGGTTTTCAGGTTTCTCCTTTTTCCGGATTAACTCCCATATTAGATATCTATAAAAACTTCATTACTTTTGGAACGAATCTACTTATACTAATAAAAGTAAATCAACTTTTCCTAATATTCACTTCAGTCGCAATATTTCCAATGTTTTTGATTGCAGGGATAGCACTTCGTTCCATATCTTTATTAAGAGGTGTAGGTGGTTTATTATTAAGCATAGCAATTGGTTCGTTTTTTGTTTATCCTTTCTTGCTATTGCTTTCTTTTTCAATTGTTTCACCAAATCCAAATTCTAATGTAATATATTTATCTGATGATAGCGGATTTGTCACTCATCTTCCAAGTTTAGATTCAGGTATTCAAGAAAATCAGGTTGAATGGCTTTCAAGCAAATCTAGCTACACAAATATAATCGATTCAGCGAAAAAAGTTGCTCAATTTTCAATAAATTTATTCAACATGATTGTAAATATTAAAGGAAATATAGGAGGACAGGAGGTTAGTACTGACTTTATATCTTATATTTTCTTTAGTTCAATTCTTCCTAACGGTTTTCTAGATAATATGGCTTTCTTATCCATGTGGATGTTTGTTCCATTTATAATTTCAATTTATTCACTATTAGTATTCATAAAGGAATTTTCTTCATTCCTTGGTGGAGATATAGATATAGCAGGATTGTCTAAGTTAATTTAATTAATTGGGATAGAAAAAGAGTATATGTAGTGAGAATATGGATATAAATAAAATTATTGTATTCATTTTATTTCTTTTACCGATTTTGGTAGCAGAAGTTCCGCAAACAAACATTCCAACACTAAGATCTGTACCCTGGGAATTAACAGTTTTGGCAGCAATAATTCTATCTCTAATATTTATAGCGTTAGGTCTTATGTTATCAAAAGCATTTGGTGTGAAAGAACTTAGTGCTTGGGCAAATAATGAACTATATCAAATAATAGTATTTTCCTTTATAGTTTTCTTAATATTTGGAATTTTAAAAATAGAAAGCATAATTTTTGAAGCATACAACCTTTCTTCACCAAATGCAGCCAATCCAGCAATTGAAAATGCAAAGAATTACCTTTATTCTGTAAGATCATATCTTACATTTATTATGGGTGGACTAATCTCAGAAAAAACAGTTTTGGGCGGAGGAAAAATAGCAACTAGTATGAGTGTTTCATCACTTCCAGATATTAGCAACCTTATTTCAAAGTTTGTTTCAGTATTTAGTGTGGTATCTATAGACATTGGAGGAGTTATAGATGCATTTTTTGATCCCATTACAAAAATAATAGATATAGCTATAAGTGGATTTGGAGTGGTTTATGCTCTCAATTCAATGCAAATCTATTTCTTAGAGTTTGTAGAAAATGTCGCGTTTGTTTTTATTCTTCCATTGGGTTTATTCTTTAGAATATTCAACTTTAGTAGAAGAGTTGCAAATCTTTTGATAGTTCTTGCTATCTCATTATATATTATATTTCCATTGACTTATTTATTAAATCAAAATATAGTAAACGCAGTACTTAATGAAGGATTATCAGGGAATAAAAGTTGGAGAGATATTTTAGGCGCAAGAATAGATAAGCAAACTGATATAGAAGGATGTAAAGTTAGAGATGTGTTTTCAAGTGGTTTTTTAGAATGTTTGCAAAAATCTTCAAATAATATTACTATAGTAACATTTTCTGCTTTCAAATATGTTTTTAATTTTGTATTTATAATATTTACAGAAGCGGCATTTGCATTTATATTGTTTACATTAATACCGATTATAGATTTTACAATAACAATTGTTATAGCAAGAGAATTGGGTTCATTGCTAGGTGCAGATGTATCGTTTGGAGATTTAATTAAATATTTATAAGTAATAATTTGTAACTTTAATTCAACTAGCAATTATGTATAAAATCTATAATAAATAATATAGATCGCAATGAGCAATCATAGAGTGTGATGATGTGAGAGAAATAGATTTAATAAAAAGTAAAAAATTGTTCATCATTTTATTTCTATTATTAGTTGCGTCTATCTTTGCCCAACCAATACAAATAGAAAAAGCTAAGAAAATAGAAGATTTGAATAATGAAGCATGTGAATTTACACTCAATAGTGATGATTGGAGAATTTTGTCAGCAATAGGATTACTATTGAGTGCAGTTTTTATTGCAGCTTTGTATCTTTATGGATCAGTTATCGATTCTTCATTTATAAATAGGGCCAAAGAGGAATTGTTTCAATTCTTTTTCACTTTTGTTATTATAATATTTTTAGTATTTATAGTTGAGACATTTATGTGCAGCGATATTATTTCTTCAATATTTAATTTGAATGACCCGCCTTATATCGCATCTTATAATTATTTATCTTCGGTTAAAGATTATATAGTTAGTGCAGCTATAAAAATGGGTGCATTAGGTTCGTCATTATCATTAATCTCTTCATTCGAATACAAGTTAGATAGTTCAATAGCAAAGAGTGGTTTATTTGGAGCACTAATAAATCCAATCTCGTATTTTTCAGATGCATCACTTGCTATATTTTCTTCTCTTGCAAGTGCATATATGGCTATTCTTGTAATGATAAATATTTTATTAATCATGCCTTTAATTTCTTTAAAGTTCTTTATTCCAATAGGAATAGTTTTTAGATCTATTTATCCATTTAGAAAATTTGGTGGGGGATTATTAGGTATAGGAATCGCGTTATATATCTTTATTCCAATTGTATTATTAATTAATAGTCTATTAGTCGGAAGTTATATATCTGAACCGATAAAGGAATTAAGCTTGCAATGTCAGGATGATTCTGATTGTTACTCTCATATCTGCGAGTACAATTCAACACTTGGAATTAAAATGTGTAATCCTATGAAAAAGGAAGGAGAGATCTGTAGAAACGATTTTGAGTGTCAATCAGGATTTTGTAATTCATCATCTAAAAGATGCATAAAATGTGTTTCTGAAGGATTTATTTCAGATGGACTACCCTGTTGTAAAGGTTTAATTTTAAATTTAACAACTAAAAGATGTGAATTAGGTAAGCTTCCTGGTCAAAATTGCATCTTCGATAGTGATTGCGCACTTTCATTTTGTAAAACAGATATTTCAAATATAAAAACATGTACAAGATTAAAGAAGATAGGTGAATCTTGTATGTTTGATGAAGAATGCATTTCAAGAAGATGCGTAGGAATAGCACCTAACAAAGTATGTGTAAGAAGTATAATTACTGAAGAGGATCAGAACTCCGTTTATATGGGTGTTTCGGCGTTTAGTTCAATAATTCCTGAAGATACACAGCAAATAATAACAGAGTTAGAGCTATCTAGATTTAATTTTGAAGATAATGAAGGAAAGACCTATATAGATAAGGCGTTTGATTATTTATTTAAGGATATAGTGATAACATTTATAGTGGGTATAATATTACCATTATTAAATCTAACTATAATAGCAAAGGCAACATCAGATCTATCTCAGGCTCTTGGACAAGAGATTGAGACAGCAAGTATATGGAGATTAATATAAATTTTAAAAATAAAAAAGAAGGAAGTGAAGGTATGAAAAAATACAATAAAAAAGTATTTACAAACGAAACAAAGGAATTAAACTTTAGAATTATAACTTTCTTTCTTTTAGCATTTTCATCTATTATCTTTGCTCAAACATCTGGTCCTGCACAGGAATTTAATAAAGTATGGACATCTTCTGAATTTCCCTGGCAATTAATTGCCTTAATCGCAGTTTCTATCTCTTTTTTGTTTGCAGCCCTTGCTTATATGTTTTCTAAAATATTTCAATCTTCTGATCTTGAAAAGTTTGCAAAATATGAGTTTCTTTATGCATTATCCACTCTTTTGTTGGCAGTTTTCATAGTAGCAATAGTAGATGTACTGGCATCAAAGTCAGGTGAATTTGTATTTTTACTATCTAAAAACATAAATATAGCAGGTAGCGAAAAGCTTACCGAATACATATCTCAAAAAGGTTATTCACCATTTTCAGTAGCAGATTTTTATCTAGCATCGCTCAATAAACTTGCAATTAAGAGATATCAAGATGTATTCTGTATCGCATATCCTTTCTTCGTGTTTACAGGAGTAGATAAAAAAGAAGATGTGGAAACACAGTCTAAGATAGGTTCTATATTTAAGGGTATTAGTAGTTTCTTTGTTGGAAATACATTTACATCACAATTAACGATTATTCCATTTCGAGCATTCCTTACATCATTAAATAGAGCAATGTCAAATCTTTCATACCTGATATATTCGTTATATTTCCAATTACATCTTCTTTCATTTATCCAGCAAACAATGCTTACTGTATTTCTTCCAATAGGAATTGTATTAAGAGGTTTTCCATTTGTTCGATCTATAGGCAATATGTTTATTTCTATAGCTTTAGGCTTGTATTTTGTTTATCCTATCACATTCAGTTTGTTTCTAACAATGGGAATTCAAGGATCCTCACAGGTTACATTTTTAGAGACCTCTGGAACAATGCAACTTTCTTGCATACAAGATCTTGTAACTAATATTCCATCATTACCTGTAAAAATAACATCAATGATAATAAAAATTAGTGGTGAGGGCATAAGTGCGATTGCAACGGAAATAAATGATAGTGTTAACGCTTTGATCGGAGAACTATTCGTATTTGGTTTTATATTTCCAGTTTTATCATTGGTTATCACCTATACATTTATCAAATCTTTCGGAATTATATTAAATGCAGATATACAGGAATTTGCGGAAGGTTTGGTTAAACTAATATAAGCATAAAGTGATCAGAAGAATCAATAAGTATATAAAAATGAAAAATTATATTATATTTAGAGTGATTATATGTGTAATATAATTAAAATTTTGATATTCTCTATATTCTTCATCAGTCTAATTACAGCACAAGCAATACCAACATACATACTTTATGCAGATGCAAAGGAACAGACAAACAATAATTACAATTTTTCTGCAACACTCGTTTCTATTTCAGTTCCTGAAGATAGAACAATTTTAAAGGAAAGGTTAGAAACTGGAAAAGTTGATCCCTCAACAATAATTAATAATTTTAAATATTCGCCAATTTCCTCTGCCAGAATATTAGTTTATTCAATCAATCCAGCTAAGCCAGAGGATAAAAGGTATGTTTGTGAATTCATAACGGGCCAAGACGGAAAAGGAAGTTGCATAGGAAGAATAGTCGAATCCAATCCAGCAATTCTTTTTGTATTCGAAGGAAATTCAAGTTATGCAACCTCTCAATTTACGATTTCAATTCCAAAATTATTTCCAATTCCGCCACTTAATGAAATTGTAGATGCAAGTTGGCTCATTATATTCTTTATTATCGGAGCATTAATTGCAGCATTGTATGCTTCTGGTAGAGACCCATTAGCTTTGTTAGATATAACAACTCCAAAAACAAGAGGTCCTTCCTATCCAAAGCCACAAAAACTTAAATGGTCAAAAATGCCGCAACTTCCATTAATAGTTTATTCTGTACCTGCTTCTTCAAAAATAATTTCTGCAGCATCTGCATTAGATAAATATGTAGAAACTAAAGAGGAAAAGAAGATTCTAACAGAAATTCAAAGACAGGCATATATAAATCCATCTAAAGCATCGCTAAACTTAGTTAAGTTTGTTACAGATAAGGGTATTCTTAACAAACTTCAACAAAGAAGAGAATGGGCTGCTAAGCAAATGAAAGAGACAGAGGAAAAACTTAAATTACAACCACCATATCCAAAAGGAAAATTGACAGATGAAAAGTTCCGCAAGAGAATAGAAATCCAAGATCTTAAAGATAGATTAAGGATGTATAGAGAAGAACTTTCAGCTGCTATTGAAGTAACGAATAAGATAATCTCTGCTACAGCAGGAACAAATGCAACTAATCTAGATCCCGAAGTTCTTGGAAATTCATTAGTAGAGGCAGAGAAAATTCTATTAAATGAAATAAAGGATAAAAAACACATCAATAAGGAAACAAAAACAGTCAATATACAATCATTAGAAAAGGGATTAGATGAAAAAATAAGTGAATTAGTTAAAGTATTAGTACCTAAGGATGTTCCAAATGAGATAATTAATGAACAGATTCATCCATTAATTAAAGCTAAAGTTGAACTCGACAGATTGTATATATCTAAATTTATTGCAGCATTCAATAAAATGCAACCGAGCGTAGAATCATTAATAAAGAAAGGAGATATCCGTCTAAGTGAAATAAGAAAGATGAATTATATAGAAAAGACTAAATTTATATCAGAACTGATCAATGAAATTAAGCCAAAAGGATACAAACGAATGAACAAGGAGATATTGCAAATTGCAATGACTAAAGAAGAATATGAAAATATGATAGCAAAACTTCAAAATCTTCTTAAACAATATAAATCTGCAGTTAAAGCAAACGATGAAAAAACTAAAGATAAACTAACAATTCAAATCGGATTCCTTTATTACCAAATATTAAGACGTGCTAAAGCATATTTAGAAAATATAAAAACAGGTAAATACGATACAGAATTTACAATAGAAGGCCTTGAAGAATTATTAATGGAAGAGCAAAAACCAAAAGAGAATGAAAAGGCAAACGAATAAAAATAAATAAAGTGGTCTTATGGTTGAAAATAACTTAAGAATTTCATTAGATTCTAAAGGTAAAAGATTTTTTCTTATACTTCTTGTTATTACATTCGTATCAATATCTCTTTTCGGTTGTATAAAAAAGATCGAACCAATAGATCAATATATTAAAAAAGATCAAATTGAACACATTCAACAGATTTATCCATCTTTTAACAATTGTACGGTAATGGTGTGCGAATATTCTTCATGGTGGATAAAAGTTTGGAGTTCAGTAAAAGGATATTTTTCAAAAGAAACCGCAAGTCTTGCAGGTAAAGAATGTACATTTCAACAATTTAATCTGGACAATGAAGAAGACTTAAAGAGATTGAATTCTCTTACAGGCCTTACTAGAATATTAGAAACTACTTCTCAGTCAGGTTCAGGATCCTCTCAAACAGGTACGTCATCTTCAAGTTCAAAGTTTATTCAGCCAGTAATGATAGGGATTGGTGATAGTGCTTATGCCGGAGATGAGATATTTTCTAGCTGTAACGGACATTTGGGAATTAATCTTATTGATGTGTCATCTATCCCAAAAGAAATAGAGAGTGATAGTGTTAAGAAAAGATTTACTAATATGAATGATTGTATATTAAATTCAGGCACAATCCCATTCTATAAATTTGGAAAACTTGAAAGCTCTTTAAGTTCGTTTACAAAAAAGATAGACGGGGAGGGACCAGCATTTATATCTCCAGGATATGAATTTAACAAATCTAAATTTGATCCAAATATTATCTCCCCTATAGGTTCATTTTACTCTATAAATACAAGTTGCAAAAATTGCATTGTGACAGCTACAATAAAATATGGCGATCTGGATACATTAGATTATTATAAAAACTATCCATTAGACTGGGAGAGTATAGATGTAATCGCATTTACCGCAGACCTTAATTCGTTTGACACTTGTGATCCATTAATATCGATTCAAAACGAAACAAATTCGATTAAATCATTTGCTCAAAATATCACTGAAAAGTATAACAAACCTGTGATAGTAATCGTAAAAGGAAGCGAAGGAAAAAATACAAAGAAAACATGTGAGTGGACTAATGAATCTATAGCTAGGTTTTATGATTATCTTATAAGGTCTATTCCAGATTTAGTTTCTTCAGGTGTTATAGGAATAATAGCACCAGATATATCACAACTTTCTTCTGAGATGTATAAGTCAATTAGCTTCTTCTGCTCTATTTATTATACACCAGCATCTTCTTCATTTAATTTTGCAACATATAGTATTTTCTCAAGGGAAGGTGACAAGCCTTCAGCTTGCGCAATGTATAAATCATCAACTACAATGTTTATGTTTGGTGATGTAAAAAATTATAGTGAATTACCTTTACAAAGAATAAAGAAAGATGAAACATGCAATTCAAAATTGTTTTACGAAATATCTGCAGGACCGGGTACTTTCTTTAGTCCTTATTGCGAGAAGAATAATAAGTTTATATCCAATATTGCTTCGAAGTATTTTATAGATTCATCTCTTTTCATGGCAACACTTCAGAAATTAGGATATTATCAAAATCAGCTTCAGCAATATGAAAAGCACTGTGGAAATAAATGCGAAATTTATTCAAATCAGGAACAAAGAGATTTATGCTGTCTTGCAGAGACAATGGCATATTATCAAAATAAAACACTAAACAAGAAATCGAATATTGATGATACATTACTTGCATATTTCATTGTATATGGAACATTAAAAGGAGAAGCAGCTTATAATCAAGAATTTAATAAATATTCTCCTTCTGCAAATATGGAAAGGAATATCAAATCACATATCTTTTTACTAGAACCTTCTTCAATTAATTCTAAAGCAGTATACATGCAATCTTCATTCTGTGATCTTTATTTGACATTATGTAAAGAGTATCAAGATATATTCTATTGTATGTTATATGATCAGAATTGTAAATATCAGACTCCCACAATTCCTGAACAACCTTCTTTACCTACCTCACCTACGCCACCAATACAACCACCAGAGTCTACAGAACCGCAAACCCCTCAACCACCTTCTGGAAACAATCAAATCCCTACTTATGATTTTGACAGTTCTATCTTACAAGTAATTAAAGATGCAGTTGCTGCAAGAGTAACATGTGGACTAACTTAGAGAGATTATTTTTTAGAAATGAAGAGAAAAGAAACAGTAAAAACATTACTTCTTAGGAATGATAGTTCTCAATATTCCACTTACTTTTTCTTTTGCTTTTCTAAATATACTTATTTTTTCTGGTACATAGTTCTCCCAGAATTTAAACACTTTCTCAGCGTCTTTCAAATCAAAAAAGAATATTACAGAATCGAATGCAGAAGTTACTGCAACTATATTGATTCTTTGCTTTGCTAAGGGAGAGGTAAGTTTATTTAAAAGACCTGGTGTAGTAACCATCTCTGGCCCGTTAACACTAATCATACCTAGGCCTCTTCTTACAGCTATACATTCAAATGAACTTTCTGCAGCTTCTTCAGTAAGATATATAACTGCCTTGTCACTTTCTGCCTCATCAATAAAAAGTATCACTTCTTTTTCTCCAGTAGATATTGCATAAATCTGTATGTTTTTTTCAACCAAAGGCTTTAGAAATTTAGTAAGAACAGAAGGCGTGATCCTTGATCTGTCACCTGTGATACTGATAGCAGCGATCGGCCTTCTGTAATGTTTTATAGTTAACATATAAAACCTCACACATTCAAATTCAATAAATAAATTATTTATTAAGAGAATAAGGCTTTTATTCTCTTCTTTAGGCTTGGATGCGTACTTATAATCTCAAATGGATTATCTGGTTCCTTTTCAATTGCTGCTAGTAAAGCATTTGGATCATTTCTGCTAATTGCATTAGCAATTCTGCTGGAAACAACCTCATACTCAGCTACATATAGTGTACTTAAAGATTCATTCGTGCTATTTTGAGGAATATTATATGTAATTTTTACCAATGCTCTTGCTAAAGGCATTGAATCTTTCATTATGTATGCACTGTGTGCATCTGCATAATATTCTCTTTGTCTTGATAGCCAAAGTACAACCAATTGTCCTAAAAGTCTTGCAAGAATTGCACCTACAAATACAGCGATTGGGTTTGGTCTATCATCTCTTCCGCTAATAAGTGCAACTGCAAAGTAGTATAATAATACAGGTATAACACTTGCAATGGTCATTATCACAACATCATTGTGCTTAATATGCCCTATTTCATGTGCAATTACTGCTTCAACCTCTTGTTTGTTTAATCTCTGCAATAATCCAGTATGTATTGCAATTCCAGCGTCATTTTTTCCCCTTCCAAAAGCAAAAGCATTAGGTACTTGACTATTTACAATGTATAACTTCGGCTTAGGTATTCCAGATTCTTTAGCAATTCTTTCAACAGCAGCATGAAGTTCAGGTGCTTCATTAACACTTACTTCTCTTGCTCCGCTTACCCACTTGACAATTATTGGACCTAAATACCATTGGATCCCTAATAATATTAGGCTGAAAAATAATACTACAAATATAGATATTTCATTTCCAGTCATAAGCATTATAACTCCGAGTATACCTGCTATTAAACCAAATACTAAAGCTGTTGAAATCCAAACTTGTAAATCAGGAGAGCCTTTTATCATAGTATCACCTTTTGATAATTAAATAAAAAATTTATATAGATTTTATTTAATGTTTATTCTCTTTTTCTTTTCTTCTTCCTTTGAAGGTTCAACTTTTTTGACTATAACTTCTAAAACACCATTGTTATATTTAGCATCAGCTGTTTCAGGCTTTATCTTTGCTGGAAGTTCAAGTTTCTTGTAATATTTCCTATCTGGTGTGTCTACTTTTATTTCAAGTCCTTTTTCAGTTGCATTTAATTCGATGTCTTCTTTTCTAACACCAGGTAATTCAGCTATTATCTTGATATTATTTTTTTCATTTATTACATCAACAAGCGGTTCTCTTTTTTCCTCCACTCCTTTAGGTGTAATCTGTGGCTTGTCTCCGAATTCCTGTATTATTGGTTTTCCATCTGGTCCTATTGTTATGGAGAATCCTCTTACAAAAGATTTACCTTCTCTTGCTCTTTTTTCTAGTTCTTCAAAATCCTCAAATCCTCTTGTCATCTCCTCAAAAATTCTTTCAAACATTCTTTCAAAATCATCGTCAAAAAAGCTAAATCTTCGTTTTTTGACCATTTACCCACCACAATATATATTGTTTGTATATCTTTTTATTTTTATCTTTATAATATTTCATGTCACAATTAGATTGATGTTGGTGTTTTGATGAGCAATTGGATAATTCATTCAATTGTAGGAATAATCCTTGGTATATTGTGTATAATTATAAATTCAGGTATGGATCAAAACGTATTATTCGCAGCAGTTATAGCAACAGTACTTGGTTCATTAATACCGGATATAGATCATAAAAGAAGCAAGATTAGAGGGATTTTTAGGTGGGTTGTTTTGATAATTCTTCTTTCCATAATTTATCTTTCAATTTCATCTTATTTCGGTATAAATCCAGATCTTTCAGCTCTGTTGAATGCAGATTTAGCTGTTGTTCTAACTGTATTTGCAATTTCAGTTTTCATTGCATCAATAATTACATCCTTCATAGAGTCATTAATCCCAAGACATAGAGGACCGGTGCATAGAATATTTGCCTCATTAATGTATTCCTTCCTTGTGTTTGCATCTGCAACATTTTTTGGATTCAGTGAAGCTGCATTAATTGCATTATGGGGCTTTATTGGTTATATAAGCCACATATTTATGGATATTTTAATATGATTTAATAATCAGTTAATTAGAGCGCGGGGTATGGGATTCGAACCCATATACCCTTTCGGGAACTGGTTTTCTCAATTAGAAATTTTCAAAATTTCCGATTAAACTCTTTCTAAGAGTTTATTCGAGACCAGCGCACTACCAGGTTATGCGAACCCCGCACTAATCTATTATATACTAATCATTACTACTTAAAAATGTTAATCTTAAAATAAGTTGGAAAAAAAATTAAAAATATTAAAAATCAGTATCTTTTCTTCTGTTTTTTCTTTTTTTCATATATACCAAGGCTCTTTCCACAAGAGACACAGTAGTATACCTTTCTTTTTTCCATATATCTCAAATCATCAGCGCTTCTGAGGTCTGTAGTGTAAACAATCGGTCTGTAGTCAACCACCGCTTTACTTCTTGGGACGCTACGCCCACAAGCATTGCATCTTACTAATGTTGTTTTTCCTCTTCCCATTTTATAACCTCCTATGCGGTGAAATAATCATATTTTTATCTGTGTTCCATCCAGCAAGAATACCTCGATTTCTTTCATCTTCAGTATTTTATCCTTAAGCAATGGCCCCAAGAACTTATTCTTTTCGTTTATTGGAGAGCCAATTATCAAAGGATTGAAAACTGGAAGAACAATAACAGAAATCTCTTTATTAATATTGGGATATTGGGTTTTTAATTCTTTTGAATTAAGGCTTCCTTTAACCCATACTTTTTGCTTTGTCTTGTATCCAAACTGGTCTTTAAATGAAACTGCAGGATGAGAGTGAGCAACAATCAAAGTATCTATTTGTTCAATCATTTCCTTAGAAGGCCATTTATGACTGTGTATTATACCAATATTCTCAATTATGATCTCATCAGATGTTTCAAAATAACTCTTTAATGCACCATCATGATTTCCAGGTATTATTTTAACCTCACAATACTGCCTTAATCTGAAAAGCATATCGGGTATTTCGATTGAAATTCTATGTTCAATCTCTTCCTCTTCTGTCATTTGTTGCCAATATTCTTTTTCTATAGGTATCTTATGTCTAATATCTCCTACAAGTATAAGTTGATTAGCCTTTGTCTCTTTTATTAAATTTATTATACTGTCAATCATTTGATTTATTGCATTTTTTGCTAATTTTTCAGTTCCTAGTTGTGTTTCTACTCCAATATGCAGATCTCCAATCACTAAGGTTCTTTCTTTTCCTTTTTCTATAAGAATTGCGGGCTCATTAGCTACAATCCTTATCTTTGCCATGAATAGAATATTAAAAAAAACTATATATTCTTTTATATCCAATAAATTTCTATGAAATCAAGAAGCACAATACTAAAAATCATAAATTTGCTGAAAAAAGAATATCCTGATGAATTTAGTGGCTCAAATATAAGTAGAGATCCGTTTAAGGTTTTAATTGGAACTGTTTTATCTCATCAAACAAGAGATGAAAGAACAATACTTGCAAGTAGTTCTTTGTTTGCAAGATTTGACACTCCCGAAAAACTTGCGAAGGCAAGTATTAATGAAATTAAAAAATTAATAAGACCTGTTGGGATGTATAATACAAAAGCAAAGAGAATAAAACAGATAAGTAAAATTTTAGTTGACAAATACAATGGTAAGGTTCCAACAGACTATAATTCTTTAATTGAGCTTCCAGGAGTCGGAAGAAAAACAGCCAATATAGTATTTACCTATGCATATGGAAAAGGTGATTATATAGCTGTTGATACACATGTTCATAAGGTTTCAAATAGATTAGGTATAGTTAAAACAAATACTCCTGAAAAAACAGAACAGGAACTTTATAAAGTAATACCTAAGAGTGAATGGAGATATATAAATGAATTATTTGTTCAACACGGACAAAAAATATGTAAGGCAAGGCCTTTATGTGAAAGATGTATTGTATCTAAATATTGTGATTATTTCAAATCCTTAAAAAAGCAAAATTATAAGGTTTTTTAAATTTATTCTATAAACTAGTAATAAGGTGAAAATGTTATGTTCAAGAAAAAAGGTCAAGCTGCAATGGAATATCTTATGACATATGGTTGGGCTATTCTGATAGTCCTTGCTATAATGGGAATACTTGTCTATTTAGTTAGACCACAACAAATTGAAACATGCCAGGTTGCACAGCCTTTTCAATGCGAACAAGACAAATATACTATCAATTCAACTCATCAAGTCAAGATAAGCTTAATGAATATGGGTGCTGTTACATACAACATCTCATCTGCAAACTGTCCTTCTACAGACAATACAAACAGATTGGTTGGTGGGCCAGTGCAGATAACACCTGGAAGTAGTGCAACAATTACTATAAATTGTGCAGCTTCAACTAATATTGTTACAAACCCACAATCAGGTAAGGATGTATTTAAGGAAAAGCTTAAAATAACATATTATCCTGCAAATTCGCCTGATTTTCCAAAAGCTCAGGAAATAGAATTAGTGGTCAAGTACAGCTAATCTATTTCTTTATTTTCAATTTTTTTAATATTTTACTAGAGGTGATTTTTTGAATCCAAATATAAAGATAGCTGCTCTAGCTATATTTGTTCTTATTTTTGGAGCAATATTCATGAGCGGTTGCACAGGTCAAACCGAGACTAAACAGAACTTTCAAGAGGTTAATAAGACTTTAAATCAAACAGAACAAACAAAAGATACAACTAAACCATCAACTTATTCTCTTTCAGATATATTTGCAAAAACTTCAGCTATTAAAAGCGTAAAATACGATATGTTAATGACAGGTCTGGGTTCTTCAGTTACTCAAACAGTTTGGCTGAAAGGAAATAAAATGAAATTAGAGATTTCTGCAGAAGGAGAGAAAGTGATCAATATCGTTGATTTAGATAAAAAGGTCATGTACAGCTATATGCCAGCTCAGGGAATCGCATTCATGACTAGTTTTGATTATTCTTCCCAATATACCTCTCCAACAGAAAACATAGAAAAATATAATCCAGTTGTATTAGGGAGTGAAATATTAGATGGAAAGGATTGCGTTATAGTCCAATATTCTATGGAGGGGATGCAGATCAAATCTTGGATCTGGAAGGAAAAAGGTTTTCCACTAAGAACTGAAATATCAATGGGAGGAGAAAAAAGAATTATAGAATACAAGAACATAGAATTCATAGAGATTCCAGATTCTGAATTTGAACTTCCTTCTGGCGTACAAATATTGGGTTGATCCTTTTTTTATTCTTTTTTAATTTTTAATCACATTGTTTAAAAACATTCTTCTCTAACTATTTTTATGAAGCATATATATTGGTTTGAGGAGCTGAGTAAAGACAGCCTTCCAATCGCAGGTGGAAAAGGAGCTAATCTTGGTGAGATGATTAGGGCTGGTTTTCCGATCCCGCCGGGCTTCGTAGTTTCTGCTGATTCTTATTATGAATATATAACAAAATATGGGATAGACAAATTAATTATAGAGACATTGAAGAATTTAGATGTAGAGGATACTGCAAAATTGAATGAAGCTTCCAAAATAATTTCAAACATTATTCTTTCATATGAAATGCCTGAAGAGATTGCAAATCAGATAATAGAAGCATATTCTCAGTTAAAAAATAGAACAGGTTCAAAAATAGAATATGTTGCAGTAAGAAGCAGTGCCACTGCGGAAGACGTACCTAGTGCTTCCTTTGCGGGCCAGCAGGCATCATTTCTTAATGTCTACGGGGAACAAGCATTAATAGATGCAGTTAAAAGATGTTGGGCTTCTCTTTTTACTCCTCGTGCAATATATTACAGAGTACAACAAGGTTTTGAACATTCTAAGGTGAAGATTGCTGTTGTAGTTCAGCATATGGTCCAATCAGAAAAATCAGGTGTTTTCTTCACTGTGGATCCAGTCTCTCAAGATCCAAACAAGATGGTAATAGAGGCAGCATTCGGACTTGGAGAAACAGTTGTTTCTGGAGCAGTTACACCAGATACATACATCATAAACAAAAGCACGCTTGATATAATACATAAGCATATTGCAAAACAGGAATGGATGCTAATAAAATCTGAAAATGCAAATGTAAAGTTAGGTATAAAAGCAGAATATCAAAGCATGCAAAAACTTGAAGATGAAAAGATAATAGAACTTGCAAAAATAGGAAGAGAGATAGAGAAGCATTATAAGTGGCCACAGGATATAGAGTGGGCGTCAGAAGGAGGAAAGCTATACATTGTTCAATCAAGACCAATTACAACATTAAAGAAAGAAGTGACAGAAAGGTTTGTCAGAGAGATGGGGCAAAAAGAGGTTGAAAATATAGAAGAATATCCTTCCGTAAGATCCGAAGAAAAGGTGGAAACAATGGAAGCTGAGAAAAAGGTAGAGAAAGGTTCAATAATACTTAAGGGTTTACCAGCAAGTCCTGGTTTTGCAATTGGTAAAGTAAGAGTTATATTAGATATTTCTGATCTTCCATCAATGCAATCAGGAGAAGTATTAGTTACAAAGATGACAACTCCTGATTTTGTTCCAGCAATGAGAAAGGCATCCGCAATTATTACAGATGAGGGTGGATTGACTTCGCATGCAGCAATTGTTAGTAGAGAACTTGGAGTTCCTGCTGTAATAGGAACAGAAAAAGCAACATCTATTCTAAAAAATGAAATGCTCGTTACCGTAGATGCAAACAAAGGAATCATTTATGAGGGAAAGGTTGATCTTACAGAAGTTCCAAAGCAACCTGCATCGATATCTGGTGAAATTCTGCCAGTTACAGCAACCAAGATTTATGTTAATCTAGCAGAACCAGATATGGCTGAGAAAGTAGCAAAGCTATCTGTTGATGGAGTTGGCTTATTGCGTGCAGAGTTTATGATAGCATCTATAGGAGAGCATCCAAAGAAGATGTTAAAAGAAGGAAGAGAACAGGAGTTTATAGATAAACTTGCAGATGGAATAGCTAAGATTGCAGGTGCATTTTATCCAAGGCCAGTTGTTTACAGAGCAACTGATTTCAAAACAAATGAATATAGAAACCTAAAAGGGGGAGAGGAATTTGAACCAAAAGAAGAAAATCCAATGATGGGATATAGAGGAGCAATGAGATATATAAAAGAGCCCGAGCTTTTCAAGATGGAATTAAAGGCAATTAAAAAAGTTAGGGAAGAATTTCAGCTAAAAAATGTATGGCTGATGATTCCATTTGTAAGAAGATCAGAACAGATAATAAAGATAAAGAAAATTATGGAAGAGGAAGGTCTGCATCAGTCAAAAGACTTTAAGCTTTGGATCATGGTTGAAGTTCCAAGCACTGTTTTCATGATTGAAGAGATATGTCAGACTGGAATTGATGGGATATCAATAGGCAGCAATGACTTAACACAACTTATACTAGGGGTGGATAGAGACAATTCATCTATTGCATCTGAGTTTGATGAGAGAAGCACAGCTGTTTTAAGAGCAATACAATATGTAATTAAAGTCTGCAGAAAATACGGAGTAACAACATCAATATGCGGACAGGCACCTTCAGTTTATCCAGAGATAGCTGAAAAGCTTGTTGAATTTGGAACAACAAGTATATCTGTCAATCCAGATGCAATCGAAAGAACAAGAAAGATAGTTGCTGCAGCTGAACAAAAAGTTTTGCTTGAAAGAACAAGAAAAATATTAGAAAATATTGGAATAGAAGACGAACAAGTTAAGCACACTAAAACATGATTGCTATTTCTAATGTTTCTTTCTGTTTGTTTTTTATTCTTTTTCGTATTATCTTATTTATCACATTTACAGGTTAGGCTTAAGGTGTATTAAATGGTTATCTATGTTGGTCTTTCAGGTACGATGCTTAGTGGAAAGGGTTTGATAAGAGAAATTATAAAGAAGAATTTCAAGACTTATGATGTTGGTTTGTCTGATATGTTAAGAGAAGAGGCAGATAGAAGGGGGATTGAAAAGACAAGAGACAATCTTAGAGATTTAGCAGATGAATTAAGATTGAAAAACGGACCAGGCATATTGGCTGAATTGGCAATAAAAAAATTCCAGTCTTTAGGAGATAAAATCCTAGACTATGAGGTAGTGGTAATAGATTCTATAAGAAATCCGTGGGAAGCAGAAGCCTTAAGACAGACATTCAAGAAATACTTCTATTTGATTTTTGTAGATGCAGATGTAAGAATTAGATATGAGAGAGCACTTTCAAGAAAAAGAGAAGGAGAGGAAGTAATGGACTTTGAATCATTCAAAAAGCGTGATCATGAAGAGATGGCTGGAAGAGAGGACAGAAAGATAGAAGATACTGAAAGTGAACATGGTGATGTAATAGATTACGGAGTAAATTTAGGAGCATGCTTAAGGAAAGCAAATGTTAGATTGATTAATGAAGGTTCAAGGGAGGAGATAGAGGAAAAAGTAGTTTCTATGATTAAGAAGAGAATGGAGGAGGTCAAAAAACCTATCGAATAATATCACAGAATCTGTATAAAAAATATGAGTGATAGGATGGTTATTGCATTAAAAGTTGAAAAGAAACATGCTGAAAAGGCGAGAAGATTTCTTATCTCAAAGAAGCTAATAAATTTCAATTACAATCCCTCTTCAGATAACGAATTCATATTCTTTCCGCTAGATGAAAATATAGAAGAAAGAATGGAAGAATTAAATCAACTTGATTTCAAATTCGAACTATGTAAAAAAAGATTGAGAAAAAAAGAGAACAAAAAAGTCAGTCTTCCTCCATTTGATATAATTGGCGATGTAGCAATATTCGAATTGCCAAAAGAATACAAAGATTTATCTGAAAAACAAAAAGAAAAAATATCTAAAAAGATTGCATCAGATATAATGGAGCAGCATAAAAATATAAAATCAGTAGCAGTTAAAACAGGAGGAATAAAAGGGCCATTTAGAATAAGGTCATTTAAAGTTGTTGCAGGAAGACACTCAACTCTTACAATACATAAGGAGCACGGTTGTAGATTCAAACTAGATGTTTCAAAGGCATATTATTCCCCAAGATTAAGTTATGAAAGAAAAAGAATTAACTCATTAGTAAAAGATGGAGAAACAGTATTTGTTCCATTCGCGGGTGTTGGACCTTTTGCTTTAATAATCGCAAAGAACCACCCTAATTCAAAAGTCTATGCTAATGAATTAAATCCAGACGCATACAGCTATCTAATTGAAAACATCAAATTAAATAAGCTCACAAATGTAATTCCAATTCCTGGAGATGCGAGAGATTTATTGAAGAAAAAGGAGTATGAAGGAGTAGCAGACAGAGTAATAATGCCTCTTCCTATGTCTGCAGATCAATTTCTTGATGTTGCTTTTTATCTAGTAAAGAATGGAGGAATCGTTCATTTCTATCATTTTACAGATTCAATTGAGAATGCAGAAAAAATTGTAAACGATGCTGCAAAAAAGCAAAATAAAAAAATAAAGATTCTTCAATCAAGGCTGGTGAGGGATTATTCTCCAGATATAATTGAGGTAGTGGTTGATTTTCAAGTATTAAATATTTAAATAATTATCGTTTCATTATATATCAGACCAAGAGGCAGAGGCGAGACGATTACCGAAGGGTTAGACAAGATGTTCGCGCAAAAGATAAAAGAGCATGAAATTGCCTCAGAGTCCAAGGTAAATGAGCAGAGGGAAAATTCTATTTTTGGCAAAAATTTACTTATCGAAGATGCATCTGATTTTTCAGACTTTGCAGACTATAGGAGAGTTTGCGTTCCTATAAGATGTGGTTCAAGAACGGGTATCGTTTGTACTTTTTCGCACAAAGATAATCTTGATTCTAAGTTTGATACTCTTTATATAACAGGATTAAAGGATTTAATTGAATATAAAAAATATATAGAATCAGAAAAAATGAATTTTGATGTAGGTCCTGCTTATGCTATTGCTGCTATAATTGAAGATGGAGATTACTATAGATTTCTTTCAAAATTTATAGGAAAAATAAAAATGAATGATTTTGAACATATATTTCAAGTTAAAGAAAATGGAGAAACATACCATATTCTCCCTTCAAAATGTGAAACTGCATTTGGAAACATTGAGCAAATAGGATTGATCAGATTTTCGATTATTAAAGCATTTGGCATATCTGAATTTACAAAAGAAAAGAGTGAAATAAATAAATTCATAATTGATTGGTTTGGTCAAAATAATAGTGAAAACGCAAAAAGATTAAGAAATATTCTAAACAATTCAAAGAGAAATAGAATTAAAGATATAGACCGAGAATTTTCTAATTGCATTATTTATGAAGGTATTTTTGAGAAGATTAAAACTTCATTTGAATTGGAAAATCTTGTGAATAAACTAAAGTTATATATCGAATCAAATAGTAAGGAAATAGAATGAATTATAAAAAAATAGTGGCCCCGCGGAGAATCGAACTCCGAATCTTCACCTTGTAAGGGTGACGTCTTAACCATTCGACTACAGGGCCAAAATATATAACAAAAATAAAGATCAGACTATAATATATAGTATTTTGGATTTTTAAACTTTAATATTTATCTATTTTTGTCTACACTGATGTCTATCTCAAATCATATTGGTGAAATTATGAATTCTTATACCGAATATCTTTGGTTCAACACAAAAAAAGAAAGAGAGATAATAAACATTACAAATCAGATAGAGGAAATTGTTAAGAAGAGCAAGGTGAAGGAAGGGTTCTGTTTAGTCAGTGCAATGCATATAACAGCAGCAATATGGGTTAATGATGAGGAACCAGGATTAAAGGAAGATGTTATGGAGTGGCTTGAGAGGCTTGCACCAAAAGCAGATTACAAGCATCATAGAACAGGTGAAACAAACGGCGACGCCCATCTTAAGCGCACGCTCATACACCATCAGGTAGTACTACCTATAACAAATGGCGAACTTGATCTTGGTCCTTGGGAGCAAGTGTTCTACATGGAGTTTGACGGACAAAGAAAGAAAAGAGTTATAGTAAAGATCATCGGAGAATGATCTGTCAAATATCTTGTTCTTTACTTTTTTATTTTTCCAAAAAGAATCCTCAATTCCTGTTTTGCCTTTTCCAAAATAATTTTTCTTTCAGGTTTTAGTTTCCTTCCAGCTCGATTTATATAGAAATTTAACATAGACATTGCAGATTGGAAAGGAGTTCCCTTCCTTGCAATACTCTCTTCTGCAGATTGTTTCAATGACTTTGCTATTCTTTTTGGATCTTTCCAAGTAAAGACACCAGGTTCTAGTGCTAGTGCAAAACTGTGCTCTGTCACATATTGTGACCATTTTTTCTTTCTTTTATTTTTTGTTCTCATTTCATTCCTTCGGTTCTCCTTGTCCTAGGATTTGAATTCCATGTCCACCTTTATATCTGGGTATCACATGAATATGGAGATGCATAACAACCTGACCTGCAGCCTCTCCATTGTTTGAACCTATGTTATACCCTTTTGGCTTATCACTTCCCGCATTTTTCTCAATTTTTTCTTTTACCTTATTCAGAATCAGAGGCAATTCCTTCCCTTCTTCTTCATTCATTTCAAACATGTTAACAATGTGTCTTTTCGGTATGATCATCGCATGCCCTTTAGAAACAGGATATTTGTCCCAAACAGCAAATAGATTTTTGGTTTCTGCAATATAATTCTCTTTCATTTCAGCAAGCTTACAAAAAATACACTTATTTTCCATCGCTTCACCTTCTTAACACTTAATTTTTTCATAAGATTTAATTTTTATAACAATTCCAGAATAATTTTCAGAATAATTCTTCCGCGGATTTGAAATTAGTGTTTTTGTTTATTTTTTTTGTTATTTCATCTTTTTTAGGATTTTTATTGAGCTCTTCTAAAATTGCTTTTATATTCTTGTATCTCTTTAATCTATGTTCATCTATCTTTATATCTGCTTCTAACAATTTTTCTTCTTCTAATATCATATCCTTTATCTTAGTAATTAGTTTTTTCACTCCTTTAATTTCCTCACTTTTCTTGTCTTTTTTCATTTTTTCCAGTTTCATTTTATTTTCAACCAACCTTTTTTCTATTTCGGGAATTGAGATATTAAGATCATCGATTGCTTCTGTTCTTAATTTTCCTCTAGGAGAGTTTAACCCAATTGTTTCAATTATTCTTTGTGGTGACAAACCATTCTTTTCTGCTAATTTTAAAATAAATTTGGCTTCTTCATCAGTAAATTTACATTTCTTTTTATAGTGCTCTAATTCTTCTTTCCATTCGGGTTTAATACTATCTGCCTTTTTAATTGCGAATGGCATTCAGTCGCCTCCGTTTCTGATTTTATGGACCTGGCGCGACTCGAACGCGCAGCCTCATCCATGCCATGGATGCGCTCTACCATTGAGCTACAGGCCCTTTAATATATAAATAAATTAACAAAATAAGATTAAAAAACTTGACAGTAGAACAGCTAGATCTAAATCTAGCCATTCTTGCATGATAAATTAAAATGAGTAATTAAATTAAGTAAAAGAGGTTATGCTGGTGAGAAGAATACTATACTGTCTCCTCTTACTAGCATTGTACCTAATTTTCTTTTAACTTCTCCATTTTCAAGTTGTTCTGCATCCTGAAGAACAATATTCATATGTACATCATATGCAGTCATTGTTCCTCTAAGCTCTGTGCCTCCTTTCAGTCTTATTATAACTGGCTTGTTTAAGGCACCGTTTAATACATCAAATGGTCTATTTTCTGGCATTTCTCTCACCTATAAAAAACAGCAAATCTCTGAATTTGCTTATTTTAATATTATACGGAAAGAGATTATAAATCTTATTCTTTCTTCCTGGGTTTACTCTCTATATGTCTTTTAATGAAATAAGCTCCGCCAATTCCCCCCATGCCTATTCCTATTGCAAGATTAGCAAGAAACCTCATCTTTAAGGTAGCAAGGGTAAGAAATGGGTCTATCCCTGAAAGAGTAAGAAGAATGGTTGTTGTTTCAAAATCAAATATATTCCTGAAGAAAAGTGAGATAGAATCACCATATAGAACTGCTATGACAATGATTAAAGCAGTTCCAAGGAATGCACCTATGAAGCCAGTAATAACCCCAACTTTCATTGCATCTTGTATTGTAATGTATTTTTCATAATAATCTCTTACTAAAGCAACTGCATAATAACCTCCAATTGCTGCAAGGGGAAATAATATATTTAATCCAGGTATTCCAAGAATTATTCCTATTATTAAACCGCCAATAAATGCAGGAGTTATTGCTTCTGCAAAAGAAACACTTTGGTTTTCTTTTATTTCCAATTCTTTTTTAATTCTTCTACCTAACAGCTCTCTTAAGGTTACCATTTGATTACCTTTTAAATTTAAAGATCAGAACTCAAGACCTATTTCATTGGACGTATGTCCTCAATACTCATAAGATTCATCATCTCATTAATATATTATTCAAATATTGCTCCAAATCCGCCCGCTGCTGATTCCTCTTCTTTATGTATAATTTCTATTATTTCAGCTTCTTCCTTTTCGCTTGCTCTCTCTCCATTTATGGTTTTTAATTGTTCCTCAACAAATTTGAATACAGGTTCTTCTTCTGACTTTACATAAATAAATATAAGATCATCCTTCTCTTTGAGCAAAGGAGCTATTCTGCCAAATGATATAGGCGCATAAGGATCTTTTGCCATTAATGCATCCAACTCTTTCTTCTTGCTTTTTTCTACTTTATAAACTCTTTCCATTATAATCCCTCTTTTATATTAGCAGTTTAAGTATTTTAATTCTAAGCCCGAGAAGGGATTTGAACCCTTGACCTCCTGTTTACGAGATTCGCCGAAACTTTATTATAAGTTTCTCAGGCGCTCTACCACTGAGCTACTCGGGCTTAAATATTATTTCCAGATTATGTTTATAAAGGATATCAATAAATTATTAGATATGAAACATCTAGTGATTTTAGTTTTAATTTCATCTTTTTTAATTTTCGGATGCATTGGAATCGAGGAAATAATTTCAGAGCCGACTACTTTTAGTTTGAATGGTGTAATCAAATCAGTTAATGGAGACGCGATTCCAAATGCAAAGATAGAGATGATTTCTAATAAAACATACTTCACATACAGCGATGAAAATGGTTTTTATAAATTTTCAAATCTTACACAAGGAAGCTATAAAATAAGAATAACTAAAGAAGGATATAAGGATTATAATCTTTCATTTATTTTTTATCCTGGAAGCTATGATTGGAATTTTACATTAGTTAAAGACTGCTTATATTATGAATTTCCAACAAAAAGAGATTATTTAGTTATATATGGCTATAATGGAACTTTGTATCGTACAGAATTAACTTGTGATTTACCTTATCCTGAAAATTCATTATTAAATATTTCTTTTGATGGAACAAAAAAAGATATTTATCATATTGGTCAGAATAGAATGGTACGGCTTTCAATCGATAATATTAATCAGAAATATAATTCAATCAAGTTCTATTTTTTAATTGCGCTTAATGGAACTAATAGCATAAAGATATTCGAAAGAAAGGAGACAACCATACAGGAAGCTTCATCTTTAATGCAAAATTATCTTGGAGAAAGGACAACGACCGATGTTTCAACAGGAAAGACAAAGAAAATGATTGATCCAAATAATGAAGAAATTAAGATGATTGTCACAGACATTAAGAAAAGAGTAAACAGCGATAATGTTTGGGATATGGCAAGGGAATTATTCATTTGGCTTAAAAACAACACTTCCTATTTCAATCAAGGCGGAGTAGATGAATACGTCCAGTCTCCAGCTGAGATGATGAAATCAAGAAAAGGTGACTGTGATGAACTAAGCTATCTTTATATCTCTCTTCTTAGATCAGCAGGTATTCCTTCGAGATATGTAGAGGGATTTTTAGCCAAAGAAAATGAGACTAGGTTTGTAAGGCATATGTGGGTTGAATTTTACGATGGAGAGTGGGTGCCGGTGGAGGTAGCAGGAACTGGAAAAATTGAAGATGAAGTTAATACTAATTTCGGTGTTGAAAGAAACATACACGTCCCAATCTTTATAGACGATGGGACACAGGCGTCTTTCGAAAGAACCGGATGCAAATATAAGTATTATGTTCAAAAGCCAGAAATATCAAATTATGCCTATTATACTTCAATACCATTTGATGAAGCATATATTGCAGTTTGTAGTAATGGAGAAAGATATATTACTTATCAAAAAGAATAGAAATTTAAATCCAAAAAACGTTAGTTAATATAACGATTAAGACAAGTGATATTATATGCCGCCTATGTTAAAAGAAATTCAAAATGAAAGAGAGGAAATAAATAAAATATTAGGAAAAATAAAAGAAATAGCAGAAAGAAAAGTGACAGAATTCTCTATAAAAGATTTAGAGGATGCAAAAGGGTCTTTTTTTAAGATTGAATTGAATATAAAAAATGATAACTTTAAGAAAAAACTGATAAATGAAGTTTATGATTTTATTAGGGAAAATGGTTATCAGATTGTCTTCAGATTGGGAGAGGAAAGTAATAAGTCAATACTTTATATTGGGAAAAGTTATGCAAGAGAGATAAACTATTTTTTACCATCTAAAGACATCATTCAAGGTTTTATTGATGATGCAATAAAAAGAAAAAATCTTACTGGAAAGGGATACGAGCTTTATGCAAATCCTAACATGGGAATATTAGTAAAAGTAAAAGATGGAGAGATAGAAGATGTGACCATTCTTTCAGGAGCGTCTATTTCAATTCCATTAAGGACCGGTACTTTTCAATTAGGACAATTAGAAAAAGGAGGATGGGTTATACCTGCTGGGAGAAAAGGTTTTTCAGAAATTAGAGAACAATATCCTAATTCCTTTTCTTCTCCAAATTCACCTTATCCTTGGAGTATATTTAATCTTATGGGATCAGCCAAAATATCATTTAAAGGTACAGAAAAGCTTCACTTCCGTTCTTTTATTTATCCAGGTTTTATTGGAGAAGCACCATTAGGAAGCGAAGCAGGAATATTAGATGATCTTTACAATCAGACTACAGCAGGCTGCCTTTTTGTTGGAGAGGGTTCATTCTATGCAATTAAGAAAGGGAATAAATACATAACTGGAACAGACGAAGAGATAAGAAAGAAAGATGTTGGAGTCTTATTGCATAACGGAGAACTTAATCTTGAGCCATTAGAAATAGGAACTAGGTTAAGAATGAGAAATGGAGAATGGGCAACCCTTTCTCTTGACCAATATAATAATCAGGTGTGGCTTGATGAAAATGGATATTATGTTCCTTTCGATTCCATAAACTTCGATTGGGATTCAAAAGAAATGCCTCAAATAGTATGGAAGCCACCAGAATTTGGAGAATCTAAATTTATAAATAACGAAATATCAAATAAACAGATTTATATAGATGATAAAAGATATTATATAGTGGAAAGAGATGATAAATTACAGGTTGTTATATATCCTCAAAGATATTACACAAAAGGAAAAGATACAAAGCAGTTGAAGGAAGAAATACAAAATAGTTTGTCAACTTTACTTAGTAAAAGAGATCTTGAAATTTCAGAAGATGAAATTAAAAACTTAGATCATGCAATTAAAATTGCACAACTTACACCTATTATGATAAATATTGACATTTCTAAATTTTACGCGGAGAGGTGATATATCATGTTGATTTTATTTGAACTTGCAATGAAAAAACCAGAAGAACTGACAGCAAAAGGATTGTTTGATGAGACCAAATTGAAAAATTTAGAAAAGGATGAAAGGAATGCATTAGAAAAACTAATTCAGCAAATGAGTTATGTGAATAACAAAGATTTTACTAATTCTGTACGTGAGTTCTTCAAATCAAACAAAGGAGAGATTAAATTTACTGGTATCTTTACCGCATCTGAATTAGAAAGTCTTGAGAAGGGACTGGATAAGCTAGGATATAAACTTACATTTTCAATTATTTCAAGTGATGATGGACAAATTCAAAAGTGGTATAAATATACAAATAGAGACCCTGCTTCAGATGTCAAAAATTTCATTAATTTTATGAATGGTGGCAGTGTTGCATTTGAGTTAAGTACAGGGAAGGAAACATCAAAAGAACCTAATATTAAAAAGAAAGACGATGGTCTTCAATATGTAGTTTTAGATATTAGTAGTTTACAAAAAAAAGTTGACAATGCTCAAAGTGAATTAGAAAAATTAAAATCCGGTTATGAAAAATCAAAAGTTACTACATCTTTAGATAATCAATATAAAGAAGAAGTTAAGAAAGAAGTAATTGAACAACAGTCAGATGGCGCATTGCAAAAAGCATTGAATCAAATTAAAAACATTCAAGTTGAAATTGGAGGCAAACCAACTAAACTTGGTGAGATTCCAGCTACACAATCTAAGCTTAAAGAGCTGGAGGAAGGTCTCGGCGAAGGTAAATCTCTTTCATTCACTATGAAAGAAAATTCAGTTATGATGGATAACTTAAAGGAAATTGCTAAATATTGGGCAGGAAAGAATGTAAAAGAAGAAAAGGTCAGTAATAATAAATATAAATTCACTGGTGAAGGAGGAAGTTATGAAGTTAAATATGAGAATGGAAAGTATATTATTACTCGTCTTCAATTTACTCAAGTAAAAGAAGAAAAACAGGAGACACAGAATATATTTTCTGAGGAGTTAATAATTAATGGAATAAACTTCAATAAAGTAGATACAGATGGCAAATACAAGATTCAAAAATTATTAGAAGGGCGAGAAGTAGAATATAGTTATAAAAACTTTCTTGAAATCAAAGATACTCTTCTAAAGGAAATTAATAGGAGAACAGGGCGTACGTATAAGTACGCTGAAGATTATCCTAATTTAGTGCCAGGTACTACTAAATATCGAGTTAAATTAGAACTTGTGAGTGACGAAAAGTCAGACTCTTCATCAACGCAACCTCCAGCCGGAATGCAAAAAACCAACAGAAATATCTAAACAAGGAAAAAAGTTTCAACTACAAAAGAAACTAAAGAAGATATTTTAAATAATCTTTTGACTGAAATAAACAATAGCAAAAATTTAACCCAAACGGTGGCAATGATCCAGAGCGGTCTCCGTATGTCTGTTTCTGCTGGTGAAATAAAAAAGGATGATGCAATATGGATAGCGAACGAATTGAATAAAAAAATTTCTGAAAGAGATAGTAAATTAAAGATTACTATACTGTAATTGCTTCTTAAATTTATTTTTTCATTTATGAGATATGATCGCTTTTCAAAAAGGAGATCCATGCATATCAAATTTATAGGTTCACCATTTGCATTAATTAGCGAAGACAATCTGAATACAGATAAGGATACTCTTGTTAGTCTACTTAAAAAGATGTATCTTTCATTTGATAAATTCTAATCACTGCCTTTCAGAGAAATTTTAATACATATATCTAGTAACTAAAAATTCACAGAGATCGAATAGAAAAACATTCAATGCTTTTAAATCACCTAAAAGCAATAAAGAATTTCTTCCTTACCATACTTTATTTAGAAGCTATATCTGTTCTTATATGTCTTTTTTTATTAATATCTTACTTTTAAGCCGATATGTGCACTCCAATAAGTGTTGATTTTGCCATTGTAATTGAATTGGTTAAATGAAAGACTACCAGAAATACGAACGTTTTCTTTCAATTTTGTTTCTGCTGAGAGTTTGGTGATTACTGATGACCATTTTCTTGATAAGGGATTGTAACCTGTTTCTTTATAGTCTGTCTTTATAAGTTCGAAGTATCCAGTAAATCTATCTTTATCAGTCGCGTTTATACGCAAAGTATAGGAATCCCTTTCTCCCTTTAATAATTTCTCAATTTCTTTTGTTTCCCAATCTTGCAATGAATATCCAAATCCAATACCTAAAAGCCAATTGTTTTTTAATTCAAATGTTGGTTGGAAGAAATATATTTTATTATGGCTTTCCTCTTCCCTTGTCAGATGAGGTGTAAACCATTTACTATTTCTGTTATTTCCTTCATAATAACCAGTTATATCTGTTGAAAGTCCAAAGATTTTTGTTTTTATTATTTCCATCCCAATATGTACTAAATTCTCGTATATTTTATTTACATTACTGGTTTCGATATTAAGGTTATTACTATATTTATAACTATCTTTTATTTTAGTTTCACTATAACCGAAATCAAGTTTAGTATTACCAAGAAATATAGTTGTATATGGATTCATTTTCGTTTTTAAATATTCATCAAATTTTTTTGAATCTAAAGTTCCACGGAATTTAGTAGTTTCAGTTTTTTCCATTTTTTCGATTCCAAACCCAGGTTGTATCTTAGCACCCCATGCATAGATGGTATTATATGTCAAAACAGTAGAAAATTCGCTACCTTTAACCATCTTTTCTCCAGCTTTGCTCTCCCCATAAATTCTTTCATGATTATAATAGATTTTATTTACAGTTAATCCAGATCCATTTGGATCTTTTGTTTGATATCTAAATTCTTCTCCCTTACCACTTAGATATGTATCTACTTCATATGCCCATTCATCTATACTCTTTTTATTAATATTCCAAAGTCCAGATAAGTTAAGTATTTTCTCAAAATGATAGTCAATTGATCCTATTACGCCGATACTTTTTTCTCTTCTTAAGTAGTCCCTTCTTTCTTCTTCCTCCGTTTTCTTTTGGAGTTCTTCCCTTCTTTCGGCTTTAAAGCCTGTAACTTTTATTTTGTCTATTACTCTAAAACCTTTGGTTATTACATTAAGCATATATTGTAGGTTTTCATTAGTTGCAATTCCATTGTCTATTAGTGGTTTTCCATCGTTTATAAACAAAGTAACTCCAGTTCCATCATCACGTCTATAATCAATCATTCCACCAATCATTGTAGTTTCTCCAAGCCAACCTCTCATAGTTGCTAAAGCTTGCTTTCGGTTTCTTTCTTCCCACTTTAGCATAAGATCTTTATAATCATCTGCAGTTATTTCATTAATATTTCCTTGTTTCGTCAAATTAAAAATTCCTCTTGATTGGATTGGTTCTGTTGTTAAATAGTTTATACTTGAAGTGATTGTTGCTATACCCTTTGATCCGCCAATACGCGAAACTCCATTGATGTTTGTAATGTATTTTTCCTCATTATTTTCATTAACATATCTTATAGTTTTCATTTCTATTTTTGAATCTATATAATTCATGTAACTCATCGAAGCTATATTTTGTATCAAACTAACTTTGATTGGAACCATTTGATTTTGAACCGGTATTTGTGTGTCTTCACCTATATTAATTTCTACACTTTTATTATCTAACAGTGTTCCTTTTGAATCTGACATAGCAATGTCAAGTTTAGCTTTTAGTTCAATTCGAGATCCAATACGCATTCCTGTGTCACTAATTTGTAAGAATATTTCATATTTGTTTCCTTTTTCATCTCTTAATTCAATCGGTTTTGATGGTTCCACTGCTATTTCCATCCCTCTAAAATTAAGCTTAATTAATGTTGTCTGTTGTATGAATTTATCAATAGCTTTCGCTATTTCAGCTTTCGGCACTATTATTTCTATATTATATCTATCATTTTCGATTGTCAATGGAGTAGGTGTATTAGTTGGTATTTTGTAACTGTTTACAACTTGAATTGCATCGTCTTTGCCTTTCTTAACAAAATCCATCCAAACATATACATTAGGTTTACCACTTTCATCTACTTCTATTATCGGATTTGAAATTCGATAGCCAATCTCCTTTTTCCAGTTAATCTCTCCTTTATAATTCTCTACTTCTGATTTACCTTTTGTCGTTATCTTTATAGTACAGTTATTGATATTACCTAAATATGAAGGTATACCTGCCTTTTCAGCTATTTCCGCTGTTTGTAAGAGACCTTGATATACGCTCCATAAAGTAGGATCAAGTCTTCTCTCAATAATTTGCTTCTTTATTAAAGTAGCAAAGAAATTAGGATCTCCATTTGTTTCGTATGTTAAAGATATACTATTTTCAGTTTTAGTGGAAAGAATAAAATATGCTCCAGTTTTTGCATTTATACTATGTGTAAGAAGCGAATTTTCAGTTGTAGAATAGTACCTATAATAAGAAGGTCTTCCTCCTTTTCCGCCGAATAATGTATCAATAAGATCTGATGCTTCTGCTTCAAACACTTTTCTCTTTTTTGGATCCTTAGGCCACTCACCTCTAAAGTATTCTTTTGAGTAACTGTAATCACCTGTTTTATTGTAGTTTATTCCGTAAGTTACTTGGGTTCCATCTTTATATCTAATTACTGCTACAGAATCAAAATGTCCCGTTGTTTCATTTTCCCATCTTTGACTATTAGCATTTAGATACAGTTCAAAACTATCGATATTCGAATGTTTTTCTTTTTCAATTGCAGATGAAAGCAATATCGTTTCAATTGTTTTTAGATCAAGAGTTCCATTAGGTTCAGTTTCTAGTGATTTTTTCTTTTCTTTTTTGATAGAAGTAGGTGTTTCAATATAACTACTGCCAGTTTCTTGTGTTCGTTTCTGGAAATTTTTGATTATTTGCTTAGTAGCCGGATCGAATATATTTGATTTTATATCAATTTTTTCGTTATTATTTATCTTATTAAAGTTTTCATATATCTCTCTGATTGGAATCTCTAAATTTGAAAGAAAAGCTTTTATTAGAGATTTATATTCGTCTCCTTTATACACCATTGCTAAATATACAATTGTATCTTCTAATGTAAGATTTTGTTTGTTTAATTCACCTATTAATTTATAGAACATATCATTAATTTGGTGGAGTCCTTGAGCATTAGCAAAATCTTGGATTATTATATCAATATTATTTCTAAGTCGATCCATTTTTTCTTGCGGTAAAGCGTTTTTTATAACATTATCAATCTGTTGTTTAGTTTCTTTATTTAGTGTATCATAATAATTTTTCCATTCCTTTTCATATTCTTTATCTTTAATTCTTTTTTCAGCGATAGTAGCATAAGATATGCTTCGTTTTAACAATAAGGCAATATCATTTTTTACTTCGATTTTCTTTTTTTCTAAGTTGATAGTCTTCTGTGCACTCATTTTATCACCCATCCTTTCCACCTTTATAGTATTATTCATCTGATTTTTAAATCCTTTTGTATTTGTCTCTTTTGTATTTAGTGGAAGGATCAGGGGTTCAACTAGCAAAAGAGAAGCAAGTGTAATTCTAGCTAATCTTTTGATTTTTTCACTATTCTTATAGAATCTTAAATACTCTTTCTCCTGCATAAAATCAGCAAAAATAAGACGCAAAAGGGGTTAATATATTTTCCGCCATCCAAGTATTAAGCTTTATATATTTTTTCTAAGTTAATATATCTTACAGTCTTAACTTATGTTTTGACTTATTAAATTATCTAAAGTGATGTTATGTCTCTTTATAAGCAAATTCAGAAAACATTCCAAAAGGAATATAAAGAAAGATCTCCTGCCTACAGAGCAAGAATATCTGAATGGAGAAAACAGTCTCCGATAGTTAGAGTGGAAAAACCTACAAACCTTGCAAGAGCAAGAACATTAGGTTACAAGGCGAAGGATGGATTTGTAATAGTAAGAGTGAGAGTTAAGCGAGGAAAGAGAAAGAGAGAAATTCATATGAGAGGAAGAAAGCCTTCAAAGACAGGAAGATTCTATTCAAGGCATAAATCACTTCAACTTATTGCAGAGGAAAGAGCAGGAAGAAAGTTCAGGAATCTTGAGGTTCTTAACTCATACTTTGTAGGAGAAGATGGTCAATACAAATTCTATGAAGTAATACTTGTAGATCCAGAAAAAACTGGTCTGAAGCTTCAAAAAGGAAGGGTATTTAGGGGTCTTACCTCTCAAGGAAGAAAGATGAGAGGATTAAGATAAACCTAATCTTTTATTTCTTTTTCTTTTAACTTATTTTGATAATATGTATTTTGACATAGTTGACTTTCCTATTGATGAAAGTATAGAAAAAAAGAGCCAGTTTAGATTCTATAGGTTGTCAGATATTAAGGACCTTTTCCTAGTTGGAGATCCAGAAAAAATAACAAAGTTAATGAGAAAAGGAAAGATTCTCTACTGCCCTAAATATGAGATATCCTTAGAGATGTTTGCAAAGGCAAAATCGCTAAATAAACCATTTTTGATCTCTCTTTCAGACATTATAACTGAAAAACCATATTTAGCAATTTACAGGATTTCAAATTTCATAAGAGTTGGAAGGCATTACAAATTGAAATTTATCATTGCTTCGATGGCAAAGGATAAATACTCAGTAAGAAGCATAGATGAAGCTGCATCAATAATGAGGCTTTGCGGAATGAGCAAGGATCAAGTAAGGCAGTCTTTCATGATTATTAAAAGATATCTATAATTATTTTTTTATGATTTGGTGGTTTCATGAAAGCTACTCTAAGAGAGAATTACAGATATGTTGCAATAGAGATTATTTCAGAGGTTCCTTTAGTTAAAGATGATCTTATCTCCATACTTAAAAAGGACTTATTGAGTTTGATAGGTAAAATCCATTATTCAGATGTAATGCCTAATCTAGTTTATTTTGACCACTTAAATCAAAAGGCAGTTATAAGATGCCTGAATAAGGGAACAGAAGATTTGAAGACTGCTTTAGCTCTTTTCAATTCATACGAAGGAAAAAAGATTCACCTTAAGGCAATTTATACATCTGGTACAATAAAGAAAGCTAAGGAAGTAATTAGATGATTCAATGTATTTTTACAACTCACGCTGCTTTTTGTAATCTATCTAAAGCAGAATAAGCAAGAAGTAGACCTTCTATCTCTATTTTTGTTTGCTCTTCAATTTTCTTTGCATTAGGAACAAAATTTTTCCATTTTTCTGCTGCTTCCTTTACCATTTCTATAGAAATGTTCTTGTCTCCACTTGCAACTTTTTTGAAAAAAGAAAGACTTCTTTCTTTTATTTCTTTAACATTTTCAAGATTTTTTGTAAGTTGGTCTATTTTGGTTTGTATTTCTTTCTTTATATTTTCCATTAAATGAATTTCTTCATTACTATACTCTTTTTTATTCTTAAATAATGATTTATGCTGATATATAATCTTAGCGAATTCCTTACTCATCAAACCTGCTAATGAAAGATCTATTTGCCCGACCATGAAATTATTGAATTTTTCTGCATCTTCCATTCCCATTAACATACCTTTATAATCCACTCCTCTTTCTTTTGCAATTTCTATACTATTTCTATATATTTCTATTATGTCTAGGTAATATTTTCTTATTTTTATATTATTTACATTTTCTTCTATTTCAGCATTTCTGAGGTTTTCTATCGCTTCTTTAGTTTTATTGAGTCTTTTACGAATAGATGGTTCATTTATGAGTTCAATAACTGCTAAATTATCATCTCGTAATTTCAATGTTTCTTTGTTAATTTCTTCCCTTCTTATCCAGTACGCCATTATCTTAAATCTATTTCCATTATACTTACCATCTTTATCATAAAGTATAATATTCATTTCTTTTTCAAGCATCTTACCAAAATTAGGATTGTCTTTAATTTTATTATTTAAATCAGAAATTTCACGAATTAATTCTTTCCTTTGACTAGAATTTAAATTAGTGAAATTTTTGAATTTTTTATTAATCTCTTCATATTTCTTTTTTATTTCTTCATATTTATTTTGTTCTATCTGTTTTTGCATAATTGGATATATATTTTATGATTTAAATATTTATCTTTTTTAAAAGCAAAAGGGAAACATATATAAATAATAATGTACTTTAGTATATCGTGGTGACATGAAAGAAGGTGGAAAGATGACTCAAGTTCAAAAGGAAAAATTTGATATTGATAAATTTATAAAAGATTATTTAGATCAAGTTGCACCTAATTCTTTTATAGAAAAAATAAGGTTAAATAATGATATAAAATTGATCCGTTCTGACCGAGAAGGTATTATCATAGAATTTAAAGACGAATCTCCAAGAAATAAATTTCTTGAATCTTTAGATAAAGGCTATAATGCTAAAAAATATTATCGATTTGGAATCAAGATCAATTTAGATGATCTTATAAAAATGTATAGAGAAGAGGCAGAAAAATTAGAACAACAAAAAGTTATTGAGGAAGTTAAACCTCAAGAAATTGAAATTTCTTCCATTCCTATCGCTGAAATACAAGAATCTACTCAGTCTTTAGAACAATCAATTAAGGAAATGGAAAAAGTAATAGACAAAATACAGCCAGAACAAAAAAATAAAAGTGACAAATTAAAAACAATTAAAAAATGGACAAAGGAGTATTTCGAAGATACAAAAACAGTTTTGGAATTTGCTAGAGAATATCTCTCTGGAAAGTATAAGGATGAAGTTATGAAGGCAGAAGAAACTAAACAAAAACTTATACAATTACTTACTAATAAAAATAAAGAATTAACTGAAAAACTAATGGAAGTTAAAAAAGAGCTTGCTGTAGAGAAAGAAGAAAATAAACAAAAGATAGCAGAGCTTGAAAGGAGGCAACAAGAAATTTTAGCACAACAGAAGTATTTATTGAGTCTATTAGAAGGAGGAAAAAAAATAGGTAAAAAGATAAAAGAAGAAGAGTTAGAGAAAAAACCTACGGAGAAACAAGTAGTTTCTGTTTCAACAGCGACATTTTCTAACATGTCTCAATCTCAAATCACGAAGAAATTCAGTAAATTAGATGATATTAAAAATGAAATAATTAATAATATTGATAAGTCAACAAATACGCCCAAAGATAGCATATCTCTCAGTCGAGACGATTTTAATACTACTTTTTTAAACGATCTTTTAAACAAGCAGCCTTCAGAAGTAGAAGTAAAGATAGGTAACAAAAATATAACCTACTTTATAGATGTAAAACAAAAATTTGTTATTTTAAGGATGAAAAAAGAATATTAAGTAACTTTATTTTTTAATTACCAGGGTTTAATACAAGCGAAAGTTATTTTAATTCCAATATTCTTATTATAATATGTCTATTCGTAATTATAAGGAGGTAGCTTTAATCAGAGTCAACAAACTCATATTTTCATCTTTTCTTCTTTTTGAGCCACTATTTGAACCGATATATACAAAAGAAACAAAGGTATTTAAATACATACAAAATAATAGTAGTATAAAGGTGGAGAGAATGGGTGATAAATTGGCGACTGCACAGAAGCAAAAGGAAGAACAGGAAAAGATTCGACAAATAGAATGGCCTATTAATTCTTATAAAAAATTAGATACTACTTTTAAAATCATAAAAGAACTTGAATCAAAATTAGATGATAAAAAGATAAAGGAAATAGAAAAAAAATTAAAGTCAGCAGGTTACGAAGATCGAATTTTTTCTATAGAAAATTATAAAAAGGGCTTAGGTGAAATGCACGTACCAGAGAATTATGCAAACATGAAACGTGATGGTTCTATAACTCCTTTTATGGAAGCTAAAATGTTTTTACTTGTAGCATATATCACTGAAAACGAAGAAATGGCTAATGCTATATTAGATGCTATTAAAAATAGAAAAGAAATCGATATAGGCTACTATATGGGCGGGTATGGAAGAGGAACGAAATATATTCTTAATCTTAATCCAGAGGATTCTCAAATTGCAATTCTTTATAGAGTCTTAAAAAGATTAAAAGAAGATATAGTCTTAAAAAGATTAAAAGAAGAAGGTGTTGATGTTTCTCAAATAGATTGGAATGGAGTATCTTATGATACCAGTAAAGGAAACCCATTTCAGAGGTTAGATGAAATATATAGCGCAGGTAAATACCCTCAAAATTATGAGGATGAGATGTACAACTTATTAAAGAAATATATCTCTCCTAAGAAGACAGATAAACCTCTTAGAAATGTAGACATGGATCCGGAAAAAGGTAATGTGATTCCTGATCCCACCCTTAGACAAATGTATGGTGAAACTAAAGATGAAATAAATAACCTTTTAATTAAATTGATTTCAAAGTATCCTGAGGTTGCAAACTTTATACCAGATATATATTCAGATATTACAAGTATCTTAGTCAAGGAAGGATTTAATAAATATATAGGAGATCCAAGAAGCAATGAAAATGAAGAGCTATTTAAGAAAAAAATGAATGAAGCTGTAAATTACATGAAGGCATTAGAACTATGCTTCAAGAGTATAGAACAAAACCTGCCTAAAATAATTGAAGCTATTCAGAAAAAAGATTTTCTTAAATTATATCCACCTAATAAGTTTCCTCTTGTAGCGAAATTAATAAGCGACAGCATTCAAAATAAAGACATAAATCTAGAAAAAATGTCTAAAAAAGATATGAAGTCATTTATGATTAAAATTTATCAAGCATTTTTTTATGGTACTTTACCAAATTATACTGGATATCCGGAGTTGTTTACAATCCATAATCCTTGGTTTAAAGCCATTTATTTCGATGGAAAAGAAAGAATTAGTGCAACATTAACACAGAGAGATATACAAAATGCAGAAAAAATTCTTGAGAATAAATGGAAATCTTTTATTTTAGTACCTAAAGATATAGTAACTACAAAAGAAGAGAGAGATCCAACTTTCGATTCAGTATCAGGTACAATTTACAATGATATGGATGCGGAAGTATATGTATTCGATGTTGAAAAAAGACAATACACTAAATATGTTAACGGTTCATTTCCATTAATACTTCAACCTATAAATACCACTGCCATTAGAAAGACAGTTGGAATTGGGGAGAATTGGCCAAGAGGGGACAGATTTAATATAGATTTAGGTTGGTTTGAGAAAAAGTATCTGTTAAACAATGGTTGGAAATTTTCTAACAGTTATATTGATAAAACCTCTAAAGAAAAGATAGAGTTATATCAGAGAAAAGATGAAACATTAGAAGTCATATCGAAAAATGAAAAAATTATTTCATTTAACTATTATCCATGTCCATTAAAAGTCTTAGGTTTATTCGAATTCACAAGAGCAAAATTAATTACAGTTCAAAAAACTGAAGACGGATTTAAAATAAGATGGGAGATTATTCCACCATATGGCAGATACAGCGGTGCAAAATTATTAACTGAAAATAATTTTGCATTTAATAGAGACAAAAAAGATTCTAGATTGTCATTTGTTGAAAGAGAATATTTACCAAAACCCCCAATCATTCCTTCAGCTACATCAAGAATGAGCGTTCAAGGTCTTTCGTTTGATCCTAACTCATTCTATAGCGTTGCAAAAGACTTGGGAATAAATATAGATTATTTAAATAATCTCTACTATTCCTCTATAGATTTGGAGAAAGCGCTATCATCCGGAAGAGAAGAAGATATAAACAATGCAGCTTGGAAATTAATTCAATCTGCAAGAGATTTTACCTCTGTAATATGGGATAGTAAATTAGCAAATGATTCTTCACTTTCAAATTCAGATAAAGAATTTCTGCAGTCATTTAAAGATGGCAAAGTAAACGACTTAAATAGATGGATAGATATAATGAAAGGTAGAAATTATGGAGGTGCTGCAGATCTTAGCAGAATATTTTTAGCTAAGAGTCAAGCCACAACCGATATCACAACCTCTATGAAAATTAATACCTTTTCAATTGCATTAGAGAAGCCAATTAATATGATTCCTTTGAAAGATGCTTCAATATTATCTTTTTCAGGTATAACTTATGGAAGAGCAACTACAAAGTTAGATGGAATGCTGACTACTACAATACAGGAAATAAATCCAGATGGTACCTACAGTGATCCAATTGTGACACAGCAGAAAATTCATTTTGAAGAAAGCGATGGTTTATGGGGCGGGACTTTTGATTTTGGTCGTACTAAAAAAGGAAAGTACGGTAGTTTAAATCTTCTTTTTGGTAATGGTTTTAGGCACTTTGATTTTATTGGAGCAGGAGATAACATTGTTGATTCGATTTTGACTAAAAAGAATCTATTGCAGATAATTGCAAGCATACCTCAAGCAACTAAGTTAAGTTACACTCAATACAACCTTTTCGGTACCAATTATTATAGCACACGTATAGAAGCAAAATATATATCTTTATCACCACTATCTGACTTATTATATTTGTTAACTGGAAAGAAGGTCTCTCCCGTATTGGACATAGGATTAGGTGACATATTCGAATATGATAAAAAAGAAGGTATGAAGTTGAATAAAGAAAAGTTCTCATATGTCGAATCCACATTTAATCTTGGTAAGGCATCTACATACATTAGAAAGGAGTTAGGTGGAACTAAAGCCACAGAGATTTATGCATCTTGGAAGAAACCATTTAATGTCGACTTCTTAGACGAGGTTGGAATGTATGGTAGATGGAATGCTTTGGAGGGCTCTAATTATGGTTTTTCAGTTAAAATAGGATTAAAATAAATTAAGTTAAACGATTAGGTGATCATTTGTATTTTCTACGATCCAATGTTTCCATATTTTACTTTATCATATTTCTTTCTTCTTTAATTAACGCCATAGATATTCAAACAATATTTTTATCACACATTAATAATCAATCTAATGCTACAGTGAGATTTAACGCTGTAATTCCATTTAATATATCTTATGGTTCAGTTATAGTAACAAATGGGAGTTATGTTTGTACTGGTTCTCAATTAGGTTTAACAGCAAATAATATCACTACATTTTCTCCAATTTCAGTTGTGGTTGAATGTCCTCGTGAATGCTCTACTTATTCTTCTCCATCATCTTCTTTCCCACAATCTATTTTATGGATTTCAGAAAATGCCTATAATGCAAACAAATCACAATACAATATTACAAGCTCTTGGTGCAATTATAGTAAATTCCCTCAACCTCCACATCCTTTGGCACAATATAATTATACTTCTATTTATAAATCAGTAATTAATCAAAGCTCCGGAATTGCAAGTTTGGGTGTTTTTTGTTATGGTAACATTTCTTTTTATGAGAACAACAATCAAATATCTTCACCATTTACAGTTTCTTCAACAGGATTAACCTATTTGTCTGCAAGATTAATTACAGGAGAATGCTCATTGCTAGCTAGATCGTTTGAGACATCAGGCCCTACTTTAGATTGTTGGTATAGTAATCAAATGTTAAATAACTATGCGTTTGAAAATTCCACTCAAATTAATGTAATTTCAGGTCCAAACCTTACTCTCACTCCAACTAAAACTGATTATAGTGTGACACCTGGCGGAACAGTGACATTTAAGTTTAAGCTAAATAATTCAGGAGATATGAATGCTACTATTTCTGGAGTTACAGTATCTGACGGCTTTTCAGTTGATTCATTTTCACCTTCAACTATAAATGCGGGAGAGGTTGTAGATTTTACAGTGTCAGCAACAGCACCCATTCTACAAGCAGGAACAACCGTCACTCCTACCATAAGTTTTGACTTCAATTCTACAGTTCCAATTATAGGTACATGTGGTGCAGCATCAGTTGCAAACGTAAATGTAGGAAATGTACTTATTGGAGACATTAATCCAATCAGCGTAAGGATTTATGCAACTCCATCAGGATTCTTTAATGAAGGAAACACATTTCTTCCTTCAAAGTTGAATATAACAGCAAGAATATGGAGGGAGGATCCACATAATCAATATCTAAACGATATTGTCACAAACATATCAATTTATTACTATAATACAACCCTTAAGAACTGGAGATTGAAATTTAATGTGACCGGTATTTCTGGTTCAACCGATTCACCTACTGTGAATGAAAGAAACATAGCATGGTGGAGCAATTCAGACGGAATATTCATTAACCTGAATGAAACAATTTCATCTTCCTCTCCATTTAGCTATGTGCCTGGTGTTTACAAGGTTGAAATCAGGTCTTATGATGATGCAGCAACAAGAGGAAGCAAGATTCAAACTGATTCTAGATATTTTGTAATATTCACTCTTCCGGGATGTGCAAGAAAGGTATAAGTCAGGCATAAAGTAAAATAGGCATACAAAGGAATGTTTAAAAGATTTGATGGACATTTATTTCTTAGAATGAATCAAGGGTGGAAATATGATAGATACACTTAAGAATGCAATAGAGAGCTATACAAAGAATATAGGGATGATATTATTCTTTTCAATTCCATTTTTGCTTTCATTAGTTCTTTTGCTTCCTCCATTCTCACCAGCACCAGTATTCACAGCTCTAGGTGGGTATTTCCTTAGATCAGGAAGCATTCCAGAAATGACAATGATGGATTTTATAACAATAATATTTTCAGCAGGCATCTCATTACTCTTTATCTCCCTTGCAGCAGTTGCAGTCACCCTTGTAGTTAAGGCTTCAAGGACAAGAACAAGAGTATCTGCAGAGGCAATGAGAAACCTTGGAAGATACACTTTAACAGTATTTGGAATATTTGTTGGAATAAAGGTGCTTGAATTCTTGCTTCTCAGTTATTTATTATCAATTAATATGAATGAACTTCCTGCATTGTTAGTTAATTTCATTGTTTCATTAGGTTTGTTCTATATAGCACCAGCAGTGGTTCTTGAAGAGAAAAAGCCAGTTCCAGCATTGGTAAGCAGCTTCAACCACATAGCAAGACGGCCATTGAATTTCATAATGTGGCTTTTGGTTGCATTTATCATGATTTACGTGTTCTCATCGTTGTCATTCATGATGTTCTCAGATCCAATGATGAGACAAGGATTCATTATTCTCATGAATTCTGCAATAGTGCTTCCATTCCTAGTTGTCCTTCAAGCTCATCTTTACTTGTCAAAATATACTATAGTAAGATAATCGGATGAGCAAGGTGTAGATATGGCTGCTAAGCGAAAGAAGGAAAAAAGTCTTTTTACCAAGTCAAACCGACAGCTATTAGGATTTGTTCTTCTTTTATTTGTTTTCGCACTTCTTTTATACACCACATTTGTTCTTTTCAATGAAGGAAATGTTTTCAAAGACAAAAAAGAGAACAATACAGCCATATCAAAGCAGGATGAAGGAATGACATCAGTGTCTATCATCTATAAGCAGAACAGAACAAACAATTCAAGATAATACCTTTTATAATTTTAGGTTAATGTCAATAGTTTTTTAAATATAAACCTACAATAATTATTGTTATTTTCTATTTGTCATTCAATGACAAGGAGTGGTATTATGTATCCGACATCACCTTCTGCATATGATAGAGCAATTACAGTTTTCTCTCCAGATGGAAGATTATTCCAAGTAGAGTACGCAAAAGAAGCAGTTAATAGAGGAGCAACATCTATGGCATTGGCAGGAAAAGATGGAGTAGTGTTCATAGCACATAAGACAAAGATTTCAAAATTATTTGTTCCAGAATCATTGAAGAAGATATTCATCATAGATGAGCACATGGCAATAGTTGCATCTGGATTGATAGCAGATGCAAGAAGACTAATAGATACAGCAAGAATAGAAGCACAAAGATATAGATATACTTACAACGAACCTGCGGATGTTGAATATATAACAAGAGAAATAGCAGATATGATGCAAGCATACACTCAGTATGGGGGTGCAAGACCTTTCGGTGCTTCATTAATATTTGCAGGTGTAGATTCAGAACCTAGGGTTTTTGAAACTGAACCAAGTGGTTCATATACTGGTATGAAAGCAGCAGTAATCGGAGCAGGAAGAAATGAAGTTTCAGAATTCTTTGAAAAAGAATATGATGAAAAAATGAATATAGAAGAGCTTATACTTTTTGGATTCAAAGCCCTCAAAAAGATTCCAGATATGAAACTAAAATCAGAGATATTTGATGTAGGAATAGTTCCATTATCTACAAAGAAGTTTGAATTTCTTTCTCCTGAGAAAGTTTCAAGCTATGTTTCTAAGGTTTAATTATAATATTTAATTTTACAAGTCTAGAGGTAATCTTATGGGACTAGAGAAGGCAGTTGTTGCCTCGATTAAGATAAACGGAGAGACATTTGAAATATATGTTGATCCTAACGCTGCTCTTGATTTTAAGCTTGGAAAGAAAAAAGATTTTAACAATGTTTTAGTGGTAGAAGAGGTCTTCAAAGATGCTAAGAAGGGTGAAAGGGCTTCTGGTGAAAAAGTAAAGAAGGCCTTTGGAACAGAAGATATTTTTGAGATAGGAAAAAGAATAGTGCTTAATGGAGATGTTCCAATCACAACAGAGCAGAGAAGACAGATGGTGGAGGAAAAAAGAAAGAAAATTATTTCTATACTAGCAAGAGAAACTATAGATCCAAGGACAAATGCACCCCACCCACCACAAAGAATTGAAAAAGCAATGGAAGAGGTAAAAATAAACATCGATCCGTTCAAACCAGCAGAAAACCAGATAAATGACGTAATTTCAGCATTAAGAACTATTCTACCTATGAAAATAGAAACTGCAGTATACGCAATAAAAGTACCTGCTGATTTGGCACAGAAAATATATGGTAGTATAAAATCTTACAATGTACAGAAAGAGGAATGGCAGTCTGATGGTTCATTAATTGCATTGATAGAGATACCAGCAGGAATGCAAACTGAATTCCTTGATAAAATAAATAAACTTACAGCAGGTAGAGCACAAGTAAAGAATATGCCTAAAGATAAAAAGTAAGTACGTTTCAAACTAAAAAGGAAAGTTTTAAATATGATAAGTGTATAAGATATTTATATTCCTCATCTTTTCACGCTATATGCTTTTACTATTGCTTAGGCGTTGATTAAGAGGGATCTTTTCATTCGACTATTTTATACACTTAATAAATTAGAATTATGAATTTTGAAAAACTAAAAAAAAAAGAAAGGTGAATTAAATGGGAAGACTAGTAATACCTGGCGATTTACTTTTAGACAAGCCAATAAGAAATCCTTATACATATATAAAGGAAGGAAAAACATACGCAGCTATAGTTGGTATGTTTGATGATCAGCAAAATAAATTTATGCCAATAAAAGCATCTTATCTTCCATCACTTAGAGACAGTGTGATAGGAATAATAGAAGAGGAGAAAGTAATAGGATATGGAGTAAATTTATTTTCTCCTTATCATGGTCTTCTTTCTTCAAAGATGCTTAGAACTACATTTAATGTAGGTGATATAATTTTGGCAGAAGTTTCAGAAATAAGTGAGGTAAAAGACATATGGCTTTCTAAACCAGTAAAGTTAGTTGGTGGAGAAATAATAGATATTTCACCAACAAAAATTTCAAGAGTAATAGGAAAACATTCATCAATGCTCAATATACTAAAGATAGGAACTGGATGTGAGATAATAGTAGGAAAAAACGGTCTTATTTGGATAAAAGGTCAGAATTCAGCAAAGGCAATAGACGCAATAGAAAAGATCTCAAGGGAAGCACATACAAGCGGGCTTACAGATAGGATAATGGAATATCTTGGGGTTACTCAGGAAATGCTTAAAAGGTTCCAGACTTCAAGAGAGCAATACAGATTCTAACTATAGTACATATGGATTCAATAGAATTATGATTATTAGAGGTGAATTTAATGGGAGGAAATTCAGAAGTGCCGTTGATCGTAAACGGTAAGAGATTAGATGGGCGAGGATTAGAAGATTTAAGGCCAATAACAATAGAGGCAGGAGTACTCAACAGGGCAAATGGAAGTGCCTACCTAACCTGGGGAAAGAACAAGGTTCTTGCTGCAGTATATGGGCCAAGAGAGGTTTTTCCAAAGCATGAAACCAATCTTTATGGTTCAATAGTTAGATGCAGATACATGATGGCTCCTTTTTCTACAGAGGAGCATGGAAGAGCAGGTCCAAATAGAAGGTCAAGAGAAATTTCAAAAGTTATGAAGGAAGCATTTGAATATGTTATAATAAAAGAGGTTTATCCAAAAACAGCAATAGATATATATGTAGATATACTTGAAGGCCAAGGTTCTACAAGAGTTGCAGGTCTTACTGCAGCTGCAGTTGCTCTTGCAAATGCAGGCATACCAATGAGAGATATACCTATAGGTGTTTCGGTAGGAAAGATAGACAACAAGATAGCTGTTGATATGATGAGAGAAGAGGATAATTTTGGTCAGGCAGATATGCCATTAGCAATAAATCCAACAACAGGAGAAATAATACTTCTTCAGATGGATGGAAAGATGACAAGGGAGGAATTTATTCAAGCGTTAGAGCTTGCATTTGCAAAAGTTCCTGAAATAAGAGAAAAGCAGATAGAGGCGTTAAGAGAATTTTTCAAGAAATCATCTGCAAGTATAGAGGAAAGTAATGGAAACGGTGACCAAGAAGAACAGATTCAAGAACCTGTAGATCAACAAGTGCAGGAATAGATTAGAAAAAGGTGATTTATATGGTTATGGTGATCGATGAATTGAAAAAAGAAGCGATTAGAGATATGCTTAAGCTAGGAAAGAGAATTGATGATAGAGCCTTTGATGAATATAGAGAGATAACTATTAAAACAAATGTAATTTCTACCGCAGAAGGTTCCGCAGATGTTACTATAGGCAAATCTAGAGTAATGGCAGGTGTAAAACTTGAAGTTGTAGAGCCATTTTCAGATAGACCAATGGAAGGAACGCTAACTGTAAATGCAGACCTTCTTCCAACTGCGCATGAAACATTTGAAGAAGGACCCCCATCCGATGATTCAATAGAGCTTGCAAGAGTGGTTGATAGAGGAATAAGAGCTGCAGAGGCAGTGGATTTAAAATCTTTGTTTATAGAAGAAGGGAAAGTATGGGGTGTATTTGTTGATATATACACTTTAGACCATGACGGAAATCTTCTTGATGCAGCAGCATTGGCAGCTACAGCAGCTCTTCATAGTATGAAGATCCCAAGATATGAAAATGAAAAAATAATAAGAGAGAATATGACACCAAAGAAATTATTAACAATACCTACACAATGTACGTTTGTAAAAATAGGTAAAGATATAATATTAGATCCAACATATGCTGAAGAGATGGTAGCTGATGCAAGAATCACATATTGTGTTGGAGATGGAATGCTTTATGCAATTCAAAAAGCAGGTCCAGGTGCCTTTACAAAGGAAGAGATAATATCCTTGCTTGATAAATCTTTTGAGCAAAGAAAATATTTATTAAGTCTTTTGGAGAAAATATGATTACACTGTTAGTTAATGTACTAATAATAGTTTAAATGGAGTGATTAGTATGGTATCCCCCACAATAAGAGGAGGACGTTCTATTAAGATTCGTCTCGAATCTGTAAAAAAGCAATTGAAGCAGAAATATAAGTGCCCTTCATGTGGCAAGATAAAAGTAAAAAGAATTTCGAGTGGAGTTTGGGAATGCAAATCCTGTTCATATACCTTTGCAGGAGGAGCATATTCACCTACCACACAATTTGGTGAAACAGTAGCACGTATAATATCTGACTACAATAAGAAACAATGAAGTGCTATTAGGATAGTTAATATTCTAAAAAGGTGATTTTTTGTATATTTGCGGGAATTGTGGAAAAGAAATAGAAGAAATAACAAACTTTGTAAGATGTCCTTACTGTGCTTGGAGGATTCTTTACAAGCCACGTCTTCCAGTAGCAAGAGTTGTAAAAACTGATTAATTTTTTTTGATCTTTTTAATTTTTCAATAATAGCTAGTGATTTGATGTATGTCACTACAAGTAGAAAACCATCTCTTTCTACTAAAATTCTAGCATCAAATCTTGCAACATTTCTAAATTCAAAGTATGAGCCGAGAGGAAAAAAATCAATCGAAGATGTTATAAGTAGAGCAGACGAGCTAGGATATTCAAGGATAATTATTGTAAGCGAGACAAAAGGCAATCCAAATAAACTTTCTTTTATAGACATTAGTGATGAATGGAAATGGGTTTTTCCGTTTATAATATTTTCAGTTGATACTAAGTTTGTACATAAGAAGATAGGTAGAATAAATAAGGAAGTTGAAATGATAATAAAAAATAGCAGTAAGTCAGAAAAGGCTAAAAGAATAGCGGATTTGTTTGTTATTCCAGAACCAACAACTGATGATACAACAAAGTTTATAATTTCAGACAATTCATTACTATTCAAGTATAAAGATAAACGAATGCAATTAAAGATAAAAGAACTTTTGGAGTCAAGAAAAGTGGAAGAATGATTTTCTGATTGATATGACAGTATTTTAAGGTGTCTTTATGGAAATAAAGTTAACGATAGAAATGCCTTTTAGTACCAAGAAAGAATTAGATGACGCATATAAAGCTTTGCAACCAGAACTTGAATTCAAAGGAAGAGCAAAGATAAATCTTTCAAAATCAGATAAAACTTTAATAATATTAATAACTGCTGATGATCTCGCTTCTCTTCATGCAGCAGTTGGATCTCAGCTTAGGGCTTTAAAGGTTATCAAAGGAGTTCAGAACTTTGCAGAAGAGTAAATAAAAAGAAAGGAATGTATGATTAGATGGTTAGGTAAAGAATTATTAATTTTCATAATATATAGTAATTGGGATGCTTGTAAAAATTCTATTCACGAGGTGTTTTTTATGGAGGAAGATAGACAATTGGAATTGCAGTCATTGCAACAGCAGCTTCAGATAATCTCTCTTCAGAAACAGCAAATGAAAATACAGTCTGATGAGATAGACCATGCTCTAAAAGAGATAGAATCTGCAAAAGGAGATATATATAGATTAGTAGGTCCAGTTCTCCTTAAGTCAACAAAAGAAGAAGTAGTTAAAGATCTTAATGATAAGAAGGCAACTTTGGAAGCAAGAATACAGATATTAGAGAAACAAGAAGAAAGGATAAAGAAGCAATTTCAAGAATCAAAGAAGAAATGATTAATCAAACAACAACTAAAAATAAACAATTAAACATACAAAATTATTTAAATCGAATTTAGAATTTAAATTGTTAGATCCGTTAATACATAAATTTCTTTTCTATTTTTCCATTTTTTATTTGTATTCCATCTTTCTTAAGGAGTTGGATCTTTTTCTTAATACCGCCTTTCGCAGAATATCCTCCAATCGCGCCATTACTTTTAACAACTTTGTAGCAAGGAATTTTTTCAGGATTCTTATTTATTCTCATTAGATTTCCAATAACACGTGCTGCTTTATTGTTTCCAGCAAGTTGAGCAAGTCTTTTATAGGTTATTACTTTACCTTTTGGTATCTTTCTAAGGATTGAATAAACTCTTTCTTTAAAGTTAATTCCATCATCATTTTTATTTTCTTTATCTTTATTTTTCTTATTTACCATGTCTATCTAGTTATAGATATCAACTAAACAAGTTTTAAAACTTACACACTAATATCTTTTCAGTGAGCAAATGTCATTAGATTCAGAACTTATTACATATATATTAACACCAATTCTAGTTTTTATAGGTATACTTCTTTTTTGGTTTATTCAGTCAGTCGTCCTACTTTTTATAGCAAGGAGATTCATATTTCCATCACTTTATAAATATAGACTAACAGAGTGGTTTATTATTGAATTTGCAATTGCAATACATGAATTATCTCATTTATTTGCAGCACTTTTTACTGGTTCTGAGATAAACCTAAAAGAATCGTTTGTAACTTCAAAAGGAGGAAGAATAGCAACAAGATCCTCTCAATCTATAGGTGGTTGGATATCTATAATAATAGCTGCATTTGCGCCAGCCTTTATCCCATCATTGGTTCTTTTTATCTTAAGTATAATTTTATTTCAAGTAAATATACCAATGTATAAAGTATTAGAAGCTAAGCCAAACATAAGTCTAGAATCCTATATCTCTATTCTCTCATCCATAGTGATTCCATTAGTTAATCTGTTATTATCATTAATAATATCACCTTCATTATTGTCAGTTATTTTCATATACTTTATTATAGTATCTTCTATTACTTCTGCTCCCAGTGAAGATGATTGGAAGGCAACTTATTCTGTTCTCTTTTCATTTCCAGTGATTCCCTTGCTTATAGTCTTTATACTTTTGAACTTTGTATCAATTCAGTTCAATTTCAATCTTCTTCTTTTCATTTTAACAATTCTTTCAATCGTCTTTTCATTCATATTGTTTGGTATTTTATTTAATTTAATATTTGTACTAATGATTAAATTACTTGAGAAATTATGGACTTCAATATCAGCACAGATAAGGAAGTCATTAAAGATTTATGATTGAATATCTTCTTAGAGTGGTTAAGATGAAGGAAAGTATTTCAAGAAAAAGTAAAAAAATAAAGGTAGGCTGGTTCACATTTACCTGCTGCGAAGGTTGTGCGATAATATTCATAGAGCTTTTGAATGACAAATTTAAGGAATGGTCTGAAAAGATCGAATTCAGACATTTTAAAATCCTTAAATCCAAGAATAATTTGGATGAGCTTGATCTTGCGATCGTGGAAGGCGCAGTCTCAACAAAAGATGAGGTTAATCTTTTGAAAGAAATAAGAGACAAATCAAAATTTGTCATGGCTGTAGGCTCTTGCGCTCTTACAGGAATGCCAGCAGGACTAAGAAACAATTTCGACAACGAAAAAAAGAAAGAAATAGAAAAAATATTGAAAAAGTTTGATTACTTAGAATCAGTTGAGCCTGTTTCCAAATTTATCAGAGTTGATTTCAGGGTTCCCGGATGTCCAATGGATGGAGATCAATTCGTAAAAGAGTTTTCTTCTTTCATTGAGCAACATTCATATGATTTCAAATAATTAAGGTGGTTATATGCATAATATTTCAGATATATCCATAAAAGATTTGAGCAAGATTGAAGGACATGGAAGTGTAGAAATAAAAGTAAAAAATGGAAAAGTGGAAAGTGCTAAATTGAAGATAGTGGAAAATAAACGATTTTATACTCAGGCAGTAAGAGGAATGAGTATTGATAATGTATATTCTATAGTTTCAAGAATATGTGGTACATGTAGCCTTTCTCATATGACCTGCTGCATAGAAGCGATTGAAAATTCATTAGGAATTGAGCCATCAGAACAAACAATGAAATTAAGACATCTTTCAATGTTTGGTACAATTCTCAGAGATCATGCAATGCATTTATACCTGTTTTGTCTTCCAGATATATTCGATAAAGATTCTGTATTGGATTTTGACAAGAAACAAATGAAAATAGTTGAAAATGGCCTTAAGGTAAAAAAAGCAGCAAATAATCTTGCAACCATTGTTGCAGGAAGAGCAGTGCATGCGCTTTATCCTAGGATTGGAGGTTTTTCATCTATACCAACCAAGGATTCAATTAAGAATTTAATTTCAGAGCTTGCTTCTGTAAGAGAACATGTAATTGATCTTGTAGAAATATTTTTTGACTCCCAATTTGAATTTTTCTGTAGCGCAAGAAACATTGCATTAGTAGATAAAAAATTTAACTTTGTCGAAGGTAGGATACAGGATTCAACTGGATTGATTGTAGATGAAAATGATTTTCCAAAGCATCTACATAGAGTTGTCATCCCTTACTCACAAGCAACAGGCTTTAAGTTCAAAGGTGAGGAATATATTGTTGGTTCATTGTCAAGATTAAACCTTAATCTTCATAACATGCATACTGATACATTAAGGGATTTATCTGAGTTTACAAGTGTATTTCCTTCAAAAAATATATTCCATAACAATCTTGCACAGGCTATAGAAATGTTGCATTGCATAGATGCTTCAATAGAGATACTAGAAAGCAGCAGCTTTAAGGAAGAAAAGTTACCAGATCTAACTAAATACAAACAAAAGAAGGGGAAAGGTATAGGTGTGGTAGAAGCACCAAGAGGCACTCTGTATTATGAATTGAATATAGATAAAGGAATTGTAAAAGATGGATTGCTTGTTATCCCAACTGCTCAGAATCAGGTTAACATGGAAAGAGACATCAAAGAGTTAGTGCAGCAAAACCTAGATGAAGGAATAGATAAGCATACTATTGAGCACAACATAGAGAAACTAATAAGAGCATATGACCCATGTATGTCTTGCGCAAGTCACTTCTTAAGGGTTAAATGGAGTTAAAGTTTCATTCAATAATTTTTCTATTTCTTTAATCGCCTTTCTTTTTTTACATTTCATTGGAATTGCAAATATATTTATTTTCTTTATTTTCCCAATCTTTTTCATTATTTTTAATGTCATTCCAAGATCAAAATCATGCATCGAACATCTTCTATTCTCGCATATTTCATCTATATCAGTTATCAATCTTACATTTTCTACTCCATCTACAATATCGATTATGTTAATTTCATTTTCATCTTCTATTTCATCTGGGGATTCTGCTGGAATAAATTCAATCATTGGGAATTTTTTCTCTAAATCTGGGATTATTTCAAGAGGCATTCTATCATTTTTTATCAGTGGATTTCCAAAACAATAGATCTTTATGTGCTTATTCATTATTTCACTTTAAACAAAAAATAAATAAAATATGAAAAACAAATGAAATTTAAACAAATTTAAAACAAATTTTAAATAGAATCGAAAACAAAGTTATTCGTTATATCTTTCTTTTTCCTTTGTCTTCGATATGTATGCAGTTCACAGGGCATGCCTCTGCAGCATCCTGATTGCATGCTATATCCTTAACTTCTAATTCGAATACCTTTCCATTCTTCTTAGCGCCGATCAATTCTGATTTGCCGTCGCTCGCCATCTTCCAGTATTTTGAACATACTGCTGCGCATGTTCCGCATCCAATGCATGCATCTCTATCATGTATTATTTTTGCCATTCTAGCACCTCTATCAATTCAAAGATTAAATTAAACTTTTATCATTATTTTTAACAGCTTCCTTTAAAACCTTAATGTTTTCATTGTTCTTTCCGAATGATTCTTCAAGTATGTCTGTAATTGTTTTTTGTTTTATTTTCAAATGTTTATTTTTGATAATCTTTCCTAATAGATAAATATTTGAATACATATTACTGCCTGCAATTTGCTTTGCAATTTCAGATGCAGGATATACAAAAATCTCTTTAACATGTGGTTTGATCCTTGTTTTTATTTCATCTAAAGATGGATAGCTTATATTTTCTATATCCATCTTAGTTGGTTTTATTTGAATAGAGTCTGAATATACAATCGTTTTTTCTTTATTGCAATATTTTATTAGTGATTGTATCTCAAGCGGTTCTAAAGCTATTATCATGTCTGCAGCCATATTTGGTACTATTGTCGTCTTGACGTTTTTTCCAATCCTTAAATGGAATTCAGTATGTCCAAATCTTTTGGCCAAACCATGCAGTTCGCTAGTCATAACATTGTTTCCTTCTCTTTGGGCAGCTAATGAAATAAGACTTCCTAGCGTCATTACTCCTTGTCCTCCAACACCAGTTATTATTATATTTATCTCTCCATTTTCATTTTTATTGTTTTTAGATTTTCCATTCTCTTTTCCATTCGGCATCTTTAATCACCACAATTTAAGCTTTTTTATCATCGCTTATTTTTGGTTTGATTGCACCATATGGGCATATCTGTGAACATACAGTGCATCCCCAACACATGTCTTCTGAGATGTAGTATTTATTCTCTTTTTTATCATAGTGAATTGCAGGACATCCATATTCTATGCATTTGCCACATTTCTTACACAAATCCTCATGAATTTGATAGATTGGTACTTTTATCTTGTTTTTCCTTGCGTTTCTCATAAACATTAATCTGCAAGGTTGTCTGTAAATAACAACCCTTACTCCTTTCTTTTCCTTAACTGCTTTCATTATTTCTTGAGATTTCTTAGTGTCAAAAGGATTAACCACGGACACATCTGCACCCATCGCCCTGCAAACTTCTTCTATCGATATCTTAGGCGCACTTTCACCACATCTTATTCCAGTTCCAGCATGCGGTTGCTGTCCTGTCATTGCAGTTGTGCCATTGTCAAGAATGATTATTATCATATCTGATTGATTATATATAGCATTTGCAATCTCAGGCAATCCTGCATGGAAGAAAGTAGAATCACCCATGAATGAGACTACAGTTTTTCCAGTTGCCTTGTGTATTCCATGTGCAATTCCAGTTCCTGCACCCATGGAGATAATATAATCTTGCATATCAATTGGATTATAAATTCCTAGAATATAACATCCTATATCTCCACCATATGTTATTCCTCTTCCTAAAACTTCTTTAGTATTCCAGAAGCTAGCTCTATGTGGACAACCTGGACATAAGATCGGATCTCTCTTGAACACATCAGGTGGAGTTTTCTTTTCTTCAACTGGAGGAAGGTTTAGAATGGAAACAATCGCATTTATAACTTTTTCAGTTCTCATCTCTCCTATTGGAGGAATAAGATCATTACCATGCACTTTGATTTTCAATTCATTATCTGCAATCACAGATTTTACATGCTGTGCTACAAAATCTTCTATTTCTTCAACAACTAATATGCTTTTCAATTCAAATTCTTTAATAAATTCAACAATTTTTTTCTTTGGATAAGGATAAAATGAGAGCTTTAGTATTGGTAATTTTCTATTCAATTTATCACAGGCCTCTAATGCATAATTGAATGATACTCCAGTTGCTATTATACCAAGCCCTCCTTTATCTCCTTTTATTACTTTGTTAAACTCAGATTTTTCGCTTTCTTCCTCTAACTTCAGCATTATATCATGAAGCTCTTTATGCCTGTCAATAATTCTTGGAGGCATTGTATTCCATTTATCATCTTTCTTGAATTCTCCTTGACCTAGACTCTTGCCTTTCTTTATTTCTCCAAGCTTGACAATTGATTTTCCATAAGCTACTCTCGTAGTCATTCTTATAATAACAGGAATTCCGTATTTTTCAGAGAGGTCAAATGCAAATTTTGTGAAATCCTTAGCCTCCTGTGAGTTTGAAGGTTCAAGCATTGGCATATGCCCGATCTTTGCAAAGAACCTTGTATCCTGTTCACTTTGGCCCGAACTCCAGCAATTTGGATCATCTGAAAAAACAATAACCATTCCTCCTTTTACTCCATGGTAAGCAAGTGGAAAAACGCTATCAGATGCTACATTGAATCCAAAATGCTTAAATGAAACCATGGACCTTAAACCTGAGAACGCAGCCCCTGCTGCCACTTCTGCAGCTACCTTTTCATTTGTGCAGTATTCAAAATAAACTCCAGTTTCTTTTGAAATCTTACAAAATAAATCTCCAACTTCTGAAACGGGAGTTCCAGGATAGGTTGTAGATATAGAAATACCTGCTTCAAGTGCGCCTCTTACTACTGCCTCATCTCCTAAGAGTAAAACATTGCCTTTCGGCTTGAGTACATCTTCCATAATTGATATTTAGTGTGAAGATATTAAAATATTGGCTCGGCAGTTACTTCGATCATCAAAGTTTCCTCAGACTGGGACAGTATCGTCATCGCCAATAAGATTATGACGCTTTTATTTTTATTGCTTTTGTTTTAGGTTAGCAAGCCAAATTTTATCTAATGTTTACGAATTCCATATATTCTGCAGTCATACCTATTAATTCAAATTTTACATTCAAGTTTCCAGTATTGTTTTCAGGAATGCTGTTCAAATCTATGTAATATCTCATTCTTCTTAACTTTTCAGGTATGTAAATAGGTGTGCCATCAGATCTTTCACCGATCTTTTCAGTAATCAGAAGGCAAGCCTTCTGGATTTTGAAAACAGAACCACGTTTGTTTATAAATTCTTCTACTTTGTTTTTGTTTGCATCGTTTGAAAATAGAATCAGATAAGAGTCTGAAAATGTAAGAGACAGATTGTAGTCTGATGCAACTCTTTCTATTTTTTGTCTGTCAAATGAATCTGTAATCATTCCCTTAGCATAAACTGTTGCATTTATGCCTGTTTCATTTAGCTTTGAGTTGAATTCATTGATTTCAGTTTGGTTCAGATCCCTGTTAAATGTTATTGCATCATTTTTAGTATAATTTATATCACTGCTGTTTATGCCTAATTCAATAACCTCATCTATGTTCAGATCTCTATTCTCCCATTTTATCTTTCCTACTATAGCATATAGATCATAACATGCAAAACTTGCATTAACATTTCCATCTGCAGTTCTTGTAATGGGTTCTGCAGATATGAATTCAATTCCTTTATCGCTTATATATGCAACAAGGTCAACATCTATCTCCTCTCCTATTTTGCTAAATGGATCTAGATAAAGCCTTATGTTTCCAGGCGCCTGTTTCGTTTCGCTTCCATTTTGCAAATAGAAAGAGACAAGTCCATTGATTGTACATGAAGATTGAGCTAATATATCTACGTCTTCATTTATGTATGCATTCCTTATCTTTTCTATATTTAATTTAGAAGAATATACTAAAACCCCTTTGTTCCCTACTATATTTATATAATCAATATATCCCGCATTCTTTAATTCGCTGGCTATCTTCTGTGTGTTTTCATTCCAAGGCTGAATAATAATTTCATTTCCATACCCTGCTATCTTACAAGTAGCGGTTGCTTTTCCCTGGCTAATGTTTGAAACAGTTTCATGGTTGGTAGGTGTTCTTGTAAAGTTATAGAACATCGATATTATGAACATAAGAGCTATGAATGCAACTATGTATCTTACCATTTCTTTTCTTTCCATTTGATCACTTCCTTTAATTATAGGATAAATGAGTAAAAATATTAGTCTTTAAAGATTTAAAAGGCTTAACACCATATATATCTTATTCTTATTATCTGCAAATTATTATTTGCTAGAGAGGGATAATATGGCAATACAAATAGGAGATTTCATAAAGTTGAGTTATACAGGAATGCTAGAGGACGGATCAGTATTTGATACTACTGATGAAAAACTTGCAAAGGAAAAAGGAATTTACAATGAAAGAGTGGTATATGCACCAGTTCTCTTGATAGTTGGAAGACAACAGGTCATAAGAGGATTGGATGAGGCTTTAGTAGGTATGGAAAAAGGTGAAGAAAAGGAAATAATAATTCCTCCTGAAAAGGCATTTGGACCTATGAACAATGATCTTATAAACGTAATACCATTTTCACATTTTGAAAAACAGAGAATCAACCCAGTTCCAGGAATGATTGTAAATGTAAATGGAAGAGACGGAATGGTCAGATCAGTGGGTGCAGGAAGAGTAATAGTTGACTTTAATCATCCATTGGCAGGAAAGACATTGAAATATAAACTAAAGGTTGAAGACATATTAGATACTCCAGAAAAAAGAGTAAATGCATTATTCGAAGATTCTGGATTGACTGGTTCTGTCAAGCTTGATAAAGATACTGTGATTGTGGAAACAAAAGCAGATCCTTCTGAGAACTACATATTCAGAAAACAAACATTCCTTTCCTGGATAAGAGAGATAAATGAAGTAAACAAAATAAAATTCAATGAAGAATATGAGCTTGTATCCAGGAAGTCATTGGAAGGGCAGAAGACTGAAAAAACAAAATCTAAGAAAGAATAATTTTTCTATTTATGAGTGATGTAATGTCATTGATATCTGAATTTAAGGATTTCCTTAACGAATATAAATTTATGGGTCTTGCAGTTGCTTTCATAATAGGCGGAGCAATAACAATTCTAGTTCAATCTCTTGTGAATAACATAATAATGTCGATTTTCGATGTGCTTCTTCCAAACGTAGAGGGCAAACTGCAAAATTTGCACTTGCTCCAATACAAATAGTTGGGAGCATTTCTGAGTGCATTGATAAACTTCATCATAATTGCATTTGTAATCTTATGATTGCAAAATATGTTATGAAGGAAGAGAAAGTGACAAAGAAATAAACACGCGTCGCCAAAAAAGGTGATTTTATGTTGGAATGGATCTTCTTTGTTTTGATAATAATCGTAATTCTATCTATCAAGATCGTTATGCAATATCAAGAGGGAATTGTATTTAGGCTTGGTAAGTTTGCTAGATTAGCAGAACCGGGCTTGAACTTTGTGGTGCCGTTCATAGAAGAGATTAGATATGTTGACAAGAGAATTACAACAATAGATATTCCAAAGCAAGAGGTAATGACTAAAGATAATGTTCCATTGGGTGTAAATGGCGTGGTCTTCTACAGAGTTGAGGATTCAAAGAAGGCAATCCTTGAGATAGAGAATTATCATTATGCTATATCTCAATATGCCCAGACTGCTTTGAGAGATGTAATCGGTGGCAAAGAACTAGATGCAATACTTACAAACAGAGACGAGGTTGCGGATGAAATAAAATCAATAGTTGACAAGGAAACAAGTGAATGGGGAGTGGATATTACAAACATAAAGATCCAGGATATTGAGTTGCCAGCAGATATGAAAAGAGTGATGGCAAAACAAGCAGAGGCTGAAAGAGACAAGAGAGCAAAGATAATCGAGAGTGAAGCAGAATTCGCAGCAGCACAGAAAGTATCTGATGCAGCAAAGCTCCTTTCATCCACTCCTGGCGGTTTGCATCTTAAAACACTACTGACTATATCTAACGTTGCATCTTACGACGGTAACTCCATAATATTTGTTACACCGATCGAGCTGTTAGAGGCAATGAAAGGATTAGCAAAGAAAGGAGAATCAAGTGAATCTGATAAAGAAACAAAAGAAAAAGGAAAGAAGTAGTCAATTAGCATATATGTTTATTTGCTTTCAGTATTCATTTTCCTTCTTTTTTATTTATCCCTTCCAGATGCCCATGCTTAAATATCTCTCGCCTCTGTCACAGAGTATTGTAATTATATTTTTCCCTTTCATTTCCTTTCTTTTCTGAAGCTCGATACATGCTACTAAGTTTGCACCTGAAGAGATTCCGCAAAGAAGCCCCTCTCTTTTTGCAAGCTCTTTCGAATATTTTATTGCATCCTTGCTTCTTACAGTAATTATTTCGTCGATAAGATCGTAATCAAATATTTTAGGTACAAATCCTTCACCTATACCTTGAATATCATGATGTCCTATCTTTCCTCCACTTAATGCTGCACATTCTCGTGGTTCAACTGCAATTATTTTTACATCTTTGTATTTTTTCTTCAGTACAGTTGCTACTCCCCTTATAGTTCCACCAGTTCCTACCCCCATAACAAACACATCAATTTTACCATTTTTTTTCATTTGCTGTATAAGTTCATTGCCAGTTTTATAATGCGCTTTAAAGTTATCGGGATTTTCAAACTGAGATGGAAACCATGCTTTATCTTTAAATTTAATCTTCATTTCTTCAAGCTTTTTTACAGGTCCAAACATTTCATCTTTTGCAGGAGTAAGTATTACCTTTCCTCCAAATGCCTCTATCATCTGTCTCCTTTCTTTTGTTACATTTTCAGGCATTATTGCAATAAATTCATATCCTAATGCAGCAGAAACCATTGCAAATGATATCCCAGTATTTCCAGATGTGGCTTCTATTATTTTCATTCCTTTCTTTAATTCACCTCTTTCTTCAGCTTTATGAATCATTTCATGAGCAATTCTGTCTTTTAAACTTCCGCTTGGATTGAGGTATTCAAGCTTTGCATAAATATTTGAGTTATTGCTAAATTTTTCAAGTTTGACTAAAGGAGTATTCCCTATATTATGAAGTATGTCAACCATTGTTTCACCTTTTATTAATTGTTTTAATGACAGTATTTTAAATTTATTTATGAAATTGAGTTTATGTGTGAGATATGCAGTAAGCTTGATGATGAACATAGAAAAAGAGTCGATTCTTTTTTTTCAAGAATTTCAGAGCATATAGAAAATTCAAAGAAAAATGAGGAATTCAAAGGTATTGCATTTTCAACTCCAGATTTTCCAAAGATGTATGGGATTTGGTTTGAGCCAAGAATGCAGCTTCAACTGCCTTCAAATTTTTATCAGTCTATTATAGTTGATGGTCAGAAGCTAAGGAGTGATTGGGCGTCAGGATGGTTGAGAGTAGTATCTTTTAACAATGGTTCACTTATGCTTCTTGCTCATGGATTTGTCAAAAAAGAGGATAAAGAATATAACTTATTTCTTTATCAGATAGAATTTAAGAAAGAAGAATATAAAGTAATTACTGAAGGAAATAAAATTAGCATAAATGTTGACAATATTATAAAAGAAGGCATAGATCTGATTGGTGGAAATAAAGTTTCCCATAAATTTTCATTTTCATTTATTCACAATCCAACAGAAAGAGCATTTGTCCCAAGAGATAAAATTGAAAACAGTGGTCTATTCCGATCTGTTTATCAAGGAAAAGTAGCACCAAAACCAGTTACATTTGATTGGTCAAATTATGTTATTACAGTTCCCCATTTTGCATTCCATTCAATTCTTCATCAGCGATATAAAGAATTTGGATTTTCTTCTCCAATCGAAATGCAACATATAGTTACAGATTGTTTAAAGTTTCATTTAGGCTGATTTACCAATTCATGATATGCCCCTGCTTGAACAAAAGATCTAGTGAAGAGAGCTACTACTGAGATATATGTTAGTAGAACATAAAAAATTGCCAAAATCAAAAACTCATTTCCTAAATTTGAATTAAATGAGCTGATCGATAGTAAAAGTACTAAAATCGCAACAAGGAGATAAATCCATACTTGGAGGATAGTGTACCATATTGTTTTAAGTTCGTATAAAATTACTTTTAACACTTTTCCTTTTGTAAGTAACCAGCTTTCTTTTATTGCATCAATCACTGTTCTCTTTTCCAAATTAACATAGATTGGAAATACTAAATAAAGTCTTAATCCATTATAGAAAATAACTATGAGGAAAGAAATCACAAATGCAATCCATAATAGGAATCCACCTATTATAATTATACTTTTACTAAGAAATAATGATATTATTAAGAGTAACAAAGGAATTATGGCATAAATGCCGGTCCAGAAAGGAATTAGAACACCTATGCACATCATAATAATTAATTTTAGAAATTCACTGAATTTTATTTCGTTTGGTTTATAGTTAAGCGAGATTAAAGCATTATAAAGTATTCTATTTATATAGAATTCGAGTTGAACATACAAATTAACAAAAATACCTAATAAAATACCAATAACACCAATTATATAATTTAATATCGAACTAACTAGAATTATCATAAAGATAGTCCAAAAATCTTTTTTTGATTCACTTTCTTTCCAAGATAATACAAAGTCCTTTAAATTAAATTTTTTACTAATTTCCATAAACCCACTTTAATATATTTTAAATAACAACTTGTTATTGGTTTGATACACTTTTAATTTTATCATTAAATATAGCCCCGACCGGATTCGAACCGATGTCACGAGGTCCAGAGCCTCGTATCCTTGACCGCTAGACGACGGGGCTAAGTTAATTTAAATTTATAATTGTATTATAAAATAGCGTGCTGATTTAATAAATTTATCTGAAACATGCAGGTTTTGGCCACTGTTTATTGTTTTTATGAAATCTTATACATTCACAACAGATTCCATGCCTGGGGCAATCAATTTCAGGACAAGGACAATCTTTTTCATTTTCTTTTTTATTTGGACATGGGCTTCTCATAATTACACCTTATTCTTGAATTTTAATATTGCCTTGCTACGTACACTACATGTTTTGCAGGCTTACCACAAACAACACATTTCTTGTTCCCAAAAGGTTCTTCTTTCTTTCCAACGAGTGTTCCTCTTACCTTTCCACCTTTTGTTTCATATTGTATTATGTCTCCACATTCTTTTCCATCAGAATCAATAGAACATATATTAACTCTCGCATATGCCTTGTCGTTGTCAAGTATGTTCTTAATCTCTTGGATAGTTTCTGCATTCTTTATTTTTCCCTCTAATTTAGATATTGATTTCTGCTTCAATCTATTTATCATCTGTTCTTTTTCTTCTTCTACAATTTCAAGTAGATCTTTGTCATCTATTCTTTTTCTTGTTCTTTCATCTCTTGGAACAAGAGTGACAAATTTTTCATTAACTTCTTTTTCTCCGATCTCTATTCTGAATGGCACTCCTCTAAGCTCCCAGTCAGCATATTTGTAACCTGGTGTTTTGTCTCTTTCATCTAATATCACTTTATATCCTTTGTTTTCTAGTTTCTTTTTAATGTCTTTGCATTTCTCTATTATTAATTCATTATTAGCTCCACTCTTTACTATAGGAACTATTACTACATCTAAGGGTGCTACAGAAGGAGGAATAACTAATCCTCTGTTATCGCCATGAATTGATATAATTGCAGCCATTATTCTCCATATTCCTGGTCCATAACATGTCTGATAGGCATGGAGTTCGTTGTTATCCTTGTCTTTAAATTTAATATTAAATCCCTTTGCAAAATTCTGTCCAAGATAATGGGTACTTGCAATCTGAAGCGTTTTTCCATCTGGCAACAGTACATCAGTTGCATATGTATGTTCTGCACCAGGGAATGTATCCCATTTCGGCCTTTGGAAGAACATACATTCTATTCCAAGTTGTTCTTTAATTACTTTTGTTGATATCATCATATCTTTTATTACTTGTTCTCTTGCTTCCTTTTCTGTTGCAAAGGCATCATGTGCTTCTATCCAAAGGAATTCTCTTCCTCTAAAGAAAGGACTTGTTTCTGCCTCATTTCTAAATACAGTACAGCTCTGGTATAATTTGATAGGTAAATCTGTATAATCTCTTACCCATAAAGAATACATATGATACATTGCAGTTTCACTTGTTGGTCTGAGTGCAAGCTTTCTGTTTAATTTTTCAGTACCTTTTTCAGTTATCCAAAATACATTTGGAACAAAACCTTCTGCATGTTCTTTTTCAATTTCAAAGTTTTCTTCAGGAATTACTGTAGGGAAGAGTGTTGGTTCATGGCCATCTTTCTCAAGTTCTGCTTCAAATAATGCATATAATTTTTTGAATATTCTCATTGCCCATGGCTTGTGAACAATAAATCCCTGTACATTGTATCTATTGTCAATCAAATCTGCTGCATAGATAACTGTATTATACCATTCACTGAAGTTTTTGTCCTTGTCTTTGTCAAATTCTCTTCCAGCCATTGCCATGATAACACCTTTAAAAATATAAGCTTTAATATAATTAGTCAGAGAATATTTAAAAACAGTAATATAATAAACAATTGTTTCAAACAATATGGTGATCCTATGGCGTATGAAGGATATATAGATTTGAAATATACTCCATCTAAAGATGATTTAATATGTAGGTTTTATATGGAACCAAGATATGGAGTTTCATTTGAGAGAGCAGCTAGCGCAGTTGCAGCAGAATCAAGTATAGGAACATGGACAGATGTTCAGACTTCAAAGCCATACATTAAGAAATTAGCAGCTTACGTTTTTCATTTAGATCCAAATTCTGGATATATAGATATAGCATATCCATTAGATGCATTTGAGCCAAATAACATTCCTCAGATGCTTAGCAGTATTGCAGGAAATATATTTGGAATGAAAGAAGTAAATAATCTAAGACTTTATGATATAAGAATTCCAAAGAAAATGATGCAATGGTATGACGGACCAATGTTTGGTATACCTGGTGTTAGAAAATTACTTAAGGTTAAAACAAGACCTCTTCTTGGAACAATAATTAAGCCAAAAATGGGTTTAAATGTTAAGGATCATGCAAAAGTTGCTTATGAAGCATGGGTAGGTGGATGTGATATAGTTAAAGACGATGAAAATTTAGCAAGTCAGAAATTCAATAATTTCGAGAAAAGAGTAAAAGAAACTTTAAAAATGAGAGATAAGGCAGAGAAAGAGACAGGAGAAAAGAAGATATATATGCCCAATATAACTTCTTCAGGAAAAGAAATGGAAAAAAGAGCGAAATTTGTAAAGGATCATGGCGGAGAGTATGTGATGGTTGATATAATTACAGTAGGGTGGAGCGCATTGCAAGATTTGAGAGATTCAAATAACAAACTTAAGTTAGTAATTCATGAACACAGAGCGGGTCATGCTGCAATCACAAGAAATCCAAAACACGGAATATCAATGCTTACAATTGCAAAACTTTCAAGGATGCTTGGTTTTGATCAGCTTCATGCAGGGACAATAGTTGGAAAGATGGAAGGAGGATTAGAAGAGGTTCAAGACGTTGTAAGTGCTTTAAAAGAAAATATAGTGCCTGCAAGAGAAAAAACATTCACATTAGGGCAGGATTGGTATGGAGTTAAACCTTGCTTCCCAGTTGCATCAGGAGGTCTTCATCCATTAATGTTTTCAGTAATTACAAAGTATTTAGGTAAAGATATAATCCTCCAGGCTGGAGGAGGTATACATGGTCATCCTCAAGGAACAAGAAGAGGAGCAGCTGTTGCAAGAGCTGTATTAGAGGCAGTAGATCAAGGAATAGCGCTTGAGGAATCAAATAATCCATTAGTAAGAGAAGCAATTGAGATCTGGGGTAAGCATAAGTTCTAAGATTTGATATCTTAACAGTTTTTTGTTTTAAATAAATCAAACTCGTTATTTGAATTATTACTCTAATTTTATTTTTTATTTTATTCATTGCCAACAGGCTCTAGAATTCATTAAATTCTTATGAAAATAAGAAGATGATAAAAGATTTAAGAGCGACTTAAGAAATTACAGAAGTAAAGAAGAAGGAAATAAAGCTTAAGACACTCATCTATAATCTATGTATTCTAATGACAAAGAAATCTTATTTTATCTTCATAGGATTTCTACAGAGCCCTCAACTAGTTAAGTTTATATATCTCTTTTTTGTAGTTTAATTATGGGTAAGACCGAATATAAAAGTCCATATAGTGCAGTCGAAGCTTTCAAATACAAAACGAATTTAGAATGGCCATTAATAAAAGCATTGATAGAAATAGGAAAGGATCTTTATAACGAAGGTGGATTTTTTGTAGAACATAAATATATACTAAAAAACAATCTTCTTGTTTTAAATAGAAGCAAAGGTGCCAAATCTAATTTCTTTATTTTTGTAAAAGCAAAAAATAAAAATGAACTTGATATTTTTTTCAGTAATCCATCCAAAGACAAAAGTGTTAAAAGAGAAGATCTAATTCTTCATCATTTTATAAAATCTTCAGATAAAAATGAAATTATCCAAAGTATTCGCAAAGTAATTGCAAAAATCAAAGTTTATTCTGAAATGAAACCATTAAATGAGTATTGGGGTAATTTACATTCACATATAGGTTCGATTAATGGAGAGAGAGTCTGGGATGACGGAATAACAGAAGATGAGAACTGGTTTCTTCAATCAATGCTTTGGCATCATGACTTTCATGCGTTAACATCGCATAATTGGACACATAATGAGGAAAGATTAAACTTTATTGATAACATGTGTTCTTGTGCTAATATTGTTTTTATTCCAGGATGGGAGAATACCACAACAGTAAAAGATAGAGTTAAATCACCTCATATCTTAGTTCTTTGTAAGAACATTCAAACAGCAATGAAGGCCAAGTATGAATTCCTCTCAAAGAAGTTAGAAGGAAAAGAAGGTGTAGTAACACCTGTCCTAGTTGGAGTGCCAGGTCCTTATACTAACCATCTAAATTATCTTAAGGTTCTCCATGATAATCTTGAAGCTGCTTTAATTATAGCTCACCCCTCCTCACAAAATGCAGGAATAGATATATTAGATCCATCCATCTTTGAATTGATAGGTGAAAAAGAAACTCTGAAAATACTTTTCAATTTTGCAGATGGTATAGAACAATTCAATTTTCACGAAGTAAAATCAGGAATGGCAAGAAATCCAACAATAAGTAAATTTATACCTAGGTTAGAAGGACAAAACAAACACCCTCTTTCACATATGGTTGTTAATTATTTTGCAGGGGAACATGGAAAGAAAATAGGTTTGCTAACATTTGCAAATCAAGACGACCATTATCAACCAAATATAGATTCAAATTTAATAAGCGACTATTCATATGGTTACAATTCATTAGTTCTTAAAGTTGAAACATTCAAGTATTTCCAGGCCCTTGGCAGGAAATTTAATTCAGAAGAATTTATTCATGCCTTGATAAAAAGAAAAATGCCTAATTGCGAAGAGGAAATAGAAATAAATCCAGTTGTATTTTTAGAGATTAAAGAAAACGAAGACATTGATTTTTGGGAAAACAGGAAGAAATCAAAGATGGAAAAGATAAAGGAATGGATAAGTACTCAACCAGGATATTATTGGAATATAGCTAAACTTCAGTTCAAGTATTGGTTTGGAAATAAGGAACAGAAGAAGGAGATAAGGAATGAATTAGAAAAAGCAAAATCATATAATGAATCTCCTAAATAATTAACAAAGACCACTGATTTAATGATACACATTTAAATCTTGTTATTAAAATATAAACATTGTTAAGTTAATCTCATTTATAGTAGACTGATTTTAATTCAAATGGTGGGAGATTGGATTATCCTGAAACAAGCAGAGAAATAAAAGTACCTACAAATCCAATAGATAAGGTTATAGGTCAGGATGAAGCAATAAAATATGTAAAGATTGCTGCATCTCAGAAAAGACATATTCTTTTAGTAGGAGCTCCAGGTACTGGTAAAAGCATGATTGCACAGGCAATGGCATCCCTTCTTCCAAAGCCGAATTATGAAATTTCTGTACTTGACAATCCAGAACATCCAGAAAGACCCATTCTAGAAGTTCGTTCCAGACTTGATATAGAGAATGAAAAGAAAATTCCAAAACCAAAAATAGTAAAGCCAGTTGATGTTCCAATTGTAGTTGCTGAACGACTAGGTCTTAGATGCAAAAGATGTGGTTTTTTAAGCAAACCCGAGATATCCTCATGTCCAAACTGTGGAGCAGATAAATATAAGACTCATACCTCTCCTTTTGATGATATCGTTTTCGGTGGTTCTTCTAGAGAAGATAAAGTTTATTTTTCCGAATATATAAATGGAGTAGAGCAAAAAGTAATGTATGAGTACAAAAAAGGAAATATATATCTTTATGATGAGGAGGCATTGGCAGCAAGAGAGCATGCCACTATACAAAGAAATGTAATTGTGCCTTTAGAAAGATCTCTTTTTGTCCAGGCAACAGGAGCTTCTGAAACAGAGCTTCTTGGAGATGTTAGACATGATCCATATGGAGGACATAGTGAGATAGGTACAAAGCCATTCAAAAGAGTGGTTCCAGGAGCAGTGCATGAGGCTCATGAAGGCGTTCTTTTCATAGATGAGCTTTCAAATCTAGGACCTCTTCAGAGGCACCTTCTTACTGCAATGCAGGAAAAGAAGTTTCCAATAACAGGTAGGAATCCAACGAGTTCTGGAGCATCTGTCAGAGTGGACAATGTTCCATGTGATTTTATTCTTGTTGGTGCGCTCAATTTTGCTGATGTAGGCACATTGCTTCCGCCATTGCGTTCAAGAATTCTTGGAAATGGGTTTGAGGTTTTAATGAATACGGTAATGGAAGACAATGAGAAAAATGTAAAGAAACTTATGCAGTTCATAGCTCAAGAAATAATTGCAGATGGAAGGATTCCTCATGCAAATGCAAAAGCAATCGAAGCAATAATAAACGAGGCAAGAAGAAAAGCAAAACTTTACGACAACAAGGAAGGATTGACATTAAGATTAAGAGATCTCTCAGGCATAGTCAAGCTTGCAGGTGATTTTGCAGTAATTGATGGAGCTGAACTAATAGAAGAGAAGCATGTTGCATTAGCAATAGAGAAAGCAAAGCCAATCGAACAGCAGATGCAAAAGAAGTATGGTTCTGTATGGAGAACCAGTGCATCAGATTATGGTGTCTCTAAAGCACCAGATGAGCATATATTCTAAAAGCATTATCGTATTTATCTTACAACTAAAATAAGTTCACATAAATATTTTTATTCTAGGATTACATTAAAATTAAATATCTTTTCGACATATAATATTACATTATTTGGCCCTGTAGTCGAATGGTTAAGACGCCACTCTGACACGGTGGAGATTCGGAGTTCGATTCTCCGCGGGGCCACTTTAACTTTTTCTTTAAATAAAATGACCTAAACAAATATATTAATCAGATTTCACATTTTAGATTTTCTCTTCTAATTATTTCTCTTGCTGCAATCAATCCAGTAACAGCAGCTGTTACTATCCCTCCACTTACTCCAGCGCCATCTCCTACAGTAAAGAGATTTTTTATCTGTTTACATTCCATATTTTTGTTTATCTCTAATCTTACAGACTTGAACTTAATCTCTGGCGCATACAATAATGTATGTTCTTGATTTACTCCAGGTATAACTCCAGACAGCATATCTAATCCCTCAACTATGTCATTCACAATTCTTTCAGGCATTGCCATGCTTATATCCCCTGGAGTTACCTCTTTGTTTGTAGGCTCAACATAACTCTTTTCAATTCTATCCCAGGTGCTCCTTCTTCCTTTCTTAAGATCACCAAGTCTTTGAAGTATTGGTTTTCCACCACCGATTGTAGTTGCAAGTCTTGCAATGCTCTCCCCATATAGTGTTGTGTTTTCAACCGGTTCTGTTAATTTCACTCTGACTAGGAATGCAAAATTAGTATTGTTTGATTTTTTATCCTTCATGCTGTGGCCATTAACAGATACGAAATCGCCATAGTTTTCAGTTATAACAAAGCCTTTAGGATTGGTGCAAAAAGTTCTCACAAAATCATCATATTTTTTAGTGGTTATATGAAACTTAGGATCCCAATTTATGGAAGTAACTTCCTCCATAACTTCATTATTTACCTCAACTCTTACCCCAATATCTAAAGGACCATATTCATATTTTATTCTGTACTTATTTGCTAAATCGAGAAGCCATCTTGATCCAGCTCTTCCAGGTGCAAGTATTACATAATCAGCATTAATCTCATGTTCTTTACTGTTTTCAACTATCAATCCTTTTATTTTATTATCTTCTATTATCAGGTCTTTTGCCTTTGTTTTTATTTTTATTTCCACTCCGTTCTTTTCCATTTCTCTCTTTATATTTTGGACAACAGATGGAAGATGATCTGAGCCAACATGCTTCTGTTTTATAGGGATGTATTTTATGCCTGCCTGCATTGCTTTTATTCTTAATTCTTCTGCTTTATGGTTTATTTCTGCCTTTGTTTCCACTCCATTTTTAACCAAAACATTATCTACATAAGCAATCAATTTTTCAGCATCACTTCTGCTTGTGAATTCAAGCATGTTTCCTCCTATCTCAGGGTCTAGGTTTATTTTTCCATCAGAAAATGTTCCGCTTCCACCCATTCCTTGAATATAATGTGGTGCTGCAGTAGATCCTCCATCCTTGATCTTTTCGGATCTTTCTTTTATGTCCTCCCCCATCTCAATGAGAGTTACATCTAAACCTGCATTCCCAAGAAGATACGAAGCAAACATACCAGCTGGACCAGCACCAACAACTATTACTTTCTTCATAACTATTCATTCATTATTTTTTACAAACATATTTTAATCTATCTGATTTTCACTGCAATTTTTGTTATTTTTTTGATTTTAGAATAAGTAAATGAATTCATACATCTGCATTTAGTAATGCTTTAAAATATTATATCACATTATTAAATTTAAATTAGGGGATAAACTTGGAATTGATTTTTAATGAGATAAAGAGAGGCAGACCTATTCTTGTATATGAGCATGAAGAAGATGAATTTTCTATGATGATTCTAGCAAGTAAAATGAATATGAATAAGATGCGTCTTATGAAGAAATATGCCTCTGGAGATGTCGGAGTAGCTATATCCTATGAACTTGCCTCAAAAATAAAAATTCCATTTTTACATCAATTAATTATCTCTCGTAAAAAGAAAATTCCAAAGATAAAGAAAAGTAGTTTGTCTTTACTTATTGATCATATTAAAGCTAAAACAGGTTCATCAGATAGAGATAAATTATTATTAATCAAAGAGTTAGCTACTGCTGCTAAGAGTAAAAAATATGAAAAATTTATCAAAAATATTTATATTCCAGGACATCTTAAATTTTTTATTGCTGCAAAGGATCTTTTAAATTCAAGACAGGGCCATACAGAATTAAACGTAGCACTTGCTAGATTAAGCGGTCTTAAACCTTATGAAATAGCAATAGTAATGTGCTCTCTTAGAAATCCAAAAAATGGAAAAATGATTACTAAGAAAGACCTAAATAAATTTTCTGACTTAAAAAAATTACCAATGATTGATAGATATACAATATTAAAATATTGGAGAGAAAAATATGGATAAAATTCTTAAAAAATTTTACATTATCAGATACTTTGAAGAAAAAGTGGCGGAATTGCATAAAGATGGAATAGTTAAAGGAACAGATCATTTCAGCACAGGTCAGGAAGCTATTCCGCTAGGAGTTTGTTCAAATTTAATGAAAGGAGATATAGTTACTTGTGGACATAGAGTATATCATATTGCACTTAGTTGTGGTTTAGAACCAAAAAAAATTTTTGCTGAACTACTTGGAAAAACAATAGGATATAATAAAGGATATGCTGGAGCAATGCATCTTTCATCAAAGAAAGACGGTTTTTGGGGAGCTAATGGAATAGTAAGCGCTAATGTAGCCATTTCTAGTGGTATAGCATTAGGTTTAAAGATGCAAAAGACTAATTCTATTGTTGTTACATTTCTTGGAGATGGTGCTACAACACAAGGAATATTTCATGAAACCCTTAATATGGCATCTCTTTGGGATTTACCCATACTTTTTGTTTGTGAAAACAACTATTGGGCTCAATCTACATCTATAAAAGAACATTCTGCTGTAATAGATCTTGCAAAGAAGGTAAAACAAGCATATGGTATAGAATCTTTTAGAGTAGATGGAACAGATATAAATATAGTAATGAAAAGTAGCAAGATAGCAATAGATAAAGTTAGAAAAGGAAAACCTGTATTTATAGAATTTTTGACATATAGACAATGTGGTCATTCAATAAATGATGTCGATAAATCATATTTCACAAAAGAATATATAAGAAAAGCAAAACTGCATGATCCAATAATCAAATATGAGAGATATCTTCTTAAGAAAAAATTAATAACAAAAGAAAAAATTGAAGATTTAAAGAAAGAAATAAAGGAGCAGCTTGAAAAAGATCTAATTGAAGCTAAAAATGCTAGAGATACGGAATTTAATGAAACAGAGGTTTTTAGATGAGATATATTGATGCAATTAGAAATGTAATAATAAATGAAATGGAAAATAATGATAAAATAATTGTAATGGGACAAGATGTTAGAGAGTGGGGAGGTTCCTCTGGGTTATTTAAAGGGCTAGATAAAAGATTTAAAGATAGAATAATAAACACACCCATTTCAGAAGCAGCAACTGTTGGTATAGGAATCGGGGCAGCGATGAATGGAATGAGACCAATAATAGAATTTACTTTCTTTGATTTTCTACTTTGTGCAGCTGATCCCATAATTAACCACGCTGCGAAAATAAAAGCTCTTTCTAATGGAGATTTTAATGTTCCTTTAATTATAAGAGGAGTTCTATCTTCTCATAGAGGATATGGTGCAACTCATTCGCAGAATTTAGAACATATTTTTATGTGTCCAGGACTTAATGTTGTATATCCTTCAAATCCAGATGATGCAGCAGGGCTTATGAAATATGCACTAAATCAGAATGATCCTACTTTATTTATTGAACATAAACTTTTACATAATATGGAAGGAGAGATTACATCAGAATTAGTACCATTCGGAAAGGCTAAGATAAGGCAGAAAGGTAAAAAGCTAGGAATTATTACATATGGAAGAATAGTTCCAATTGTTGAGAGAATAATTAAAGATATGGATGTAGAATTGCTCGACTTAAGATCTTTAAATCCTTTAGATAAAGAATCTATAATTGCAATTAGTAAAAAAACAAAAAAAAATTCTTATAATAGAAGATGGTATTGGATTTGTTGCATCTAAAGTTGCATCTATAGTAAATGAAAACTCAAATGCAAAGGTAAAAATACTACATGCGAAAGAGTTTCCAATTCCTGCCGCAAAAAATTTGGAAAATTATGTCTTACTTACAGATGACAAAATAGCAGAAGCCATAAATTCTTTTATTAAATAGACATTGAATGATAAAGTATAAATACTATTTTTGCTTAATTTTATATCATCATTATTTGCTATTTGATATTAGCTTATTAGTGATATTATGGCAGAGATAACTGTTATTGTTGTTGGAAATATAGGTTCAGGGAAATCTACTTTTTTAAAGACACTTGAAGAGAAGAAAACAGGCTTTAGACTTCTCCCTCTTTTAAGCATGCCTGGAGAGATAAAGGTGGAGAAAGAGTCTCCAGAAGTTTTAGAGATTGTGGATAAGAAGTTCTATCCAGCATTGAGAGAAAAGAATAAGGATATGCTGTTTGTTGCAGAATTAGACATATTAAAGGCAAGGATAAGGCAGATGCAGGCAAACATGAGGCAAGGAGGAATAGTTTTCAATGAGAGATGTCCTTACGAAGATAGATACGTATTCGTAGCAAACCTTAATCAATCAGGCCTTCTGTTAAAGGAACATTATGAGATATATAAAAGGGAATATGAATATAGCATGAGATCAGTATCTCCTCCTGATTTACTGATTTACCTCTACACTAGACCTGAGACTGCATATAAGAGAAGAATGGATGAGATAAGAAGAGGAACAGGAGGCCTACCAAGTGAATCAGGACTTACATTAGATTACATAAGGCAGTTACATACCTACTATGAGAATATGATAAATGAAGAGATTCCGAAAGAGATTCCAAATTATAGGGATGTTATCTTAATAATTGACGCAGATAGAGATTTTAGTCCCAAAGATTTAATTCGTTTTCATAATTATATAGAAGAGAGAGCGCATAGACTTCTGATGAAAAGAGGTTTTTATAGCAATTCAAAATCCATATATAGACAAAAATAATTTTAAATATAGGAGCGTGTTGGAATGGCGGAAGTAATAATAGGTGTAATGGGAGGAATTGGAATAGGAAAGTCTGAATTCATTAAGTCAATGAAAAAAAGGAGATTCAGCTCTCAACTTCCATCGATGCTAGTAACCCCTGGTGAATTGAAAGTATATGAAGAATCAAAACAAGTGAAGAACATTGCTGCTTCTGTTTTTTATCCCGCACTCAAAAGAAATGATAAATATACATGTTTCGCTGCAGAGATAGCAATGCTAAGCGCAAGAGTAGATCAAATGCTTCAGGCATCAAAGGAAAACGGAATCGTTCTTGTCGAAAGAATTCCAGAAGAAAATAGGTTTGTTTTTTTTGAGAACGATTATAAATCAGGTATATTTGGTGATCCAAACAGTAAGATTGCAAAATCATTCTACCAAAGTTATTCTGCTACATATCAATATCTAAAAAATAAAATTCCACCTGTAAATGTTTTTGTGTATCTAGATGTTAAACCTGAAGTTGCATTAAAGAGAATAAAAGAAAGAGGAAGGAAATCGGAGAGAGGGATCGATATCACTTATTTAAATAATCTATATTATCTTTATCAAAGATTGATTGATGAAATTCTACCTGATATGGTTCCAATGTACGGGCATAGATTGTTAAGAATAGATGCAAATAACGATATGAGTGATGAGGATTTGAAGAGGTTTCATCTTCAGATAGAAGAACGAATAATTAAGTCATTGCAAATGCAAGGATGGAAAATAAGAAATAAAGATCAATAAATAAAATTAAAGAATATTAATAAATTAATAGCAGAATGGCTTCAAATGATTTATATTTTTTTTGTAAATTTATCTATTTGGTTTTTATGGCATTTATTCATATCGCTATAGAAGGAATATCTGGAAGTGGAAAAACAGACTTAGGATCTCTTTTAGAAAAGCCACCACTTGTATTCTCATTTACAAGAGGAATCGAATTCCCAGAGGGAGTGCCAGAAGTTAAATTTTTTAGGGAAAGAGCAGATCAGAATCCTTTCTTGAAGGATTTCTATGAGAGTGGGATGAAAGAATCTTTTGCTTATGCTTCTCAAATGTTTTATCTTAATGCAAGATTTGTAACAAATATGAATATTAAATCATATCCAGGTATCGCTCTTGAAGACAGGTCAATTTATGGCGATCTTTTATTTGCTAGGAATCTTTATGAAATGGGAAAATTGAGTAAAGAAGCATTTAATGAGTATTGTAGGCACAGAGATTCTATAATGAAAATATATGGAATTAAAGAACCAGATGGAATAATATTTTTAGATATAAACGTAGATACTTGCTTAAATGAAAGGCTAAAAAAGAGAAAGACAGGAGAAGCATTAGATTATGACTATTGGGGAAGATTAATAAATGAATATAGGCAGGAATTTCGTACTCTTTCAGAAAAAATACCTACAATATGGATAGATGCAAATACTGATTTCCTTAAGAATGAGAACTATGTTAGAAATGTCACAAGAAAGGCAAACAATCTTCTGAAGAGGATAATAGAAAAAAGAAAGAGGGAAGAGAGTATAGTCCAGGAAAAGCTTCCATTAGAAGATATCAAAAGACCAATTTCTACAGCAATCCAAAAGCCACTTCTCTAATTCCTACCTTTTTATAAAGCATTTGCTATAATTAAGTATGCTAAAAGTAAAAAAGTTGCAAGTAATGAATATTTAAGAGTTTTTTTACCTACCTCTCTATTCAGTAAGAACGCAGTTATTGTAGATGTCGCAAAGCTTCCAATTATTGCAGTTGCTATTGAGAGAAGGAGCTCTTTTTGAGTTATGGTAGTATACACACTTCCCAAAGAAAGCATAGTATATCCACTGCTTATGGTTGAAGCAATGAATGAAACGATTGGTAGGAATTGAGGAAAATTCTTTGCACTTAATTGAAATAAAATCAATGAAGCTATTAAGAAAAGAGTTGCATATGCACTGTTTATTACAGTTATTGGTTTTTCAATAGTATATTTCTTCTTTTTGGTTGTTCTTTCCTTTAAAACAAGCAAAATAAACATACCTGCTATAAGAGCAAACAAGGGAAGAACCTTATTAATCATTTCATTCATCACTATTACTACAAGCAGACTATTTCTAAGTATGCTTCCAAGCATAGCAGATATCACACCTTCGCTACTTATTCCCTGCTTTGTTTTATTTAATTGATATATTGAATATGTTGAGTTTATTATTCCTCCGATGAAACCAGTTACACTTACATTTTCTCTTCTAAAAATCCTGTAAGCTAAGAATGCAAAGAAATTCAATAGCGTTACAATCAGAAGAAATGCAAAAACTAGAAATAAATCTAAGCTTATTCCATAAATCTCAATTGGTTTTGGTGGCAATATTGGAAATAGGATGAATAGTATTATCCCTATCTGGATTAATTCACTTATCTCTTCATCACTTAAAAGCTCAACTGTTTTTTCTAATTTTTTTCCAATAGCAAGAGTTCCGACAATTAAAAATGCAGATGCAGTGGCTTCCCATACAAGTCCACTTCCAACCATTAGTCCAGAAAGGAAAAGAATTGGCATCAGGTAAGAACTGATTTTATCTGAGCTGTTTTTATTTTCTGCATTTTTTAGTAAATCATATGTAAGTGCAAGCACCATTATAAATCCAAGCAATGGAAAGAACTCAGAGAATGGAATTTCAAAGAGGATGGACATTGCACTTATACAGCCAAAGATAGCTGAGAAAGAAAACGTCTTTATGTCTATATGGTTTTTTGTCGTCCTCTTTCTTTCTAATCCAATTAGAGTTCCGATTGCAGCTGCAATGATTAACCTTGCTATTGCTTCATAAGTTGTTATAAGCATCCAATCTGCCTCTTAATTTTCTATGTACTACTTTTTATTTATTCTTTTAATTATTTCTTGGCAAAGCTTCTTTGGATCATCACTCTTTTCTAATATTGTTCCAATTTGTATGATATCTGCGCCAGCATTAACAACATTTTCAGCTTCCTCAGGAGTTTTTATTCCACCTGCAATTATAAGCGGAATACCTATTGTTTTCTTTACCATAGATATCATTTCAAGAGGAACATGTCCTACTTTAGATGCCGACCCTACATCCATAAGTATGAACTTTGATCCAAGATATTCGCCAGCTAGTGCTAGTGCAGCTCCTATCTTGGGTTTGTCACGAGGCACAAGATTAACATCCCCCACCCAACCTACAGAACCACCTGGTTCAACAACAATGTATCCAATGGAGAGAGGTTCTATTCCCATCTGCTTTATAACCGGTGACGCAAGCATCTGTGCCTGGCTTATCCAATAAGGATTTCTGGAATTAAGAAGAGACATGAAATATACTGCATCTGCATATTTAGTAAGGGTTGCAATGTTTCCTGGGAACAAGACAACAGGAACCTTTACCTTTTCCTTAATCTTCTTTACAACCATATCGAGAAGCTCTCCTTGAACCCCTATCGAACCGCCTACAAGTATCACTGCTGCCCCACCTTCTGCTGCAGCAATAGCTGTTTTTATTGCATGCTCTATATCGTTATAATCTAGTGGATCTATCAATGCAAACAGAAGTTTCTCTTTTTTGTTTAATCTTTCTTTGATGTATTTTTCAACTTCATATTTCATTTAAATTACCTCCGACTCTTTATAATCCTCTTTTTCTAATTCATCTTTTTTGGTTTTTTCTATCTTATTAGTATTTTTAGATTTATAAATATCTACTATTTCCTTTATCCCTTGCATTAAAGGTATCGCAGGCGTCCAACCAAGTGCTTTATTCGCCCTTTCTGTATCAAAAACCCTATGGGAAGCCAACACATTTATGTCTTCACTGCTTATAGGTGAGGCTATTGTTAGGATCTTTCCAATTGTTGGTGGGATTCTAAATGGAGAATATTTCTTTCCAAGTAACTCTGCAACATAAGAATATATTCTTTCTTGAGTCATTGTTCTATTCTCTACTATATTGAATGTTGCATTGCTTATGTTTGATCTAGATGCAAGTATTATTGCTTCAGCAACATCCTCTGCATGTACAAATGGAATTACATTTTTTCCATCTCCAAAAATAGGCATCATTCCTTTATCTATCATCTTTACTACTCTTGCATATGTTTTATAATAAGTTTTACCGTACATAACACCAATTCTTAGAATTATGTAAGGAAATGAGCCATAGTAAGAATTAACAACTCTTTCAGCTTCAAGTTTTGATTTTGCATATAAATCAGTAGGATTTGTAGGTGTTTTTTCAGTTACAGGATTTTCTAAAGGCTTCTTTCCATATACTCCAGTTGTACTTGCAAATATGAGTTTTTTGTTAAATTTTGCACATGCCTCAGCAACGGTTTTAGTTCCTTTTATATTCACCTTTTCAAGAATTTCCCAATTTCCACTATAATCTATAATTCCAGCAAGATGCACCACTACATCTGCCTTTGCAACTCCTTTCTCTATTACATTCCTATCGTTTATATCTCCCACTATAATCTCCACATCCTTCATAGGTGGAAGTTTTCTTTTCTCTTCTTCATTTGCCACCAACAGTATCAAATTTTGGTGTCGTTCGTACAGCTTCTTTGTTAGAACAATCCCTAATCTCCCACTTGCTCCAGTTATAAAATAATACATTTAATCACTTTGCCAAATTAAGCTAATAAGAAAACATTAATTATTGGATACTTAGATTTAATATCTTTTTCCTTCTATAATTTTAATAAAACAATACCTCATTTATTTCAATTATAAAGATGATTATATGCCACTTAGACAACCAATAGTTTCAGTTTTAGGTCACGTAGATCACGGAAAAACGAGTATCCTTGACAGCATTCGTTCAACTACAATAGCATCAAGAGAAGCAGGGGCAATAACTCAACATATAGGTGCAAGCGAGGTACCTGTTTCTGTTATAAAAGAGAGATGCAGCCCTCTTTCAAAATTCATGAAAATTAACCTTACTATTCCAGGGTTACTTTTTGTAGACACTCCAGGTCATGCAGCATTTACAAATCTAAGGAAAAGAGGAGGAAGCATAGCTGACATTGCAATACTTGTGGTAGATATAGCTCAAGGATTTCAACCGCAGACAATAGAAGCAATTGAGATATTAAAGGAGTATAGGACTCCATTCATAGTTGCTGCAAATAAGATAGATTTGATAACTGGTTGGAGGACAAAAGAAAAATCATGTTTCCTTGAATCTCTGCCTTCTCAAAGACATGAAGTTCAAAATGAATTAGATTCAAAGATTTATGAGTTAGTGGGAGAGCTTTCGAAATTTAATATTCAATCTGATAGATTTGATCGCGTAAAAGACTTTACTAAAACAGTAGCAATAGTACCAGTTAGTGCAAAAACTCAGGAGGGAATTCCAGAGCTTCTTATGATGATTTCAGGGCTTGCACAGAAATTTCTTGAATCACAGCTCGAATCAAAATTAGGTCCTGGAAAATGTAGCATAATGGAAGTAAAATTCGAGAAAGGTCTTGGAGTAACAGCAGACGTTATCCTTTATGAGGGAGTAATAAGAAAAGGAGATGAAATAATATTTGCAACTAAGAGTGGAATAAAAACAACAAAAATAAGGGGCCTTCTTAAGCCAAAGCCTTTGATGGAGATGAGAGATGTCAAAGAAGCGTCAGATAGATTTATGTACGTGGATGAAGTTTATGCAGCTTCTGGAATAAAGATATTTGCACCAGATCTTGAAGATGCATTGCCAGGTTCATCACTTTATGTAGTTGGAAAGGATTCAGATTTAGAAAAAATAAAGTCTGAATTAGAAGAGGAGCTAAAAGAGATTCTTATTAAGACTGAGAATGTAGGAATGATAGTAAGAGCAGATACGCTTGGTTCTCTGGAGGCAATAATAAAACTTCTTGAATCTGACAAAACAATAGAAGCAAAGATAAGAAAAGCCGATGTGGGTCCAGTTACTAAGGCCGATGTTCTAGAGGCATATTCTGTAAGGCAACAAGATAGGTATTCTGGAGTCATTCTTGCATTTAATGTATCTGTTGATTCAGAACTTGAAACAGAGTGTCAGCAGAAAGGAATTGGAATTATAAAGTCAAACATAATATATTCTCTTCTCGATCAGCTCAAGCTTTGGAAAGAAGAAGAAAGAAAAAGAGAGCAGCAGGAGGCAGTTTCACAATATACATTTCCTGCTAAGATTAGATTTATACCGGGATATGCATTCAGGTCAAGCAAGCCTGCGATATTTGGAATAGAGGTTCTGATAGGAAGAATAAAGCAGGGAGATACATTGATAAAAGAAGATGGAACAGAGATAGGAACTATAAAGAGCATTCAGGTAGAAAAACAAAGTAAGACAGAGCTTAAAGAAAAGGAGCAGGCAGCAATTTCAATGGATGAGCCAACCATAGGAAGGCATATATTTGAAGGAGAAGTGTATTATACAAAGGTCCCATTAAAAGATGCCCTTATTCTAAGAGATAAATACAAATCACTATTGACAGGTCAGGAGATAGATCTTTTGGATTTGATAATTAGGCTTACAAGAAAGTAATTCTTTAAACAGAAAGAATTAATATATTAAAAGACACCAAAGAATGTCATTCTACTACGAATGCAACTTTGCATACTATCCTATATTCTTCTATTTCTCCTTTTTCATTACAATGAACCTTTTGATCTACTATATGAATTCCAGTTATTCCCCTTATAGTTTTCGATGCTCTTTTAACAACCTGTCTTAATGCATCATCGAACGATTTGTTCGATGTTCCGATCAATTCCACTACTTTTAATACAGTCATGTATTCACCTCATTCATAATGCAAATGTAAAATAACATTTCAATAGTAATGCTTAAACGCTCAGTTATAAAAGTTTTGCGTATAAATATAATTATGCCAAAAAAGGTCATTGATTCTAAAAAGTTGATTTCTAAAATTCATTTTATTTCAGAGAGAATCTCAGATCTACCTCATTCTATTTTTTCTAAGTTCATAGGGCTTAAAGGAAAGAATATAATATCTTTAGGCCCTGGAGAGCCAGACTTCGAAACTCCTAAGCATATCAAGGAAGCAGCAAAAAAGGCATTAGATGATAACTATACTCATTATGCTCCTACTGCAGGGTACCCTGATCTTTTAGAAGAAATTGGAAAGAAACTGAGGAGAAAAAACAACATAAAGCTGGACGATCCAACAAAACAGATATGCGTAACTGCAGGTTCAACAGAATCTTTACTTCTTTCTATGTTATGTTCATTTGATTCTACTGAAAAAGTTTTGATTCCAAATCCTGGCTTTGCAACTTATGGTCCAACTTTAGAAACGGTAGATGTGGTTCCCGTTCCATATTACCTTTTTGAAGACGATGGGTTTGATTTGAATTTAGATGAAATAAAAAAGAAGATAACACCAAGAACAAAAGGTATAATAATAAATTCTCCATCAAATCCAACTGGATCAGTATTCTCAAAATCAAAACTCGAAGAACTTGCAGATATTGCAGTTGAGCACAATCTCATGATAATAAGCGATGAGGCATACGAGGATTTGGTCTTTAATGGGAAAAAGCATTTTTCAATTGCTTCTCTTAACGGAATGGAGGAGTATGTACTTTCGAATTTCACATTTTCAAAATCATATGCAATGGCAGGATTTAGAATAGGTTATGTAGTAGGACACGAAAAACTAATATCTCAGATGTCTAAAATTCATCTTTATACATCAGTTTCAGCATCTTCTATCTCCCAGCGTGCAGCATTAGCAGCTCTTAAAGGACCGCAGAGTTGTGTAAAAGAGATGACAAGAGAGTATGATAAAAGGAGAAGGTTCATAACTAAAAGAATAAACGAAATAAAAGGATTTGAGCTTAAGAAAATTCCAGAAGGTGCATTCTATATATTTCCAAAAATACGATTCGATGAATTGGAAAAATACCTATATAAAGATGGTTCTTCAGAGAAATTCTCTTTCTGGTTACTTGACAAAGTAAAGGTAATTACAATACCTGGTATAGAGTTTGGTTATAAAGGTGAGGGATTTGTAAGGTTGAGTTATGCAACAAATATGAAGTTGATAGAAGAAGCAATGGATAGATTGGAGAAATTATTGGGTTCAAAATAGCTGTAAATTTTAATTTTCATTTTATAACTGTAATTCGATATTAGGGTGAAATCATGGTAAAAGGATTATTAAAAAAAATTAAATTGGGGAAAAAGAAGAATAATTCAAAGAAGAAGCACCATAAGATAAAACATATCATAAAGAATATAAGAGCTAAGATTTCTTCAAAATTACCAAAAATAAAGAATCTAAAAGAGAAAAAGATTTTAAGCCAAATAAAACTAAGCAAGGGCATTTCACCAAAGCAATTTGAAGTAATAACTCCAGATGGTGTTGATATAAAACTAAACTTTTATGATACTCCAAATACTGATAAAGGAATAATACTCCTTCCAGTTTTAGGAAAGACTAAAGAATCAATGGATAGTTTAGCTCAATTTGTATGCAAATTAGGATATAAAGCGGTAGCAGTCGATTATAGAGGGCACGGCGGTAGCGCATTGAATTGGCAATCTTTCAGATCTAAAGACTTTGCAAATATGGTTTATGATGCAAAAGCAGCAAAGGAATTTCTTGCAGCTCACAAAACAAAAGCAATAGGTATAATTGGGGCAAGTATAGGTGCAAATGTAGCACTGAATTATTTGGCAATGGATCCACAGATAAAAACCGCAATACTTCTTTCTCCAGGTATAGATTACAGAGGAGTTAAAATAGATTACTCCATCCCAGACATAAAAGTGCCAATTTTTATTTTTGCTAGTAAAGGGGATCAATATTCTTTTGTAAGTACCCAGCATATCCAGAAGCTCTGTGGATCACCAAACATATGTGTTGATTTTTTGGATGGAGAGATGCACGGTATGGAGTTGCTTTCAGATAGAAAAACAAGAAACTACATCTTAAACAAGATTGAAGCATGGTTAAAACAATATGTAAGATGACGCAACCTATAATCAAAAGATTGATAGTAATAAATCATCTTATTTTATGCTTTCTTGCATACATATAAAGGAATTGTTGTGCCAGTCCTGCATTTCCATTCCATTTATGCATTGCAAATTCTCTAATATCTTTATCTGTTATTTTATCTGTTTTTCTTCCGTTTTTTTCAAGATAATTTTTTATCTCTTTGTTATACAACTTCTTCATAATCCTACCTATCCATACATCTATCGGAAATGCCTCTCCTTTTCCATAGCCAAACAACAAAATGCAGTCTGCAACCTTTTCTCCTACACCTGGCAATCTAGTTAATTTTTCTTTTCCAGTTTTATATTCTTTCTTTTCGATTTCTTTAAACCATTTTTCAGAAGTTCTTTTTGCTATTTCATGTAAGTATTTATCTCTAAATCCAAGGCCACATTTTCTTAGCTTGGACAAATCAGATTTTCTTATATCTTTTATAGATGGAAATAGATATAGTCGTTGTTCTTTGTTTATTTCTGTTCCATGCGTTTCTTTTATTTTTTCAATCATTTTTTCTATTCTAGGAATGTTTGAAAAGCTGCTGCACACAAATGTTGCAGTACAGTACCATGGTTCTTGTCTGATGATTCTAAGTCCTTTGAATTCTTTTATTGCGTTTTTTAGTATTCTATCTTTAGAAAGTTCGACATAAATATCCTTGATTTTTTTTGAAGAGATGTCTAAAGTGAAATATTTCTTTATCTGCTTTTTAATATTTCTTTCTTTGCCATATAACAACTCGAATTCTAATCTGTTTGATTTTTGCCTTAATTTTACAATATTTCCATAAATCTCGCCAATCCACCATTCACCCATTCTTTTCCAACCGAAAACCTGTCCACTGCTCAATGTCACGTTTAAATCAAATAGTTCTACTGGAATACTTCCTTTATTAAAAATTCGAGATTTAATAGACATATGTACACCATATTGTTAGATACATAACTTAAGAGAGAGGAACATATAAAATCATTTACATAGATATATCTGCATGCTTAGTTATATACTTTACGCAAAAAAAGCGGAGAAAAATACATTTCATTTTGCTATAACCTCAAAAGGAAATGCAATTATAAAAACAAACAGAGAGTTGTCTCCAGGGTCCTGGTTTGATATAGTAGGAGATATAATAAAAATAGATGAAGACACAGTTGAAATTCACCCAACCAAGATTGAATTCGTTCAAAAACCAGAGAAAAATGAGATGAATTCTATTCTCAATTTCATAAAAGAAAAATCAAAACCAAAGAACACTAAATTCTTTTTTGAAAATCAAGATATGGAAATGTTATCATCTTCTATTTATGATGCTGCTAAATATATAAAAGAAGCTTGCGTACTTAAAAGACCTATAATCATAAGATATGATACAGATCAAGATGGTCTAACGGGCGCAGTTTCTCTTTTTTATGCATTAAAAGATTATTATAATATAAAATTCATATCTCAGCAATTTCCATTTTATAATAGATTAGATTTCGAAGAGGATAGACGATATATAGAGAATTTAGAGGCAAAACATCTTCCTCCAGTATTGGTGACAGTTGATTTTGGTTTTAATCCTGAAAGCGAAGAAGCTTATAGACTTGCTAAGGATTATGGATTTTCAATTCTTGTTATAGATCATCACCCTCCACAAAAACCTGCTATGAAAGAATTATTTGAAGCTATCGTTTCTCCATGGTTATTTAATATAAAAAATCCATCTTCATATACTGCAGGATTATTAGCAACAGAAATAGCAAAGAAGATAGGAAACATCAATAAAAAAATAGCTGACAATCTAATTAGGATCTCTTTAACTGCAGATAGAAGTAAGATATATAGTCCTACAAAATCTGATCTTAAAAACGCAGAAGCAGTAGGTTATTTCATAGGTACATCTGCGTATGAAAATAATATTGCACAATATGCAAAGGCGATAGAAGATGAAGAAATGTTGGATTTTGCTTATGCACAATCTCAGGAAAAGATTCAAACTTTTCTGGAAAAAGCAAAGAACACCACTAAATCAAAGACAATAAATGGAATAACCTTTTTCTTTGTCGATGTTACAAAGCATATAAAGAAAGGTTCATATCCAAATAAAGGTTTGGCAGCAAACATAATGGCAGATTTATTAGGAAATAGAAAAACCCCAACAGTTACAATAGTTTATACCGGAAGGAATATTAGCTTCAGATTGAATCAGGCAGCGCTTGAATTTGGATTAGATCTTTCAAAAGCAATTTCAAAATTGAAAAGTGAAATGCTTAACGTTATAGAATCAGGTGGAGGACATAAGGCAGCAGCTGCACTTAGATTAAAACAAGGGTATCTTAAAGAGGCGCTTGATAAAATCGTACACTACATAGCAGAACAAAATCCAAAACAATCTCTAAAAAGATAAATTAAAAATTTTATTTAGCTTATATTTATTGAAGGGGCTATGGCGTAACCAGGCAGCGCGTTAGGCTCCAGAAAATGGAGCGCTGAGCTAGAAAGCGATGATATGAAGAAACCTAAAGGTGCGAGTTCAAATCTCGCTAGCCCCACTAATATTTTTAGTGATCAGTGTGAATAGCGATATCGCATATTTTATCGGAGTACTTCATAGTGACGGATACATTTATACGTTTCATGATAAGAAAAGTAATAAGAACTATTTAAGAATTGTTTTTAATGTTAGTGAGAAGTCTCTGCCAATGATTCAAAGAGTTCAAACTATCTTACAAACACAGTTCGGCAAATGGACAAAAATACAAAAAAGAAGGAGACAGGAAATATATTATCTTCAAACTAGCATAAAAAGAAGCGCGACACTTTTCAATTCCTTGGGCATTAAGAAGGGATTTCTTCCAAAATGGATTTTTTCAGATAATAGTTTATTCGGAAGTTATCTTGCCGGGTTGATTGATGGTGATGGCAATATCTGTATAAAGCGTCCAAAGCATCCACAATGCAGAATAAAAATAACAGACAGCATAAAGCAAGAGAAACTAAAACAAAAAATTGAGAAAATTCTCGGTTGTTATGTAGGCGTCTATTATGATAGGGCATATAATATCGAATTTTACGTGTCGAAAAAGAATATAGAATTTGTAAAGAGATTTATTTACCCAGCTATTCAAATACCACATAAGAAAAATACGCTAATGAAGTTCTTGACTTCACGCGAAGTTATTTAGTTTAAATCCATGTGTCCCCATTTTTTTCTAATTCATCTAATAAATCTTTAATCTTCTCAATAGATTTTGATTTCATAATTTCTTCTCTTAATTTACTTGCATTCTTCATTCCTTTAAAAATTTGAGAGTAGACTAATTTTATGTTATTTAGGTCTATTAAACCTAGATTTTCACATATTTTATAATATTCTAGAGCTGTTTCAATTCTCTCTCTATTCGTAAGTTCATTCTTACCTTCAAATACTCTTGGGTTTTGAAGCGCAGCCCTTCCGATCATTATCCCACTGCAAAATCCATTTTTTATTTTTTCTTTTCCTTCTTCAAGATTTCTCACATTGCCATTTCCAACTACAGGTATTTCCATCTCCTCATTTGCTGTTTTTATGATATTCCAATCGACATTTCCTGAATACCCTTGTTTTACAGTTCTTCCATGAACAATAAGAAAATCAGCACCTGAATCTTCTATACCTTTATAGAATTCAATCGTTTTTTCCTTTTCACTAAAAATTCTTGTCTTAACTGAAACAGGAAGAGTTGTTTCTTTTTTGCACTCCTTAATTATTTGAAAGAGGAGGTGATAATTTTTCATAAGAGCGCTTCCAGCACCTGTTTTCATTGTAGTATGTGAAGGGCAGCCGGCATTTATGTTGAATCCCTTTATAAACGGATACTTCTTTTCGATTACTTTGATAGCTTCTTTAAATTCATCTGGTTTTGATCCTGAAAGCTGAACTGTTACGTTTTTTTCTTCTTCACTTATGAATGGAATAAATTTTCCTTTTGAGACAGCAGTAACGTTGACTAGCGGAACAAACGTCATTTTACATTTGTGTCGCTCGCTAATAAGTCTAAATGCGGCATTTGTATATTCGTGTATTGGCGCAAGAGAGAATCTAGCAATCTTCATTTGCTCACTATTTATATCTGATAGTAATCACAATTGTTTTAAATATATTTCTCAAATTATATCTGTGATTCTTATGGCAAAGGATGAAGAATTTGACTGGGAGAAATGGGGTAAGGCATGGGACAAGAGTTGGAGAAGGAGAAAGAATGAGAGTCTTGTTTGGGCAGGACTTATTATTCTTTTGATAGGGGTTCTTTGGTATGCAGTCACAGTCGGACTTATTGATCTCGGTCTTGTATGTCCTGGATTTCTGATAATAATCGGAGCAATGTTTATATTGAAAGGCTTACTTGATCAGATATTTCATTTATAATTTCTTTTTATTCTGGTGTACATATGAAATTCAAGGTAAAGGTCATTCCTAATTCTAAGAGAGAAGAAATAATAAAGGATAGGGAAAACGGAATAATAACTGTAAGAGTAAAAGAGAAGCCAGAGAAGGGAAAAGCAACACTTAAAGTAATCAAAATGTTAGAGGAATACTTTCATAAACCTGTAAATCTCTTGAAAGGAGCATTTTCAAGAGAGAAGATTATAGAAGTTGAATAGTAATATAAACTCTAATATTTCTATGCAGATAGCATTAAGCTGAATATAGTATAAGTAACAATTATAGATAAAACAGAACCAGCTATCAACTGCCATATAGTATGTGCTTTTACTTTATATCTAAGTGCAAAAATAGGAATAAGTAAAAGATAGAGAGGAAGTGCTATTTCTCCATAGACAACATAAAGTGCAGTTACTGGACCAGCAATACCACTTGCATGTGCACTTATCTTCCATTTTAGATTTATCAACATCATAAGTATTGTTGCAACTGCATATGCAATTGAAGTTATGAACATTATTTTATGTTCAAATGTATAGAATATAATAGCAGCAATCAACTGGAGTATTGCAGCCATTAAATAGAAGCGAGTCCTAGATTCTCTTTCAGATAATTCAACATCAACCTTTCCTTTCCTGCTGTAGTAGAGTATTGCCATTCCTGGAAGCAAAGAGAAGAAAACACCTGCAAGTAAGAAAGAGCTTAAAGGACTTATCATGCCTGTCCCATAAGGAGAATGGAATGAAAAGAAATATGCTAGAAAGACTGAAGTTATTGGGGCGGATGTAAGAATAGAAAGTAGTATGAATCGATTGTCAGTATATGGTTTTTTGAATTTTACATTTTTAACATTTTTTAATTTGGTACTTATCTTAGCAGTAATATTTTCCTTTACATTTTTTATTTTTAATTTTGGATTTATAATCTTCAAGCTATCACTTTATATGAATGCACTATTCTATAATGTAGTTTAAAGCTTTTAAATATTCAATGCAAATGTAGATCATGAGATCATTCAGTGAAACTAAAAAAAGTTTTACAAAATCTGAAATTTTGTCAAGTTTGGAAGGCATATCCTTTGGGCTAGTAGATGGCTCAATATGCGCATTGGGTGCTGCAGTAGGTATAGTGACTGCTACAAATGATCCTTTTCTTGCAGTTTTGTCTATACTTATCTTCGGCCTGTCTGATTCGTTTGGAAATTCTGCAGGCTTCTATCTTTCTCAGGTTTCAGAGCGCAACATTCAGATAATGAGGAAAAGAATGGGAAGAACGCAGCATGTTCATACTACGGGAGAATTATTTCTAAACGGCGTACTTACGTTTGTTTCGACATTCATAATCTATATTTTGATAGGTCTTCCCTTTGTATTTCTTCCTTTAGAACAAGCGCTTATATCTGCAGTTATAATAGCAGCATTGGTTACATTTTTATTGGGGGCTTATAATGCAAACATAATAAAGAAAGATGTTATTAAAACCGGAATGTTCTATTCTGGAATAACTGTAGCCACAGCAATCATATGCTATCTATTCGGATTGCTTTTGAATAATTTATTCTTTTAATCTAAAATTTAATTCTTATTTAAACATCTCTCTTATGGCAGAATGGCTCTTCTTTTCAAGTTCTCTTTGAACAAGTGACTTGATGATCTTTTTCCAGTCTATAATGAATATTGCTATTGCGATTCCAACTCCAATGATTCCCATCAGAAGATATTCATATGTTGAAAATGTAACTTGCTCAAGCGCTGTTTCCAGCACAGTTATGTATACTATATTAGAAAGGAGTTCTCCTAAGAAGAACCCTCCAATAAGCGTCAATATTCTGAGATGTGCTATTCCTGCCACTACAAACAAAGCATTTGTTGGAAGAGGGCTTAAAGCATAAAGAAATGCAATTATAAACGCTATTTTAGGATTCTCGATTTCAATAAAAAATTCTTTGAGATATTCAATATTACGTTTCTGTCTCTTCGGAAGCACCTTGTCTCCTATGTTTTTAGAGTAAGATGCAAGAACATATCTACCTATTGCAGAAGCAAATATAGCAATAACTATGATTGGAATAAGTAGAACAGGATCTGTTTTTCCAGCAAAGAAAGCAACCACTATCCAAGTAGGAATTGTAAATATTGGATTTGCATTAAGAAGGAAAACCGTAAAGAAGATCTCTGCTATGATTAATAAATCCATGAGAATCCTTTGCATTAAAGATTTAAAATTCTGACTGATATAATATTATAATACGAAAATATGATTCACAACGAGGTAAGTGTTAATGGCAAAGCAAATCACCACATTTGTGCTTCTATTATTCATCTCATCTTTGGCTTTTGCTTTTTGGCATGAATCAATAAATGTAACTGTTTATTCTAAAGACGGATTGCCAATGAAAAACGTTCCTGTAACTGTCATATATCAATCAAGCAAATGCGGAGAGCATTCAGAACTGACAAAGAAAACAAATGAATCCGGAATGGTTTCATTCTCATTTATGAATACGGTTGATGAATCATTTGGAAAATGCATAGAAAGAATATATACAATCCGTGCTGATTTTGGAGGATATAGCAATTCAACAATTGGTGATGTAAATAAGACAAACAAAAACTATCAGCTCTGGCTGCCTTTTATTTCACACATAGTCAGCGTAAGAAATGCAGTAAATAATACAATTCAGGGTGCTAACGTAACAGCCTTCAATGTAACATACACCACAGATGGCGGAGGAAATGCATTTATACTTTTGCCAGCTGCAATGCTATCAGATTTCACAGTTCAGTATGGTTCAGTATCAACAAAGACATCAGTTAATCCTTCTATTAAGCAAGTTACCTATGTTTCTCTTCCAATATATGATCTTAAAGTAAGCTTGACAGATGAGAATGGAAATTCATTATATGGAAAGATAAGATACGGAGAAGAAGAAAAATTGCTTGAAAACAGCTACGTAGTTTTCAAGTCTTTCTCTGATTTAAAACCAACTTTCTACGTTACAGTAAATAACATTACTAAGCAGATAAGTACCACTATTTCATCAGATAATGTTATCTTAAGATATGATCTAACCCCGCCAATAATACGAGATGTAGAGACAAGAGTTGCAAATAATAGGGTGTATATTTCTGCTGTTGTTGTAGATGGAGGAAGGTATGCATCTGGGATATCTTCAAACCCAATACTTTCTTACACTTCTAACACATCACAGTCGCTAGGTCAGAAGATGTTTTTCGTAGGCAACGATAGATATGAGACTTCCATATCAATGGAAGGAAATGATGAGATCAATTATACTATAATCGCTACAGATTCTCAAGGAAATTCTGCAAATTATTCAAATGTCTACTATGTTTCGTTTAAAGTAGAAAAAGAAATAGAGAAAGCAACAAAAGGCTTCTCATGGTTAACTTTCATAAGTATATTTGCTTTTGCAGTAATAATATATGTTATCTACACAAAGATAAAAGAACAGACGCAGTGATATCTTTTTTCAATACACTTTTTATTAGAATCTATTTTTATTTGAATCTATTCGAATATTTAGCTGTAATTGCATTAAAAAATAGAATTTAAAGTGCAGGGGGTGAGATTCGAACTCACGTAAGGCCTAAGCCAACAGCTTTCTTACGGGCTGCCTTTTAGGCTTTGCCTAGGTCTTGAGGCTGCCCCGTTTGACCGCTCCGGCACCCCTGCATCAGTGCTCCGATCGGGATTTGAACCCGAGTTTCAGCCTTGAGAGGGCTGCGTCCTTGACCGGGCTAGACGATCGGAGCTAAAACTGAGAAGTAAAAGATATATGTCAGTTAAATATTTTATACTTATCTTTTTAGCAAGTTATTAGAATAATTATTAGAACGATATTAGTTTAACTTTTTATTTTTTAATCAAATTTCAGCCATAAAGTTGCATTGGTGGCTGTGGTGGTTTTGGCTGATTTTCATTTTTCTTCTTATGATAAAACGATCTGTACTTGTCCCATGTTTTTTCCGCTGTTTTTCCTCTTAGTATCTTTACAACTAAATGCTTAGGTACGTTTATCTTTGCTGAGATTGGGGAATAATCTACAAGAACTACATCTTCTTCATTTACCTTGTCAGATATCGCTGCTGACACATCGCAAGTAAATAGATTATCATCCCACATCTCAACTAGTACTTGTACGTCCTTTCCGCTGCTTATTACATCTTTAGATTTTGATGTATAAACCGCAACCACTTTTCCTGGGTGGTATATAGTCATATTATCATCTCCATGGCCCCGCGGAGAATCGAACTCCGAATCTCCACTGTGTGAGAGTGGCGTCTTAACCATTCGACTACAGGGCCAAATAACATCTTTCAAAATAATATGTTATTATATTAATCAAATATCTTTTTAATATTTAACCACTGATTTATATTATGGACATTATAAATTCAAAAATTTTAAAGAAAAAATATCTTCAATTCTTCAAAGAGAAAGGACATGCGATAATACCATCAGCATCTTTGATTCCAGAAAATGATCCAACAGTTCTTTTCACTACCGCTGGAATGCATCCTTTAGTACCCTATTTAATGGGGCAGCCACATCCTTTAGGAAAAAGACTTGCAAACGTTCAGAAATGCATAAGGACTCAAGATATAGATGAAGTTGGAGATGACATACATACAACATTTTTTGAGATGCTTGGGAACTGGAGTTTAGGGGATTATTTTAAAAAAGAAGCAATAGAGATGAGCTATGAATTTTTGACATCATCTAATTGGCTAGGGCTTGATAAAAGCAGGTTAGCAGTTACCTGTTTTGCAGGAGATAGTGATGCACCTAGAGACGAGGAAGCAGCAAATATCTGGATGTCTTTAGGCGTTCCAAAGGAAAGAATCGCATTTCTTCCAAAGGAGAATAACTGGTGGGGTCCTGCAGGAAACACAGGACCATGTGGACCAGATACAGAAATGTTCTACTGGACGCCAAATGATATTCCAGCTCCAAAGGTTTTTGATCCGAACGACAAAAGATGGGTTGAGATTTGGAATGACGTATTCATGCAGTATAACAAAACAAAAGAAGGCAAGTATGAGCCACTCTCTCAAAAGAATGTAGATACTGGTTTAGGTGTAGAAAGAGTTACAATGATACTACAAGGAAAGACAAATATATTTGAAATAGAGGTTTTCAAACCAATTATAGATAAATTAAAGGAAATTTCCGGAAAAGAAGAATCAAAAGAAAACATAAAATCATTTAGAGTAATTGCAGATCATATCAGAGCTGCAACTTTCATTTTAGGGGATGAAAAAGGAATTACACCTTCAAATGTAGATCAGGGATACATCTTAAGGAGATATATAAGAAGAATGGTAAGACATGGAAGGTTATTAGGAATTCAAGATAATTTCTGTAAAGAACTCGCAGAAGTTGTTATTCAAATTTATAAAGATGATTATCCAGAGTTGTCAAAGAATAGGCAATTTATATTCACAGAATTAGAAAAAGAAGAGAACAGATTCAAGGAAACATTGGAGTCTGGAATGAAGTTATTCAATAAATACATTGCTGAAAAGAGTATGCTTACTGGAGCTGACGCATTCCTTCTCTTCCAGTCTCACGGCTTTCCAATAGAGATGACAAAAGAATTGATGCAGGAGAAGGGAATCAATATCCAACAAAGTTTCGATGAGGAATTTAAGTTAGAGTACCAAAGACATCAAGAACTTTCAAGAATGGCAACAGAGAAAAAATTCAAGAGTGGACTTGCAGATACCAAAGAAGAAACAATCAAGCTTCATACAGCAACACATCTTTTGCACGCCGCACTGAGAAAGATTTTAGGACCAGAAGTAAAACAGAAAGGAAGCAACATTACAGCAGAGAGGTTAAGGTTTGACTTTTCTTATCCTCAAAAACTTACACCAGAGCAGATAAAGCAGGTTGAGGATCTGGTTAATGAGGCAATTAAAAGAAAGATTCCAGTGATTCGCGAAGAAATGACTTTAGAGGAAGCAAAAGCAAAGGGAGCAATCGCACTTTTTGAAGGAAAGTATGGTGAAAGAGTTTCAGTTTATACTATCGGTGACTTTTCAATGGAGGTTTGCACTGGACCCCACGTTTCAAATACTGCTGAACTCGGTCATTTCAAGATAATAAAAGAAGAATCGGTTTCTGCAGGAGTAAGAAGAATAAAAGCAGTTGTAGGGCCAGAGCCAGAACCGAAATATTTGAGTCACTGAACTTTTTCAGTGGAAAACCACTAAGAAAAGATTTATAATCTTTCATTATTTTAAGTTCAACATGATTTATTCAAGATTAAAGATATATTTAAGAAAAGGGAATCCAATTTCAAATTCAATTATCTTTAATGATAGATACTTAATTTATTCTTTCATTCTTAATGCTATAAGAATGAAAAATCCTGATCTTAGTGATAAAATACATTCAAATAAATTACCTCGGGCATTTGTTTTTTCTAATATAATTCCCTATAAATCATATCATATTTTGTATTTTACAACTCCTTATAAAGAAGTTTTTAATGCATTCTATTCTGGTTTAAATAGAAGTTTAAGGTTAAATGATAGAAATAAGATGTTTAATTTTAATATAGTAAATACTATTTTAGAAAATTTTGATATAAGTTCATATAAACATTTTAACTTTTTATCTCCTTTTGTAATTCGAACAAAAGAGAAAGTTTTAGATGAGATTGATCTAAATTTTTTTGAAAAAAGTATCTCTGAAGGAATAAAAAGAGTTAGTACTAAATTAAATATTGATGTAGAAGATACAAATGTAAAAATAAATGGTACTAGGGATGACTTTAGGAAGAAGCTGTATGTTTTTAAGAACTCAAAAAATGAAGATGTATATATAAGAGCATTTTCAGCAAAATCTCCTTCTGTTTCGATTTCATTTAATGGCGATAAGGCTAAAGCAATCGCGCTATTTTATGGAATTGGAGATAGAACTAAACTTGGATTTGGTATGTTAGGGTTTAAAGGTGGATTAGGTGAAGGGGTACAGTAACTTTCAAATTGCAATGGGTAGGGCCGTTGCAAAAAATATAATCCAAAGTTCAGATTTGAGCGAGCTAGATAATGAATTATATCGTTTTTCTGATGCAATAATTAAATCAAATGACGACATTCCAACAATCGTAAATCAATTATGGGATAAATTATTTAAGGATCCTAGTGAATTTCCACTAATGAAAAAGGTATTTCATATTATTTTAAGGACAAATGTGGCTATAGAGAACATTCCATCTAACAAAATGTTGAGTTTAGACTATATTTCTAAAATTTTAGCTATTACCTATGGTGAAATGAGAGAAATAGAGAATCAAGGAAAAAAAGGTAAAAATAAAGAGAAATTCTCATTAAAATCACTGGTTAAATTTTTTCATGGTGAAAGAAAAGCAAAGATTTTATTCTCTTATTTTGTTGGTTCATTAAAAGAGAATACAGATTGTGAGACAAAATGCTACAATTGTGGAATGCAAGGAAGAAACCGTTCTTTATCAAATCTAACCCTTTCTAATAAAAGCGATTACACTTTTGAATTTCAAAGATATACTATATGTTTTAGATGTTTAGTATATACAATTCTATCAAATCTTTATCCAGTTCCAGATAAAAATTATGAAATCTTTTCTAAAAGAAAAAGAATATCTAAAAAAGAAAGAATTATTTACATTTACTATAGTATAATATCAGATGAAGAAGACATAACTCCATCTTTCATATTCTATGAAAATCAATTTGATAGATTTTTAAAATACGTTTATCTTAATGATAACTTTTCTAGAATTTACATTATGTTTTTCCAAGAAGGTTCCCAAGCCGGGAATACAGTACCTATTTCTATTTCTCAGTTCAATATATTTCCAAAATTAGTTAAGATGCTTGAAAAAAACAAAAATTCAGTTCTAAATTTCAAAAAAATATTTTTAAATGAATTGATGGATTTACCAACATATTTCGTTTCACTTGGTGACTTCATTCAAACGTCATATTTGAATAAAGGATTAATAATCTCTTTTATCGATATGTATAGAACTAATTTTTCGAAAAACCATAAAAAATTCTATTCTTCTTTTTTATTAAAGGAATTTAGAAAATTTGTAGAAGAATACTTAGAGGTGAATGAAATGGGAAATAATTTTATGGCAGAAAAAAAATCTTCCAGTGAAAACGATAGAAACTCAAAATTAGAAGCATTGAAAAAGGGAATGTATTTTGGTTATAGAATAAAAGAATCTGATATTTATAAAGAAGATAAGGAGAGTTCAGAAAAGTATATTGTTTCTTCTAGTGCAGTTATGGAGCTTAGTGGAAAAGAATTTATAAGGACAATTATAGAGATAACTAGGAATTATGGATTAGGGATTGTACAAAATATGAATGAATATATTGAAAAAATAGCAGATGATGAAGAACTAAGACTTTATTTTATTTTAGGGATGCTAAGTAGCATAGCTAGAAAAAAAGAGGAGTCTGTTCAAAGTGAAGGTGAAAAAGTAGAAGGTAATATTAATTGAGGTGGTATTATGGCTAAAAATAATAAAGATAAAAATGAAGAAGCTAAGAAATTCAAAGAGTTTGTTTTGTTTAGCGAAGAAATGAAGGAAATAAGTGAGAAATATGGTTTTAGTCATGGAAAAAGAGTAACTTTAACAGCTATTTATTACTCTTTCCCATCAAATCAAAATGCAAGTGGTTCAACAGGAACTAATGTAATCTCTCAAAAGATTATACCTTGGGGAGAAGAAGCCGAACCTCGCATTTATATAAGTCCTTACGCTATTAAAAGAAGGATAAGAGATTATTGGATTAAAAAGAAATTGTCTTGCGTAATGGCAGAGAATACAGTAGATGCAAAATCAAATTCAGCTGATGCTAGAAAAGATATCAAAAACGCTATTAAAAAATATATAGATGTTGACTTATTCGGTTTCATGTATGAGGAGAAGATAAATAGACCTGGTCCCATAACGACGTGGGGAGCAGTTTCATTAGAACCAATTCATCAGTTTATAGACTTTAATAGTTGCATTTTGAATGTTAAGGATGAAAGTAGCGGAGGGGGTTCTTTAATAAACAGATCGATTTCAAAAGAATTCTATTTTGCATCATTTTATATAAACCCTGATCTTATATTATATTCAAACGATGAATACGTAGGAGATAACAAGGAAGAAAGATTAAATCGTTTAGAAAACTTCCTTGAAGCGGTTGACTATGCCCTTCAAAAAGATTCAGGTGGTGCAAGAGATAGACCTACATGCATATTTAAATTATTAGAAATAAACGATTTTGGATACGGTGATTCAGATAAGAAGATTTTCAAGTGTATCAATGTAGCAGATGATAAATTAAAGTTTGCAGAAATTCCAACATTCAAATCAAATAAAACTTATTACTATGCAGATAAACTATTCTTTGATGAAACTGAAGAGAAATTAAGTAAATTAGGACAAAAATGGAAAATAAAAGAGATAGCAGAGGAAATAGTTTACAGCAAAAATTAAAAGGTGTTATAATGCAAAATTTAGATCTTTCTAAATTTTGGTTTTATAGATTAAGTGTTGAAGGTTGGCTTGCCCATTTTAGGCAGCCAACTACAGTTTCAAGTAGATTAACTTTTATTTTACCTCCAAAATCAACTGCCATAGGCATGTTACTTGCTAAAGTTGGTTTATACAAAAGAATTGATAAAAATATATTACTATTCAAAAGTAAAAAATTAAGAGAATTATTTGACAATACATTCATAGCAATTTCACTAAAAAGAGGAATAGTAAAATATATGGATTATGTAAATTATATGTCAAAAGAGAGAGAACGTAAACCAACTACTATAGAGTATATTGTAAATCCATCATATGAGATTATATATTTTCTACCTAAAGATGATCCAATATTAGGAGAAAAAAATAAAGAAATAATCATAAATAGCGAAATTTTTAAAGTTTATTTAGGCTATAATGAATGTCCGGCTACTATTAATTTATCTGAAGAAATAAATAGCAATCAAATTAATTTTAGTAATAGGCAAGATATTGAGACTGACTTCATTTTACCTCTTGATGTTGTTGATTTATCAAGTATCGATAGAGACAAACTTAGCGAATTTTTAAGATCTTCTATACTTATTAGTACCCCTCAAAATATAGAAAAAGTTGAAGATACAATGAAAGAAAAAGAAGTTTTGGTTCCATTAAGAAAAATGGAATTTAGATTAAATAATAATATTCCTGTTTTTGAAATAAAGTTGAATGGAAATATTAATCAATTCTTGGTGATTTGATGCAGCATGATCAATTATTAGCTAGGCCTAATCAAAAGCTTATAGATCATTTGAGGGAAATAAAGAATAAAATTCCAAAAAATATTTCAGAATTAGAAGCGCTGGTTTTTTTATTGCATGATATCGGTAAAGTTTCAGATAAATTTCAGAAGAAATTAGAAAAAAATGAGAACTTTAGATTTAGACATCCTTTAGCTTCTCTGCCAATTATTGAATACATTATAAAAGAATACAATATAACGAATCAAAGATCAATTAATGAGGAGGATATAGATATTTATCTAATGTTAGTTTATTACCATCATGGACCAATATCTTTTGATATGTTACAAAATGATTTGGTTCATTTTTCCATTCAAAAAAATAATATCAATATAATAGAAAAAGATGAGCTAATAAGAGTTAAGCAAATACTTCAAAGTTTAGATCCTAATTATGGAAAATATTTCGATGAAGAAAAATTTATATATTACTATTTAAATTCAAATGGTTCAGATTATAATCGCCTTTATAATGAAAAATTAAAAGAGATTTTAAAACGAATATATAATAAATTTAAAATGGTTTCACCTGAGGTCAAAAAGAAATTTGCTTCACTTTATTCTATTTTCGTGGAATTAGATTGGTATTCTACTTCCGATAGCAATAAGGAAATTCTACCAGATTGGAATAAGATTGAATCTTCTTTCAAAAAGAAATTTAAAGAAAGAAAGGAAGAAAGAGTAGATAAGGATTTAGAAGCTGAAAGTATTAGAAATAAAATCGAAGATCTATTAATTAAAAATATAGATGATGATAGAATTTTTATATGCGCACCAACTGGAATAGGCAAGACTGAATTATCTTTAAAATGGGCATTGAGTAATGCCAAAAAATTGAACGCAAGAAAAATAATATATGTATTACCTTATCGAAATTTAATAAACGACTTGTATAATCGTTTTACTTTTTATTTCGGAGACGAAAACGTTGATAAATGGGATTCAAATTGGATAACTGATAAAACAATTGATTATGCAAGTGAACTAAGTGATATTGAAAAATTTAATTTCTATCTAAATGCGAGAAAGTATTTTATGGAGAAACCAATAATAATAACTACAGCAGATCAAATACTGATGTCATTCTTAAATTTAGAGAGATATCCTATAAGATATGGTATGTTAATGAATTCAGTAATCGTTTTTGATGAAATACAGGCTTATGGAATGGACATGAGGAATTTAATGTATAAATTAATAAGTGAAATAGCAAATATAAAAGATATAAATGGTGAATATACTTGTAAATTGGCAATAACTACTGCTACACCTCCTTTTGAAATTTCAGTTTCTGAATTTAAAGATTATATAGCTATTGATGGTATTCCATTTAAACTTTTGTACGATAAATATTGGTGGTCTTTTCATAAAAAACGCGACGCAAATGTTTTAATAAGTGAGATTGATAAAAATTCTCAAATTGTAGATATAATAAAACAGAAAGTAAATGAATCAAAAAATGAAGAAAATTCTAGAATTTGTATAATTGTCAATACAATAAAAAACGCTGTTGACTTATATAGATTACTAGAAAAAAAGAATGCTAAAGATGTTATTAAAGAAAATTATGAAATAGCGTTAATACATAGTTCATTAATTAATGAGCATAAACAAAAGGAATTAGATAAAATAAACAAGAGTAAGAAGTTAATAGCCATTTCAACGCAAGTATTAGAAGCAGGCGTTGATATTTCTTTTGACTGTATAATAAGATTGATTTCACCAATTCCTTCTTTAGTTCAATCGGCAGGGAGAGTTAATAGAGATGGAAAAAGCCGTAATGCAGAATTTATAATATTGCTACCACCCAGTGATAAAGTTGGTGAAAGCGGTGGAAAAGAAGAAAGTGAAAATAGTGAAAACAATAAAAAAAATAAAAGCAATATAAATTTTTATGGTCCGTATGATAGAGAAGAAATTAATAAAGTAATCGAATTATTAAGAGAAAATAAAGGAAATTTGATTAAAAAGAGTGAATTCAGTGAAGAATTTATAAAAAAAGAAATCGATACATCAAAATTTGAATATTCTCAAAGTAAAGACTATATAGATTTTGTTAATAATCTTGTTGCTTATACCATTTGGTCTGTATCATCGTTAAGTTCAATCTTGCCTCAAGGCTTTAGATACTCTTTAGGTAAAGTAGAAGTTTTTGTAGAAGATGAATCAAATAAAAAGAAAGACATAGAGGATAAGCTTAAAAATTATATAAAATTATCGAAAGAGAATGATTATTCAGAATATATAAGGAAGTATCTTCAATTATTAAGAGAATATCAAGGTAGATTTATTCTAACTTATTTGGATTCTAAGATAGATACTATTTATATAGAGAAATATAAAGAGAATTTTTATCCTCAACATGAAAATTCTGATAAATGATAGTATGATGAAAGGTGAAATTAAATACGATGATGTAAGTGGAACTGAATTTAATTATTTTTTCGTTTGTAAAACACAACTATGGTATCTTTCTCACTCATTAATAAAGTCAGATGAAGATGAAAATGTAAAGATTGGGAGATTAGTTCATGAAATCAAGTATAAATCAGAGAGGAAAGAAAGGCCTCTATTTAGGTCTAAATTTGATGTAGTCAAGTTAAATAATAGATATGTGATATACGAATATAAAAAAAGCGCTATTAAAGATTCACACATAAAACAATTAAAATTTTATCTTTATTCCTTAAAGAAGCAAACAGATACAGAAGTTCAAGGTATCTTGATCTCACCAGGAAAACGTATTTTTGTTTCTCTTTCAAGTGAAGACTTTAATGATATAGATTCGACTATAAATGAAATCCACCAAATTAAAAAGTCTAAGTTTCCACCAAAACCAGTCAAAATACCTACTTGCAAAAAGTGCGGTTATAGATTATTCTGTTGGGGTGACGCTTATGAGTTTGGATAATTATTACATTGTTGATGATGGGAAAATTTTGATGAAAAATACAACAGTTTATTTTATTAATAAAGAAAGAAAAGTTGATATACCAATTGAAAATATATACTCTCTTTATTTTATTGGTTCAGGTTCTATTTCTACAAAAGTTCTAAAAGAATTTCAAAAAAGGAAAATAATAGTTAATTTCTTTGGAAAAAGAGGAGATTATATTGGTTCTTTCTACCCAAAAGAACATTATATCTCTGGTGATCTAGTAGTAAGACAGGTTAAAAGATATCTTGATGACAAAAGTAGATTAAAGTTTGCTTCTAAATTTGTGGAAGGTGCTATTAATAATATTGATTGGATTTGTAGGAGATTTAATTTAGGTGAAATAAATAAACCAGATATATCGTCTTCAGATACTATAGAATCATTAATGCAAAAAGAAGGATTAGTAAGAAAGAAGTTTTACTCATTAATTGATGAAAGACTAGATGATTCATTTAAAATAACCAGAAGAGAAATAAACCCACCTTCAAATAGAGGAAATGCAATCATAAGTTTTCTTAATTCTATAGTCTATTCAACAGTTTTATCTGAAGTATATCATACACATCTAAATCCAGCTATATCTTTTTTACATGAACCTTTTGAAAGGCGTTTTTCACTATCGTTAGATGTGAGTGAAATATTCAAACCTTTACTTTCAGAAAGACTTCTAATAAAGATGGTTAACTTGAAAATGTTAGATCCTATTTTAGATTTCGAGTCGAATGATGGTGTATTTTTAAGCAAAATCGGTATTAAAAAAATAATTAAGGAATTCGATGATGAAATTAAGAAATCGGTTAAAGGTAAAAGCAATAGATTATTTTCAATACGTGAATTAATTAGACTAGAGCTATATAAGATAGAGAAAGACCTTTTAGACATTTCTGAATATAAACCTTTGAAGGCCTGGTGGTAAAATGTATGTAATTGTTGTTTATGATATAACCGAAGTAAAAAAGCAACTTAAAATAAGAAATTTTTTGAGGAGATTTCTAAATCACATTCAATTTTCAGTTTTCCATGGAAATTTAAATCCTTCACAATTGAAAGAAATTGAATTATTTCTAAAGGATTTCGATTATGAGGGAAACGATTCAGTAGTGGTTTTCATTGTTCCAATATACTCGAATATTAGAAATTTAGTTTTTGGCAGAAATATAGAAAGATCTAATATTATTTAAATCTAGTATAGACAGTGTTACAAACCTTTTTAAATACTTTAAAAAAAGTTAATTTGTATTAAAATTATAATAATTAATTAAAATTCTTATTCGATGTAGTTTCAGGTCTAAAATCATACAATGATGGATGTGAACGAGCTAATTTAAGCTTTTTAAGCACAGAAATCTCATGTCTAAAATCATACAATGATGGATGTGAACCCAATCAACTCACAAATATCTTCTATACAAGGAAACGTCTAAAATCATACAATGATGGATGTGAACAGAATGATTGGAACACTGATAATACAGGTGATGCAACCGGGTCTAAAATCATACAATGATGGATGTGAACTACTCAAGTTGCGCAATCAATCCCTCAAACTCAATTGTCTAAAATCATACAATGATGGATGTGAACAAGACTATCCTTTGCAGTGGTTTTCGTTTTTCTGAGGTTCGTCTAAAATCATACAATGATGGATGTGAACTTGATAACATGTGGGAAGAGTTAAGTCCTAATGCTTGTCTAAAATCATACAATGATGGATGTGAACCGATTTTAATAGTCTTTACCCATCAGTTATGAGAGAGTCTAAAATCATACAATGATGGATGTGAACACTTTATATCTGATAGCAGAAAAGATAACGTCAGTTGTCTAAAATCATACAATGATGGATGTGAACAGGAATGAGAAAGTGTTTAATCTTAAAGACGGATGGGTCTAAAATCATACAATGATGGATGTGAACTTTTTAGAGAGGGCGGTCAAATGAGGATGTGGAATAAAAGTCTAAAATCATACAATGATGGATGTGAACGCTTGTAAAATGTCTTATTTAGAAGAAATACAGCAAGTCTAAAATCATACAATGATGGATGTGAACAACAGAGGTCGACACAATGAATATCCTAAGGCGTCAAGTCTAAAATCATACAATGATGGATGTGAACGATCAGGCGAGGCGAATGGATTTGAGTGGAGAAATGGATCGTCTAAAATCATACAATGATGGATGTGAACCATCACCTGCAAACTTCTGCTCTTTAGAGAGAGTGCGTCTAAAATCATACAATGATGGATGTGAACCCGCAGAAGGAAAGCCGTTAAGCGAGCAGATCACATAGTCTAAAATCATACAATGATGGATGTGAACAACTAGAATATTGACCTGATTGATAATGATTAAAATTGTCTAAAATCATACAATGATGGATGTGAACGCGCTTAAAGAAAAGATGATAGAAGTTATTCAGAATGTCTAAAATCATACAATGATGGATGTGAACTCGAAATTATTCAAATTAAGCAAATAACAATACGCTTCGTCTAAAATCATACAATGATGGATGTGAGAACTAAGAATAAAAATAGGAGACTAAATAGATAGATAAAATTATACAATATTCTTGTTAACTTTTTAATTAAACGATTAGTCAATTGAATGATTTAAATCAGTAAAAATTAGAGATTCTCAAATACGAAAGTTTACATCAGATGAACGATACACAGCTATAATGGTAAACAAGAACTTAGTAAAAAAATAAAGAAGCCAGAAGATGGGAATCTCTCTTGTATATTAGAGAGAATTGCAGATTCATTCATATCAATATTCAGTAAGGTTTAAAATTAGAAAAAATATAGAAAAGAATGGTTATTTAATTTTAAAGATCTATTATCTTTCTTTTATAATGCAAATTCTTTTACTTCCTAGTAAAGGAAACAATAAATTTGTACTTCTCTCACACATAATATCTTCAGTTAATGTACACTTATAGTAAAATTCATTTATAACTTTCCCATTTCTTTTAAGTCCTAAAGTATTTATTATTAATTTATTACTAAAGTATGGACATTTTGTAGGTTGTTTTTTATTTATGTTGGACATAGCTTTCACCTCCTTATTAATTAATAAGTAAGAATCAATTAATATTTGTAATATCTATACATCATCTTAAAACAAGCCTTGTATTGGTTTCTAATGATTACTCGATTTAAGTTCTTTATTATCATATAATATGGTTTTTCTTTATATTATAATAATATAGTTTATTTATATTTAAATGTTACTTTATTGGGCTTGTAGAAATCCTATGTTCTTTACTAAATGGAAATTAATATATAATTCATCCTGCCTCTTGCATATTCTGGCATATAACTTTGCCTATCGGCATGATCATCAATAATTTACATTAATAATAATTTAGAGGATTTCTTCAGAGTGATATTGTTTAAAGGTTACCAAACAAGGCAGAGAATGTTTCTTCGTCGTCTTTTTCTTTACTTTTTTCTCTATATTTTCCAACTACATTTTCTTGATTATCAATTATTATTCCATTACTAGGGATCTCATTTCCATAATTGGGTTCTTCCTTTTTAAATGGTTCATATATTCCATCATCTTCTTTAATCAAATTTAGGTCCAAAAGCCCAGCGTATATGCTTTGAGCTGGTTTTTCTTGAGCATCAACCTGCTTAATTGAAGGATCGCTAGGTTTGTTGCCCAATATATCCGCTGCACTATCAGAATCGAACATATTCATTGGACTGGATTGATTATTAGATTGGTTTTCCTGCAGAATACCCAATGGCATTGCTTCAGAAAATGCATCATTGGAAATTGACTGAGCCTGATTATCTTGTTGATTTTGGGCTATGTTTGCTAGAAATTGATTTTGCTGTGCTACGGGATCAACAACATCAACATTTTGGTTTGGATATTCAGATTGAATTATTGGCTGTATGAATGTTGGATGTTTTCTGAAGAAATTCATCAACTCTATTGTTCTTTCCCTTCCGCACGCTTGGCACTTTACCGCCATTCTTATATCATGGACATCGAAATCTGTTTCGAATTCAAACTTATTGACTGTTCCGCATTCGCATGTGAATGACTTAGCTATCTTTGAGATTTCTTTCATAATGGTCGCCTTAGTTTCTTGATAGGAGAAAACAGAGTCTATTATAGTGATAGTTATATGATACACAAAATATAAAAATGATGGGTCTTTAAGATTTAATTGCGATTAAAACCATCAAAACAAAGGTTTTATAATTTCATCTTACTATATATTCTTATCTTTTTATCTAATATAAACGTAAAGATGGATATGCTCGATTAATGGTGATTAAATGCTTTGTGAAAGATGCAAAAAAGAAGTACACTATGCTGAATTAGATCCATTCTGTGGAAGAAAGATATGCCAGGATTGCACAAAGTCCTCGAAAAGACCACAGAAGAATAAGCACGTAGTGATCTGCAAGGATTGCTGGGGAGATATGGAAAAGAGAAGCAAATTCAAGTCAATGTAAGAATTAATTAATAATAGATCAATTTTTTTGCTTTTAGCGCACTTTTTTCTTTATCTTTTATTTCTAACATTATATCAAAATCTAAGTTTTTTGTTTCTTCTATATATCTTTTAAAGTCATTTATATCTATGTGCCTAGCGTGAGTTCCTATCTTTGCATTTTTTTCTTGTGAACTATAATCTGTCATTAATATTCCATCTTTTTCCTTCCAAGTTTCCATTGCAATTTCTACACCTTTTCTTCTTGTTTCACCGTTGTTAAAACAGAGATGGTGGAAAGAGTCAAAAAGAACAGGAATTCCTGTCTCTTGATATATAGCAACGCAATCCTTTAAAGAATAATTTCTTTCATCGTTCTCTATAACAAGCCTTTTCTTTATTTTATTCGGTAATTTTTTGTAGTTTTCAATGAATCTTTGAATAGATTCTTCCTTATTTCCATATACGCCTCCGACATGTATTTGCACTTTTGCAGTACTATCAAGCCCCATTAGGTCAAGTACATCACAATGATAATTCAATTCTCTAATGCTGCTTTCTATTATTCTTTTGTCCTTTGCATTTATCAAGACAAATTGATCAGGATGCATTGATATTCTAATGTTTTTTTCTTTGATATATTTTCCAATCGCTTTAAATTCTTTTGAAAAATATTTCTGCCAATCAAATTTACATATCGGGTGGCTAGCAAACGGCACAATATCTGAACTTATTCTGAAAAAAAGCAATTCATTTTTTACATTATATTCCAGTATTTTTTTAAGGCAGGAAAGATTGTTGGATATCTTTTCCTTCATGTTTTCTTCTGAATAATTTGCAAGCCTAAATGTGGAATTAGCAGTACAACCAATACTGTTGTTTATGCATGGATAACCTATCTTCATTGAATCACATAATAAAAAAAGTAATGAAAATTATTTTACTTCATTTCACAGCACCATTCACGTGCATCTTCATTCAATTTGGGTTATTCCAATCGTTACTTTTTCGTCTTCTATGTCCCAGCTCCTTTTCAGTTTTCCACCAGTTCCGATTTTGATTTCATTTGCATTGATTTCTCCCAGTATCTGAGTGCTGTGTTCTTTGATAAGCGTTTCCATATCGTCCGATCCCTTGATATATACCTCTATTTTATCTTTTTCAATCAGATTCATTTCTTTCCTCATTGATTGGATTCTTCTCCTCACTTCGCTCATTATTCCTTCAGCTCTTAGTTCTTTATCTACCGTTGTCTTTAGCAATATAACTCCGTAAGGTGAAGGCTTAATCTGATATTCCTTCATTTTTTCTGCTCCATCGATTGTTATGTACTTGCTGAAATCAATTTTCTTTTCTCCAATCTCAATCATGCCTTTTAGGAAGGCGGCTTCGTCTTTAGATTTCAGCTCAGTTATCTTTTCTATTGCTTTTTGGTCTAGTTCGTTTTGTATGTCATTCGAAATTGCAAACCTTGTTTTATCGTCAATTTTAACGTGCTTAAGGTTTGCAAGCATTCTTATTATTTTGTCAACATTCTTTATTGCATTTGCAGTTTCTATGCTCCTGCTTACTATCACTGCTTCTTCCAGAGGCCATCTCAGCTTTACGTTTGCAGAAGCCCTCATTGAATTACAGATTTCAGCCATCTCTTTAGCTATCTCTATTTGGTTTTCAAGTTCTTTATCTATCTTATTTTCTTCTACCTTTGGCCATTCATGGAAGAATATACTTTTTTCTTTCTTGTCTTTTGCATATATTCTTTGGTAGATGGATTCAGCAGTGAATGGTATGAATGGACTTGCAAGAAGAATTGCCTTGAAGAAAGAATCGTAGAGACAGGATATGTCCTCTCTTTTCTTTATCAGTTTCATGTAGAACCTGCTTACATCCTGAATAAGGAAGTTCCTTATCTTTCTTAGAGCAAGGAAGCTCTCTCCTTTCTCCATATGTTCTGTTACTTCTTTTATCAGAGAATTTGTTTTTGATTCCAACCATAAATCTTCTACCATCGTGCTTTCTTGCCTTTTCTCTATAGGTTTGTAAAATCTTTCTATAAATGTAGCCATGTTGTTTATTATCATTAATTCATTCTTTGCCTCATTCATTTCATTCCAATTAAACTTGAGGTCATCCCATGTTGTATTGCTGAGCGCCATCAACCTTACTGCATCTGCAGGATATTTTGATATTACTTCTTCCCAGGGAACATAGTTTCCTAATGACTTGTGCATTGCGTTTCCTTTTTCATCAACCACATATCCATGCATTATCAGTGATTCGTAAGGAATTTCATTATTTAAAACCACTCCTGAACCCAGTAATGAGTAGAACCATCCTCTTATCTGATCCTTTCCTTCTATGATCATATCTGAGGGATAGTAATTTTCTTCTCCATTTCTCAATCCTGCCCAGATTGCATTACCAGAATCAAACCAGACATCTAATACATCCGGCACTCTTTTCATTTTTGATTTGCATTTAGGACACTCAAACTCTATTTTATCTATTTCCGGCCTGTGATAATCCTTGAGATTTTGTCCGAGCTCAGTTGCAGATCCTATCACCTTGAGCTCGTTACATTCAGGGTTTTCACATTTCCATATTGGCAACGGTATTCCCCAGTATCTCTGTCTGGATACGCACCAGTCCTTTGCATCCTCTACGAAATTACTCATCCACTTTCCTGCAAAGTCAGGCATCCAGACAACCTTTGTAAGTTCTGACAACATTTTTTCTTTTTCTTCTGTTATCTTAATGAACCACTGCTTTGATGAGAGATGAATGAGTTTTGTCTTGCATCTCCAGCAGCAAGGATAGCTGTGTCTTATCTTTCCTGCCTGGATTAAGCTTCCTTTTTCTTTTAGAATTTTAATTATCTCGTCATTAACTTCAAGTACGTTCTTTCCTTTAAATATTCCAGCCTCTTCAGTATACTTTCCATCAGATCCAACTGGACAGAAAATCTCAAGTCCATATCTTTTTCCTATTATGTAGTCTTCAGGTCCATGTCCAGGAGCACAATGCACCAATCCACTTCCATCTTCAGTTGTTACGAATTCATCACTCATTACAACAGGCTGTGGATTGATTCTTCCAGTTTCTTCTTTTAAAGGATGTTCATATTTGTAATCTACAAGCTCTTTTCCGCTAAATTCACGTGTAATAATGAATGATTCACCAGCAGCCTCTTCAACTGCCTGGAGTCTGTCCTTTGCAAAAATCCATTCCTCATCCCCTACCTTTGCAACTACATATTTTATCAAAGGATTTGCCATCACTGCAATATTACTTACCAAAGTCCATGGAGTGGTTGTCCATATGACAAGATAGGTGTTTTCTTTTCCAACAACCTTGAATTTTACGAATATTGAAGGATCAACCATTTCATGATATTCTAATTCGTAGTTTGCCATGGTTGTCTGACATCGTGGACAGTGAGCGTTAACTCTAAGATCATTGTAAAGCAGGCCTTTTTCATATGCGGTTTTGAATGTCTTCCAACTCTTTTCAATATATTCATTCTTGTATGTTATATACGGATCATCAAAATCCATCCACACTCCAAGCCTTATGAACTGCTCGTTCATTAGTTTTATGTATCTCTCGCATAATTCCTTGCATCTCTTAACGAATTTGTCTATCCCCACCTTATTTTCTATTTCTTTCTTTTCCTTTATACCTAATTCCTTTTCAACTTGTGTTTCTATTGGCAATCCATGTGTGTCATATCCAGCTCTAACATAAACATCATAACCTTGAAGCATTTTATATCTGCAGAATGCATCCTTCAATGCCTTATTCCATGCAGTACCTATATGTATTCCTCCAGTTGCAAAAGGTGGTCCATCACATAGATAAAACTTCTTTCCATTTTTTCTGATTTCCTTTGCCTTCTTATAAATATTATTCTCATTCCAAAATTCCAATATTTTGCTTTCATTATCTGTTGTCATAAAACCACTTGTTTTATTCCTTGCTTTTAGATTTATCTCTTATTAACATAACTAAACCAGGTACTATGAAAAGTATTGCTATTATTGTAATTATAGATAATCCCTTTGTAGCCAATACAGAAATTACGGAAGCAGCAAGCCCAGGCAAGATGAAAAATAATGGGTTAGATACATATCTCTCTTCTATTAAATAATTTGCAAACATTGTGATTGCTAATGAAGAGATAACTATTAAGCCAATTCCATTTATTCCTAATTCATTTACTGAAAATATATTTAATAAATAAACTCCTAGTGCAACCATTATTATGATGTTTAGTGAAAGCAGCATAAATCTCATTTTCTCATCCCTAAATATGCTTAGAATTAGCACATTCTAGATTAATTATATGTCCAAAACTTATTTAAGTATTTTTATATTATATATCTATTGTGTGGGTTAAAAAGAGTTAAAGAATATTATTACTTATGGAATTATATCTCTATTATTTGTGGTTTTATGGAAGAAAAATATATTCCTTGGGTTGAGTTGTATAGGCCTAAGAAGCTTTCAGATATAGTGGGACAGACAGAGGTAGTTTCAAAGCTTTCAGAGTATGCAAAGACATACAATATGCCTCATCTTTTATTTGCTGGACCAGCAGGCACAGGAAAAACTACATGCGCATTGGCATTGGCACGAGAACTTTACGGAGATGACTACAGACACAATATTCTTGAATTAAACGCAAGCGATGCTAGAGGAATAGATGTAGTTAGAGGTCAGATAAAAGATTTTGCAAGGACAGCTCCAATAAGCGGCGTTCCATTTAAGATAATATTTCTTGATGAGGCTGATGCATTGACACCGGAAGCTCAGCAGGCATTAAGAAGGACCATGGAAATGTATTCATCTACAACACGTTTTATCCTGAGCTGCAACTGGTCTGGAAAGATAATCGAGCCTATTCAAAGCAGATGTGCAGTATTCAGGTTCAAGCCTCTTTCAAAAGAAGAAATTAAAAAAGCAGTTGCCAAGATAGCTGAAGCAGAAGGATTGAATTTAAGTGATAAGGCTAATGACGCATTGATTGATGTGTCAGAAGGAGACATGAGAAAGGCGATAAATATTCTTCAATCAATTTCGTTAACATCAAAAGACATAGATGAGAATTCAGTATATTCTTTTGTTGCAACTGCAAGGCCCATGGATATAGGTCGTATGTTAGATTATGCGTTTGCAGGCAAGTTTAATGAGGCAAGGACAATTCTTTACGATCTTCTTATAAATCATGGAATAAACGGCCAGGACATACTGGCAGCAATCCATAAGGATATAATAAATAGAAAGGCATTGTCTATACAGCAGAAGGTTAAATTAGTAGACAGAGTTGGAGAATTCGATTTTAGAATAACAGAAGGGGCAAATGAAAGGATACAGCTAGAGGCTTTGCTTGCATACATAGTCGCTTCCTCTTATGAGGAAAATTAAATCAATAAGTATAGCAAAGAAAAACGCAATAACAAATATTTTATTATGTGTTTATCATATCTTTTGTGTTTTTATGGCAATGGATGCGATTTCAAGAAAAGTGTTTACATTTAGAAGGAATCTAGAAAGATTCTTATCTAGTATCCTATCTAACAAATTTTCTTTGAATGAACATTCTAAAAAAACTCAGCGTTCAGAAAAACAACATTCAAAAGATCTTAATAAAAGAGAATCAAAATACAACATTTTCCTAAAAATTCCTTCTGTATCAAGAGAAAACCTTCTAAATATTTCAATTATCTTCTCTATAATCGGCATATTATCTCTTTTTATTCTATCAATGTTCATTTCTCCAAAAATTATATCTGTATCTGGAATTAGTTCCATACATGATGGTGCATATGTCAAAGTAGCTGGATTTGTTTTTGATATAAATTCAAACAACTTTAAGTTATGTGATTCGCAAGTCAAGAAGAATTCTGAATGTATAAATATCATAGTTTCACAAGGCACGATCCCCATCTTTCTTACTGAAGGCGACTATGTCTATGTCGTTGGTTCCGTCAAAAAGTTTAGCAATAGATCCTTTCTTTATGTTCAATCAAAGGATATAGCTTTGATAAGATAATAGTTCAAATAAATTGATTCTATGAAATATTTATTCTATGTGATGTAATGGATGAATTGAGTTTGATTTCAACATTTATATTTGGTATTATTTTAGGTTCACTAGCAGGGTTAATTCCTGGAATACATCCAAATACAATATCCCAAATAATTTCTAATCTTAATGTACAAGATAATTTTGAATTGGCTGCAATCATAATAATTACAGCTGCAGTAAACAATATGGTTGCGCTTCTTCCAGCAATATTTCTTTTTATACCCGACTCAGACTCAGTGCTTTCAATACTTCCCGCTCAGAAATTGGTTTTAAATGGAAAAGGAAGGCTTGCTGTTTTGGTGTGTGCTATTTCCGCGCTCCTAACTCTTCTCTTTCTTGTATTTATCATTCCATTGGCTTACATATTTCTTCCTTTATTATTTCCTGTTATCAAACCATATCTAGCTTATATCTTGATACTTTTTTCAGTTTTTTTCCTGCTACAGGAGAAGAAGATAAAAGAGTCATTATTTGTTTTTCTAATTTCAGGTTTTTTCGGTTATCTGATTCTTTCAACATCAATATCATCTCTTCTTCAGGAATCTTTATTTGCAGTCTTTGTAGGTTTCTTTGCATTAAGTAGTATTATTTTGTCTTTTAATGAAAAATCATTAATTCCAGAGCAGAGAAATGAATCATATAAGATAGAGATAGGCAAGAGCTTTATAATTATAATTTTGCTCTCTTCATTGATCGGTGCTGTAGCTGACCTATTTCCTGCAATAAATTCTCCAGCTCAATTAGCAACGTTTGTATCTCCGTTTGCAGGCAATCCGCTTCTTTTTCTTTCTTCAACTACTTCTATTACAATTAGCCACTATGCAAATTCAATTGTTGCCTTAGAACGGATAGGAAAGGCAAGGACAGGTACATTAGTCAATATCAATCAACTAATTAGTGATGTTAATGTAACATTGCTTATCTGGTTTATTGCATTTTATTTTGTTGGAACTATTATAGGAATTCTGCTTTTATTGGGGTTTTCAGAAATTTTCATTTCTGCAATAAACAAGATAGATCAGAGATTGATCAGTTTTTCAGTACTAATTTTCCTTATATTATCCGTATTTCTATTTTCAGGTGTCTTCGGATTACTCACATGTATTCTCGCAACATTCATTGGGCTATTACCCCCACTTCTTGGAGTGAGAAGAACGAATCTTATGGCATTCCTTATTATTCCTTCAATTCTGATACTTCTTTAATTACACAGCAAGAACGATTAAATTGAAAACTAATTTAAATCTGTCTCTATATAATTAGTTTATGGCGGAAGAAGAGTATCCTAGCGCACCAAAGAGAGAGGTAGACTTAGGAAAAGGAGTAGTAATACTCCCTCCTGAAAGGATAGTTTCACCAAAGAAACCAGAAAAACCAAAGGAGGAAAGAAAAGAAGAACAGAGAATAGAGCAGAAGATAAGCAAACCTGTTCAAGCTAAGGAAACACAGATAAACAATGTTTTATTCGTTATCGTAGCTGTAGTAGCAATAGTATCTCTTGTTCTTAGTGTAATTACAATGATGTCAATAGCATCACTGAAATCTGAACTTAGAGCAATATCATCTGATCTTAAGGAATTCAGTAGATCTACGATTGAACTTAACACACAATTTGATCAACCGCATTCCTTGCAATCATCAGTTCCATTAAACCAGGTACTTTCACCATTTTCAATTCCTATCCCATCTCAAGAGATAGAAACTAAAGGCACAATAAATGTTGTATTGCCGGTTTATGGTCTCCCAGTTTCAATTCCATGGGAAGGAAAGTTAACTGTATTCGGAAGCATCACAACAAACACATCTGCAATTCCGCAAAGCGAAACATTGAAAATAAATTATACCTTACCAAGCAGTGGAACGGTTAAGATGAAAATATCAGCCTCTGAATTATTCCAAGGTAAATTGAATTCAATAATTGAAAGACTAGATAATTTATCAAGATAATTTCTGCTATTAATAGCAGACAGTATATTGAGAAGTGAAAGATAGTGGTTTGATGTTCATAAGCGATAGATACAGTAAGATTTTTGCTAAGGTATTAAAAAAGATTAAACCTTCAGAGAAAGAACAGGCAAAGCAAAGAGAAATAGCAATGAAAATAGTTTCAGAATTAGATAGGATTACACCAAAAGATGTTTCAATAGAGCTTGTTGGTTCTACAGCAAAAGGAACAAATCTGAAAGGTGACATGGATTTTGATGTTTTCATGCTTTTTTCAAAAGACTATTCATTGAAAGATATGCTTACTCTTGCAATGAAATACAGTAAGAAATTCTGCAAGGGAAGAAAATATGAGATTGCCTATGCACAGCACCCATATGTAAGAACATGGGTGGAAGGTGTAGAGGTAGACATTGTTCCTTCATATAAGATAGAGGATGTTTCAGAGATGCTTACAGCAGTAGACAGGTCTCCGCTTCACACCAAATTCATAAATTCAAAAATAACAGATTCTCAAAGAGATGATGTTAGGCTTCTCAAAAGGTTTTTGAAAACGCAAAAGATATATGGTGCAGAAGGCAGAATAAGAGGCTTCAGCGGATATCTTTGTGAATTATTGGTTCTAAGATATGGAAACTTTTTGAATGTATTAGATGCCTTCGCAAATATGAAATCAATGCCGATAATAACATTAAGCAACGAGCCAGTGAATGAGGAAGAGCTTAAGAAAAAGTTTAGCGATGCTGCAATGATAGTTTTAGATCCGGTCGATCCAAATAGAAATGTTGCAGCTTCGGTTTCTAAGACATCGCTTACAGTTTTCTCATATGCAGCTTCGATATTCTTAAACAAGCCTTCAATAAATGCATTTTTGCCATCGCAAGAAAAAATAGATAAAAAATGGATAGACAAGCAACTTAAATTAAGAGATTCTTTATTCTTAGGAATAGAATTTGATAGGCCAAAAGTAGTTGAAGATATTTTATGGCCCCAGATGTACAAATTTGCAAACAAAATAAGGTCTAAATCAGAGGAGCATGATTTTGAGGTTTTTGACATTGACGAGTATGCAAATGGAAAATGCATGTTTCTCTGCGAGTTCTCAATATACTCTCTTCCAAAAATGAAAAAGATATTGGGTCCTCCATTATCCCAAAGGGAATATGTGGATAAGTTCATAAGGCAGCATAAGGTGACAGAGCCAATATGGTTTGAGGAAGACAGGATATTGGCAGTAGGTGAGAGAAGATTCACTCATGTCAAGCAACTTTTAGAACATATACTTTCTAATCCAGATGAGAATGGCGTTCCCCCAGACATAAGGAAAGTAATTAAATCAGCCAAGATAATAGATATATCAAAGATAAAGAAGAATTACACTCAGTTTCTCTTTGAATACTTGAAAAAGAGAAACATACCATGATATTAAAACATCTTTACAACAAGTTCATAAACAAATCGCAATCGGATAGAAAAATACATTTAGATTTCAAGAAAGAGTTATATTCCTTTATCTCTATTATTATATGTTTTCTAATAAAATATTTTTGGTGTGATTATGGATCAGGAAAATGTAAAACAGATATCACAGGTTGCAAGAATCAAACTTTCTGATGAAGAATTAAAGAGTCTTTGCAATGAGATGGACATGCTTCTTGCATATTTCGGAAAAGTTCAAGAAATAGATATAGAAGAAGTTGAAGAAAAAACAAGCTATATGCACGGAATTTCAAATTCACTAAGAGATGATGAAGTAAAGGAACAAGATGAGGACACAAAGGAGATGATAAGGTCTGAATTTACAAAGAGAGAAGGTAATATCCTTGTGGTTCCTAAATCTCTAAAATAATTAATTCTTAGCGTGATTGTATGTCAGTAGAAGAGATTGTCTATAAGAGACTTGAACTTATAGAAAAGAAGGATAAGGAAATAAATGCATTTATAGAAGTATATTCGAATGAAGCAATAGAGGCAGCAAGAAGAATAGACAAAAAAATTAATGAAGGAAATGCAGGTCCTCTTGCAGGTCTTATAATTGGAATAAAGAACAACATAGCCTACAAGGGAAAGTTGCTTACCTGTGGTTCAAATATGCTCAGAGGACACAAAGCAACCTACAATGCAACTGTTGTAGAAAAACTATTGAATGCAGATGCAGTAATCATAGGTTCATTAAATATGGATGAATTTGCATGTGGTAGTGATGGAACATTCAGCGCATTAAAAATAACAAAGAACCCGTTAGATTTAGAAAGGGTGCCGGGTGGTTCTTCTTCCGGTAGTGGAGCAGCAGTGGCAGCAGGCTTCTGTGATGCAGCGCTTGGAAGCGATACAGGTGGCTCAGTCAGATGCCCCGCTGCATTTTGTAATTCATACGGTCTTAAACCAACTTATGGGATGGTTTCCAGGTATGGTCTTGTTGATATGGCCATGTCTTTAGATCAGATAGGCATAATATCAAAGGATAAGGAAGTGATGAGAAAGGTTTTCCATGTAATAAGAGGAACAGATGCTTATGACCAGACAACACAGCTTGCAGATAAAATGATATCAAAAGAAAAGCAAATAGCAGATATAAAAAGGATAGGAATTCCTAAAGAGTTCTTTAGTTCAATTGATCCAAGGATAGAAAAGGCAGTAAGAGATAAAATAAAACAACTTGAATCTGATTTTGAAATCATAGAGGTATCGATTCCAACTTTAAATTACACAGTCCCTATTTATCAATTAGTTATGGCAGCAGAGCTGTCTTCAGCACTTCAGAAATTTGATGGTTTAAGATATGGTTATTCTGCAGATAGAAATGAAGATCTTTATTCTGCGTTCTCTAAAGCAAGAGGAGCAGCATTTGGAAAAGAGATAAAAAGAAGGATAATGATAGGTACATACATCACAATGAAGGAATTCAAGGATGCATGGTATAGCAGAGCTCTTAAAGCGAGAGAGAAAATGAAATTAGAATTTTCTAGAGTAATGAAAGAGGTTGATATTCTTGCAGGGCCTGCAATGCCAACTCCACCATGGAAGTTCGGAGAAAAAATGAATCCATTAGAAATGTATGCAGCAGATACATTGACAATAGCAGCAAATCTTACAGGTCTTCCAGCAATCGTATCTCCACTTTCACAAAATATTTTCGATGGTGCAATCCAGTATCATGGAAGACACTTTGAAGACGATGCTTTATTTAACATTGCATAAAAAGTGATAAAATGAATGAAAAGAATTTGGACATTGTAATAGGACTTGAAATTCATGTACAACTTAAAACAAAGAGCAAACTTTTCTGTAGATGTCCAACAGATTACAGGGATAAACCAGAAAATACAAACATATGTCCAATATGCACAGGGCAGCCAGGTGCGAAGCCATTAGGACTTAATTCTCATGCCTTGGATCAGCTTTTAAAGATAGGTATAGCATTGAATTGTAAATTTGTTGATTCTTCAGTAATTCAGAGAAAGCATTACTTTTATCCAGATCTTCCCACTGGATTTCAGAGAACTTCTAAACCAATAGGCGTGGATGGAATGCTTGGAAAAGTAAGAATCAGGGAGATTCACATAGAAGAGGATCCAGGAAGGTATGAATTAAGGGAGGGAACTGTTGATTACAATAGAGCAAACGTGCCTCTTATTGAAATTGTTACTGAGCCAGATATGAAATCTCCTGCAGATGCAAGGGATTTTCTAGACGAACTTGATGCTATTCTAAATTACCTTGATGCTGGAAGAGACGAGCCAGGTTCTCTTAGAGTAGATGCAAATATAAGTCTCAATGGAGGAACAAGGGTAGAAATAAAAAACATTAACTCATTCAAGGGAGTGTATGATGCATTGAATTATGAAATCATAAGACAGCAAAATATCCTTAGACATGGCGGTACAATAGTAAGAGAAACAAGGCATTTCGATGAATCAACAGGAACAACAACATCTCTTAGAAAGAAAGAGACAGAGGATGATTATAGGTATATGCCAGATCCAGATGTACCACCAATTATTATAAGTGAAGAAAGAATATCACAGATCAAAAAAGGAATGCCAGAGCTTCCAAGGGCCAAGGCTGCAAGATTTGAAACCCAATATAAGATAAAGAGCGATGACGCATGGATCCTTTCAATGGATATGAATCTAGCGAAGCTTTTTGAAGAGATGGTCTTTAAGGTGGAATCAAAGGGAACTATAATAGAAGCTCAGAAAATTGCATCTTGGATAAGAGGTCCGCTCAAAAAGCAGTTGAACTATAGGAATCTTTCATATATCGATTCAGGATTAAATTCAGAATGGCTTTCTGACTTGTTCATTATGTTCTATAAAGGAGATCTTACAGACAGAGGTACAGAACAAGTTCTAATAAAGATGATAGAGACAAAAGAAAATCCATCAAAGATTGCATCTGATCTTAATCTTCTTAAAATAAGTAACACCTCTGAACTCGAAACGATAATAGACAAAATCCTTTTAGCCCAGCAGAAAGCAGTTCAGGACTACTTAAGCGGGAATGAGAAGACACTACACTTCCTTATAGGCCAAGTAATAAAAGAGACAAAAGGAAGAGCAGATTCAAAAGTTGTTAAGGATTTGATACTACAGAAGCTGAAAAAATAAAATAAATGTTTTTAGATCGTTTCCTGTTTTGTTGCCTGGATTATTCCAACCACTTTTCCAGTGTTTGCTATCATTACTATTAATCCATAGTTAGTTGATTCTGAAGTCCATTTTACTATCCAGACATCCGAGTATGGTTTCTTTTCTATTGGATCAAGATATTCTGAGTAGAATTTAGCAGATGCCTTTGCATTTGAATATGTGTTTATAAATTTGCTCACAACATCTGTTCCTTCAAGAGTGTGCGATGCGATTATTGCTTCCTCAGGTGTTCCAAGTATGCAGTTTGCTATTCCTTTGCAGACCTCGCAATTCTTAGTTATATATTCTGGAGGGGTTTCTATGAATCCTCTTCTTGGATAATCATAATAAACATTCATTCTTACTGGACATGGTGATGAGTAGTTAAAAGTAACCCTTGTCTTGATCTGCCATGTGTTGTTTGATTCACCAGGTTTCATTTCCAATATCTCTTTTATATCTGCATCTGGATATTTCGAATTTAGATCATCAAGTACAAACTTCTTAACCTCATCTGCATTAAGGGTAGTTGTTTTACTTGATTGCAAGCATCCAAACATGAACACTGAAAAGATTATGAGGCCAATTATCCAAATTTTGTTCATTAAAGATTCACCCATATTCATCATCCAGTTACCAATAGTTGTCAATTATATATTAAAGAGAATGAAATAAAAGTTTAACGTTTTTGATTCAATTTGCTTTGTTTCTTTTTTCATTTGTTAATTTGTTAATTTTTGAGCTTCTTTATTTCTTTATTTATTAGTTGAGATAGTTAAAGTGGTATCTCTCCAAAGTAGTTCTTGAATTTTTGTGTAAGCTTTAGTATCTTTGAGTGGCCTTTTGTTTCAGTTACAATATATCCTTTCTGCTTAAGCTCTGCAACAGCATCATAAACAGAAGTACCAAGCATCTTTACTACTTTTGATTGCAATATCCCATTGTTCTTTGCCACTACTGCTAAGACTCTTATTGCACGCTTCGATAGTTCAGTTTCCTGCACAATTGGGCTAACTATTTCAGTGTATTCTGGCTTTAATCTCATAAGATAACTTTTGTCAACCTTTACTATTTCCAGCCAGCTTTTCCTTGATGCATACCAATGCTGAAGATTTGAAATCGCTTCTTTTATGGAATAGAGATCTGCATTTGTAAGCTTCTGTAAATCAGTGATACTCACTGCCTTTGCAGCCATGAATAATATTGCTTCTATTTTTTGTTCTAAATTTGCAATATTATTATCGGTAACTAGCATTTCTTGTTCTGTTTCTTTTTCTTTTATCTCTTCTTGTTTTTTCTCTGTCGTCTCTTCTTCCATTATCGCACCTTATTCTTCTTCAAATTCTAGATTAGGATCTAATTTCTGTATGATTATATCTCCAAAAAATTCTTCTTGATCAACTGTAATTTTGTTTTTTTGGCAAAGGTGTAATAAAGGTAAGAGTGTAAGGACTGTTTCTTTCGGTCCTTTTTTGTTCATTAGTTTAAGTAATTCAGAAAATAAAATCATTCCGTTTTCATCACAGTATTTAGATATATATTCGTACACATTTTTAGTTTCTTTTTCAATATCGTACTCAGGTGGTTTGAATTCAAGTACTGTAGGTAAAACAATTCTTTCTTTTTCTCTTTTTACTTCTATTTTTATTGCATCTTCAAGAGCGCTTATTAAATCAGGAAGCGTTATTGCCCTTTTTGGTTGCATTCTCATTCTTAGTTGGATCATCTCTAAAGGTGCAGATTCAATTCCTTCCTCAATATACACCTCTTCTATTGGAGGTTCAGTTTCTTCAAATTGGAATGTCTGTGCTTTAAATCTTAAAAGTATAGATGCCGCAAGAATAACATTAGCAGGAATATGTAGGTCATCAATTTTCATCTTTCTTATTTTTTCTATATAACTGTTTGTAACTACAGAGATATCAATATTCCAAGGGTCAAGGTTATTCGAATCAACTATTTCAAGGAGCATTTCTCTCCATGTTGGCTTGTTCACTAATTCCTCTATCTGTTCTATTGATGAAGGATTAAATTCGATATCTATTTCATCGTCATTTATAAAATTTTTGGTCGCCATGAATACACCTGTTTTGAATCTGCCCCCATGAATATCTTAAATCTAATGCTTTTAAATTTAACCATTTTTCAATTCCAATACACTGGTCGCCTATTTTTGCCTATTAATGCCACTATTACTTTTTATTTTAAATCATATTATTGATTTTTTTCCTCTATTTCTTCTGAATGAATATTCATTTGTTTTCTTTTATTTAATTCATCTAATTTCTTTGCAAGTTCCTCTCTTTTCTTTCGCATTATTTCCGCTTTTTCTTGTATTGAGATTATGAAATAACTCAATGTTTCTGGTGTCAATTCTATAAATGTTTCACGGGTATTTTTATCATAATAAGAAACCCTTTTCAAATCGTAAAATAATCTTCCTCCTATAAGTTTGCATTTGACAGATGCATTAAAATTTGAACCGGTTATTTCATTTTTCCATTCTTTTATCGGGATATATTCGATTATTCTATATATTCCTGGCCCAATTTTTACAGTGTCACCTATTCTGACATGGATTTCTTCATCACCTCTTTTAACAACCATTATTGGCTCTGATTTTCCTTCAAATTTAAAAGTAGGTTTAGTATTAGATTTTGTTATTTTAATAGTTATACCTGAATTAATCTTTTCTTTATACTCCATATTCCCACTTTAACATTTAGTTAAGAATAAATAACCAAATCAAATATTTATAATTTTCTATAAACGATAATTTTAATTTTAAAGTAAAGACAATTTTAGCTTATAAAGATATTCCACCGAAAATTCTGTCTATTATGAATCTTCCAACATAAAATACTCCGAGAGAAACAATTAGAAAAGGAAGGATGTATTTTATAAAGTTTGATTTCTTTCCAGTATTTATAACTGATATTATTAATGTAGCTATAATACTGGTTATTATTACAACTATTATAGCGAAGAGATTGAACTCCGCAGAAGTAATTGCAGGTGAGGTTGGATTAATCTGAGAGTATTGGCTGAGTGCGATTCCAGTTGTAGGTTGGCTGACCCAGAGCTTTTCAAATAGATTTATGAGCTTACTTGAAACCACATATAAGAAAGGTGCACCAACTGCAGCACTAAATCCTATGAAGATAGAATACATGATCATAGATGCTCTTACTTCTTTATGTATTATTTGTTGATTTCTAAGATCCATTGCTGTTTTTTCAAGTATTCCTGCTATTTCTCCACCAGATTCTATTCCTTCCTTTATAAGTTCTATTGACCTATCAAGATATCTAGAATTAAATCTTTCGGAAAGCTTGTCAAGCGCCTCATTGATCGTTTCTCCTCCAAATATTCTTTTAGAAGCGATCTCTACTTCTTTTGACAGAAGTCCAAACTCAGGCTTTGCAGCGTACCAAATAGCCTTTTCTATTTGCATGCCTGCTCTTACATTTGCTGCAGCAAGTTGCAAGAAATCCGGAAGCACTTTTTCAACTTCTGTTCTTCTTTCATCTATCTTTAACTCGATATACTGATATATTAAACCAAGAAGAATTATGTTTATAACAATAAATGAAATTAGTAAAAGTATTATATTTTTGAAAACAAGGTAAGAAACCATGAATGAGAAAATTAGTGAAAATACAAAATAAATTATAAGCAAACCTGCAGCATATTCAGGATCGAGTTCTATTCCGGCTTCAGAAATTTTTTTTCCTATCTTTTTTACATTATCTCTTTGAAGCAATCTACCTAAAGCCTCTATTTGTTTTTCTAGTGGAAGCATACATTCAAACCTCGTAGCTTGGTCTACTTAATTCAATATATGAGAGGAAAGCATATTGTACTATTGCAATTAAAGGAACCAATGCCCATACATTTATACCTGTCAATTTTATACCTGCAAATGATAATAACAATATACCTATACTTATACCTAACGATGGGAAGATTATTCCCATAACTAAATAAAACATTACTAATGGATTCAATTTCTGTCCGTACTCCTTTATCTCTATTACCTGTTCTTTAGATATCTGGTCTAAAACAGTTTCTAATGAATTTGCCACATCTGCTCCTGATCTCACAGAGTTAACTATCTGCAAAATTAGTCTTTTGAATGATTGAGAAGGGCAGTCCTCTATTGTCTCTTGCATTGCAGTATCTAAAGGCACACCAAGGAAAACTTTCTCAGCTATTTTGTTGAACTCCTTGCTGACTTCTCCATAATTGCTTTTTGATATTGCAACAATAGAGTCAAATAAAGGCAACCCTCCCTTCAATGCAATCCACATATGCCTTCCTGCAAAGAGAAGCTCCTTATCTATCATTCTTCTTCTTCTTGAAGCCAATGCCTTTGGTTGCTGAATAAATAAGAACACTGAAAGTGGAATATATATTATTGCAATAGGAATGAGAAGTAAAATATTAACTGACTGGAGCATGAAAAGTATGTAAGTGAGTATTATAAGTGAGATAGTGAGCAATCCAGCCTTTATCAATGATTTCTCAACAAATTCATCCACAGTTTGTGTCATTCCTGCTTCTCTCATCTTTTTTTCTAACCAAGGAAATTTAGATTTAGTGTAATTTATTAAGTTAGCCTTAAGATCTCTTTGCTTAATGCCTTGTTCTGCTTTAATTTTAGGTTCACTTTCAATCTTTATTTCCTCCATTTCTTCACTCCTTTTCGATTCCAATCATTAGTATATAAGTATATATCGTTTATTTTATAATTATTTCTTTGTAAGACGTTTTATTAAATAAAGTCTTCTAAGCTCAGAAATAGCCTCTCCATAATCCATAGTTAAGATCTCAACTGCCTCTTCTTCTTCATCTATTTGTTTTGGTAGTATTTCTTTTTTATGTTTTTCCATTTCTTTTATTTCATTAATAGTATCTGTAAAACTTTTTCGTATAGTTGTTATTTCTCCAGTCATTTTACCACATTGTTAATTATATTTAAAACGACCAATCTTTATTTGAAGTTGCATATTCTATTATTTCATCACTATTTTTATAGTATTCTGCAGTTATCCTTCCTACTGTATTTATGTCGAAATATTTCTTTGCAACCATCCATTTAAGTATTTTTGTCTTGTCTAATAGATCCATCTTCATTTCTTTAACAGTCATTCCTGTGTAAAGTGCGAGCGTTTCTCCAAGTCTAGTTATTGCATTCTCTTCTTTCATTGTGTCTGTTCTCGGATCCCATCTATAAACTACGTTTGCTTTTCCTTCATTCGTTATTTCTGCAAATTCAAACGTCCTTCTTATACCAGTTCTTCTATTTCTGTATTGTGTCACTATTCCTCCAAGCGCAGGTAGAGAACTTTGAGGAATATTTATTGGAGGAGTAATTAATCTATTTACACATTCTTCTGCATTGTCTGCATGTATGGTTGCATATACTGAGTGTCCAGTATGCATAGCTTCAAAAAGTACTTCAGCCTCCCTTTGTCTTCTTACTTCACCTACTATAATTCTATCTGGTCTTTGTCTCAATGCATTAATCATTAAATCTAGCATAGTGACTTCTCCCTTACCTTCAGGATTTGGTTCCCTAGTAGTCATAGCCACCCAATGTAGGAAGTCTGGAAGTGTAAGTTCTCTAGTATCCTCTATCGAAATTATTCTCTGGTTTGGAGGTATCATACATGCAAGAGCGTTAAGAAAAGAAGTTTTACCAGATCCAGTACCACCGCTGCTTATTAATGAGATTTCGTTCTGTATGCAAAGCCATAATAGGGACGCAACCTCTGGAGTTACAGTTTTTACTTGAATAAGATACGGAATAGTCCATGGGTTCTTTGCAAATTTTCTTATCGAAAGTGTGTTTCCAAATGTGGAGATGGGGCTAAGAGTTGCATTTACTCTATCCCCGCTTGGGAGATATGCATTCATTATAGGATTTAATACATTTATTTGTCTCCCAACTCTCCTACCTATATTAGATGCATATTCATAAACAGTATCATCTCTTCTTATCCAAAGATTTGTTGAACACCAGCCATGCCTTTTATGATAGACTTGAATTGGTTCTGCAGGACTGTTTATTACAATATCCTCAAGGTTTTCATCAGACATTAATATTTCAAGCTCCCCTAATCCAAGCGTATGCTGGATTAAGTACGATGAGAGAACCTTTCTTTTTTCTGGTGTTAAGCCAGAGAATTGTCTGTCAAGTAATTCATTAGCCTTAACTTCGAATTTTGCTTGAATATCTTTCATTTGCCTTTGGTCTGTAAGCATTGCAATGTCTATCTTAACTTTTGTTATGAGTTCTGCTTTCAAGGCATTAAGGATGAGTTTAGTTCCTTCCGCAATTAGTGGGATTTGAATATTGTATTGTGGAGTGTAATACTTCTTCGAATCTATGATCGTTACTTCTACAGGTATACCTTGTGCATCAAAAGAATATCTTTCAAGTATTTTTTCTTCTATTTCTTTTTTCTTTTCTTCTCTTGTTTCATTTTTATGTTCTTTTATCTTCTCTACTTTTTCCTCTCTCCTTTCTTCAAGCGCTTTTTTCATAAGTTCAAGTTCTTCTCTATTTTCATTCTTGTCGTTCAATTAATCACCAATGAGTGGTTAATATAGTTAGCCTGAGATCCATTCTATATATATTGAAGCGAGAGTATAGCTAATTTTTACTAAACCTTGATTTTCAAGAATATATGACCAATATTCAATTGTTTCTTCTGGCACATTCATTTCCTTAGCTATTTGTGATATTTCAACTCTTTTCCTTTCGTAAAGTAAACGCATGAATTTATCTATTCCTGTTGTTATGTATTCTTCATTAAGATCAACGTTTTCCATTTTATCGCCTATTTGATGATGTTGAAGAAAAACAATCATATCTAATTATAACTAACAATAGTTATACACATAATAATTTAAATGTTAATTTTAAAACATATTAATTTGATGAATTATATCATATAACAAGTTTGTATTGTGATTTGTGATTTTATGGATCAAGGCTTGGGAAGCAATAAAGAATTAAATATTAATGTACAGTCACTTTCAGATCTTGAAAGAGCTATATACTTAGATTATGGTTCGGATGCAGTTTTAATTTTTAGACTCGCAAACAAAAAGCTCACAGTTAGTGAAATTGCTAAAGAGCTTTCAATGCAAGAAGAAAAAGTTTATGAAATAATAGACAAACTAAAAGGGAAGTACATTTATTTAGAAGAACCCGAAGAGAAAAAGACAGAGATTGAAGAAATAAAATCTAAAGAAATTGTTTTTGTTGACATACCTAAGAAAGTGCCGCTTGATAACATTTCTTCTGTCGCATTGATATCAGAGCTAACTATTAAATTCGGTCCAACTGCAAAGAAGATTTATGAAATGATTGATGGAAAGGTGGATGTTCTTGAATTAGCTGTTAATACCTTTTCTGGTCTCAATTATGTCGACAATCTAATGTGGGTTTTAGCAGAGAAGAAAAGCGCCACATTCATCAAAATGGGGCCAGAAGAGATTAAGAAAAAGTATGGTTCTGTCGGATTTAAAATCTTTAATCAATATGGACGAGAAGGTTTGTATTTATATCTTCTTTTAGATAAAACTGCAGATCCTGTAGCTGCTTTAAGATTTTCAGAAATAGATCCTTCTATAGGTGTAGAAATGATGGATTATATACTTAAGACAATAGATGCTCCTATCTCTTTTAACAAAAAAGATGCATTAACTTTGTTGAAAAGATAATTTATTCCTCTGTTTCTAATTCGACCATATCTCTTATTGTTTTTAAATCGTCTTTGTCTTTCCATTCAATTTCTTTTCCTTTAATTAATTGAAGAATTTTTTCTTTTTTAATATCTGTTTTACTTCTATCAAATCCTATTACTATTCTCTTTGGATTTTTCAACCCTAAGTAATTTATAGCATTTTTTATCTGCCTTTTTCCAGATGCTCTAACTAGCCACTCTAACATAAAATCATTTGTAATATTTCTTTTTTCCTTAAACGCAGTCATTGCATGATAATAAGCAAGTTTTAGTTGGAATCTGCTTACTACGGAATCTAAGTCAAACACTTGGAATTTGTATTTTCTTGAATATTCTAGAATTTTTTCTTTATTTAAATCACTTGATGAAGCAAATAGCTCTATATCCATTTTTTCCAATTTATTCACCTACTAAAAAATTAATAGATAAAAAAGAATAAAAGGAAAAGCATTTAAAGTATAGCATATATATTTAATTAATCTGTAGTAATCTATAAACTAGATTTAAATAGAAATCATTTAACGATTCTGTATTTGAATCTCATAGTTTCTTAATTTACATTTAAATAGGTGAAATATATGCAACAGTATCATGAAGCAAAACAAACTAAGAAAAAAACAGGTGCAAAATTTGCAAGACATAGAGATAAGAAACTTGCACATTATGGAGGACACTTTGCATCAACAAAAGTCAGTGATACAGATGTAAGAGTAAAGGCAAGAAAAAGAGGAGGATCTAAGAAAATAGTCGCTCTTTATGCAGCATATGCAAATGTCGTAATGCCTGATGGCAAGATTAAAAGAGCAAAGATAAAATCAGTACTTGATTCTCCAAATAATCCAAACTACAAGAGAATGAACATAATAACTAAGGGAGTTATAATAGAAACAGAAGTAGGAAAAGCAAAAGTAACAAGTAGACCTGGTCAGGATGGAGTTGTAAATGCAAAGATAGTTTCCTAAATTTTAAATCAATTTCAATAAGCCATTTATATTTTTATTTCTATTTTTGCAATGTAACAATCTCATTTTTCGTTTTTGAGCAAAGCTTTATGATACTTTATGCACCATTATTACTTACTTTATTTTAAATAGGTGGGATAATGCCAAAAGAAATAAACGAACAAAACTTCGAAGAAGAAGTAATGAAATCAAAAGGAATGGTTCTTGTTGATTTTTGGGCTCCATGGTGTGGTCCATGCAGAATGTTAGCCCCTATACTTGAAGAAGTTGACAAAACAGGTAAGGTAAAAGTTATAAAAGTGAATGTAGATGAGAATCAATCATTAGCAGCTTTATTTGGAGTATCAAGTATTCCAACAATGGTGCTTTTCAAAGATGGAAAGCCGGTAAGTGGAAGAATCGGAGTAATGTCTCTTCCCCAGATAATGGCTTGGATTGAATCCGTTTCCAAAGAATAAATATTTTCTTTATTATAATTAATTCTTTTTCCTATTTTTTCTATCTTATTCATCTTTTTCTATAAACGCCTATTTAAATTAGATTTTTAAATCTACATATTAAATTCATAATATGACTAAGAAAAAAGAAGGCCTTAATTTGAATTTAAATTTGTTCAATATTCCTAAGAAAAAAGAGGATAAAAAAAGAGTAGGCAAGACTAGGCAAAAAGAAGATAAGACTAAAACTTCAAAAACTAAATCTAACTTTTTTGGAAAAATAAAGAAAAATTTAAAACAAAATAGTGAAATCAAAAAGAAAGTAGAAAAAACAAAGAAAAATAAAAAACAATCAATCAATCAAAAGCCAACTAAGTCATTGAAGATGAAGAAGAAATCAAAGACAATTAAAAATGTTAAAAAAGAAGAAGAGATAAAGTCACACAAAGAAGCAATTGAGAAAATACTGGAAGAAATAAAAGAGATAGAATACGCACCCCAAAAAAGAAAAATTGCGGAAAAGGAACCACATATCGAACACATAATTACACCAAAATCAGAATTTAAAGAAAATGCTGAAATAAAATCAATTTTACATGAATCAGTCCCTTCTAAAAATGAAGAAAAAAAGGTTGCAAAGTTAGAAAAAGAGATTAAGAAAGTCAGTTATGGAGTTCCAGAAACAGATATTCAAACAATAAAAACATTAGCAACAATAAAGAAGCCTCGAGTTGAAGCAGAAAAACCAAAATTAATAAAAACAGGAATTCCTGGCTTTGATGAGATGTGCGGAGGAGGAATAGAAGAGAGATCAGTTGTGCTGATCAATGGTAATGCGGGAAGTGGAAAAACAATTTTTGGCTTACAATTTCTGTACGAGGCAGCAAAAAATGGAGAGGCAGGCCTCTTCATAAGTTTCGGAGAATCAAGAGAAACCATATATTCTAGAATGCTAAATTTTGGAATGGATTTTCAAAAACTTGAGGACAAAAATCTTTTCTTCTTTTTAGAATACCAACCTCATGAAGTTGCAAAGATCATGCAAGAGGAAGGTGGAACTCTATATGACATAATAACAAGCTACAATATCAAGAGAGTAGTTGTTGATACAATAACTCCCTATCTCATGCAATTCAATGATCCGTACAAGGCAAGATTGGCATTAGTAAGGCTTTTCAGTGTATTTAAGAAATTTAATGTGACTACCTTACTTCTCAATGAATGGTCTTCTGATCTTCCTTCTAATCCGTCTACAGCAGTGGCAGAGTTTCTTGCTGATGGAATAGTTTATATGATCCATAAGAGATCATCAGAAGGGGTTCAGATTAGAGGTATAGAAATATGGAAGATGACAGGTGTAAATCATACAGAGGTTGCAAGACCATTTGCATTTACAAATAGAGGAATAGTTATCTACCCAAATGAGAGATTATTTTTTGGCTCTTCGGAAAGAAAACTTTAATCATTAAAAGCTAATGGAATTTAAAAAAATAGATGAGTGATGCTGATGTTGAAAATAGATAAAAAGAAAGGCCAAGGTGGACTGGAATATATAATCTTATTTTCATTTACAATCATATTTTTTGCAATTGTGGTTTATGTTGCTAATGAACAATTATCGATTGTAAATAAACAACAAAGACTTGAGCAGGCAAAGCTTGCATTAAAAGAAATTGCGGATGGTGCAACACAGGCATATCAGCAAGGAGCAGGAGCTAAAGTTATTAAAAGAATAGTGTTTCCAAATGGTATTTCAGGAGATGGAGAGATAGTTAATAATACATTACGTATAGTTTTTGAAGGAACAGATCTGTCATATCCATTAAACTTCCCAATCACTGGAAAGATATCCGCAACTCCCGGATCACACGAAGTTGTATTTACTTCCTATGGTGGTTCGGTTTCAGTTGGGATAGCTCAATTTTCTTTATCAAAATATTTTGTTTCCCTACAATTATGCAGTTCATCTTCTCCGCAATATTTAAATGATACAATTCAAATCATTAACAATAATCAAGATGCAATACAAGTAGATGCACAAGTTAGTTTCAATTCACCTTATGTTAATGTTTCTCTCTCTTCTTATTCATTTAGTATTCCAACTACTGAAAGTAGAGAAGCGAACATCACATTCAATATCTCTGCAAATACAATAGGTATGTTTACAGGAAATATTTTATTCAATTCTTCTAATTATAGTGTTATAGTTCCAATAATCTTAAATATTCAGACATGCGGAGGACCTACTTCAAATGTATCATATATTCTTCTTGAAACCTACAAAGATTCAGGATATTCAGTTCCATCCACAATCTTTTCAATGCCACCATTAGTTCAGATAACTACAACAGGATGGATTCCTTACTCTAACATTACTTTAGATTTAAGGAATTCTTCTGGAAGTATGCCAGGTTATCCAAAGCTTGTTCAGGTAGATTCAATTGGATCTTATTCAGAAGTATGGAATGCAACAGGCATGCCAGGTTCTTACACAGTTTATGCTAATTATTCAATTTATCATGTAAATTATTCATTTGTGGTGAATCCATGTTAAAGTTAAAAATTTTAAGTTTATTTATACTGTCCATATTAATCACTTCGTTAATTTATGCAACAAATGGAACTGCAGTCTATCGTTCTAATACAGGAACATTTACAACTAGTAGTCCTAAATTAAAAAATTGGTCATCAGCTGGTACAGGTAGTTACAGTGCAGAATTTGAACTCCCAACAGCTGGATCCCCTATAAGATATGCCTTAATAAAATACTCACCAGTTTCTCCTAAGAGAGTAATTATTACACAAAGCGATGACGGTTATTTAGACGCATATGTGTCATTTGATGGAGTGGAATGGAACATTACTAATAATTTCGGTCAAGTATGGACAACAGCACCAGCTACTTCATCAAGAAGATTTGATTTTGAATATGAAACTTCAACTGGAGATCTTATAGTTGTCTATTCAATTGTAAGTGCAAGTACTACTTGTGATTTAGCTTATCGTGTGATGCTTGCAAACGAAACAACATTTGGCCCAGAAATATGTATTGACGATACAACACAAACAAATGATATTCAATATACTTGGGTTGAAGCTGCTAGAAAACCAACAAATAGTGAGGAGATAATATTTGTTGGATTTGATTCTACGAGTACTGATGCGGTTGCATATGTGTGGAATGGAAATTCATTTGGAAATATTCAAGAAATCACAGCTAATGCTCCATCTACAGGGGGTTACAAAGCAATAGCTGTAGCTTATACTTATAGTGGAAATCAAGGGATGGTTGCTGCAGGAGACGGAACAACAGGAAATATAGCTACTTATTACTGGAGTGGAACTACATGGGTAAATAGTCCGGATTTTGATATTGATCCACTAGATGCGGCAGATGCATACTGGTTAGATTTAATTCCAAATCCAGTTTCAAATACTATGCAGGCAGTATTTGTAGATAGCGCTTCTGATCTTGGTACAGCATATTGGAATGGTGCATCTTGGTCTGTAACATCTAATATAGATACCGCAGTTGATGCGATAAATTCTTTTCTTGCAGATTTTGCATGGCTACCAGATGGTAATTCAGGTAGGTTAGTTTGGGATACAGATGGAGGCAGCGGCTCAACTTTATCTGTAAGGTCATGTGCTCCGCAATGTACAAGCGCTACAACAACGATTTCAACTTATAGTGGATCAGGTGCATGGCTAAATCTTTATACAAATCCGACTGCTTCAGATACGGTTGACATTATAGGAATAAGAACGAATAATGTTCAGAATTTAGGTTCATTTTATTTCGATGGTACAAATTTCGTAAATTACGGAGATACAGTTCTTACATCTACAACTGGAACTACAGGTTCATTTTCATTTGATTTTCAAAGAGCTTTTGATACAATACCTCCATATTACTCAAATCAAAATCAAAGCAATAATACGATTATCATTGGCAGCACCAATTATCTTAGTGTAGTTTGGACAGATAATGTTCAATTAAAAACCGCAATATTGGAAACAAATGAAACAGGTACTTGGCAAAATAAAACAGTTTATGGTTCTCCAGTTTCTATGTATGGAACCTATTATGTTGTAAATTTCAGTTGGAATAATTCATCTATTCCAGCTGGTACTGTTATAGGATGGAGAGTATGGGCAAGTGATAGATCAAACAATTGGAACGTTACTCCAATTATGAGTTTTACAGTACTTGCTCCGCCAATATACAACTTTACAGTTACTCCATCTACAGATAGCTTTACAGTATATAACAATACATATATAGATAGAAATTATACTCTCAACAACACAGGAAACAGGAATCTATCTATTACATGTACAACAAATGAATCTTGGGTATACAACATCACAGCATGTCCTTCAACATTAACTCCAGGTTCAGTAATAAACGTAACATTTAGATATAATGCAACCGGACTTCCAGAAGGAATTAGATATGTATTAATAAACTTCACTGATTCAAATGCAGGAACTAGAAATGTCACTTCTACTGTAAATGTTACCGCAGTACCAATATACAACTTTACAGTTACTCCATCTACAGATAGCTTTACAGTATATAACAATACATATATAGATAGAAATTATACTCTCAACAACACAGGAAACAGGAATCTATCTATTACATGTACAACAAATGAATCTTGGGTATACAACATCACAGCATGTCCTTCAACATTAACTCCAGGTTCAGTAATAAACGTAACATTTAGATATAATGCAACTGGTTTGATTCATGGAAACTATTTAGTGAATATTACATTTGTAGATCCTAATGTAACAAGATATGTCTTAGCAAACGTTTCTGTATTAGCAGCTCTTACTCCATCGATATATACAGACAAACCATTGTACGGAACATGCAACAACATTTATTTCAAAGTTTCAGTTTATGATTTAAATGACCAATTGATTGATGCACCATTAACAAATTATCTTTTAGATACAGTAAATACAACAGTGCTTAGTGAGTCCGTAATAACAGGGAATGGTGGAACTGGAATATATTTAGGTATTTTTGAAATACCACCAGGTTATACTTCAGGAAATTGGCTAATTAAAACTTTATCTGGCTCAATAAAGAATCAGAAGACGCTTCAAATTTCATAAATTTTAGAGGAAGGCATATGAAGGCACAAGTTTCAGTTGAATTTTTTCTTTTATTCATTATCGTAATATCTATCTTTTCTATCTTTATGTTAATTTCAATTGAAATGCAAAGACAAGTAGATTACATTTCAAAATACGATGAAGCTTTATCTGTCGCATCTAGAATAGGAAATGCGGTCAATAGTGTAATCTCAAATCAGATAGAAGCAAATGTTGATATTCCATACGGTTATCGAATCGATGCAATAAGTGGAGCGATAATAGCTACTAATCTATTAACAAACGTTTCTGCTTCATGGCCAATTTCACGCATTCAGATAAATTCAACAGTTCAAGATAATTCAACTCTTATAAATATCAAATTTATAAATTCAACAATATATTTAAGTTAAACAAATATTGTAACTTAAAGAACTTTTGTGATAAAATGGAAAGAAACAGATTCAAAAAAGGACAGACTTACAGCATAGAAATAATATTTTTTGTAATTATTTCACTTATTATATTATATACATTGTTTTCAATTTATACAACTTTAATCAAATTAAACTTAGATGAGAATAAATATTATATCATGACATGGAGCAGCTCAGATGTCTTAATCAAAACAAGAGGTGTTTCTCCAGATTGGGAGGAAAATGGTAATCTTACAGTTTTAGGGATTTCAAATGGAATGAATGTAATAGATCCTATTAAGCTCGAATCACTAAATTCTTTGTCTAATGAAAACATTTCTAAGTTAATGAATCTTGATATTTATAACGTTTCAATAGAAATATTGATTAATGGAAATATTTATTTCCAAAAAGGAAACGTGTCTGCAAACAAGACCATAAATCAAATTGAGAGAGTTTGTGTATTTACAAATGGAACGCCATGTATGTTAAGGGTAAGGTACTCGTTGGGATGAGGAGATGAAGAATTCAGATAAAAAAATTACAAAAAAAGGATTCATAGCAATACTTGATGCAATGTTTGGTTTAATTGCATTGTTATTATTTTCAACAATAATATTTTCATATCTTCAGAATGGACCTTCATTATATGATGCATTCATCTACAAGCAAGGATATGACATACTTACTGTTTTGGAATATACAAACTTCTCCAATCCATCGTACGTTTTCCAGCAGACAAGCGGTTCTTTGTGCATGAGATTAGAGATTTATAATGGAGTAGGAGGAACGCTTATTTCAACTTACTATAAAATAGGATGCGATCCTTCAAATGTGAATGAAAAGATAGCATGGAGAACATTTGTAGATGGGAATCAATTCAAGACAGCAAAATTGGCAATATGGAAAAAATAATTAAAACGTGATAATTATGTGTTCAAAGAAAAAATACAAAAGAGGGTATATAATATCACTTGCAGTAGTAACCATACTTCTTATTTTATCTATTCTTGCAATTCAAATACTAAACTACAGATATTCACAATATTCAATATTAAGAAATCAGATATTTTTAGATAAAACAGGATTTATAGTTAATGACATTCTTATGGATGTGAAAAAAATCCTTTCTGTAAATCAAGCTTCAAACTCATCTATAGTTACAATATTTGAGAATTACAGCTATGTGAAGTCATCGTTTCTTTCAAATGAACAAGCAAGATTAAATGAGTTTTCAAATATTACAGGAATGAATATATCTTTTATTCCACCTTCTCCTTCAAGTGTTCTAAATATATCATTTGATAATGGAATGATTTATATTACAAATGAAACAGACGCCAATAATAAAGAAATCAAAATATATAATTTAAGTGGTACGAATCTAATTGTATCTTCGTATAAAATTAATATAGTATCAAATATTACAAGAGGTGCATACACCGAACCGACTAATGCAGCTTCTGGAATCTCTGTCACAATAAATTATACGGATCCAATTTCTGCAAAATCATTTATCTCTACAAGAATTTTAGACCCATATGTCCTAAATACTTGGAGGATAAATTTACCAACTCCATCTCAAAATATTACAGTAAGTTTTGGCCTTATTGATGGAAAGACAAATTCACTTTCAGTTAGACAATACAACGTAAATGCAATAACTTCAATAAAATCAGAGGTAAATATTACAAAGCAAGATGTAGATGGCCATTATAATATATTTCTAAATGTAAGTGCGATGAATTCATTTTATTCGAATTATCTTAAAATAAGATAATCTTTGATTTTTACGTTTCTCATATTATCCTTTGATGTTATCTTTCAATTATAATAAGCTTTATAAAGTTTAATATAATAATATATACAGCTCTTTTTCTGGAGCAGCTTTTACTATAGCCTTCATCATTTATATGTGGTTATGGTTTAAGGTTTTGTAAATAAAATGTTTATTAGGAGGGATATGTTATGGCAGCAAAAGAACACATGAATTTGATCTTTATAGGACACGTTGACCATGGCAAGTCAACAACAGTAGGTAGAGTCCTATACGATACAGGAGCTCTCTCTGAGCAGGAACTAAAGAAGCTCAAAGAGGAAGCAGCAAAATTAGGAAAGGCAACATTCGAATTTGCATTCGCAATGGATAGATTAAAGGAAGAAAGAGAAAGAGGAGTTACAATCGATATTGCACACAAGGAATTCGAAACACCAAAGTATCATTTTACAATCATTGATGCACCAGGACACAAAGACTTCGTTAAGAACATGATCACAGGAGCATCACAGGCCGATGCAGCTGTTCTTGTTTGTTCTGCAAAGGATGGAATACAGCAGCAAACAAGAGAACATGCATTCTTGGCAAAGGTACTCGGTATCAACCAACTTATAGTTGCAATCAACAAGATGGATGCAGTTGGTTATGATAGAGTCAAATTCGAAGATCTTAAGAAACAGCTTCAAACATTCTTACAGACCATAGGATTCAAGCCAGAAGCAATGCAATTCATTCCAATCTCTGCTTATGAAGGAGAGAATGTAGGTAAAAAAACAACAAAGATGGAATGGTATCAAGGAGACAATCTTGTAGCTGCATTTGACAAGCTTGTTCCACCAAAAAGACTCATCGACAAACCACTTAGAATTCCAGTACAAGAAGTATTCTCAATTACTGGTTTCGGTACAGTTCCAGTAGGAAGAGTTGAGACTGGAGTTCTTAAGCCAGGAGACAAGATCATCTTCATGCCATCAAACAAAGTGGCAGAAGTAAAATCAATTGAAATGCATCACCAACAACTACAACAGGCAGTGCCAGGAGATAACATTGGTTTCAATGTAAAGGGTGTTGACAAGACAGAAATCAACAGAGGAGATGTTGCAGGACCTGTTTCAAATCCACCAACAGTGGTTGATACATTCACTGCACAGATTGTAGTACTAAACCACCCAACTGCAATAGCTGTCAATTATACTCCAGTCTTCCATGCTCACACTGCACAATTTGCAGGTACATTTATTGAGCTTGTAGAGAAGAAGGATCCAAAGACAGGTCAGACATTACAAAAGAACCCAGACTTCATAAAGACTGGTGATGTTGCAGTGGTTAAGATTAAGCCATTGAAGAATGTATCTCTTGAGAAATACAGTGAATTCCCACCACTTGGAAGATTCGCAATCAGAGATATGGGTCAAACAGTTGCAGCGGGAGTAGTTCTTGATATAGTTCCAAAGAAACTATAAATTTAGTTTCTTTATTTAAAAAGATGTGATTGGAATGGGAAAGGCAAGAATAAAGCTTATTGGAAGGGACCCGAAAGAACTAGACGAAGTTTCTAAACAAATAGTTGAGATAGCAAAGAGTGCGGGCGTTCCTACCAGTGGTCCAATCCCACTCCCAACCAAGAAGCTTTTTGTAGCAACAAGAAAAACTCCTTGTGGTGACGGTTCAGACACCTATGAAAGATGGCAGATGAGGCTCTACAAGAGACTTATCGAAATAGGAGGAGATGAAAGAACTCTCCGCCAGATTATGAGAGTAAAGGTGCCTGACACTGTAAAAATAGAGATAACAATTAGCTAAGCTACTTAGCTAATTTTCATTTTCTTTTTTTATTTGTTTTATCTTTTTCACATTATTTTTTATTTGTTTTTATTTTTATATTGGCTATCTTATCAGATTGTATACTCAACTATGCAAAATTAGGTTTAAATTCTTTTAGTGACAAATATATTCATTAATTCTTTAAATGCCGGGGTGGCTGAACGGTAAGGCGCTAGCCTTGAGAGCTAGTCCCGCTCTGCGGGTTGCGAGTTCGAATCTCGTCCCCGGCGCCATTTTATTCTTTCATTTAATATTCATTTAATGTTATATCTTGTTTATTTTTTATTTCTTATTTACTTTTTTAATCCAAAAACTATTCGTTTTTTTTCTTCTTTTAATTCCTCTTCTATTCTTAAAAGTCTATTGTACTTTGCAGTTCTTTCTCCCCTGGCAGGTGCACCGGTCTTTATCTGCCCACACCCTAGTGCAACAGTAAGATCTGCTATGAATGTATCTTCTGTTTCACCACTTCTATGACTTACTATTACTCCATAATCACTGTTCATTGCTATCTTTGCAGCGTTTATAGCTTCTGTAAGTGTGCCTATTTGATTTACTTTAAGAAGAAGCGCATTTGCAGCCTTCGCATTTATACCTTTCCTTAGCAAGTTAATATTTGATACAAAACAATCATCACCAACTATTTGAATATCCTTGCCACTTTCCCTGGTGAATCTGCTTAAAAGTTCCCATTCTCCTTCGTCAAATGGATCTTCTATAGAGATGATTGGATATCTTTTTATCAGTTCCTGATATTTTCTCATTAATTCTATTCCAGAGATTGTTTTTCCATCTATTCGATAGTATCCAAGCTCATGGAAAGATGAAGCTGCAGCATCTAACGCAATAAATATCTTCTTTTCATATCCTACCTCCTCGATAGCCTTCATAAGGAAATCCAACGCCTCCTCAGTTGTTCTTATTGGCGGAGCATACCCACCTTCATCACCAACATTTCTTCCGTTTTGCCCGTATTCTCTGACTATAAGTTTTCCTAATACATGATAAACCTCTACTCCAGCCCTTAGCGCTTCTGAAAAAGAATCAAACTTTTTTGGTACGATCATAAATTCCTGAATCGCAAGTCCGCTTCCAGCATGCTTTCCTCCATTTATTACATTCATCATTGGCACAGGCATTATTTTCGCATCTGGGTTTAAATATCTGTAGATTGGAATTCCAACTGTATTTGCTGCCGCAGAACAGACAGCTAAGGAAATTGCAGTTGTTGTGTTGCCTCCGACTTTAGATTTTTGTTCTCCACCTATTTCGTTAAGAATCCTATCTATTTTATTTTGTTCACGTACGTCCATTCCCTTAAGTCTTTTCTTAATTTCTGCAACTTTCTTGATAGCTTTTCTGACTCCTTTTCCAAGAAATCTTTTATCATTATCTCTAAGCTCTAATGCTTCATTTTTACCCGTAGAAGCTCCAGAAGGTGCAACTCCTCTTCCAAATCCTGATTTGGTGAATATATCAACCTCTATGGTGGGATTTCCTCTTGAATCCAATATCTCTCTAGCCTTCATATCTATTATTTTATATTCTTCATCTGTTTCAGATCCTGTTTTCATAAGATCAACCTTTTCCATTCTTTTTAATAAGTAAATTAAATAAACATCAACTTTATCCCAAGGATGGGGTGGATACAGTGATTTCTTCAAGTTCTTCAACCATGCTTGTCTCATTCATCTCTGGATGCCTCATTACTCTTACAAGTTTTCCACTTGCAGCTTCCTTCATAAGTTCATCATGTGTTATTACAAATGTCTGTTCAACTATTTGCGGTATATGGTCTCTTAATGTCTCTGCCAAAGTGCTTACTGCTTCCTCATCCAAATTGTGGGTAGGCTCATCAAGTATTAGCCAGCTCAGATTAGGCGTAAGCACCATAGCAAATGCGATTCTTAATGCCAAGCAAGCAAGAGCTCTTTCTCCACCTGATCCTATCCCATCCACGCTTATGTAATCATTATTATACTTGAACATCAATTCATAGTCATTCTCAGAAGGTATGAGTTTTATCAATTCATAGTCAGAATAAGGATATACTTTTTTCCAGATAGTCGCAAGCGCTTCATTTATTGACTCAATCAATTCTTCTCTTAGATCATGCTGCGTCTCAACAATCGCAGTTGAGAAAGTCTGCAGTTCTGATATCAGTTCAGTATATAATTGGATTTCTTTAGTGTATTCTTTTATCTCTTCCATTCGTTTTTTCTTCTCTTCAAGCATTTTTATTAAATATCTTTCTTTCTCAATTCCTTGCTCTATTTTTGATTTTATTTCTGCACATTTTATACTTAATTCAGTTAGTTCTTTATTCTCTTTCTCCCAAATATCTTCACTAAATCTTATATTTGAAATTTCTCTTTCTTTTTCAGCAAGATTGTGTATTATTAAATTTAATTTCTGTTTCTTATTCTCTAGTTCCTTAATTCTCTCATACTTCTTTGTTATCTCCAGATATTCATTGTTTATTGTTTTCAATTTTTCTTCTACTGATTTTCTTTTTTCATTTACATATTCTATTTCTTTTTCTATTTGAGAAATTTTATTTTTATATTCTATTTCTTTTTCTTCAACTCCTTCATACTCCGATAATAATGAGATTATCTTCTCTGCAGATTCTACATTTGCTCGTAATGATTCTTTTTGCTTTGTCAGCTCATTTATTTCTTTTTCCAATTTTGAGATCTCATCTTGCATGCTTTTCTTCATTCCTTCCTTTTTGTTTATAAGTTCTTCTTTATGCTTGTCATTCAATTCAGAGTCGCAAACAGGACAATGAGCACCAGCTGTTTTTAATTCTTGAATTGATTTTTCAATTTCTGCAATTTCTGCCTTCAAGTTAGAATGTTTTTCTTTCAGCTTATTCAGAGTTTCTTCATCCTTTACTAATCTAACCTTTAAGTTTTCAATACTTTCATTTCTCAAATACAAATTCAATTTATTTTTTAACTCTGCCTTTATACTTTTCTTCTTATCTATATTGTTTATTTCTGATTTCAAAAATGCATGCTGTTTAGTTACTTCTCTGTTTTCTGATTCTATTTCCATTTTTTCCTTTTCAAACTTTTCTTTTTCATTTTTCTTACTGCTTAGAACAGTTTCAATATCTTTTAAACTCTCTTTTATTTCAGAAGAAGAAATTTCTTTTTCAAGTAATTCTTTGTTATGCCTTAGCCCAGTGATTTCATTTTGAAGTTTCCTGAACTTTTCCATTTGTGCTTTGAGTTCATTCACTATTTTTTCCTTTTCATTTTTTAACTTCATTTGATTCTGAAATTCTGTATTATATTTCTCATTTTCTTTTTTGTTTTCAGCATTTTCTATTTCTAGTTTTTCAATCTCCTGACTGATTTTCAATGCATCTATATTTCTTATGAATGTTTCTTTATCACTTTTCATATTTTTTAGCCTTGATATAACAGTTGTTATATTTTTTCTTGCAATTTCAAACTTGTCAATTCCTATCAATTCATCTATTTGTCTTTTTCTTTCTCCTCTTCCTAATGTTAAGAAATAATCAATTCTATTTTGTTCAGAATAAATTGCTCTTGTGAATAGTTCATAGTCTATTTCAAGAAGATGAGATATATAATCAGATACTCTTTCCGATTGGGGTCCCTCGATCCTGGTAGTACCTTTAAATATTTCAGCTTCGCTACCGCCTTTTTTCTTTATCCTTCTTATTACTTTGTATTCTTCTCCTTTATGTTCAAATATCAAAGTAACTTCTGCTTCATTTTCTTCTCTTGGCCTGTTTTTAATGAAATCAGTTATCCTCAATCTTCTATGTTGTACTGCAGGAGTTGTGCCAAACAAAGCAAAACAAATACCATCAATAATACTGCTTTTTCCACCACCCATTCTACCTACTATTATATTTGTTCCTCTAGAGAAATTAATAGTGCTCAATGAATGTGATCTCCAATTTTTTAATGTTATACTTTTTATCATTTACTCACTTGAAATAGTAATAGATAGATATTCTTATCTAAATATCTATTTTATAAAATAAGTATTAAAAGTATTCTACAGTAAGATTCCATTATGCAAAAAGAGAATCTTGACACCGCAGGAAAGAAGTTTCTAGTGGACATAATGCTAATAAAACTAGGAAGATGGTTGAGAATACTTGGCTATGATTGCAAGATTCCAAAAGATAATGAAATAAGCGATGAAGATTTATTAGATATCGCAGAGAAAGAAAATAGAACATTGATAACAATGGACAAATCTCTTTCTGAAAGGAAAACCAAAATAGGTATAATCCACATTCCTTCAGAATTTAATTCCGTAAAAGCACAACTTGAATTTTTAATTAAAAAGAAATATATCGCCAATCCGATGACTGAAGGAAATATTGAAGAAAAGGTTGAATCATCAGTAAGATGTTCAAAATGTGGTTCAATTCTTTTTGAGATAACGAAAGAAGAATTAAACGATTCGTATAAAAAGAAAATAGAAAAAAATAAAAGAGAGGATATTGATAGAGCTTTATCATCCTATAATCTATTTTGGATTTGTAAAGACTGTCATCAGATATACTGGAAAGGTAGTCACTGGAAGAAAATTATTGAATTTTTATCAAAACTAGAAGTAAAAGATTACTGAAAAATTGAAATTCTAAAGCACTTCTATGTTTTTATCCCATTTTTTCCAATTCTGTTCTCTTCTTTTCATGTAATCAAAGATAAGATCAGCACACATCCAAGGATTAACGAAAAATCCTATTTTTTCTTGGAGGTCTTTAGGCAACTCCCTTTTCTTTATATGTGTTCCATCCTCTCTCTTTTTCCAGCTTTGCGTTATTCTATATATATCTATTCCTGGAAGATAGCCATTGCTCTTCGTAGACAGATATGGTTTTTTAACTTTCAGTATCTTACGAATTAGGTTTTTATCATCTTCTGGGATAATCGATAATCTCTCCTTTAATGAGTCATAAGAAGTAGGATATGGATTACTATTTTTATCTGCAATTATATTTTCATAATACCAATGATTTCTTAAGTAATATTCTCCTTGCTGTATCAAGTCTGCAATAATTTTTGGTATGTCTGTCTTTTCTATATTTTCATGAGATAACAGCTGCGCAGCATACGCATCCCTATATCCCATTTCATATGCTGGATATTCTGGGTCATAATCTCGATTCCATTTTCCTTTATACAAAGCAACAAATAATTGATATATCTCTGCCTCGTTTAGGACATCATAAAGAGAGTCTGGAAATCCACGATGAATTTTTAATACATTGTCTATAATAGCCATTCTACTGAATTCGTATCCATAATAAACCCAGAGAGTTCCTTTTCTGCATTTATAAACACATTTTTCGTTTCTTTCGCAATCCTTTCTATCTAAATTTTCATAAATATTTTTTTCTATGATTCCAAAATTCTTTCTGTGTATTATTTTTATTTTTGTTTTTTTATCCTCTTCCTTTTTTTCCTTTAATATGTTTTCTCCCTTTTCCTCTTTTTCTTTAGTTTCATTAGTTTCTTTCTTGCTATCATCCTTTATTATTATTTTTTCATTTATTATAAGATCAGAAAATAGGCTTTCTTGTGATAAAATCTTGTATCCTTCTTTTGGTTTGTAAAGATGAGCATGATCGCTCTCCCACCAATTAATTTTTTTTCTTTTCATATTCCTACCGTTTTTAATGTACACTTATATTCTTGATATATTTTACTATACAACTATTATATATAAGCTTTTTGATTAATTGTCCTTATTAGTTTCATCAAAATTGTTTTTTCCTTTATTTATGAATTTTAAACTTTTCTTATAATATCTATATATGAGGAATAAAAGTCTAGCTGGTGCAAATTACCTTTCCAGCTTAAATGCATTCTTTAAACTAGTAAGAATAGAGCATGCACTAATGTATGCAATTGCAGTGCTTATAGGAGCAGTTATAGTAGGAGGTATCGAAGCAGTTTCAGCATTTATTTTAATAGGCGCTTTGGCCGCTATGTTTCTTGAATTTGGCGCATTTGCGTTAAATGACTATATAGATTTAAAAGCAGATAGGATTAATGGGAGAATCGATAGACCATTGGTTACAGGAGAGATTTCTCCATCCATGGCACTTCTGATCGGCTTCTTTTCATTTATTTTTGCAAATTTGATTTCTTTTATTTATTTACCTATCCAGGCATTCTATATCATATTTTTATTTACTATGCTATCTTTACTCTATGACTTTATTCTTAAGAATTTGCCACTTATTGGAAATATAATAATCGCACTTACTATGGCAGTTCCATTTTTCTTTGGCGCGTTCATCTTAGCAGTTGAAAAAAACATTCCGGTTGTTCAATTCCAGCCAGTATTATGTCTGTCTGCAATCGCATTTTTTGTTGGATTAGGCAGAGAAATAATAAAGGACATTGAAGACATGAAAGGAGATCAGGCTATAGGAGGTAAGACATTACCGATCCTTATTGGAAAAAGAAATGCTGCTAGATTTGCAGTTTTACTATTTTTTATTGGCATTATTCTTTCAATTATTCCCTTCTTTACATTCTTTTCCGGAAGACCTTTGTATCTTACAGTTTTAATAACAGATATAATGCTTGCTGACGTTTCTTTACATGTGCTAAAAGATCAATCAATTCAAAATTTGAGGAAATCAAGAAAAATGAGTCTTATTGCAATTGGAATAGGTTTAATTTCCTTCCTATTAAGTTCAATCTTTTGATTTTTCTAGATTCTTTTTTAAATTGATTAATTATTTTATCAGTCTTTTTTTTCTTTGTTTTTGATTCTACTTTGCGTTTTATCTTTCCGATTACAAAAAGAATTACAAAACCAACAAAAACAACCCCTACTAAAAATGTAACTATAGAAACTATCTGATATGTATATATTCTGGCTGCTCTTTCTTCTAATGTTTCCTCCGTTTCATTCCTGTCTGTTATAAATTCATTATCAAAAGAATAATTTTCATTTCCCATGCATATTTTTTCTGCATCTTTATAATAATTTTCTAGATTTTCTGCGATTAATGCAATTCTTAATGCAGATAGTTTATCTGTTTTGCTTATTTCTTTTGCATGATTATTGAATATAATTGGCCAGATATAAGTATAATTTCTATGGATCAAAGAATTAAGTGCAGAATCAATTTTTTCTTGAATTCCATTATTTGAATTTGATGATCTAATCTCTTCAATATCGGAATACGATTTTATATATGCAGCGTCCACAAGTGCAGAGAGATACCTTTCCTCTTCGAAAGCAGTTTCGGCTGATTTCATTCTGAATAACATGTCTGGATTGTTTTGATCCACTTCTAATTCTTCTAGAACTTCTTTAACATATTCTCTAAGGTTTTCTTCTTTAAATCTATTCTGCAAATCAGATTCAACTGTTTCGCTTTCAATTTTTTCAAGCATGTGGTTTGCTGCAAGGCACCAGTATTTTGCATTAATTATACTACTATATTTTGTTAATAAAGGAGAAATAAATTCATTCTGTTGTTTTCCAGTAGTTATATCAAATATTTCTTTCTCACTTATTGCTTCGCTTAATTTAGTTTTTGCCCACATGTATCTAGTTTCAGCTGGTCCTATAATTTGGAAGTTTTTATTGTTAATGATTTTCTTGATTATCTTGTCTTTTTTCTCAAAAGTTTCTAAACAATCTTTTGTTTTTTTGTACTCTTCTATCATTCTTTCCTTGCTAAAAAGAGAAACCTCTTTATCTATAGAAAGCAGAAAAGCGATGTTTGCGGATGTGTAATATTGATTTGAATAGAATGCATTTTTAGAGTTTTCAAGTCTAGATTGGAAGTTTTCTCTGTATTCTATTTGTGTTTCATTAATGTCTTTTTCTGCATCCAATATAATATTTTCAGTTACATTCTTTATCCAATCTAAGTACCTATGTGTGAAGTTGACATAATTGAATTTATTAATCTGCTCAGGTGAAAGCGTTAGATTTTCAGATCTGTTTATAGGAGAAGTTAAAATAGTATAGGCTTCATTTATGTCATCTGCCTGAAGTATAGTGATGTTGTAGTATCTCTTAAACATCAGCAGTTCGATCTTTTCGCTATTTGTCATCTTTGGAAATATTATTCTTTTAAATCCAAGTTTATAAGCTGCTTCTGCTTTTAAAGGAAGTCCGCCAACGCTTCCGATTCGTCCATTTTCCTCTACAGTTCCAGTCATAGTAGTATCTGATCTCAGACTTTTATTCTCAAAGCCACTTAATATCATTATTGTAAAGAGTGCACCTGCACTTGGTCCTTCAATATAACTTACTCCATTGTTTGATACCTCTAAAATAACATCGCATTCAGAAGTATTAATCCCATTTTTTTCAGCCATCTTTCTCGCAACACTATTAGCAGTTAATATTGATTTTTGTGTTTCTTCTCCTATTAGTGGATCAAGCGAATAATATATTTTTCCAGATTCAACAGAAATATTTGGTATGATTTTAATGCTTATTTTTATCATTTGGCTTGAATTTTCATTAATGACCGCAGGTGCATATATACTTCTTTCCCCTTCTATGCATTTAGAAAAATTTAAGCTAATTATCAATAAAAAAATTAACGCTACCACTAGTTTTTTTCCATTCATCTGATCCCCGCTTATTAGATTTTATAACAATTTATATTTAATTCGATTTATAATGTTAATCAATAAGATTCATACGCTTAAGGATTTCATAAACTACAAATCCGATCAATGCAATTGTTAATCCAATTAATATTACATTTGTTCCAGAAGTCATTGCAAGTAATAGACAAGAGGCAGCAGCGAACATTGGGATTAAAGGAACACCGAAAATATCTGGAACTTTAAATGTTCGTTTAGAGTATGGTTTTGTATATCTAAACCAAACTAAAGCAAGATTTATAGTTGCAAAAGTAAAGAAAGTTGAAAAATCAGCACTATATGCAACAAAGCTTATGTCTTCGCTTAGAACTGCAAGTAAAGAGAGAAATCCAAGTATTAGCGCAGCAATCCAAGGCGTTTTTCTCTTTTCAGAAACCTTTCCTAAAGATCTAAATATTCTTCCTCCCTCTCCAAGGCCATAGATAAGACGTGTGGTTGTAATAAGCATCAATAAAACAGTATTTGCAGTTGCAAACAATGCAATCAGTGCAAGTATAGTGCCTGCATTGCTTCCCATTGCTTTTGACGCAACTTCTGCTAAAGGGGCATCAGAATTTGTAAGAACTTGCCAGTCTACAACACTTACAGCTACAATAGAAACAAGAAGATATATAAGAGTGGATATTCCAAGAGAAAGAAGCGTTGCTTTTGGAATTATATTTTTGGCATTTTTTGTTTCCTCCGCTAATCTTGGTATGCTTTCAAATCCAAGGAATGCAAAGAATAAAAGAGATGCGCCAAAGAATAATGAGGAATAATGAGAATCCGGTGGAAGTTCAAAATAATCAACACTCCCTATGTAAGGAAGACCTAGAAATATAATAATTAGCAAACCAATAATCTCTATAATTCCTCCCACATTTGCAACACTTACGGATTCTTTAATCCCATATATATTCAGAAGCGTAAATAATATTATTATCGATGATGCAGCAATCCAATATGGAATTTCTATAAAATAATTCAAGTATCTTGCAAAACCTAGGCTTACTGTTGCAATACTGAAAACAGTTCCAACTACAAGAAGCCAATTTACAAGAAATGCCATTCTATTTCCAAATGAATTTTTAGTATAAACATATTCGGCTCCTGCCTTAGGAAACATTCCAGCTAATTCAGCATAACTCAAAGCAGTTAAAGCAGCGACAATAGCACCTATCAAAAATGAAAGCCAAATAGCATTTCCTACAATTCCAGCTGCGCTTCCAATTATTGCATATACTCCTGCTCCTATTATAATTCCGATTCCTGCAATAGTAGTGTCAAAAAGATTAAGCTCTCTTTTCAATTTCTGCATTAAATCCCTTTTATCTTATTTTAATATTAAATTCCTAACATTGCAAGTATTCCTTTCTTTACGAATTCTATTCCAAAGGCAGCTAAAAGCAAACCCATGAATCTTGAAATAACTTCTAATGTTTTTATACCTAAAGACTTTACTATCCTATTACCTACTAACATTACTAGGTAGGTTACAAGTAATGCGAAAATTAATCCAATTAATGAAGGAAGTAATCCATTAGTCTGTGATATTAGTATCATGGTCGTTATAGAAGCAGGTCCCGCTAACAAAGGAGTGCCTAAAAGAAGTGCGATTGTTGTTTTCTCATCATTTTCATTTTTTCCCTTTACTATTTCATGTCCTAAAACAATTTGTGTTCCAAGTAAGAACATTAATATACCACCAGCTATCTGGAATGATTCAATAGATATTCCAAATAATTCAAGGAGCTTTATTCCTAAAAAAAGTGCAATTAGCATTATTCCTCCTGCAATAATTATTCCTTCTTTTAATGTAGCATTTCTTTCATTTTCGCTCATTTTTCTTGTCATTGCCAAAAAAGGTGGAGCAGCCATGAATGGATCGAGAATTGCTAGAAGAATAACAAATACGCTTAATATCTGTGTTAAAATTTCCATTTTATCACTTATAATCAATCAAATAAAAACAAGTGCGGCGGCCGGGATTTGAACCCGGGTCATGAGCTTGGAAGGCTCGCGTCCTAACCAGGCTAGACTACCGCCGCTTCATTTATTATTTATAATTAAATTAGGAGTTAATATTTTTTAAATTATTCTATTTATTATTTTAAGTAATGAAATTCGATGTTATAGTAATTGGTGGAAGTGCAATAGGTGGAGCAGCTGCAGCTGCATGCTCAAAATATGGATTGAAAACCGCTATTCTAGAAGAGGATAAAGAAGTTGGAAAATATAAAAGATGCACCGCGATATGCTCTGAAAATGGTTTAAAGAAAACAAAGATTTCGTATACTGATGCAATTTTAAATAAGATAAGAGGGGGAGTAATTCATTCTCCGAATAATGAAGTCAAAATAAAAATGAAAAGTAATATTGGAATTGTTTTCGATAGACAAAAATTTGATGAAAATAGTATTGAAAGAGCTTTACGTTTTGGTTCTGAATTATTTATGGAGAAAAGGGCTATTTCATTTTATAATTTCAATAATCATTATTCTGTTTTTGCAGGAAATACATTCCACTCAAAAATAATAGTTGGAGCAGATGGAGTAGCTTCAAAAACTGCTTCAGAATTCAATTTTCCACAATTTAAGAAAATAGCTTATTGTTTTGAAAAAGAAGTAACAAATGTAAATGTCCCTCATTTGGATTTAGTAGATATATATGTAGATAATGAAAATTTACCTGGCTTTTTTGGCTGGTGTGTTCCAGTTGATGAAAAAACTGTAAGAGTGGGATTTGGAGTCACAAAATTAAATAAGCTTTTAGATGCAAAAAAGTTTTTCTTCTCACAAAAATCACTTAGTTTTCTTGGAAAAAAGACAGCAAAAACACTAAGAAAGTTCAATGCAGCAATACCGTTAGGCCCAAGAGAATTAACTCAAATTAAAGGTGTTCTTTTAGTTGGAGATGCAGCAGGGCAGACAAAGGCAACAACAGGGGGCGGGTTGGTTTTTGGTTCTCAATGTGCACATATTCTTGGAGAGGCAGTTTCTGATCATATTAATAAAGGGGAAAAATTAGAGTACGAAAAGAGATGGAGAAAAGAGTTTGGTTCGACTCTCTATCTCCATAATATATTTAGAAGAGGCATTGATTTATTGCCAAATTATGTTTTAGATTTTTCTGTTTCTTTTCTTAAAATTCCATTTATAAATAGATTTTTGTCCGAAGCCGCAGATATGGATTATATAATAAGAATATAATTTTTATGTTCCATACATTTTAGCTTTCTTTATTATTCCCATTACTATTGGCATTACATTTAAATGCGTTGTATTTCCTAATCCTCCTTTTGCCGTGCTCTTTTCATCGAATCTTTTAACATCATCTGAGCGAATCATTTCTTTTGGACCCCATATCAATATTGGAACTGGATCTGCTGAATGCGATTTCATATTACAAGGAGTAGAGTGATCACCAGTTAAAACAACAACAGTATCATTAAGTTTAGTTATTGGTTTAAGTGCCTTATCAATTTTTTCTATCATTTTTACTTTCATTTTCCAGTCTCCATCATGTCCTGCTATGTCTGTTGCTTTTATATGAAGAAAAACAAAATCATATTTTTCAAGCTCATTTATAACTGTGTTTATTTTTCCTTCTAAATCTGTATTGTAATCTGCAGTGGCAGTTGGGACATTTATAATATCCATTCCGATATATTTTGCAACCCCTTTATATAATGCCCCTCCTGCAACGCAAGCTGCCTTCATTTCATATCTTTCAGAAAATGGAATTACTCTTACTGCCCACCCATATAATCCGCTATACTCTGCTCCTTCTTCTATTCTTCTTTGCATTTTTTCTATCATACTGGCCCCACGAGTCATTATTGAATTTGCAACTTTCAAATTCTTCTTTTTTCTTTCTTCATTTAACTTGTGTTTTTCAAGTATTCTATTTATTTCTCTTATTGTTTCATTTAAAACTTCAGAAGTAATTTCTGCACTTTCACTTTCATCTAGCGGTTTAGCCCACTGCATTCTTCCTTCGTGGTGTGAATCTGTATCACTAATTAAAGGATTGAGTTTGAAATCTGGATCAAGACTTCTTATTACTAAAACACCTCTATGTGATTTAGTATGATAAAATCTGGATTCAAATTCTCTTGTTTTTCCATTCTTGTCTTTTATTTTGACTTTTATGGAAGAAATAGATTTTGAAATTTCTTTGGCCTCACTGTTACTTATTCTACCTGCTCTCCTATCGATTATATACCACTCATCTCCTTTTTTTTCTACAGTGCAGAAATTAGATCTGAATGCAATCTCCCCTGGTTTAATATCTATTCCAGCACCTAAAGCTTCAAGTATCCCTCTTCCCACATAGAATCTGAATGGATCATATCCAAAAAGTGCTAAATGTCCAGTGTCGCTTCCAGGAACCCATCCAGGACCAACAGGGTAACTTATTCCTGTTATTCCTTCTTTTGTCATTCTGTCAATATTTGGCTTCTTTGCAATTTCAAGAGGTGTCTTTCCATTTTTTTCTTTTATCGGCCTATCTCCAATTCCATCTAAAACAATGAAAACAACTTTAGTCATTTCCTCACTAAGAAGTAATTCTTAGCAATATTTTTTAATATTACTTTCTTATTATTTTAAAAGAAACTAAAATTTTTATGGAGCGGTTTTATGAAGCCTGCAACACTATGTTTCTTTTTCAGGAAAAATAATGGAGAGGAAGAGATTCTTCTTGCAATGAAAAAGAGAAGGTTTGGAGCTGGAAAATGGAATGGATATGGAGGAAAGATAGAGGAAGGCGAACCTCTTTTAGAGGCAGCATGCAGAGAGATAAAAGAAGAGAGCGGTTTAGATGTTGAGCCTTCTTCTTTAATAAAAATTGGAGAGATTGATTTTAAAGTAAAAGATAAGCCAGAGTGGGATCAATTTGTACATGTATTCAAAGTAACTGAATGGAATGGGGAGCCTGTTGAGACGGAAGAGATGAGGCCAAAATGGTTTAAGATAAGAGACATTCCTTACAATGAGATGTGGGAAATGGACAGAATCTGGATTCCGCATATGCTGAAAGGAAAGTTTATAAATGCAAAATTCATATTAGATTCAGATGGAGAAAGGATATTGGATTATAATATATTATAGTTTATTTACTTAGGGGGAGGTTTGTGACTGATTTAAATCTGAAAACAATTTTTATTTTTTTTATCATTTTGTTCAATATAAGTTATGGTTTATCTTATATTAACAACTGCAGTAATTTAAATATTAATGGTGAAACGTATATACTGACAACTAATGTTTCTTCAACAACTGTTTGCTTCAACATATCAGCCAATAATATAACTCTTGATTGCAATGGAAATACAATTTATAGTTATAATAATGCAGTAGCTAATTCTTCAATAATTACAAGTGCTGCGTTAACAGGTATTGTCATTAAAAATTGTAATTTTATTGGAAATGATTCATACATTCTTTTTTTCCCATATGGTAATTTAAATTCAAAACTTATTAACAATTCATTTAAAAATTGTTATTATTGTAGTTGGATACAATTTGATAATAACAGTTCTATAATTAACAATTCATTTTATAATTCTAGACGTGCGATTCATTTTGTTGGAACTAGTGGTTTCAACATCTCTAATA